>NZ_VXCV01000001.1:0-1060859 GCF_052850635.1 Pseudomonas sp. 1176_21
GCTGAAAGTTTCCTGCAAGGCGGGCATAAAAAAACCACCTTGGGAGGTGGTTTTCAGACATGTCACTGTCAGCTCAGTCGCCGTAATACTCGCAGCCACTGGTGCAGGTCTCATGGATACGCACCTTGCTCAGTTCTGGCAGCAACGGCTTGACCTGGTCCCAGATCCATTTGGCAATCACTTCGCTGGTCGGGTTCTCCAGGCCAGGGATGTCATTGAGGTAGTTGTGGTCTAGCTGCTCGTACAGCGGCTTGAAAATCGCCTTGATCTCCGAGAAGTCGCGAATCCAGCCGGTATGCGGATCCAGCTGGCCGGTCAGGTGCAAGGCAACCTTGAAGGAGTGGCCGTGCAGGCGCCCGCATTTGTGCCCGGCGGGCACATTCGGCAAGCGGTGGGCCGATTCGAAGGTGAACTCTTTGAAAATTTCCACTGGTGAACCTGTAATGCTGGTGGGGTAAGGGCTTGAGCGGAATTGTCTGATTCGATGTACTGCTCAATGTACTGATTGGTCGTCGCTGGGCTCAAAAGAGGTCATCCATTGAGAGATGTCCGACTGCCGCCAGGCGACCGAGTTGGGTCCTATTCTAACCTGTTTTGGGAAGGTGCCTTCCCGGATTCTGCGATACACGGTGTTCCGGCCGATGCCGGTCACGTGCAGCACCTCATCGAGGCGCAGGAAGCGATCAATGTTTTCTGCGTGGCGCATATGTGGTCTCCACGCCGCCGGTGGCGGCACGTGTCAAAAAATTGCGTAATCGCACCGCTTTCTGGGTGCGTTGTGGGAATGGCCTTGAGCTGCTGGGCAGGGCTTTCCTGACCCCGCAGGCGTGCTTTCATAGGGAAAACCGAGCACGAAGGAACGGCTTCCCATGAGAGCGTTGAATGCGATAACCCGGGCGTTTGTGCTGCTGGCCGTGATGGATCTGCTGCTGATGGCCTGGGTGCTCACAGACGCGCACAGCATTGCGCTGCAGCGCGGGTTCGATTGCGTGATGATCGCGCTCGCTGTGGCGGTCGTAGCTGACCTGGTGCGGTTCCGGAGGCTTGCGCGAGAGTAAGGTCGGGCCGGGGCGGCAGGTTGGTGGTCAGGCCAGAAGCACGTCGCGCACGACTTCCCATAGGCGGGCGGCGGGCCATTGGTAGCGATCAAAGTCTGTGTCCGGCTGCACGCCGTAGCGGCAGGTGGAATGAGCGCCGGCCGGGTACTCGCCGCGCTTCTGCATGACGGTGGCCACACGGCCGTCACCGCCTGGTTCTGTCCGGTGATACTCATAGGCCCTGGTGGTGTACACATCGCCGGCGGCAATAGTGCAGGTCGAGTGGTGCACCATGTTGGCCTTACCGTCTGGTGTCCATGGTCTTCCGCCGCCGGCTTGACGCGCACCCTCATGCAGGTAGAGAACGAATTCGCCTTCATCATCCAGCCTGCGCATGTCGTAGCAGTGATTGATCTGCTTCCCGACTAAGATCCGCGACGCGAAGTTGAAGCGGTGGTCGTGAATTGCCGAGTGCTCGAAGCAGGCCCGGCGGGGCAGCTCTGGGTGCCACACGTGCAGGCGCTGGCCGCCCTGTAGCTGAACCTGAACGAAGCCCAGGCCGTGGAGCGTGATTTTGTCCGTCATCATGTCGTCGATGATCATGGCAATAGCTCTCCATGCCCGCGCATGTCGGCGGGCTTGAGTTGTATGTAGGGGGAGATGGGTTAGGCCGCTAGCCGGCCCTGGAACTGCTTCAGCTTGTTGTACATGCCTGCTACCACCCTTGGCTCCAGACTGACGCTGCCAAGCAGGATCGCCATGGCTTTCTCTTTGGCTGCGACCCAGGCGCCATGGGCTTCAGCTTCGGTATCGAAATACCCAAGCGCCATGTTCCGATCACCGATCTTGCATTGGGCTACGTATCTGCCGGTTGATTTTCGGTAGCTTGCGCCAACCAGGCCGTGGCCGCTTCGGCTCGTCTTGTTCCAGAACATATTCACGTTCCTCGGCACGAAGCAGCATGTGTCAGGGGAGTAGAGCGTGCCGTCGCCGAGAATGTCTTTGTCGAGCTCGTTCCCTCTCCAGGGTTGCTGCTCCATCCATGATCTGAAGGTCATGAAGTGCCTCCACTCTTCACAGATCGTGGTTCCGGCATAGGCTGGAAACCTTCCGCCGTGGCATCTCTCGACCATGCGGCCCCATGCCCGGTAGTAAGGGCAGTCGATCCTGGTCGTCCCCTTCAGCGCTCCTCCAGTTGGATTCGGAATGCTTATCTGGATCTGGTAATCGGCGTCGTTCACTCCCCAGCCACAGACCAATTTGTTCATCTCGGAGCCCTCCAGATCAGGTAGGCCATATAGGCGAGGGCGATCATGGCTTCCACCTCTTGCCCACGCGGTAAACCATCATCATGTTGTGATGAAGCGGAACTTTGAGGACGTGGTCGAAGAACTCGCCCTTTCCAGAGATGAACCCGGTAGGCACCTTGGTTCCCCCGGCGCCGAATTCACGCCAGCATTCTTCGCCGCCGTTCTTTTCCCAGTAGGCGCGCTCGCGCTTTGGGATCTCATCGTAGGTTTTTTCGAACACGGAGATATCAGGGATATCACAGATCCTGCGCCATGCGGGATTGCGCTTGCACCATTCAGCAGCATGCTGAGAGGCTTGATCGACAGAGTAGAATTCCTTGGGACTTTGTTCGGTCATGACATCAGATCCTTCGGCACCTGGACTGTCCAGTCGGTGATTTTGGTTATGACGGCTCTGCAGATGGCGCCGGTGGCCAGCAGCAGGAGGCAGAGGGCGAGGCGGGTCATGATGGTTCGTTTCCTTCACGCATGGCGCGCAGCTTGTCGCGCTTGATAATGTCGGTGCACTCCTGCAACCCGTGGCAGCATTGATCTGGCATGCCTTCGTTGAAGGTGTAACAACAGTCCGCGCAAACCCATGGGCATTCGCCACGAGCAGCGCGATCAGTCCAGTCGCGCGTGGCCTGGTCCAGCGCACTGATGTACTCCGGCAGTTTGTTTGCGGGCATCTCCGTTACAGCAATCTCGAAGTCGCTCATTACTCGCTCACCTTTTCGAAGTGAAAGACGACCTCGGCACCAGTCTCGGCGATCAAGCCGTAGGCCTTGGCCAGGCGGTAGATGGGGTGGTACTGGTTGAGGCTGTTGACGTGGCCGGCGAGCCAGCGGCGCCAGTCCTCTAGCTGCATGCGGTTTTTGCTCAGGTTGCACGGGACGCAGGCCGGCATCATGTTGGCCAGGTTGTGATTGCCTGGCCGCAGGACTGGGACTGTCTTCGCGGCTTCGCCCCAGTTGCGGACGACAGGCTCGAAGTGGTCGGCGTGCCAGCGGTCGCCCAGGGCATTGCCGCAGTAGGCGCACAGTCCGTCGTACTTCAGGCGGACCTGCTCACGCTCAGCTTTCTTCAGGCGCACGGGTGCTCCTTGGCCGCCATATCGCGGCAGTGAATAGAGGGGAGAGGGGTTATCGCTTGAGGTAGGTTTTTGTCAGGTCGCCGTTGACCGAATGGCCCCGGCGCAGGATCAGGTTCGCCAGCGCTGCGCGGTCTTTCTGGCTGTGGCTGGCCTGGCTGAGCAGGCCGAAGACATCAGGCGCTTTTCCATGTGGATCCTTTCAAGGCGCTCCAGATGGTCGCCTGCGTGACGCCGAATTCCCTTGCCAGTGCGCAAGAGCTGTTCACGCGGCAGCGCGGCCTGTATCGGGATCGAATCTCCGCTACCTGCACCTCGCTTAGCTTCGACATCCCATGCTTCGAGCCGGACGCTGTATCTCGCCTGCTTCGTGCCACCATTTCCTGAATGTTCTTGCGATGGGTTCCGGGCGAAAGATGAGATGGCTCAATGCATCCAGGCGTGTCGCAAGAGTGAAGGATCTCCATGCCATCTGGTATTTCGCCAATGTTCAGCTCATAGCTGACACGATGCGCGCCGCGATTCTTGCCTTCGTGCCAAACATACCCATAACCACCGGCGTTAACGCCACCTCGCCAAATAAGGCATTCGCCCACCCGCTCGGATCGATTCAGCATTGATTCTATGGTGGCCATAGCGTCACGCCTCGATGAGCGAGTCGATCGGCACGCTGCGGACGGGGCGGACACGGAGCTCGCTGAGCTTGCCGTTGTAGCCCTGACAGCCATCACCGAAGTACATGCTGAATGCGTTGTAGGCGGAGCGCTGCGAACTGCTCCAGTACGCCCCCTCGGTGATCAGCCCGTGTACCCAGGCCTGGTAGAGCTGGGATGCGGCCGGAAGGTCGAAGTCGGCATGGTCGTCAGCGCGGTATGCCCGGGCTGCTTCAGCAGCAGGATGGCCGCCCTCTGCTATCAGGATGTCAGTATTGGCCTTGCCGTCGTGCCGACTGGTAGCTTTCGACTCAGTATTGCGGCCGCCCCACTCGTGCTCGCCAACATCGCTGTCGGCGAAGATCAGGTAGTGCGCTGGCACGTCACCGATGGCCGGCACGAAGCCTCCGTTGATGCCGCCCTGGCCCGGCCAAGGCTGGCCGACTGGCGGCACAGCGATGTTGCTCGGGGCGTTGGCGGACGACAGGCCGGCCAGAGCGCTAACCAGGGCAAGTTCGGCGAGCTTCGGGCGGGCCACCTTGAAGTGCAGACCGTTGTGTTCAAGCTTTACCATTTCAGATTTCATGAGCATCTCTCAGGAATGAGCAGCCCTACCTGGGCGGCATATGGGTAATTGAAGTTTTGGTTCAGCCGTTGCCGAGCAACAACAGGCCGGTGTCATCGGGGTCATCGCCCAGGCGGATGTCTGATGCACGAAGCTCACGCTGCACTCGCCACTCATAGAGAGTTCGCGCCACGGAATTGCTGATGACGAAATCGTGGCGCGGAGGCAGCGACAGCAATGTGAGGGCCTGAATCGGCCCCAGAGCATGGGCACGCTCAATCAGCAGGCGGACTACGAAGCTTCGGTCGGTGGCGTTGATCCACCCGCCCATTTCGTCGACCTGATGGACGGTGCCGCGCCTGGCCATCAGCCTGATCTCGGTGCGCTCTGCCTTGATGTGCTGGTCGCTCTCAATCTCGAGTTGCGCCCCAGCGGCGAAGAAGGTGAATTTCTCCCGGCCCAGCTTGTGCGCATGGTAGATCAGGAGGGTGAGCGCTTCGCTGCTCTCGACCATTTCGCCCCACAGCATCAGGTCAGCGAGCTGTGCGGCGTGTGCGGCAGTGGCCTTGATTCTCAAGTCCTGCTCGCCCAGGCGCTCCTGTTTCTCTCGGCGCCTCAGGTCGCGCTCTTTCGGCGTCATCGCCATACGGCACCCCCTTTAAACCGCTGGGCGGCAAGTGAACGTGCAACTGCCGGCGGCGCTGCTGCACTCGGTTGTTGATGCGCCTCATTGGGCCGCCTGGAATTTGATATCGAACTCTTTCTGGATGGTCGAGATCAGCGCCCTGCTGACACCCAGTGCCTCGGCGGTATCAGTTCTGTTCATGCCCTGGTCTTCGGCGCAGTACCGCACGAACCCTGAAAGCGCTTCCCGGCGCCGGCGGCATTCTTCGTGCTCGCGGGCCTTGGCCGACTGAAAGCCGATGCCGTACTTTTCAGAGAGCTTGAACAGCTGCTTCCTGGATAACCCGGTGGCCTCCATCACTTCGGCCTGCGTCATGGTTTTCGACATTTCGCGGATTTCCGCGATTCGCCTGGCTTCTGCCGCGCGCTTCTTCTGGGCCTCCGACTTGATGGAAAAGATCTGATCGGAGCCAGCTGCCTTGGGCGGGCGGGGCTTGTAGTTGAACCCCTGGAGCTCGACCACCCGGCCGCCAGATGCGAAGAAGGCATGCTTAGCTGCCTCCAGTTCTGCCTGGCGCTGGGCGCCGGCGATGATTTGGTTGTCGGTCATGCTGCCACCTGAGTCAGGGTTACCCCCGCCATGTTGAAGTTTGAACCCTTGGCAGCGACGATCGCGTCGAGTGCCTGCCAGTTGACGGTAAGCACATCGATTGGCACCTGGCCGTTGGCTACGGCCTTCACCAAGGCTTCGAAGTCTTTGACCTCGGCCTGATAGGCGAGTGGTTTTGAAGCAGTTGGTGCTGCCGGCTTCGCTGCTGGCTTGGGTTGGGTCGGTACCGAGGCAACTGGATTAGAGGCTTGCCCTGTTGCCGGCGCGGCAGCAGGCGCCTCAGTTGCTTTGGCTTCTGCCTCAAGGCGTGCTGTCTCGGCGCGCTGTTCTTGCTCCAGGCGCTCGCGCTCTTCCTTGCGGATTTTCTCGCGCTGAGCTTCGGCCTTCTGATCCTCGGCCTGCTGGTGCTCGCTGATGCGTACCTTGATCAGCGCGACCAGGTCTTCGTTATCCTTGAGCACCAATTGCTGGGCATCGTTGAACAGGAAAGCATGGTCCTTCGCCAAAGTGCGCAGGCTCTCCAGGTTGGTGCGGATACCATCGCCGATCTGGCTGGCTTCGATCTTGGCCCGGGCCAGTTCAGAGTCGGCAGCATCGCGCAGACTGCTGATGGTCTTCTTGCCCTTGATGGCGCCTGCAAAATCAGCTGGTACAGCCGGCAAGCGAACCTTGCCTCCAAACGACTCATTGATCTTGTCGATGTGAACCTGCAGCGCTTTGGCAGCGGTGATCACGATCTCATCGCGAATGGCGACCTTGCGCGCCTTGACCAGCTTATCCAGCTCCAGGCGCTTCAGTCGCACCTGAGCGCTGATGTCTTCGATGGTCTTGAACAAGACGTCGATGCTTTCGGTTTGGCTCAGAGCGTGCTGCTTGGCAGCTTCAAGGCGACTTTCTACGTCGCCGCACCACTTGACCGTTTTCTCGGCGTCAGCAAAGTGCTGGTCGGTCTGCAGATCAGTGTTGATGCCTTCAATGACGGCCAGCGAGTGAGCTTTGAACTGTTCCAAGTTGCTGGCAGTAACCATGCCGGTAACTTCGATGCGCAGCGCTGGTAGCGTTTCAGGGGTGTTGCCAACGACCTCGGCCACAGCCGCGACCGGCTCGAAAGAGGCGAGGTCAGCTTCAAACTGCTTCCAGCCCTCGGCCAGTTGCGCGGCCCGGCCAGCGACCGGGAAGTACTCCAGCGAAACGAAGTTGGCTTCAGTGCCGTCGGAGCAAACGAAGATCGTTTTCTCGGCACCGCTGACCAGCAGTTGCTGTTCGAGCTGCCAGTAGTAATGCGGCTCCAATTCACCGGCGCGTACCTGGGCAACCAAGGACTCGTTCCAAAGCTTATGCTCGAACAGAGTCTCGCCAAGCATGGTCATGCCGTCCATGGAGGCGAGCAAGTTGCCTTCAGTGCCAACCACCGGGAACAGATCCTCTCCAATCATGCGCTCGACGATTGGCCGTGCCATTGCCTCGGTCTCGTGGCCTTTGTCGAAGATGCGCTGCTGTGACGACGTCACTTCAGGAGTGATGCCGGTCTTCTTCAGCTTCAGCAGATCAGTGCGAGTCTGGTACTTCGAGGCGCCCATCATGGCCGGCGCCTCTGAGGCGGTGAAGTGTTGAGCGCGGAGGGCGTGCCATTCGGCTGAGCCCTGGGTGACGTTATGGATCTTCATGCGGCTTCCCCTTCGATAGGCTTCAGCTGGTTGATGGCGTCAATCTGTTGTTGAGTGAGTGCATACTTACTGCCGATGGTGGCGATCAGGTGCTCAGCCGAAGACTTGCCAGCCTCGATCGCAGCTCGCCATTTCGGTAGGTTCTCGGTCAGCTTCTCGTCTGGATATCCAGGCAGAGCTTCGGGTGCGTCAATCTTCGGAACGCTCGAAAGATTCGCTACTTGTTCGCGATCTTTCGGCATGTCTTGCAGTTCTTCGGCGACTGGCATGCCGCGCAACACGTCAGGGAATACGTCGCGCAGAGCAAAAGCCCGGGCGCGCATCTGGCGCATCCGCTTTGGGTGCTGAGTCCATGGCCCGGCCTTACCAACCAGGCCGGCTGTCTTGGCGTCCTCCATGCTGTAGATGCGCACCTGCTCGTTCTCGCCGCGGCGCTTTACCCGGCAAGTCGCGGTGTGGCCGTCGTCTTCCTCATACACGTACTCGCAAAGTGGCGAGCCGCGCACCAGGGCGATCACTGCGTCACCCCAGAGTGCCGGGCGGCCGTTGATGACTGCGATGTTCTGCATGGCCTGCAATGGCTGAAGGCCCAGCTCCAACCCCCACTGAATAGCCACCAGGATGTTGCCTGGATTGCCCAGGAACTCTTTCGGCACGATGGTCGATTGGGCCAGGATGTTGGCGAATTCCATCGCTTCAGTAAGCGATGAAGGGGTGAGGCTGAAGCTTTGCTTTACGGTCAAATCGGACATGCGAATCTCCCGCGCCATCCCTGCGGTGGGCGCTGATGAAAAGACTATTGGGTGAGCGGGACCGCCAGCATTACCGCTGTGCAGGCGGTCAGGATCAGGAAGGAGGATCGCCAGATGGCGAGGCGTCGGGCGTACTGCAGGCTTGTCATGCTGCGTCAGCCTTGGCCTGCTCGTACCGATCGATAGCCTGGTCAGCAGCGACCTCTTCGGCTAGGGCCCGGCCATACTCATTGGCCCACGGCCGAATCAGGGCTTCAGCCACGTCATGCAGGGCAGTAGGGTGGCCCGCTTTGGAGGGGCCGACCGCCTCGCAGGCAAGGTCGTGTACCTTGCGGTGGATGCCACGCCCGTCGGCGATGACCTCGCAGATCATCCGCTCGATCGGGTACTCCCGATTGTCGGTCAGCAGCGGCGCGATGTGCTCCTGTGCGCCCAAGTGCTCCGCGAGGGCCTCGTACAGCGACTGGGGAGTTACCAGCGAGACCTCTTTGCCAAATGGGCGAGGCGCCGTGACGCTCTCGCCGCAGATCAGCTTGTTGATCGAGTCGTGCAGCCAGTTCGGGCCTTCCGGCGTTTCGAGGAAGTTGCTCATGACCTTGTCTCCGTCTCCAGCCGGCGCGCCAATGCACAGGCCTCGTTGTGATCACGGCGGAATCCAACGACCCTGCCGCTGGAACTGTCCACTACGTGGAAGAAGTCCCGGCCCGCAGGCTTTACCTGGAGTCGGAACAGGATCACCGGCATCACCCGGCCAACCTTCTCGTAGAACTCGGCAGTGGCAATCACAGAGCGCTCCTTGAGCACGGAAAGAATGTCGCGCCGGGTTTGAATGCTTGGGTGCATGGTCGCCTCCAGGTGGTTGGTTACTCGGTGGGTGGGGAAGACAGCATTCCCATCACATGCTCGAAGTCGTAGTCGAGGTCCTGGCAGAACTGTCGGGCGACCTCTTCGGTAACCTGCTTTTCGCCAGCGCACGTGTCGCACACGCCGCCATTCTTGACCTTGTGGCGCTCGTCATGGCCGCAGCATGGGCAGCCGATGCGTCCGATGTCGTGAAAACCTAGCGCGCCTATCAGGCCGTGATCTGGGTTGTGGCAAGTCTCCTTGCCGTCGCCGCCGCAGTCGGGGCAGGTGACCATGAGTGGTGGTGCGCTCATCGCGAAAACCTCGGTAGCCAACCGCATTGGCCAGGGGCCAGGCGCGGGCGACCAAACCCACCGTGAAAGGTGGCCTGGCGCCTGCCAATGCGGTCGAAATTTAGGGGAGTGGTGCAGGCGCCCGGCGCCGCCCGGGCTGCTTCTGGTCTAACTCGTCCTGAGTTCCGGAATCGCCTGCAAAAGCGTGATGAGCTGCGCTCATCGAATGAATGAATTACTGAATGGGCAATCTGCGGACGGGGCGGACACGGAGCTCGTCGTTCTTGACGCCGTAGTCCTGATAGCCATCACCGAAGTACATGTCGAATGCGAAGTAGGCGGAGCGCTGCGAACTCGACCACACCCAGTGCCAGTCTTGGTCGCCCAGGTTCAACCACGCTTCGTACAGCTCGGCAGCGGCCGGCAGGTAGAAGTCGCTGTGTCCGTCGGCGATGTGCGCGGCGGCAGCCTTGGCAGCCGGATAGTCATCACCTTCGCCGATCAGGTTCTTGGTGTTAGCCAGGCCATCGATCAGGCTAGTAGCCGACGACTCTTCGCCGTACGGACCCCACTCGAAGCGGCCCAGCTCTTCGCCAAGGATCAGGTGGTAGGCCTCTTGGCTGTTGCGCGCCGGCATGATCCCGGCGTAGATGCCGCCCTGGCCTGGCCAGATCTGGCCGATAGCAGGCGGGGTGAGCTGCTGCTGTGCGTTCATTGAGTTGTTCCTGTGTCGGGTTGATTTCCCGGATGCCCCTCGCAAGAAGGGCATCGAGGAAATCTGCCGCGACCCGCTACTGGCGTCGGTCGCTGGCTCAAATCTCGTTGTTCCTCCAGCCGCGGGCCTTTCGGCATTTCGTCCCGCTGGATAACTGTTCTCGGCGCTTTACGCTGCACGCCCGGGGCAGTTGCCACCCCTCTGGACTGTTGAGGCCAGTCCATCGCTGCCTTTGAATCTGGGCCGGTGTCGATCCGGCAAGGTGTGTCGCTAAAGAGCGGGCCCGGTTGAGGGCCTCCCGAGGGGCTTTGGAGCGCCTCGATGGAATGAACGATAAGCCAATGCCTAATAATTGTAAATAGGTAATGCCTAACTTTTTCGAGAGTGCCTAATCCGCCTTCCGGGCTTGCATCGTTCGATAGCTCGGGTAAGCTCTGCCTAATACTGGATGAATGTACAGTTAGCGGAGGAAGGTATGGCCAAGCAGAAGAAGTCGACTCCACAAGCGCGCCAAGAAATGACAGCCCTCGAGCGGCTGGGCCTGCGGGTCTCGTCGATGATCAATCACCCGATCGCGCAATCGCAGCGCTGGGTGACGATCCATCGCTTGGATACGGACGGAGACATGGAGTGGGAGGAGGTGATGGGGCTGCTGGCCGAGACGCCGGAGCTGGACCTGACGTTCAACGACGACGAGAGCGTGACGGTCCGCTGGGAGGAACAGAGCGCCGAGGATCGAGACGACTTGGTCGTGGAGAAGGGTTGGGAGGAGGAGAGGGTAGAGGAGGAGGCACCTTTTTGACGAGCATGAAAAAGCCCGCCGAGGCGGGCTGGTTCTAATTGTTCTCGCGCCAATCTTTAGCTAATCGAGCAAGATAGCGCATGGCAGATCTATCCCTAGCCTTGGTATGCGCGTCAGGCCAGAACATCGCAAGGATCAGATAACGATTCTCATAAAGCTCACCCGGAACGTAAACCAGCGCTGCGTCATCGCCAGGCCGGCCAAATTTGCAGACCCTGTCATGCTGAGGCACGCCTTTCGGAAAGGAGTTGGGCGGGATCCTGATATGGATGTGCATTAGGCATGACTGGAGTGCCAAAGGTGGTTGCGTGTAGGGCACGTCGCGACCAAAAATCGACGGTATGACCAGGCGATTTGATTCCATATACGTACGGAATTCGCTCAGCAGCAGATCTGAAAGCCTTGGGTGTTTCTCGTCTATGGGAGAGAAAAACTCACCAAACGTCCCTGGATGGAAAGATACCTCTACCGTCATCGAGTGCCTTAGGCCAGCTGGCCGAGTCTACGTGTCGTGTGCTCAGCCAGGTCGCGCAGACCGGTACGGCTCAGATCGCTCTGGAATTCTTCAGGCTTGACGAAGAACTGTTGATAGATGCTGTCAATCGTAGTCATCCTAGTGCGAACCTTCGCGATCGCCCTGCGCAATGCGATGTGATCGGGTTGCAGTGGAGGAGGCACATCAGCCAAACGAAGATTTTCTTCAAGCTGCCTAACAGCCTGAAGGAGCTCGATATTTTTGAGATACTTGGTATCGTCCAGCGAGCTCGACTTCATGACTGCAGCTACGCTTTGAGAGTAGACCGAATCAAGCTCAGCCCAGCCTTGTGTTAGCTCGGAGATAGCTCCGCGCAGGTTGGATAAGCTGACTGGGTTGGCACAGGATTCACGCACTGCGCGTGAGTCTTCTTGATGCGAGATGGTCGAGTAGTCACCTACCAAGGCGAGAGCGGCGACTATAAGGGCCGGTGCTGCCGCTTTGATTGACATGAAAGCCTCCATTTGAAAACTCGATGGCGAAATTCGCCAAATCGGACCGTGATTATCGGCTCCGTAGAGAAATAGTCAATCCACCTCGCGCCACGAAATCGTAAAACCGATAAACGTGGCGCGCAGGATCACTATAGTAAAGACGGACAGGGTAGGCGTAGGTTCAGGTCATTTGGTTCGAATGTAGCGGATCAAACCAGATGAGCGTTCCAGACCAGCAGCACCCGGGCCTGGATGTAGGTCATGTCCCGGCGGATCAGCCGATCCTTGTGCCGCGGGTTGTCAGAAATCATCTCGAAGTGCTCCTCATCAGCCACCTGCAGCCGCTTGATGTAGAGCAGGTCATCCCAGACGAAGAGGTACACCCCATCGCCCACGAAGTCGCGGACGTTGATATTCACGATCAGCGGGTCGCGATGCTTGATGGTGGGCTCCATCGACTGCCCCCAGCCGGTGACCACTTTCAGGTGGTGGTGCTCTTCGAACTCAACGCCGATTTCCCGCAGGTGACTCGGGCTAACGCGAATGTCCTTGAGCATCTCGGGGTAATCGTGCGGGATCTGGCCGCCACCCATTGCTGCGCGAATATCGTAGTGGGCTATCCGAACCTCGTCGCCGACCAGTCCAGGCCGGGAGAAATCCGCTGTAATCACATTTCCCTCATCGGTCGCTTCGGCGGCTGCGATCAACTGCGCGCGCGCCGAATCCGACAAGTTCTTGCCTTGTTTGGCGAGCATGGCGCGAACCATATCGGCAGCTGAGGTTGGCGCCGGCTCTGCAGCAGGCTCAGAAGTGACGTCCTGGATGCTCTCGTAGGAGAAGCCAGGGCGAAGCCCCCAGTGTTCAGGGCCAACCACGTCAGAAAAGTAAGCGATCACGTCCATCAGCTTGGACTTGTCGATCCGGCCGTTTTTCACCCAGCCCTGCACCGACGGAGGCTTCACCTGGAAGTCGTCTGCGAGCTGTTTCTTGGATACGCCCTTGGCGATCCGCGCAGCATCAATGGCTGCACCTAGTTCTGGTCCGGTAAGCATTGCCTAATTAGGCCTATCGCCAGCGCGGTTAGGCAATGGCTTGTGCGAAATAAGGTAATGCCTTATATTCATCGGTAAATCTCCAGGAGAGAACTCATGAAATCAGCAGAAGCAGCCAAAGAAGCATCCCGCGTGCTGGGCAGCCAGGCGGAATTGGCGCGCCGGCTGAATGTTGCGGCACCCACCGTCAATCAATGGTGTTCAGGAGAGCGCACGGTCCCAGCCAAGCGCGCATTACAGATTGAGGCGCTTACGAATGGCGTCGTGAATCGTGCCGATCTGTGCCCTTCGTTCCCATGGGGCCAGATCGACAGCAACCCGACCCACGCGCTTTCCGCCGCTTAACCACTTTCAACCACAAAGGAACCCACCGTGTCGTACTTCGACCCCGACCACCTGCACAACAAGCCCACCAAGGTTCGCTTGGATGAGGCTGCCGACGATCTGCTGTCGGCGATGGCTCGCTTCAAGCGCACGCAGAAGGCAGTTCTCGCCAGGGAAATTCTGGAGCGCGGTCTCGACCAGATGATGCAAGAGCTTAACGCGAACACTGACGCGGCCTGAAGTGGCCGAGGAGGCCCTGTGCCAGAAAGCAAAGAGCTGGGAATCCAGCTCGACGGGAAGGGCAATTCAGATCTGGAGTTTCTTGCCAGGCAGAAGGGCTTAACCCCTGAGCAACTGGCGGCACGAATCATCAACGAGGCTCTCGACCGGATGACGAGAACAGAGCCCGGCCGAAGCAATGTTCGGTCGTTTCGAAAGGGCTGATAAGCCCCTGAGGGACTCATGAGGAACTGCCGTTGAAAACACCAACACCCAAACCGCAGACGCAAAAAAGCCGGTGGCTAGACCGGCTTCTTGTACTGCATTCGTAACGCTTGTGCGAGGTCATCATATATGCACCAGACCATCCAAAGCAATACCGTGGCCCTCGCGCCACGAAATGCGAACCACGATTTCGTGGCGCGCACAGTAAACCTGTTCAATTTCGAGGGGTTCGACGTTCGTGTCGTGCTCGTTGATGGTGAGCCCTGGTTCTCTGCCCGCGATGTTGCTGAAGGTCTCGGCTATTCCAATCCACAAAAAGCCGTGCGCGACCACTGCAAAAGCCCGCGCCCGGTGGGGGTGAACGATTCGTTCACCCTTGGCCCTTCGGCAAACATCATCCCCGAGCGTGACGTATACCGGCTGGTAATGCGCTCGAAGATGCCTCAAGCCGAACGCTTTGAGGAGTGGGTGGTGAGCGAAGTGCTGCCCAGCATTCGCAAAACGGGTGGCTATACCGCCCCCGCCCAGCCCTCCGACCTCAGCAAGCTGGAAATCCTCCAGATGGCGCTGGAGTCGGAGAAGGCCCGCGTTCTGCTGACCGTCGAAGTGAAGGCCCAGGCCACCAAGATTGAGCACCTCGAAAACCTGTTCAAGGAAGGCATGACCGCCACCCAGTTCTGCAAGGGCCTCAATGGGGTCAACGTCATGCAGATCGGGCACTACCTGGAAGGCCGCAGCTGGCTCTACAACGAGAGCAAGTCCGGAACCCGCTGGCGCGTCGGCTCGTACGCCCGCGACAAGTACATGACCGAGCATCAGCAGGAGATCACCCCGCACGGCAGGGAGCCCTTCATCAGCTTCACGCCGATCCTGCTGCGCAAGGGCGCCGTGCGTCTGTACGACCTGTACCTTGCCGGCGATCTGCCCATGAAGAAGAACTGGGACGGCTTGCACACCCACGACAAGGCCGTGCGAGGTGCAGCATGAACCCAGAAGACCGCGATCGCATCCAGCAGCTTTTTGACGATCAGCGTTCCCAGACTATGACCAACTTGATTCGCGCTCACAAGGCTGAGGACGATGCGCGAATCTTCCGCACGCTCGCGCTGACAGGGTGGTTCATCGTGATCGGCCTGGCCCTTCAGTGGGGTATGTCGTCATGAGCATCATCCGCGCGCCTCGCCCTGAGGCCAATTTCTACATGCTCAACAAGTCGATCAGCGAGGACGGTCGCCTGAGCTGGGCTGCCCGTGGCCTGCTGGTCTTCCTGTTGGGCAAGCCGGACCACTGGGCTGTGTCTGTAACCCACCTGCGCAACGAGACTGCCAAGTCGTCGAAACCTACCGGGCGTGACGGTGTGTACGGCCTTCTGCAAGAGCTGATCGCCGCTGGCTACGTTGAACGCCGCCAGGATCGTGGGGAGTCCGGTTTGTTGGGTGAAACCCACTACGTCGTGTCGGAAACACCGCTTCCGGCTTTGCCGTATCCGGTTGAACCGCTTCCGGCTCAGCCGTATCCGGCAAATCCGACACTAGTAAGTATTGATGGTGAGCAAGGACTGAAAAAGCGAGTAAGGACTGAAAAACCTTCGCCCGCGAAGGTCGCGGGTTTCGATCCGATTCAGGTTTGCCCGGCCAACGTCAGTCCTGATACCTGGGCCGACTGGTGCCAGCACCGCAAAGAGATCCGCAAGCCGCTGACGGCCACCACCTGCGCCAAGCAGGCAAAGACTCTGGCCGGCCACCACGCGCCTGACGCCGTGATCAACCAGTCGATCAGCAACGGCTGGACCGGCCTGTTCCCGGAGAAGGTGCTGCCGGGTGCACAGCAACGCGGTACCCGCTCCAACGAACCCGACTTCAACGACTCGACCTGGGCCGAAGGGCTGATGGTGCGCACATGAGATCAGCCAACCAACTGATGACGTCAATGAACAACCGGCCACCAGAGCTGCATGGCGGCCCCGTTGTGGTCTCCCTGGAGACCGCTGAGGTGGTCAACGGCCTGTTCAGGCGTCTACGGGGCATCTTCCCTGCTTGGCGCCAAGCCTGGCCCTCCACAGAGGCTCTGGCGGCCGCCAAGGAAGAGTGGATCAAGGAGTTCGCCGCCCAAGGCATCCGCACCATCGAGCAGATCGAGTTCGGAATCGAGAAGTGCCGAAAGCTCAAGAAGCCTTTCGCGCCGAGCGTGGGCGAGTTCATCGCCATGTGCCAGCCGACTCCTGAGGACTTCGGTATGCCGGCGCCGGCCGCTGCCTGGGTCGAGGCCCTGCTGGGCGTCTACAGCCACGAGGGCGTGAAGATCGCCGCCGTGGCCACCGGCCTGTTCGACCTGCGCGCCGCACAGCAGAACGACAAGGGCCTGCTGGCGCGCTTCGACCGGGCCTACGACATCGTGCTGCGCCGGGCGAAGGAAGGCCAGCCCCTGGACGGCAAGATCGCCACCGGCATCGGCCACGACAGCCAGAAGAGCCTGATCGAGCTGGCAGATGAGTACGCACGCCAACGCCAGGCCCGGTTGCTCGAAGTCCAGCAAATTCCCAGTGGTGCTGCCGCATGCCGGGCACACCTGCTGGCCAAGTTGAACATCAAGCGCGCCGGGCAGCCGGCCGGGGAGGGGGTGTGAGCCTATTCCAGTGTGAAGAGTGCGGTTGCCGCGACAACACCGCTACCAGTGGCTACTGGTTCCGCAATGACGCGGGGAACCCATGCCAAGGCCGCAAGCTGTGCGCGGCCTGCGACCCAAGCATCGGCAAGTGGCATGGCGTGTTCACGCGTGAATACCTGCCCAAGGGTGAGTTCTTCACCAACCGCCAGGGGAATCTTGAGCACAAGACCACCGGCAAGCTGTGCCACGAGTACCTGGCCAAGGAGAAGCACTGATGGACACCAACAAGATGCGCGAGCAGTTCGAAGAATTCATGCGCCGCAAGCCGAAGCGCATGCGTGGCGCTTATCTCCGAGCATTTGAGGCTGGCTGGAAGTCCTCCCGCGAGGCCGTGGTGGTGGAGCTGCCAGGCGCGGAGGGTTACGGATTCAGCGAAGATGCCGCCCAGGCCATGCGCGATGAATGCGCTAATGCCATCGAGGCCCAGGGCCTGAAGGTGGCGCCATGACCATCGACAAAGCAAAGCTGAAGGCGCTGGCCGAGGCCGCCAACGCAGTGACCGGCGCCGCGAATGTTGAAATCACAATCTGCAGTGAGGCTGGGCCGAATCAGGCAGAAATCGACGCGGTGACGACATTTGCGGGCGTCTCCACGCCGGCTGCTGTCCTGGCCCTGCTCGCGGAGATTGATCGCATTAAGGCTCGGCTATGCGTGTGCCGTGACTGCGCAGGACGGGGCGAGATCTACTCCGGTCGCGACTCGTACCAAGGTCACCACCAGCCGCCAGAGCCGGACATGGACGTGTGCGGGACTTGTGGAGGGGATGGCGTTCTTGGCCCTCTGGAGGACTTTGAAGCGCTAGCAGCCGACCGAGACCAGCTCAAGGCCGAGAACGAGGCACTGCGCAAGGATGCCGAGCGATATCGCGCGATCCGTGACGATATTCCTCACATCGATTTGGGCAGGGCGATCCTCGATGTTCAGTCGGCAGCCGAATACGACTCCGCTGTAGACGCCGCCATGGGCAAGGGGGAGCAGCCATGACTCGCGCACAGATCGCATTTTTTGTCTGCTCGCTCTATGCGGTGATAGGCGTTCTTGTTGGCGGCGGCATGCGCCCAATGCTGATGCTGGTGGTTATCACGTGCGGGCCACTGGCTCTGCATTGGCTGACCAACCCAGTGGCGAAGGGGGTGGGTCATGGCTGAGCTAGCCCTTGTCCGCACCGCCCAAGGCCTTGTCCCGGCTACCGAGGCCGACC
Source organism: Pseudomonas sp. 1176_21 (assembly GCF_052850635.1). Lineage (NCBI taxonomy): Bacteria > Pseudomonadati > Pseudomonadota > Gammaproteobacteria > Pseudomonadales > Pseudomonadaceae > Pseudomonas > Pseudomonas sp. 1176_21. Next base: position 17,598 of record NZ_VXCV01000001.1, read on the forward strand.
GTGAAGTCACCCAGAAGTGGAAGCTGGGCCAGGTCGTCCACGGCAAATTCACCCGCATGCGCAACGCCAAGTTCCACGGCAAGTTCTTCGCCATGCTTGATCTGGCTTGGGACTACTGGGAGCCTGTGGGTGGCCTGGTGCCTCGGCAGGAGCTTCGCGGCATCCGCGGGCTGGCCAAGTACTTCGAGGAGTGCAGCGGCAAGCCAGGGCAGCTCTCAGTCGCTGTAGATTCCTACATCGCCCAGCTCGAAGCCGATCGCGCCCAGCGCTTCCCTGCAGTCGACAAGAGCCGTGAAGCGTTCCGCGAGTGGGTGACCATCGAGGCCGGCCATTTCCACCTGGTGCGCACACCCGAAGGGGTCCGCAAGGAAGCCAAGTCGATCAGTTGGGCGGCAATGGATGACACGGCCTTCGAGCCGCTGTACCGCGACGTGTTCAACGCCTGCTGGCGCCTGGTGCTGTCGGCTCACTTCGAAACAGAGCAGGCCGCCCTGGCTGCTGCTGACCAGATCGGGAGCTTTGCATGACGCGCGTAGCCCTCAAGGAAGTGAAGCAGAAGACCTGCAAGGCCTGCGGGGGGAAGTTCCGGCCGAGCTTCAACAGCACGCAGGTGGTGTGCAGTCCGAAGTGCGCACTTGCCCATGCCCCGGCCAACCAGCAGAAGGCCCGCAAGGCCATCGACCAGCGCGAGCGCCGCGAGGTCAAGGTGCGCAAGGAGAAGCTCAAGAGCCGCGGCGACTACATGCGCGAGGCGCAGCAGGCGTTCAACGCCTGGGTTCGCCTGCGTGACGCCGATCAGCCGTGCATCAGCTGCGGGCGGCATCACCAAGGCAAATATGACGCTGGCCACTATCGCACGACCGCTGCCTGTCCTGAGCTTCGCTTCGATCCGCTCAACGTGCACAAGCAGTGCTCGCCCTGCAACACGCAGCTGTCGGGAAACATCGTGGAATACCGCCTGGAGCTGATCCGCCGCATTGGCCAAGAACGGGTCGATTGGATCGAAGGGCCTCATGAGGCCAAGCGCTACACCATCGAAGACTTGAAGGCCATCAAGGCCCTGTACAGGCAGAAGCTCAAAGACCTGAGGAGGGCAGCGGCATGACCGAACAAATCAAGTTGGCACCTTGCCCATTCTGCGAAGGCCCCCCCTGCATTTCGGCTTTTGACTTCGTCACTAACTCGCCCGTGGCGATCGACAGGCCGCAGACAGAGCATTTCGACGAGGACTACTCGGCGCACGTTTGGTGCCATGACTGCGGTGCGCAGGGGCCAAACATCGATTCGTGCTCCCTGAGCACCTTCGAGCACATTTTCGACCTTACCGTACTTGATGTTATGCGCATTGCTGCCGAGCGCTGGAATGATCGCCACGCCAAGGCTCGGAGCCTGTATGACGCAGGCGATAACGAGCGGCTGAACCTTTTCCCGCGCAATGACGAGCCTGAGGAGACAGCATGAACTGGACCATCACCGATACGGCCTGCATCTTCCTGCTGGCCATGGCAATCGCTTCGACCTGGTGCCTTGGGCGCGGCCAGTTGATCGCAATGAAGCGCAAGCGCGAGGAGGGTGCCCGATGAAACTGAACAGCGCACGCCAGGCATGGCACGACTGCCTCTACACGGCTTGGGATAGCCAGGGTGCATTCATCGAGCAACTGGGCCTGCTGGGAGCAATGGTGCAGACCACCGACAAGCAGCGCAGTGCGAGCCACGCGGTGCACCAGGCGCTTGCCGGGCGAGTGCAGTCGGCGATCGGCAAGCTGCACAGCCAGGTCCGCTCCTTTGGCAACTTCATGTACAACCCGCGCCTGGATGACGACACCCGAGAGACAGCAGAGGAAGTGATCTTCAGCCTGGTGCAGAGCAAGTCGCCGCGCATGACCGCCGCCAAGCGCGAAAAGCTCGAGTACGTGGTGAAGGGAGTCATGACCCGGTACCGCTACATGCACCAGGGCGGCCAGTCGGCCAACGATGACCCCCTGGCGTCGCCGGAAGGTTTCAGGGCCTGGCTGGATGCTCACTACGGGGTAAGACTGGAATCAGCCAACTGGGAGCGCGACTGGGGTGGGTTCGTGCGGCTGGCGTTCGACTGCTGTGAGGATGTGGATCGGATGGCGCTCGGACCAGTTGCGGCCGTAATTTACGAAATGAAGAGTGCCGCTTGAGGGCCTATTGCGTTCCCGTGCGGCTGGTGATACCGTATCGCCACTGTTAGAGTTTTGCCTTTGGCAAATTACTCTTAAGATTCAACATAGCCCCGCCGTCGTGCTGGGCTTTTCGTTTATGCGGCTTGCAAGCAGCACGACACAGACGAACCCCGACCTACAAATCGGGGTTTTTTGTTATTGAGGGGCTCACTCTCACGTCTGAGATACCGAGCTCCTTCGCCAGCTGAATGTGATCCAGAGCTGAGGTGCGAGGCAGATCGACGCGCAATACCTGGTCCTCATAGGACATGTGGAGCGTGATGAGTGCGAGCAAAGCATCATCGAGCGATAGGGTGTCAGTTGATGCCTCGCAGCACCACCATCGCTCCTTTCCCCTCAGGAAATAGTCAATTCTAAATCTCATCACGATTCCTATCATGTCGGTCTGGGCTGCAGTCTAGGCAATGCCGAGGATCTTGGCTGTGTCGGCCGTCCCGTTTTATGCAGATGACACGCCCAGGCAGCTGGGCTAAGTCGGTAGTGGCATTGATCAAAGCCGTGCGCTCCCTGATCGGTTACGCGATGAGAGGCTGGGGTACGTGACCCAGCGATCCAGCCCATCAAGCCGGGTAAGCACCGGCCCTCTGCACCCTTGAAATCAAGCCCCGAGTTGCCCACACATTTCACTGAGCGCAGAATGCAGCTTTGAGTGAAGGAGCGTTCAGCATGGTGTTGCGTGGCATGGCGCAGATGCATTTCGATGACTTGGCTGAGAGGTTCCAAGATCTGGTTCGCACTTTCGGTGGCTCTGAACCGGTAGAGTTCGTATGGGTTGTGTTCTACCAAGGTCGGGTGTTTGGCGCTTATCCGCTCGCAGAGCAGGCCCTTGTGAAGATCACCGAAATTGAGCACTGCATCAGCGTTGATGAAGTTCCCGCCCCGCAAGCGTAAAGCTTTATCTGCGTTGAGCTTTTGCGGTTCACCGGTGACCCGCGTCTCCAGCTGACGTAGCGGATACAGCGATTACATGGCAGTATGGCTATCCGAACTGCACATGCTCGTGGCAACACGGGTCGGCAAGGCGGTTCGGGATGCCCGGTCGAAAGGCCGGGTTTTTTTATTGAAGCCTCGGCATTTGCCGGGGCTTTTTCGTTTCCGGAGTTAAGAATGGACCCAACCGACCTCGGCCCAGGCACAGCTACCTGGCTGGGCGGCACGGGCACCGTATTGCTGGGTGGCTTCCTCTGGCTGCGTAAGTTCCTCTCAAAGGATGCCGCTGACCGCGCCATGGACAATGCCGACATAGGCACCGTCCGCCGGCTGAATGAGCTGCTCGACTCGGAGCGCGAGGCCCGCAAGCTTGCCGAGGCCCGCGCTGACCAGTTCGCCAAGGAGCGCAATGACCTGGCCGCAACAGTCGGCCGCATGGAAGGGAAAATCGAAGCCCTGACCAGTCAGGTCGCCAACCTCACAGAGCGGGTGACGCTGCAAAGCGACGAGATCGCCCGCCTGCGCATCAAGCTGGGAGGTACAACCTGATGGACAAGTGCGCAATCCAGTTCATGGCTCGCCATTGGTGGCGCAGGGTCGAGGTGTGGTTCATCGCGATGCTGCTGGTCACCGGCGGGGTGTTCTTCGGCTTCCAGCTCGGGCAGTGGGCGCTGGCAGATTCCTACCGCCAGCAGGTCGCCGAGATCCGTGCCGCCTACGACGAGGCCACACTGCAGCGTGACCATCGCCTGGATGAGCTGACCCGGAAGACCAGCACGGCAGCCGAGAAGGCAACCAAGGCGGCGACTACCGCGACCAAGGCAGCCGACAAGGCTGATGAGGCCCTCAATCGGGTATCGCCGTAACCTCGCCGTTCTGACCATTCCTGCGAGCGCGGCACTCGGTCACGGCGAGCATGATCGCTGCAGTCAATCCCGGCATGAGGAAGGTGAATAGGATCGTGAGATCCCAGCTCATTGCCGCGCTGCATGGGAAGGCCCAGAAAGTGGCGACAATGACTGACGCGATAACTCGCCAGTCACGTGGGTGCCTGGGCTTGCTCGCCATTGCGGCTGCATAGGATTTCCAGCACCCCCATAGGCTCGGTACAGAGATGGCGATTATCGTCACTGGCAAGGCAATCTTATCCGTATAGACGATGGCTATGACCAAATAGATTAGTCCCCATATGAAGATCAGTGTCACAGGAGCGATTCCTACGATCGCACCGAGCGTGAGGGCAATACGAATCTTGGTTAGCTTGGTCATCCCGATCCCTGTGGGGTAATTCATTCGCGGATAGGATAAGTCCACCGCGCCACAAAATCGAAATGCGCCGTTTCGTGGCGCGATGCTGACTGACAGATCAGGCGCCTATCTTTTAACCCCTGTCGAAAATGGAGATCGCCAGCCTTTCTCCTGCACGACAGCTTGTTCTAGTTGGTGTATTCGATAATCAAGCCGCATGACCAGCAGTGGATCGGTGCTGCCTGGGTGATCGTGCAGCATGCTAGAAAGCCGCTTGAGTTGGTCGATCAGCTCTAGATGCTTTTTGGCGAGATCCTTTTTTCCTTCCATAGCGTCCTTCTCCATTAGGCCTTGCAAACAGCATAGAGAATCATCCATGGATAACCAGCACAAGAAGATCACCGGCTACCGCGACCTCACCCAGAGCGAGATCGACGGCATGAATTCGATCAAGGCTCTGGAGGCCGACGCCGGTGAGCTGTTCAAGCAGGTCGGGCAGATTGAGGGTGTCGACCCACGGCTACTGGCCCTGGCCAAGACCAACCTGCAGCAGGGCTTCATGTGGTTCGTGCGCTCGATCGCCAACCCCGCTGACCCGTTCGCCTGAGAGCCCGTCATGACCACTATTGCCGACAAGGACGGCGTTATCGCCTGCGACACTCGCCAGGTGCGGGGTGGCGCAATCGTTTCTGATGATTGTTCGAAGTGCCAGGTGGTGGATGGGGTCAGCTTCTTTCTGGCTGGTGCTGTGTGCGACGAGAAGGCCCTGATTGCGGCCTACTTCGGCACCCCCTCGGCGGTCCCGGTCGAATGTTCAGGCTATGCCGTCGATGGCGGCAGGCTGCTCATGGTCGGCTACGACGACAAGACGGGCATCTGGAAGCAGGAACTCGACCCAGCCAACCCTGACGCCATTGGCAGTGGCTCAGCCTATGCCCTGGCTGCAATGGATATGGGTGCAAGCGCAGAGGATGCGGTCAGGGCCGCGATGAAGCGGGATATCTACACCGGCGGCAGGGTTCGGACTATGAGGGTTGAACAGCATGGAAAGGCCAGTTCCACCGGCTGATCTCCTTGAGCTGACCGAGCTGTCTATGCTCGGTGCCCGGATTCAGCCGGCCCCCGAGGTTGGCGAATGGGTTCAGGCTGCGATTCTCAGTGAGGGTGGCGAGCTGCACAACCCTGACCATGCCCACCTGATCGACGCGCCGCTTCGCTTCCTGTGGGCTTCAGCCTGCTTCGAGAAACAAGGTCGGACGGTAGTTGGCCAGGCCGAGGCGGTGATGTTCCGCGCTGGCGGATGGCAGAAGGCCCGACAAGAGCAACAGATGATCGATTGGTTCGGTGAGGTGCCGGGCTTCGTCATCACCCTGGCTGCTGATTACTGCTCACAGTGCTCCGACACCGAGTTCTGCGCCCTCATCGAGCACGAGCTTTACCACATTGCCCAGAAGCTCGATCAGTACGGTGCTCCTAAGTTCACCCAGGACGGACTGCCAAGCCTGACGCTCCGCGGACACGATGTGGAGGAATTCGTCGGTGTGGTCCGCCGCTACGGCGCCAGCGAAGACGTTCAGCAGCTGATCGACGCTGCAAGCCGGCCGCCTGAGGTGGCCAAGATCAACATTTCGAGGGCCTGCGGAACCTGCCTACTAAAGTCGGCCTGATTTTTGACAGGTTTTGACGGATGACAAACCCATGGCAGCACTACGAAGCGAGGTCAAAGCCTTCATTGTTCAGGCTCTGGCCTGCTTCGATTCACCCAGCCAGGTGGTGGAGGCCGTCAAGAAGGAATTCGGGATCGAGGTGAGTCGCCAGCAGTGCGAGTCGCATGACCCAACCAAGTATGCAGGCAGAGGCCTGGCCCAAAAGTGGGCTGGCCTGTTCCACGAATGCCGAAAGCGCTTTCGTGAAGAGACGGCAGACATTCCGATCGCCAACCGAGCGTTCCGGCTTCGCGGGCTTGGGCGAATGGCCGAGAAGGCCGAGAACATGCGCAACCTGGCCCTGACTGCCCAGCTTTACGAGCAGGCGGCCAAGGAGTGCGGCGACATGTACGTCAACCGCAAGCTCGAACCAGACAAGCCCCTGGGCTCCCAGGCGGACCAGCAGCACGCCGTTGCTGAGTACAAGCTGGAGCCAGACGAGAATGTCCCCGTTACCCCGTACCTATGATCCGCCGGTGAAGCTGACGCCGAAGCAGGCGAACATCTACTGCTGGGGTTTCCAGCCTGAGGCGCGCTTCCGTGATGCGGTGTGCGGGCGACGATTCGGCAAGACCTTCCTCGGCAAGGCAGAGATGCGCCGCGCGGCCCGGCTGGCTGCGGAGTGGGGCGTGAGCGTCGAGGACGAGATCTGGTATGGGGCGCCAACGTTCAAGCAGGCCAAGCGGGTGTTCTGGCGCCGGCTGAAGCAGGCCATCCCTGAGGCGTGGCGCGCAGCACGGCCGAACGAGACCGAGTGTTCGATTACTCTCAAGTCCGGCCACATCATGCGCGTGGTCGGCCTGGACAACTACGACAACCTGCGGGGCTCGGGCCTGTTCTTCGTCCTGGTGGACGAGTGGGCGGACTGCCCGTGGGCGGCCTGGGAAGAAGTCCTCCGGCCGATGCTCTCGACCTGCCAGTACACGATCCCCCAGACCGGAGAGTCGCGCAAAGGCGGACATGCGCTGCGGATCGGCACCCCGAAGGGTTTCAATCACTGCTACGACACTTACCGCGACGGGCAGCCGGGCGGCGAGCCTGACCACAAGAGCTGGCAGTACACCTCGCTGCAGGGCGGCAACGTCCCGGCCGAGGAACTGGACGCCGCTCGCCGCAAGATGGACCCGCGCACGTTCCGCCAGGAGTACGAGGCAGGGTTCGAGAACTATGCCGGGGTCGTCTACTACACATTCGACAGGGCAGAGTGCCGGACCAGCGAGCGCATCAAGCCGGGAGAGGCGATACACATCGGTATGGACTTCAACGTCATGAAGATGGCCGCAGTTGTGTACGTGGTCCGAGACGGCTTGCCTTTGGCACTGGATGAGTTCCACTCGGTGCGTGACACGCCCGAGATGATCGAGAAGATCAAGGTGCGTTTCTCGGGGCACAGCGTCTCCGTCTACCCCGATGCCAGCGGCCAGAACACCAGCAGCAAGAACGCCAGCGAGTCTGACCTCTCACTGCTGAAGAAGGCTGGCTTCACCGTGGTCGTCGACTCACAAAACCCTGGGGTGAAGGATCGCGTCAACGCGGTCAATGCCATGTTCCTCAACACCTACGGTGAACGGCGTCTAAAGGTCAACATTGACCAGTGCCCGCAGCTCACTCAGTGCCTGGAGCGGCAGACGTACACCGACAAGGGCGAACCGGACAAGGACCCCAAGAAAGGGCACGACCACATGAACGACGCCGCCGGCTACTTCATCGCCAAGCGGTTCCCGATCAAGACTCAGTCCGCCGGCACCCGCCGCATCGGAGGTTTGGCGTAATGCCTGTTCAATCAACCAACCCAGACTACGACGCTCACATCGAAGAGTGGCGGATGATGGACGACGCCCTGGAGGGCGAATGCGCCATCAAGCGCAGCCCGCGCAATTTGCCGAAGCCAAGCGGTATGGTCGAGGCAGAGAAGCTGGACGGCGCAGGCAATGCCTACCTCTACCGGAACTACACTGACCGCGCTCAGTACGAGCACTGGGTGCGTGACTCGCTGCGCTCGATGATGGGCTTGGTATCGCGGCTGATACCCGAGGTGAAGCTGCCTGCGGGGCTGAAGGGGCTTGAGGACAACGCCACGGCCGACGGCTTCGGCCTGACTCAGCTGTTCCTGCGGATCGTGCGCCAGGCAATCTCTCATGGCCGGGTACCGCTGGTGGTCAACATCGATGATGCGGGCCAGCCGTACTTCGCCACCTACGCGGTGCGCAACGCCATCAACTGGGACACTGCCGATCAAGGCGGCCGCCAGGACCTGGTGTTGTCAGTGTTCCGTGAATTCCGGCGCAAAGAGCAGGATCGGTACAGCCACGAATGCGAGACGGTCTATCGCGAGTTCTACATGGACGGCACGGTCTGCCGCACTGGCGTGCGCAACGAGGCCGGAGAGCTGGTAGAGGATGACCGGCCACTGGGTGTCGTCGACGGCAACGCCAATCTGGTACGCGGTCTAGGCTACATCCCGGTCATCTACTGCGGCTCGACCGACAACTCACCGGACGTGGACGAGGTCCCGCTGCTGACCATGGCCCGGGCTGCGCTGAAGTCGTACCAGCTCAGTGCCGACTACTTCACCGCACTGCACCAGACCAGCCACCCGCAGCCGTGGGTCTCTGGGCTGGACGAGAGTGTGGAGCTCAGCGTGACCGGGCCGTCTGCGGCCTGGGATCTTGGGCCGAACGGTAAATGCGGCTACCTAGAGTTCCAGGGCGCTGGCATTCAGGCAGTGCGCACGGCGATGGGCGACCAGAAGAACGCCGCGCTCGAAGCTGGCGCCAAGGTCATGGACGTCTCAGGCACCGAATCGGGCGAGGCCCGCAAAACCCGCCAGAACGACCAGCATGCAACGCTGCATAGCATCGTGATGACCGCTGCAGAGGCCATCGAGCAGGCCCTGCGGTACGCCGCAGAGTGGACCGGCTTCAACCCGGATGAGGTGGTCTTCACGGTTAAGCCTGAGTTCGTGATCCCGGAGGTCAACGCCCAGGTGCTGGCCGAGCTGCAGAAGAGCGTCATGGCAGGCACCATCAGCGCCGAGACGTATTGGCAGTACCTCACCACTGGCAAGCTGCCCGAGCGCCCGTACAACGAAGAGGCCGAGCTGATCGGCGACGACCACGGCGCTGGCGGCGTCAACCTGGACAAAGACGATGGCGACGAAAGCGGAGCAAACGGCGGACGAGAAGCTGCTGGAGCAAGTAAGCCGCCACTCGGTTCTGCTTGAGCGGCTTAAGGCTGGCGAGGTCAAGAAGTTCGAAACCGTCCTGCGCAAGGTCGACACGCAGGTCAGGGATCAGCTCACGCGCAAGGAGTTGACGACCTACAGCCGGAGCCGGCTTGAGGAGTTTCTAGGGCGTGTGGGCGGCAAGCTGCTAGAGATCTACAAGGCCTTCAGCGACCGGATGCAGTCCGACCTGGTGGACATCGCGCAGTACGAGGCCGCATTCGAGGGCCGCAGCCTGGCCAAGGCGCTGCTGATCGATGCGGTCATGCCGGCGGACTCGCTACTCAGGGCGGCGATCAACACACAGCCCCTGCAGGTGGCGGGCGTCGATGGCGGCAAGCTGCTGAAGTCCTTCCTGACTGGATGGACGCGCACCGAGTCGGATCGGGTAACCAACGCCATCCGCATGGGCGTCGTCCAGGGCCAGACCAACGCCGAGATCACTCAGGCCATACGCGGCACCGCCGTGCAGAACTTCACCGACGGCGTGCTGGCAGTCACGAACAAAAGCGCCCGTGCCGTCGTCCAGACCGCAGTCCAGCATGTGGCCACCACGGCGCGCATGGAAACACTCAAGGCGAACGCTGAGGTGGTGCCAGGCTATCGCATCGTCGCCACCCTGGACCGAAAGACCAGCGTGCAGTGCCGGAGCCTGGATGGTCGGGAGTACGAGATGGGCAAAGGGCCAGTGCCCCCGTTCCACATTCACTGCCGAACCACCATCACGCCGATCACCAGGTTGTCGGCGCTGTTCGGGGAAGGGGCCACGAGGGCAGCAGTGGGCGCGGACGGCGGCGGGCAGGTCTCGGCAAGCCTCAGCTACTACCAGTGGCTCAAAACGCAACCAGCGGCGTTTCAGGATGCCGCACTGGGGCCGGTGCGTGGCAAGCTGTTCCGCGATGGTGGGCTGACGGCTGAACGCTTCGCCGCCTTGCAACTGGACAAGAACTTCAAGCCCCTGACGCTGGACCAGCTCAAGGAGCTGGAGCCGTTGGCGTTTGGTCGGGCTGGTTTGTGAGTGTTTCGGAAACCCCTCAATTTTCAGTGTTGAAACGTGATTTAACATTGCGCTTTCACAAATCATTGAGGTGTTTATGGGTATCACGTTTGACTCTGGTCTAGAGATCACCATTCAGATTCTCGAATCCTACTTGGCGATGCCGCATCGCAGAGGAATAGGAGTAACCGGGGAATTTCCTATCGAAGGGCCTGCAGATCGGACCGAAGAGGAATTTCGTCAGATCAAGTTGAGGTTGGAGGCCAAGTATCCATGGATTCAGCTTTCGCTCACCGATAGAGGTCGGATCAGCTGTTTTGGATTTGCGCCTTAACTGCGGAAAGTTCAACCAGCCCTGGCAGTCGCCGGGGCTTTTTTATGCCCGCAAGGCGGGCCAATCAATCCCAAGGGGATAGCCACATGCCTTTTGACTTCGACCCGGCCGCCCACGGCCTCACTCTCGACGAAACCCAAACCGCTGCGCTGAAGGCAGCGCTGGGCGGCGAGGTGCAGAAATTCCTGGACGGTGAGGTCTCGGGCCTCAAGACCAAGAACCAGGAGCTGATCGGCTCCAACAAGACCATCAAGACCGAGCTGGACAAACTGAAGGGTCAATTCGAAGGCCTGGATATCGAGGCAGTGAAGGGGCTGCTGGCCAAGGTTGGCCAGGACGAAGAGACCAAGCTGATCGCCGAGGGCAAGCTGGACGAAGTCATCACCCGGCGTACCGAGCGCCTGCGCACCGACCTGGATAAGCAGGTCAAGGCCGCCAACGAGCGCGCGGACAAAGCCGAAGCCTTCGCTGCCAAGTACAGCGACAAGGTGCTAGCCGATTCCATTCGCGCTGCGGCCATCAAAGCCGGCGCGCTGCCTGAGGCTGCCGAGGACATCATCCTCCGCGCCCGCGGCACCTTCAAACTGAGCGAAGACGGCGAGCCTATTGCCACTGACCGTGCCGGCGAAGTCGTGTACGGGAAGGATGGCAAGACCCCGCTGTCTCCCCTCGAATGGGCGGAATCGCTGCGCGAAACCGCCACACACCTGTGGCCAAGGGCTCAGGGTGCCGGGCAGACCGGCGACAACGGTGGCAAGGCCACGAAGAAGTGGGGTGAGTACACCGAGACCGAGCGCGCTGCGATCGCTCGCGACAACCCCGAAGCATTCAAAAAACTGCAAGCCACCCAAGGAACCTAATCCATGGCCACGACCCAGCTGTCGGACATCTTCGTCCGCGACTACTACGGCGCGCTGGCGCCGGTGAACACCCCTGAAAAAACTTCCGTCTTCGAATCGGGAATCGTGACCCGCTCGCCGACGCTCGACAATATCGCCAACAACGGCCAGGGCACCTCCGAGATCAGCTACTGGCAAGATCTCGACGCCGACGAGGCGCCGAACATCTCCAACGACAACCCGGATGACTTGGGCGAGGTCGGCAAGGCCGAGCAGGGCAGCATGCGGGCCCGCACGCTTTACCTCAACAAAGGTTACGGTGTTGCCGACCTCACTGCTGAGCTGGCCAATAGCGAGCCCATGCAGCACATCCGCAACCGCTTCGGTACGTACTGGACCCGCCAGTGGCAGCGTTATCTGCTGGGCGCTGCACGAGGCATCATCGCGTCGAACATTGCCAACAATGCCGGTGACATGGTCAAGGACGCAGGTGCCACCATCAGCGCCACCGCGTTTCAGGACGCTGCCTTCACTGCCGGCGATGCGGCCGACATGTTCGGAGCCATTGGCGTGCACTCGGTGGTCATGAACCAGATGGTCAAGCAGGACCTGATTGAGTATCTGCGCGACTCGACCGGAAAAATCATTCTGGCCACCTACCTGGGTAAGCCGGTCTTCATGGATGACAGCCTGACCTACGCGCCCGGTCAATTCCTGTCGGTATTCTTCGGCCAAGGCGCTTTCGGTTATGGCGAGGGTGCCCCGCATGTGCCGGTCGAGCTGCAGCGCAAACCGGACGGTGGCAATGGCGGCGGTGCCGAAGTCCTGTGGGAACGCAAGACCTTCATCCTGCAGCCCGCCGGTTTCAGCTGGAAAGGCAGCAACAACCTTAACCTGAGCCCGAGCGCCACCCAGTACGCCAGCGCTGCGAACTGGGAACGTGTGTTCGACCGCAAGCAGGTACCGTTCGCCGCCGTCATCAGCGGCACCGCCACCCCTTGACCCATGATGCGGGGCGCCGACTTGGCGCCCTGTGCAGGAGATCACCATGAAAGTTATCTACACCGACAAGCCAGGCCGCGAGCGCGGCGTTTGTTACCGGCTCCTGAGTCAGTTCTTCGGGGTCATCGACGGCGCAACGCATGTTGTGGTCGAAGGCGAGGCGCCTGAGATCGTCGAGGCCTACGAGGCTGCGGGTATCAAGGTTGGCGAGCAAGACGGCCAAGAAGAGGCCGAGACTGACCCGCGCAAGATGAACGTTCCCGAACTGAAGGAATGGCTCACTGCCAAGGGCATCGACTTCGACGCCGGCGCGAAAAAGCCCGACCTGCAAGCCCTGATCCCCCAGGAGTGATCCATGACTGACTTCATCACTGTCGCTGACGTTGACGAAAAGCTCGGGCAGGGCTGGGCTGGCGCCGGTGATGCGGTCCTTGCCGTGGCCATGGCCAACGCCTGGCTGACGGCCAAGATAAAGCGAATGGTGCCAGACCCGGTGCCGGACGCCATCGTGAGTGCTGGCGCGCAGGTGGCCAAGTTGGCCGCCGCCGGCCAGCTCTACAAGGACACCCAGCGCGAGATCCAGAGCAAGACTGTGTCGGCCCAGGCTGGCACCTCGACCAGTAAGACCTACGTCGCGGGGTCTGTCGATCGCTCGACCGGCGAGAACTTCGCTCTCGACCTCATCGCACCCTGGACCCGCCGCGTCGGCACCGTAATGCTCAAGAGGATCTGACCCATGGGCATGCGCGAAGAACTCCAAGCGGAGCTGGCGGAAGCGTTCGATGATCCAGACGGCCTTGCTGACGCGGTGAAGCCTGTAGCCGGATCTCGCACCGTGAAGGGCGGATATGACCCCGAGATCGGCGGCACTGTCCCGGCCTCGACCATCAATTACGCCGGGCGCGGTGTGTTCGGTAGCTACCTGGCCAAGGAAATCGACGGCTCGCGCATCCAAACCGAGGACGTGAAGCTGTTGGTGCTGCAGAACGAACTGTTCGAAGGGCGGGCCGATGCGGTGGCCGCCACCCCGGCCGTGCCGAAGATCGGCGACCTGATCAGCGGGTTCCGGACGCTCAACGTATCCGAAGACCCAGCCCAAGCCACCTGGGCCGTCCAACTGAGGAAGTGACATGCCCCGCGGATCACACATGACCCAGCGCTACGGCGGCTTGCAGGGCGGCTTTGCCGAGGCTATCCGGGCGTTCGCCGAGCAGGCCGAGCAAGCACTCGACGCTACCTTCCGCGAAATCGTGATCGAGATCGGCAGCAGCGTTATCCGCATGTCGCCGGTAGGCAACCCTGAGATATGGGCGGCCAACGTGGCCCATCGGGCCAAGGCAACCAGGGCCGCCGATGACTACGACTTCAAGGTCGCGGTCCGCAACACCCTGATCAACCTGAACCAGGACAACTTCACCAAAGCCGGCAATCTGCGCAAGGGCGTCAAGTACGCCAAGCCCCTGACCAAGACCGAGCGCGAGCAGAACTTCGCCACCAATGGCTTGGTAGCAGGCCAGGGCTACGTCGGCGGACGGTTCCGGGGCAACTGGCAATTCTCCATCGATGCTCCGGCAACTGGCGAGCTCGACCGCATCGACCCGTCGGGCAGCCAGGCGATCGCTGACCTGCAGGCCCAGGTGCAGGCCCTGACCATTGGCCAGACGGCCTACATCGTGAACAACCTAATCTACGCGGTGCCTTTGGAATACGGGCACTCAACCCAGGCACCGCACGGTATGGTCCGGGTCACCCTGGCCAACTTTCAGCGCATCGTCGACGAAGCTATCAGGAACAACCAAGTATGAGCCATGCACGAGCCCGTCAGGCCATCGAGATCAAACTGATGGACTGGGCTGCGGCGCGACAGATCCGGGTCGCCAATTTTGAAGAAGGCTTTGAGCCACAGATAAACGAGTCCTACCTACGAGCGTACCTTCTGCCGGCTGGAACCGCCTGCCGCTACCTGGGTGGCGAGGCCTACGAGTACACCGGTGTCTACCAGGTGAGCATCGTCTGCCCGGCGGGCCAGGCTCTGTCTACTGCTGAGGTCATGGTCGACGAACTGAGCATCTTGTTCCGCGTCGACACCGAGCTCAGCCGCAACGGCTTCGAAGGCTTGATCGTCGAGCCGCTGGAGCAGGGGCCCACCATCACCGAGCCTGCGACCTACTCGGTCCCGGGCAGCTTCACTTACCGCGGCGTCGCGGACCAATAGCCAGATGTAGATTGCCGGGAGAGCGGCGCCAACCATCTGGTCCATCTCAAGCCTCTGCATTTGCGGAGGCTTTTTTGTTTCTGGAGATCCACAAATGCGCGGCTCGATCCAATCCGTCAACTACACGCCCAAAACGCCATGCGGCAAGAAGGGTTCCGGCTGGAAGCTCGATCTGGCTTCAGGTGTCCTCGAAATCAACGGCCCTGATGTTCAACTCGGCAGCCTGCCGCCTGAGCCGCAGATGGCCACTGTGACGGTTGGCGAGTGGGCAGAGAGCGACCTGCCCAGCAACGCAGTCGAGCGCTACAGGTTCATCGGCGACCAGGTGATGAAAATCCCCGCCGAGCATCGAGATAGCGCCGAATTCTCGACTGAGGATATTTCGTTCGATCGCGACGGCTCGGACATCCGTACCACGCTGACCTACGAGCGGCCCGAGACCGTCGATGAAGCGTCGGCTCGTGTGCAGGCCCGCATGGGCGCCTCGATCAAGCTGGAGAAGGGCAAGCTGACTGTCAGTTATGGCGGGGTGACTCGCATCGTGATCTCGGGCCTGGTTCAGCCTTTCGTTGTTGAAGGTGGTCAGACCTATATCAGCGAGGCGTTCCTTGATGAAGGTTCGATCGGCCTCAGCGCTGAGCTGCAGTCGCAAAGTGATCTGCTCAGCGCGCTCGCCGCCAGTATCGAGGAGGTCAACTTAAAGATCACCGACCCAGCCGACCAGATCCGCCAGGTGATCCGCGACGAACTCAAGCCCGGCGGCATGCTTCACCGCAACTGACTTCTTCATATTGCCCGCCTTGAGCGGGCTTTTTCGTTTCTACCCAAGAGGAAAACACCATGGCCGCACGCTTCCCGCTGCCGAACGGCGCTATCGTTGAGATCGCCATGACCCTGGGGACTGCCATCCCCTTCACTGCAATTTCCAACGCTGCGCCGCCAGTTCTGGCCGCCGAGGACCATGGTCTCGACACGCAGGCCGTGGTGCTGATCGACTCCGGCTGGGCCAAGCTCACCGACCGCGCCGCCCGGGTGGCCAACGCGCTGACTGACAGTTTCGCGCTGGGCGGTGTGAGCACCGCTGACGTCGATACCTTCACCCCCGGCGCCGGCCTGGGCTCCGTCATCCCCGTGACCGACTGGGTGCAGATCTCCAAGGTCACCGGCTTTACCCCATCTGGCGGTGAACAGCAGTTCCTGACCGTCGGCTACCTGGAAGACGACGATGACCGTCAGATGCCAACCAACCGCAACCCGATCAGCCTGGCCATTGTGGTCGAGGACCAGCCCACCGCCGCCTATGTTGGCGCTGTAGAGGGTTTCGACGAGACCAAGGAGCTGACTGTGGTGCGCCTGAAGCTGCGCAACGGTGACCAGATCCTCTATCCGGGCTACGTGAGTATCACCACCACCCCAACCATGGAGCGGAATAACCTGATGACCCGCACCATCAGCGTAGGCCTGTCCGGCCGCCCATTGCGCTACCTGAAAGCGGCCTAAGGAGACCCCCATGGCGAAGATCAAGATTTCGCAGAACCCGAAGTTCACTGCCCTGGTTCAGGTGCCGCGTATTGGCGGTGAGGCGGTGCCGGTGGAGTTCACTTTCCGCTACATGGATCGTGTCACCCTGGCCGAGATGTTCGACCGCTGGAACAAGGCGCGCGATGCCTGGGCGGAAAAGGCGAAGGAGGAGGGCGTCAGCTGGAAGGACGCCACTGACGCCGAGATCAAGCTTCAGGCTGATCAACTGAAGGATATCGTGGTCGGCTGGGGTCTCGACGACGAGTTCAGCGACGACGCCATCCTCGACTTGGTGCGTACCTGCACTGGCGCTCCGAAGGCCGTCATCGATGCCTACCAGGCAGCCTATAGCCCGGCTCGCCTGGGAAACTGAGGGCGGCGGCACGGGCGCTGTACGAGCGGGGCCCGTCCGCCGAACAGTTGGGCGCACTGGGGCTGACGCCTGACGACATCGAAGCGGTCGGGGTGGAGGTCTGGCCAGATGCCTGGCTCGGCTTCTGCCTGTTCGAGGCAATTGGAACGCAGTGGCGCCTTGGGCCGGGCGGGCCTTCTGGGCTGGACTACACAGTGATTCCGGCCGCCGCCTCAATGCTCGGCATCAAACGCCAAGAGCTCACCAATATTTTTCCTGACCTCCGCATCATGGAGCACGAAGCTCTGGCCGTTATGGCCGAGACGGCGGAGTAGCGCAACGACTGACGCGGCCAGGCCGCAGGAGATGAACATGCAGCGTTACATGCTGACAATCCGGGATCTGTTCACGATGAAGGGGGGCGACGTATGTGGCGCCAAGGCTGAGATTGCAATCTTGGATGGTGATACGGAAGTCGATCGAGTAGGGATTACTGGCAAAGTCGGTCCTGGCGGGAGTGGTTATCAGCGAGAGTACAAGGGTAAGCCTGGGCTGAGGGCTGAGCTCAAAGATGGGGTAGGTCAGATCACTTTTATGGCGATCTGACCTCGGCAATCAGCGCTTCGGCTCATCCTCGATGATGTACTCATCGGTGCCTGGGAGATGGTACATGTATGTGGCCGCGTAGCCTTCGCCCATGGTCAAGGCTCTAGCCTGTGCGGCTTCTTTGGTCGGAAATGCACCTACCATGATCTTTGGCTCGTCACGTACGACTCCCCAGGTGTAAATCCATCCTGCTTTGCTCTTTGCGTACTGCTCATCACTCATAAGGACCTCCTAGGTCATCAATGCCCCAGTCCATGGGCTTTCCGGCAACGGACCGGGGCGGTTCGTTGGGAGGCACAACGCTACTACGCCCCAGCCCAGCCCGCGTACTGGCTTTCCGTCCAGGGTGGATGGGCGAACAGGATGGTCGTCGTAATGACTTCGGAGGATGATGGCGCATTGCCTTTTTCAAGGAGTCGAATCATGGCGTTGCGTTTTCTAAAGAGCTTTAAGGTCGCCCCGGGTGTGCGGATAAACCTCAGCAAAAGCGGAGTCAGTACTTCGGTTGGCGGCAAGGGTTTTACCGCCAATCTCGGCAAGCGTGGTACGCGGTTGACTGCCGGAATTCCTGGCTCGGGATTATCGGCATCCAAGCTCTATAGCTCTGGCAAGAAGGGCGCCGCCCCGGCCGCACCGACACCAATGTGGGCGCACGTCGTCACTTGGCTGATGATTGCAGGCGTTCTTTGGTGGGTTTTCAGCTGACTGCATAGACCAGCCCCGCGCTGGTTTTCTGCGTCTGAGCCAAGCGCCTTACTAGAGCTGGGCTTTGGCGCTTCCTGCTGACGGTGGTAGATTGCCCTGCATGTAGACAGGGATGCTCTCGATGTGAATCCGCTAGAACTCCTTCAGCCGTATCTCTACGGCCCCGAAGACACCATAAGTCACGAATATGATCCAGCGGCGTATCGCCTTACCGCCAAGGACAAGCGTCAAATCGAAGACACTATCAGGAAGCACGGCGCTGGCGCTCTGCAGAATGTCACGAAGGGCGGCGCTATGCTGTACCTGCGGTCAGCTATGCGTTTCGCTGGCCCGGATGAGACTTACCTACGGTGGCTGTTCGCACCTGAAACGTTGAAGCAGATGCCATGGGATGGCCCTGAACGAATTTGTTTGAATGTGCGAGATAGTGGAAAGATCGGCCCGTTTGGGCATCGAATACAGCTTGTCGAGAGCTACAGCCCATTTGTGGAGCGGTACTACCGTTTGCCATATGAGAGTCAGACCGCCCCGTCCGATCTAATTGTGGGATACCGGTTCGTGGCTATGGTCTGGCGAAAGAATAAACTCAAAGTTCTGCAGCAACATGGGCGTATTGAATGCCTGCCTCGGGAGATTCTTCCAATTTTTGTGGACGAGGATTGGCAAGGTGGTTGGTACCCAGTAACCAAGAGTTTTGTCGAGCCAGGCGACTGGCAACAGATGTCATCAGATATAGGCTCGATCCCATTTGATGGCGGTGACTATCTTCGCTTTCTTCTCATGGCGAAGGTGATTGGTGCCACTAAATGCAGCTACCAGGAGAAGGTGAGTCTCCTTGAGGGCATGAAGGTCATGTGTGGGTCTGAAGGGCATTTCTTCGACGGGTATATAGACAAGGTTGGCGGCATGGGCGGACTTATTGGCATCATGTCCACTGAACTTGATGACGAGGATGAAAATGACTTTGATTAACCGTACTTTGGCTTTACTGGCGCTGGTCGGGGTAACCCTGACTGGCTGCGGGAAGAGCGATATTGATAGGGCGCGGGAGGCCGTCGCAGAGAAGCTCACTGACCCGTCGTCTGCTCAATTCCGGAATGAGCGGAGCAAGAAGGATGGCTGGGTGTGTGGTGAGGTTAACTCGAAAAATGCCATGGGCGGTTACGTTGGATTCAAGCGCTACACCGTGATCTGGAAGGATGGTGGCGGTCAGGCAGTATCGTTTGAAGGAGTTGATGAGAGCTCATTGGATAGAGCTCTATGTAAAGCTGATGGACAGCAGTAGAAACCCCACATTTCACACAACCCGCTTCGGCGGGTTTTTTTATGCCTGGAGAAATCATGAGCCAAGGTGATATTGCCGTCCTGGGGGTCCGCGTCGAGTCGGGAGAAGCAGTCACTGCGGCCGATAATCTGGAGAACTTCGCAAAAGCCGGAGAGCGTGCAGAGAAAGCTGCAGCTGCTGTTGGGGCGCAGGCCAGATCCTCCGGCGTTTCGATCAAGGATCTTGCCGCTAGCAGCTCAGCAGCCGAGCAATCAATGGGCAAGCTGGCTTCTGCTGAAGAAAAGGTTGCAGAAACCGCAAGTGAGGCCATGGCTCGACTCACCGCCATGGCCAAGGCTTCCCTTGAGGCAAGTGACTATCACAAGGGGCTGGCATCGAGTGTAGTAAGCGTTGGCAGCGCCATGGAGACCTCGAAGTCCGCCGCGACTGACTGGTCAGCCTATCAGGCGCAGATCAACGAGCGCGGTCGCGCCCTCATTGAGACGGAGGATAGAATCGCTGCTGCTGCAAGGCAGGCAGCTGTCACGACCGGCACTCAAGCTGATGGCCTGCAGGAGCTGCTGGGTCGAATTGATCCGGCTGTCGCTGCCCTCGGCAGGCTAGATGACATGGAGCGCCGACTTCAGGGGTTCAAGGCTTCTGGCGCTTTGGACGCGGACACATTCGCAGATTACAAAGGGAAGATAGATCAGGCGCGGGAAGGATTGAGCAGGATGGATTCCTCACTGTCCCGCACTGGCATGTCGGCCAGAGCGACGGCGGCAGCGCTGCGAGGAGTTCCGGCGCAACTGACAGACATCGTCGTGAGCTTACAGGGCGGCCAAGCCCCTCTGACGGTGTTTCTCCAGCAAGGCGGCCAGCTCAAGGACATGTTTGGTGGTATTGGGCCGGCTGCAAGGGCTATGGGCGGATACATCGCCGGCCTGATCAACCCCTTCACGCTTGCTGGAGCGGCGGTGGCCGGCCTTGGAGTCGCCTACTACAAAGGTAGTGAGGAGCAAGAGGCTTTTCGGAAGTCTCTGATTCTAAGCGGCAATGCGGCCGGCACGAACGTGGGCGCCATGGCAGATCTTTCCCGGCAGATCGCCTCGACTGTAGGTACAACTGGGGCTGCAGCTGAGATTCTGGCTCAGCTTGCAGGTAATGCGAATATTGCCGGTGAAAGCATCGGCACCGTTGCAACTGCATCTCTTCAGATGAAGGACGCTACAGGGCGCGCGGTTGAGCAGACTGTCGCCGAATTCGTCAAGATCGGGAAAGACCCAGTATCAGCCGCCAAAGAGCTGAACGACCAATATAACTTCCTTACCGCCAGTACGTACGCTCAGATTGCTGCCCTGAAAGAGCAAGGTGACACAGTCGGAGCAGCCAAGCTGCTGACAGATACCTATGCCCAGACTATTGACTCTAGGACCAAGGAGATCGTCGAAAACCTGGGCTGGATCGAAAAAGCATGGCGCGGCGTCTGGGGGATGACGAAAAATGCCGGCGATGCGGCGCTTGATTTCGGCCGATCTGCGAGCCTGGCAGACCAACTAGCCGAAGCGCAAAAGGATCTGGCAGCGCTGGAAAAGAATGTCGCGGGCAACTCTATTGTTGCCAAGAGCGCAGAAGCGGGCAATGAGAGAGCTTTACTGGAAAGTCGCATCCAGGCTCTCAACGACCAGATCAGGCTTCAGAAATCCATTGATCAGGCCCAAGAAAACTACCGTCAGAGGCAGCGCGATTCCATCCTTTCCCAGGAAACTCTCAACGGCCAGCTTCGAACTACGGCAAGCAATCAAGACAAGCTGGCGGCTCGTCTGGAGGAGATCAACGAACTCGCCAAGAAGTCTGCCGCTGGTGACGGTGGCCGGGTATACACGGATGCTGAACTCAACCAGCTGCGT
The DNA here is from genome assembly GCF_052850635.1 of Pseudomonas sp. 1176_21. Taxonomy (NCBI): domain Bacteria; kingdom Pseudomonadati; phylum Pseudomonadota; class Gammaproteobacteria; order Pseudomonadales; family Pseudomonadaceae; genus Pseudomonas; species Pseudomonas sp. 1176_21. Next base: position 38,662 of record NZ_VXCV01000001.1, read on the forward strand.
GATGCAGCTCGCGAGCAATTCAAAGAAAAGTCAGGGCCAGCAGGGCCGACCTACCGCGAGGACGCAGGCACCAAGGCCCTCGACCAGGCCCGCCAGCAGTACTCTGTCCTCCAGCAGCAGAACGGCCTCATCGGTGCCCAGCGCGGCGAGATGCAGAAGCTGGGTGAGGCTGGCCAGGCGCTGGTGAAATGGGAGCAGCAGCTGGCCGACATCAAGGACAAGAAGGTCCTGACCGCCGACCAGAAGTCGCTGCTGGCCAACCAGCAGCAGGTCACCGCCCAGCTCCAGAAGAATGCTGGGTTGGAGAAGGAGATGCAGCTGCGCAAGGTGTCCACGGAGGAGGCGCAGAAGCTTGCGGCCTTTCAGGGCAACCTGAACAGCCAGTTGCAGCGCGCATCGCTCGGTCTCGACAGCAATCTGGCCGGCATGGGCCTGGGAGATGTCGCCCGGCAGCGCATGCAAGAGCGGTTGAGCATCGAGCAGCAGTACCAGCAGCAGATGGACAACCTCCAGCAGCAGCGCAACGAGGGCCGAATAAGCGAAAGCCTATATGAGAAGGAAAATCAGGCCCTGCAGAAAGCCCTGGATTCGCGTTTGGCGAGGCAGGAGAAGTACTACCAGGATGTAGACGCACAACAGCAGGATTGGTCGCTTGGCGCGCGGTCGGCCTTCTCCACCTACCTCGAGCAGGCCAGGGACGTCGCCGGCCAGACTCGCACGCTGTTCGGCAATGCTTTCACCAGCATGGAGGACGCGGTGGCGAACTTCGCCATCACCGGCAAGCTGTCGTTCTCCGACTTCACCAAGTCGGTGCTGGCGGACATGGCGCGGATTGCCACCCGGCAGGCTGCATCAGGGCTGCTATCGAGCATTGCCGGCAGTGCGCTCGGTTCGTGGTTCAGTGGAGCTGGTGGCGCTGCAGCTTCGGCTGGGTCGACGCAGGCCGGATACGGCCCGCAGTTCATGGACAACTTCGTCTCCGGCCAGCGCGCTGCTGGTGGCCCGGTAGCGGCGAACTCGCTCTACCAGGTCAACGAACTGGGACCGGAGCTGCTGAATCAGGGAGGGAAGACCTACCTGATGATGGGGGCCGAGGGCGGCACGATCACGCCGCTGGGGGCTGGGCCTACTTCAGTTGCTGCGGCTGGCGGTGGTGCCTCCACGTCCATCTCAGTCAATGCGCCCGTGAACATCAGTGTTCCGGATAGGAGCGGCGAGGGAATGGAGCTGGACCATGGCCTACTGCAGCAGAACATGCAGAAGCAGATGGAAATCGCTGCCCAGAAGGCCGTAGCAGAATCTTGGCGACCGGGCGGAATCAGCCACCGAAACGCAACGCGGAGAACCTGATGGCCATTGAAACCTTCCGCTGGGCTACTGAGCGCGGCGAGACCCCTGATATCCAGTACAGGGTGCGGGATTCTCGCTTCGGCGGTGGATACCGACAGGTCGTCGGCGATGGCCCGAACAACAAGGAAGACAGCTACCCGGTGACCATCACCGGCAGGAAGAGCCGGGTGCTGGAGGTCATGGACTTCTTCGATCGGCACGCTGGCGCGAAGGCCTTCCTTTGGATCACGCCGCTTGGCGAGCTGGGCCTGTTCACCTGCGCCGATCCAAAGCCGACCCCTATGGGCGGCGAGCAGTTCAAGGTCACCGCCACCTTCCAGCGGGCCTTCCACCCGTAAGGAATCCTCATGTCACTGATCAAAGACATCCAGCTGCTCCAGCCAGGCAGCGAGGTGCTGCTGTTTGAACTGGACGGCTCGGACTGGGGGGCTGATGTTCTGCGCTTCCACGGCCACGCCATCCCCCATACACCTGAAGAGCTGGCGGCGGCCGGAGTCAACGCAGATGAACTGCCGGCCAAGTCGATCTGGTGGCAGGGAAATGAGTACGGCGCCTGGCCCATACAGGTCGACGGTATCGAGGCAAATTCGGACGGGACTGCGGTACGCCCAACGATCTCGGTCGGCAACGTCAACGGGCGGATCACAGCGTTGTGCCTGGCCTTCGACAACCTGCTGGAGTTCAAGCTGACGATTCGGCAGACGATGAGGCGGTACCTGGACCCGATCAACTTCCCGGGAGGCAACCCAGAGGCAGACCCGACCGAGGAAGCGATTGAGGTCTGGTACATCGACCAGAAAGTGTCTGAAAACGGCACCACCGTGTCGTGGGAGCTGGCCAGCCCCGGTGATGTCGGCGGCGAGAGCATCGGCCGCCAGATGACTCAGCTGTGCCACTGGGCCATGACGAACGGCTACCGGGGGCCGAACTGCGGGTACACCGGGCCGTACTTCGACTTCGACGGCAACCGCACGGATGACCCGGCCAAGGATCAGTGCAACGGTTGTCTCGACACTGGCTGCGTGGTGCGCTTCGGCCAAGGCAACCAACTGCCCTTCGGCGGCTTCCCTGCCGTCTCCCTGATCGCCAGGAGCTGATCATGCTGAAACACATCCTTGCTGCCGTGCAGAAGCACGCTGCGGCGGAGTACCCGCGCGAGTGTTGCGGGCTAATCTTGGCCGTGGGCCGGAGGCAGGTGTATTTCCCCTGCGCGAACGTGGCAACCGAGCCGACCGAGGAGTTCCGCATTGCCCCGGAGCAGTACGCCGGCGCGGAAGACCAGGGACAGGTGATCGGCGTCGTTCACTCTCACCCGGACGCCACCAGCAGGCCTTCGCCGCGTGACCTGGCCATGTGCGAGGCCACCGGGCTGCCTTGGCACATCCTGTCCTGGCCGGAAGGTGACCTGCGGACGATCACACCCACCGGCGAAACCCCGTTGCTGGGCCGGCCATTTGTGCACGGCGCCTGGGATTGCTGGCAAGTGTGCGCCGACTGGTACCAGCGGGAATGGGGCGTGGAGTTCCCAGACTACGCCCGAGAGGATGGATGGTGGGAGCAGGCCGCGGGCCCGAGCCTTTACGAGCAGACCTACGAGTCTGCCGGGTTCTACCAGGTGGACACGCCAGAGCGCGGCGACATGATCGTCATGGCCGTAGGGCGCACCGTGCACCCGAACCATGCCGGTATCTACCTGGCTGGCGACCCGAAATTGCCGTGTGAGCAGGCCGAACTGTTCGGCCCAGGGCCATTTCTGCTGCACCACCTGTACGACCGGCCATCCGAGATCATCATCTATGGCGGCCCCTGGCATGACCGAACTCGCCTGATTCTGCGGCACAAGGAGGCCCGATGAGCGCCATCGTCTACGCACCCATGACCACCATCAAACTATCCGGATCGCTGGCCCAGAAGTTCGGGCGCACCCACCGCCGGCAGATCGATAGCGGCGAGGTTTGGGAGGTATTCAAGGCCCTGAAAGCAACGCTGGAGGGGTTTGAGGCCGAGATCCAGCGCCTGGATGGAATGGGTTTGCGGTTCGCCGTGTTCCGCAACCGCAAGAACGTGGGCGCCGAAGACTTCGGTCGCGGCGGCGCGCGCGAGGTGCGCATCGTTCCGGTGATCGGCGGTAGCAAGCGCGGCGGTCTTCTCCAGACTATCGTCGGCGTGGCCATGGTGGTAGCTGGCGCTGTTACAGGGCAGGCATGGGCTATGCAAATCGGCGCGGCCATGGCGCTCGGCGGTGTAATCCAAATGCTGAGTCCGCAGGCGAAGGGGCTGTCTCAGAGCGCAGCGCCCGAGAACCGACCTTCATACGCCTTCGGCAGTGCGAACAACACCACCGCCAGCGGAAACCCCGTGCCAATCTGCATCGGCGAGCGCCGGTGGGGTGGGGCGATCATTTCCGCGTCCATCTACGCCGAAGACAAGGCGTAGCCTTAGAACAGACGACAAGCCGCCTTCGGGCGGTTTTTTATTGCCCGGAGGAAAGCATGGGCGCAGCACTCCCACCTGACGTCACTGGCGCCAAAGGCGGCAGCAAGAAGCCCAAGGCTCCCTACGAGGCTCCCGACAGCCTGCGGTCAACCAACATCGCCAAGATACTTCTGGCAGTGGGCGAGGGCGAATTCGACGGAACGCCGACAGCGCGCGATATCTACCTCGACAACACACCAATCCAAGATGCCAGCGGCAATATGAACTTCCCGGGCGTGAAATGGGAGTTCCGCCGTGGCACTGTGGAGCAAAGCTACATCAAGGGTATTCCTGCGATCGAGAGCGAGACCTCGGTTGGCGTTGAACTGCGCAGCGAACAGCCATGGACGCGTGCGCTGAGCAACACTCAGTTGTCGGCAATACGGCTGCGTTTCAATTGGCCACGCCTGCTCAGCCAAGACACCAGCTCTGGCGACACCAACGGCTACACCATCGAGTATGCGATCGACATCGCCACCGATGGTGGCGCATTCGTTCAAGCACACCGCAACTCGGTAAGCGGCAAGACCAGCAATGGCTACCAACGGTCAGTGCGCGTGGATTTGCCGGCCGCGACCACAGGATGGGTTGTTCGCGTTCGCCGCCTCACACCCAATCGGAACGCTGGCAACATCGCCGACACCATGATGATTGAGGCTTACACCGAGATCATCGACCAGAAGCTGCGCTATCCGAACACTGCGCTGCTCTACATCGAGTTCGACGCTGAGCAGTTCCAGAACATCCCGTCTGTGACGGTGAAGTGCAAGGCGCGCCGCTGGCCAGTGCCTACCAACTACGACCCGATTGCCCGCACCTATACCGGTACATGGGACGGCACCTTCAAGCAGGCGTGGACCAACAACCCTGCATTCGTCACCTATGGCCTGTGCGTGGAAGACCGGTTCGGCCTGGGAAAGCGCATCAAGTCGTGGATGGTCGACAAGTGGGAGATGTACCGCATCGCCCAGTACTGCGACCAGCTTGTACCGAATGGGGTGGGCGGGCAGGAACCGCGATTCCTGTGCGACCTGAACCTGCAGGGCAAGGCCGAGGCCTGGACGCTGCTTCGCGATCTCTCTGCCATTTATCGAGGCATGGTGTACTGGGCCCAGGGCGCGCTGTTCATGCAGGCCGACATGCCGCGTGCGCAGGATTTCGACTACGTGTTCACCCGGGCGAACGTCATCGATGGCGAGTTCACCTATGGCGGCGCCGAGCGCAGCACGCACTACAGCCGGGCCCTGGTCAGCTACGACAACCCCGGCAACAACTACGACACGGATGTGATCCCGGTCACCGACCTGGCGCTGCAGCGCCGCTTCCAGGATCGTCCGATCGAGATCTCGGCTATTGGTTGCACCAGGGCCAGCGAGGCCCAGCGCCGCGGCAAGTGGGCGCTGCTGAGCAACAACCAGGATCGGACTGTCACCTTCAAGACTGGCATGGAGGGACGCATTCCGCTGCCTGGGCACGTCATTCCGGTTGCGGATGAGCTTCTTTCTGGCCGCCCGAACGGCGGGCGCATCGCCGCGGCTGTCGGCAAGGTTGTGACCTTGGACCGCGACACCCAAATCAAGGCCGGCGACCGCCTGATTATCAACCTGCCAAACGGCAGTGCCCAAGGCCGTACCGTGCAGTCGGTTGCCGGACGCGCCGTGACCGTGACCACGGCCTACAGCGTGCAGCCGGAGCCTCAGTTGCAGTGGGCAATCGATGCCGACGACCTGGCCATCCAGCTGTTTCGCGTACTGAAGACTGCGCGCACCGCCGAGGGCGAGTACGAGATCACCGGGCTGGAATTCAACCCGAGCAAGTTTCCAGCGATCGACACCGGCGCCAAGCTTGAGGAGCGCCCAATCAGCGTCATCCCGGTGACCACTGTTCCGCCGCCGGCGAGCGTCACCCTGACCTCGGACTACGCGATCAGCCAGGGCCTGGCCGTCAGCACGATGACCATTGCCTGGCCTGCGGTGGAAGGGGCCGTGGGATACGACGTCGAGTGGCGCAAGGACAATGGCAACTGGATCAGGCTTCAACGCACCGGCACCGCGTCAGTCGATGTGGTTGGCATCTACGCCGGTCAGTACCTCGCCCGGGTTCGCGCAGTCAGCGCGTTCGATATCTCGTCGATCTGGCGAGACTCGATACTCACCGATCTCAAGGGCAAGGAAGGCCTGCCACCGGCGGTGTCTTATCTGAACGCCTCGAGCGAGCTGTTCGCAATCGGCCTGCGCTGGGGCTTTCCGCCCGGCGCCGAGGACACACAGCGCACAGAGATCTGGTACAGCCCAAGCAACGACCTGTCGACGGCAACGAAGCTCACCGACCTGGCCCACCCGCAGCGTGACTTCATGCTGCAGGGGCTGGCTGCGGGCGTGTCGTTCTTCTTCTGGGCACGCCTCGTCGACCGCACCGGCAACATCGGGCCGTGGTACCCCGTGGATAACGGCGTGCTGGGGCAAAGCGGCATGGATGCTGCGCCGATCCTCGACCTCATTGCGGGGCAGATCGGAGAGACGGAACTCGGCCAGGACCTCAAGGATCAGATCGACAAGATCCCCGGCCTGCAAGATCAGATCGACGCACTGGACGGGCTCAAGGCATACGACCCTGAGCAGGCCTACACCCAGGGCGAGATGGTTGTGGTCGCTGGCAGGATCTACCAAGCCGCGCACGACGTACCAGCAGATCCAGAGGGCGGCAACGCCCCGCCAAACGTGGCCTTCTGGCTGGATGTGGGGCAATCACTGGAATCGGCCAACGGTCTGGCCATGCAGGTACAGATGAACACGGCCGACATCACCGAACTGGATGGGGTGGTAACGGCCCAGGCATCGAGCCTGCAGGCGCTCAGGGCTGCATGGCGGGAGGACGACGGCGAGGGCGACCTCACTGACGCCATGAACGCCTATGACGCCAATGCCGCCTTTGCGCAGGAAGTGATCGTCCGTGCGACAGCTGACGAAGCCCTGGCCCAGCGCGCAACAGAGCTGGCCGCTACGGTTGGCGATGTGTCGGCTGGCATCTCTGAGCTTGAGCGAACCGTTGCGACAAGCACCGAGGCCACGGCAGAGGCAATCACGCAGATCCGTGCCGAGGTCGGCGACAGCAAGTCCGAGATCCAGACCGTGGCGCGCGCCCAGGCCGACACCGACGGCAAGTTGAGCACGATGTGGTCGGTGAAGATGCAGCAGACCAGCAATAACCAGCTCGTCGCGGCGGGCTTCGGCCTGTCGATCGAGAACGACAACAACGGCAACCCGATCAGCCAGTTCCTCGTCAATGCCAATCGCTTCGCTGTGATCGGCACGCTGGACAATGGGCAGCTCTTCACGCCGTTTGTCGTACAGTCCGGCCAAGTGTTCATGAATCAGGCGTTCATCCAGGACGGCACGATCACCAACGCCAAGATCGGGAGCTTCATCAGCTCGACAAACTACGTGGCGGGCGTGCAGGGCTGGAGGCTGAACAAGGACGGGACGCTCGAAATCAATGGTGTGGTAGCCGGGCAGGGCCGGCTCACGATCACCCATCGTGCAGTGAAAGTGTTCGATGGCAACAATCGGCTGCGCGTCCAGCTTGGAGATCTCACAGCATGACCTACGGACTGCGGACCTGGAACGATGAAGGCGTGCTGGAAATGGACACCGACAGCTTCACGTACCAGGTCATTCACAATCAGCTGTATAGGCTAGGTCCTCAAGGAAACGGATTAGTAATCGTCGTACCAATACCCGGTTTCAACCCATCGACCTGTGTTGCAACGTTACTTCCTACGCAAGCGGCCCCGAATACCTATGCGGTGAACGCAATGCCATACATGGCCGTTTATAGCGGGGGGGTAACTCTGCGCGCGATACACCCTGACCAGCCTAGTGGGCTGAATGAAGCTGTGACCGCAATCCAGGTCAGGCTTTTGGTGATGAGGTATAGAAATTGAGCTTCGGTCTGCTGGTAAGGAATGACGATAGTTACATTCAAATTGACGCCGATAACCCCAGGCTATGTGCGATGTATAGCGGCACGTACGCTGCAACTTCTACGTCCGTGACTATCACGTTCCCCGCTCCTATACGAACTCCCGAGCCGCCGTGTGTGTTCATCCGAAATTCGCCCAGCCAACCCCAAGTTCTGTACAACGGAATGACGGTTTTAGGTGGGCCGGGGGCATGGACAGGGTTCCGGCTTGATGCAACAGGAAACATCGGCTTCAGGCCAGCTGGTAAATGGTTCGCTGCGGTATTTGCCTCCCGATCAGCATCAGCCTGGGGGCTAAGAATGTGGGATGGGGAGGGGGTAATTATTTACGACTCTGGAGCGGCCCCCGTCCTGTTCACCAAGGCAACAAATGCGTGGGCATTTGAGGGCTGGGGGAACTGGACAGACATCGGCTCTGCGTATTATTGGCGCTCGGCCATAACAGGACCGATAGCAACCGATGAATATTTCATGATCAACCCTTTTTCAAGGGGAATTCTTGCACCCAACAGTCCTGACTGGCTGTCAACCGGCGCTCGATTCAACTACTCAGAAAACAGATTGCAGTTGTTTGGCGTCGGTTCGGGGCCGGGTGGGATCACAGCCTGGTCTGATTTAGGCGCGCCTGCAGTGGTATTTGCCCGGCTACCTGGCACTTGAGCCAGCAGTAGAAAACATTTGCTCGCCTCGCGCGGGCTTTTTATTGCCTGGAGAATTTATGTCTTGGTATAGAAGTGGCACGGTTGCAGTCGTGCCTGGAGAGGTCACAGTAACTGGTACAGGCACGGCGTTCTCTGCCAATGGACGTGTAGGTGACGCATTTCAGGGGCCTGATGGGCGCTGGTACGAGGTCACCAACATCGCCAGTGCTTCGGTGCTGTCAATTATTCCGGCCTACCAAGGGGAGGCGGTGACCGTCGGCCATTATGCTCTCGCGCCGATGCAAGGTTATGTGAAGGAGTCGGCGGATAGATTGCGTGCAATCACCGCCGGGCTTGTGAGCGTGGAGGAGGACGTTGCAGCAGCTAAGCAGGCTGCTAGCGACGCAGAAAGCTCAGCGACCCGCGCCGGCGCGTCGGCAACTCAAGCTGGTAACGATCGCGCAGCGGCCGAAATCTCAGCTGGAGCAGCGCTGGGGTCCGAGCAGGCTGCGGATGGATACCGAGTTGCAGCTCAAACGTCCGCTCAGAACGCGCTCGCATATCGAAATGCCGCGGCCGGTCACAATACCCAGGCGTCGGCATCGGCCACCGCTGCTGCGGCTTCGGCGGCGGCAGCTGCGCAGTCCGAACAGAACGTCTCCCACAAGGCGAACGCCGGCGCCAACTCCGACATCACGTCGCTGTCAGCGCTGACTACAGCCCTCTCGATCGCCCAGGGCGGTACCGGCGGGAAGACCGCTGCTGATGCTCGCAGCAACCTGGGCCTGAAACTGGCGGCACTGGCAGACATTCTCGGCACAGTCAGCCAGTCCGGCGGCGTACCGACCGGCGCACTCTTCGAATACGGCGCGAATGCAAATGGCGAATACCTGAAGCTGCCTAACGGCACCATGCTCTGCATGGCAATGGCTGACACGGGCTTGTTCTCTGCAACGAGCTCGAACTTCGTTGGGTCTGCATCGGGTAACACCTACTTCAAGAACATACCCGTCACGTTTGCTGCGCCATTCGCAGGAGCCCCGATGGTCTGGGCCTCAGTCAATTCGGGTGCGGCATGGGGGGCTCGTCCACTTTCAAGTTCGACTTCTAGCGCCTCAATCCAGGTGTACACCACAACTACCGCATCGTCCGGCATCTGCGTATTGGCAATAGGAAGGTGGTACTCATGATCATCAAACTTTCTCCGGCTGGCATCAATCTGCCGTTCGAAGTACTCAGGGCCGGCGACGTGCTCACGCTCAATGGCGCCCGGTTCGATCTGTCGCAGTTGCCTGAAGGCGCGACGCTGCCGCTCGAGGCTTTTCCAGAGTCGCATTTCGCCGGCGATGCGCAGCGCGTCGATGGCGAGCTTCACGTTGTGCTGCGGCTGCCGTATCCACCTGGCGCGGGTGAAGCTGTGCGTTGGCCGGAACCTATCATTGACCCTGCAGACGGCAGGGTCCCGTTGCCGACCGACGGGCTTCCAGATGCTGCGGTAGCGCCCGAGACCTGGCCGCATTCAGACGCCAGCATCGACTGGACTCTGGTCATCACGAGAGAGGGCAAAGAGCAGGCAGCCACTGCCGCTCGCCTTGCCGCCGTGGTCGCTGATGCCGCATTTCGCCGCGCCGCTGCAGACGCGGCAATTGCACCCCTGCAGGACGCAGTCGACCTGGACGACGCGACCGACGCTGAGTTGCTTTCGCTCAAGGCCTGGAAGAAATACCGGGTCGCGCTGAGCCGGCTACCTGAGCAGCCAGGTTACCCGACCGATATCGACTGGCCCGCGCCGCCGGCCTGACCACAGCTGAACACCGATACCCGCCTTGAGCGGGTTTTTTATTGCCTGGAGAAACGCATGGCTCGAATTTCCGACTCCCTGGCGGGCAGCAAGAATGCGCTCGCTTTCCTCGATATGCTGGCCTGGTCCGAAGGCACCTCGACTAGCAAGCACACCCGCGACGATGGTTATGACGTGGTTGTTGGCGGCATCGATAGCCCGAACACGTTCAAGAGCTACAGCACTCACCCTGGCGTGCTGGTGACAGTGAACAATAAGGGCCTGAAGTCCACGGCCGCTGGCCGGTACCAGCAACTCCAGCGCTACTGGCCGCACTATCGCGACCTGCTCAAGCTGCCCGACTTCGGGCCCACCAGCCAAGACAAGCTGGCCCTGCACCTAGTCAAGGAACGTGGCGCCCTGGCGGACGTGCACGCCGGCCGCATCCAAGCCGCGATCACGAAGTGCCGGAACATCTGGGCCAGCCTGCCAGGCGCTGGGTACGGGCAGCATGAGCGCAAGCTGGATGACCTGCTGTCGCACTACATCGCGGCCGGCGGGAGGCTGGCGTGAACGGCTGGGCCTGGCGCGCTACGGCCTTGCTGCTGTTGCTGGCGTCGTACTGGTGCGCCTATGAGCATGGGCGCACGACGATGGACGCCGAGTGGCAGGGCAGGTGGGCCGCGCGCGATGCTGGCGACAAGCAGGCCTGGGCCCTGGCCGAGACTGCAGAGCGGACCAAGGAGCAGGCCCACCAACAACAAATGAACAAGGTGATTCTGGATGGACAGAAAATCATTGACCGTGCGGTGGCTGATGCTGCCGCTGCTCGCGCTGATCTCAGCCTGCGGGATGAAGCTGACCGAACAGCCAGCCGTATCACCAGTCCGGCCGGCGGCCATTCCTGCACTGCCGCCGCAAGCGCGGCAGCTTCCCGCGTCGCCCTGGTGCTTGCCGACGTGCTCAAGCGCGCTGATGAAAGAGCGGGAGACCTGGCGGCTGATGCTGATCAAAGCCGGGGAAGGGGGCTGACCTGCCAGCAATCCTACACTCAGCTAGGTGGTCAATAGCCGATCATGCAAACTGCCATGCTGGCCGCGTGGCTTGGCGGGTTAATCTGAGCTGTTCGTGCATTACTCTTTTGAGATCTTTGCGCCAGGTAATGCAGATGGGGTCATCATTGATCTGAACATTGGCACTATTTGATCTGCTCCGCGCTCATTTAAATGATCATCATCAAAGTAGATAGGGAGCTCATCTTTAGAGCCGGAGCAGCGACCTTTATCGCATAGGTATGGCGTGGGGTCGAGAATTACAATCCCGCACCTGTCTCGCGCTTCCTCTTGCGCATTGAGCACAAAAGCATTTCGTTCCTTGTACTCATCGATGCTTATAAATATGTCTGTTTCTTTCCCAGGTATCATTGCTCGTCGTGCCATTGTTTTTGGTACGTCTAGTTTCATTTCGGGAATCGGCTTCATCATGTAAACCGTTCTATTTTTTGCGAACTCACACGCAGTGCTTATAATTCCTTCTCGAATCTCATCAAGGTATTCCTGTGTTCGTTCGCTATACATTTTTGTTACATATACGGCGGGCTGCTCTATTTCTGCCTTCCTGTCGGGCTCGTTTGGGCCGAAAATATAGGCGCTAGCTCTATTTATTATCACTATCGGAATGTCATGTGGCGCTGCTTTTGATATATCTAACGCGTTTTCTATAAGCTCTGAGCACCGCGACTTAGGGGCAGTGACAATATTTATATTCCTTATTGTTAGACATCCTGAGATGCTTAAGTCTAGGGCGTATAGCTCTTTTGGTAGTGATTTTTCAATAGCACGTATTATCGGTGGGACATGACTGTCACCTAAAACAATTACGCCAAGATTTTCTCCGCCATAATGACACTTTGTAAATGGCTGTCTACCTGGTGTTCTGCATTCTTCCAGTCTGGGGTTTTTATTTTCTGCTTGCTCTAATATTAAACCTACTTTCGTTGCAAAGCTTCTGTTCGGAGCTCCTTCCAGGTGTTTGATTATCAAGCTAGGAGCTGCTATTGCAATAAGTGCAATTAAGATTAATGAAAGTGATTTGGTTGTTGATGAATTTACTGTTTTTCTTCTGGCTCCTTTCTCTATGTGGGTGTAAGACAGGCGGCCGATAAAAAAAGTTAATATTAGGCCGGCAACAATGGCGATGGGGTTTCCTAGCAGCTCAAAGGATGCCATTGTGGCCACGATGGGCCAATGCCATAGGTAGAGCGAGTAAGAGCAATCACCAATCCATTGGGCTGGCCTGGAATCAGTTAGTACCGAATCCTGTCTAGCCGCCGCAATGATGAGCATAGTGCCGATGACTGGAGCCAAAGCTCTCCAGCTTGGCCAATTTGTTGTGGAATCAAAAAAAGTCATCGACAGTATTATAAGAACTGCGCCCGATGCTTCTAATAATCTACCGTTAATTTCTGATGTTGGGTCTTTTCTACGCATAAAAAATACTAAACCGCCAGCCAGCATCTCCCAGGCGCGAGTATGGAAAAGATAAAAGGCAGAAGATCTATCAACTTCAGATGTATATATGCAAATGGCTAGCGATGACATTGACAGCAATAGTATGCTTGTAGCGAGCGATCGTTGGCGCGGGCTAATTCTCCATACAATCTTTAATATTATTGGGAGGATTAGGTAGAATTGCCATTCAACCGAAAGTGACCAAGTATGGAGCAGCAATTTGTCATAAGATGCTGCGTCAAAATACCCTGCTTCCGATAGAAATTGGAAATTTGAATAAAATCCAATTGCGCTAAGAATGTGTGTTGTTAGTGTGTTGTAATCTGCCTGCGGGAGATAGAACCATCCAAGCAGTAGCAGCACGCTACACAGTGCCGCAAGCGCCGGCAGCAGTCGTTTAGCTCTGGCTATATAGAATGACGGCAATGAAAAGCTCCCGGCTTTATCATTTAGGCCGGCTGCGATAATTCCAGTCATTAAATAACCAGAGATCACAAAAAACACATCTACTCCGACGTAGCCACCGCCGAATCCAGGAATCCCAAAGTGATACAGGATCACAGCAATAACGGCCCAAGAGCGAAGCCCATTAATATCGCGCCTGAAATTAAAAGTATTCATGGAGTGCTGAGGAGAGCCCACTTAAAATATCCATAAGCAGAAGACGATAGCCATCGTCAATTTAACAGAGCGTAGAGTCTACAGAGCGTAGGTTTTTTTTGCAGCCGTCAAGATGTCTCTTTCGAGTGGTGGGAGACCGCGAAGAAACCCTTGAGCGACTTCGCATATCCGGGCTAGCTCTTGCTAGGCGAAAGGCCTAGTGGTTAGCTAATGACAGTTCAAGTAGTGAAGGGAAGCACCATGTCTGCCCAGGCCTGCATCATGTCGCGGCGCTGCTCTATATATGTGGCGTGGTTGTACACGTCGCGGATTGCGCTGCTGTCAGCGTGGGCCAGCTGCCGCTCGATCCAGTCCTTGTTGTAGCCGCGGGTGTTCATCTCGGTGGAGAAGAGGTGCCGGAATCCATGCGGCGACTGCCGGCCGGTATATCCGCAGCGGTCCAGCAGGTTGACGGCATAGTTAATGCCGATTGGGCGGACGGCATCTGACCGGTTCTGGAACACGTACTTCATGCCGCCGGATATCGGCAGCATCGAGCGTAGTATCTCCACGGCCTGCCGCGATAGCGGTACCACGTGGTCGCGGCGCATCTTCATCTTGCTGGCAGGGATGGACCAGGTCGCGGTGTCCAGATCGATTTCCGCCCATTCGGCCTTGCGCACCTCTGCCGGACGGCAAGCCGTAAGGATGAGCAGCTTGGTGGCGCATTGCAGCTGCAGGCCTGACTGACTTTCCTCGATGGCCTTGATGATGGCGGGCATTTCGGAGAAAGCCAGGAACGGCCGGTGTTTATGCGGCGCCATCTTCTCAGTGACAGTGTGCATTTCCGCCGTGGGGTTGTTCTCGATCATGCCGGTTGCAATCGCGTACCGGAACACCTGACCCATCCATTGCCTGGTCTTGACTGAGGTGGTCAACGATCCTCGGCGCTCAATCCTGCGAATCAGCGTGATCACGTCTGATCGCTTGATGGAATCAATCTGTCGCAGGCCAAAGGCCGGCAGTACATCCAGCTCCATCGCATTCGAAATAATCTTGATCGTCGACTCGGTCAGGCTTCCCTTCCTGAATTCCAGCCACTCGTCATAGACTCGGCGGAATGTCCTCTCCTGAGCGCCGAGGCGCTCTGTCTTCTTCACCCGCCTTGATTCGCGTGGGTCTTTGCCTTGCGCAACATCCTCCCGCGCTTCATCCCGCCGCGCGCGCGCCTCCTTCAAGCCAATCTCTGGGTAAGTCCCAAGCGAAATCCTGGCCTGCTTGCCAAGCCACGTGAACCTGAAATGCCAGCTCTTTACCCCCGTATCGGCGATGTACAGCGTGAGCCCTAGCGAGTCCGCAAGGGTGTAGCCCTTTTCCCGGGACTTGGCCTGCCTGGCCGCGGTGTCAGTGAGCGCCACTAGTACATTGCCTCTTGGTGGTAGTTGGATGTACTGGATGATGTACTAGGTTTTCGAGATTGGGAAGGTACAGAGTGGTACGCGGCGATACGCCAATGACGCCTGTTTTAGGGCGTCATGGCTGTTTATGGTATCGCTCGGTTTTCGGCGGGAATCCACTGTGGAATCTTTGAAAATTTCCACGGTATCTTAGAACTCTGAAAACCAATGCTGACCGGCAGCTTAACAGCAAGCCTACTTCAACGGTTGCAGATGCTGGTGCAGCTTGCCGGTTTCCACCAGTTCCAGGAACTCGTCGCCCAGCCGCTGGCTTTCGCTCATGGCGGTACGCCAGTAACGTTGGCGGTTACCGGCATCGCCCATGAAGCGCTTGAAGTCGCTGCGATCCGGCAGCTTGCCGTAGGGCAGGCGGGCCAGGTACTGCGGCGAGGGTGCCAGCAACAGCACGTTCTGCAGGTATTGCGCATTGCTGCGCCGCCAGGGCAGGGCCTTGTCGAACCACCCCGGCACCACCTTGTGGGTGAAGTGAGGGTAAAGCACGATGTCCTCGCCGCTGTAGGGCAGGTCGAGGTGATAGTCGAGCAAGCCACCATCCCGGTAGGTGCCCGCCCCGACCCCCGGAATGTCCCGCACGCCTTCCATCACCATGGGAATGGAGCCTGAAGCGAGCAGGGCATGACGCAGGTTGTCGACCGCCAGCGGCAGGCAGCGCGAAGGGAAGTCCGTGAGGGGGTTCAACGGCGGTGCGCAGCGTGCGTCATGCAGGATCACGCGTTCGAAGTGCCGGGCCAGCCGCGAACGGCTCACGAGGTTGTCGGCAATCACCGACGACAGGCCTACGCCCAGTCGGCCTCGATGATCGTGCTGAAGCAGGCCGTGGCTTCTGACCAGCATGATGTTGAGCCGATAGTGGGGGTTGTCGAGAATGCGAGCATCCTGGCCCTCCAGTAGGTCATCGAGCATGCGACGACAGCTCTGGCTGACCTGGGCCTGGGTCACGCCCTTGGCGAAATCCTGCTCGGTATACAGATGGCCCAGGCGCAGCAGGGCCTGGGCGGGGTCGGGCAGGCAGGCACTGGCGAAGCGCCAGGAGCCGATCGATGCCCCGATCAGCGAGCGCGCGCGCGGTGCTGTGGGCAGCCACTGGCCGAACAGCGCCAGGTCGATACCCTGGATACCCAGCGCCTTGGGGCCGCCTGCAGCGCCCGGTAGCACCCCCACGTCTGCAGCCTGCAGACCGCGTTCGTGTACATGGGCAAACGCCCGCGTGCCGGCCTTGAGTGTCAGCGCTGGAAACTTGATCTGGATTGAGCTCATAAGGGCCTCGTTGTCCTGGATCAACGATTATAGAGAAGCGTGGACGGAACAGGGGCGCGCCTGAGCTATCATGGCGCCAGTTGTTTTCAGTTTCAGTTAAGTTCGGTTCGGTATTCTGAACCCGTAAGCAAGATTGATCCTAAATGGAGAGACACGATGAAAACATTGACTGCCCTGTTCGCCACCGCCGCCCTTGCCCTGAGCGCCAACGTTGCGCTGGCTAAAGACATCCCCACCAATGAAGTCGTGCAGCTGGTCCAGGCCAAGACCATCCTGTCGCTGGATGACCTCAACGCAAAAGCGCTGGCCAAGCATCCGGGTGCCACCATCAAGGACTCCGAGCTCGAGGACGTGTACGGCCGTTATGTGTACAAGGTCGAACTGCGTGACGCGCAGAACGTCGAATGGGACGTGGACCTTGATGCCAAGACCGGTGAAGTACTCAAGGACGCCAAGGACACCTGATGACTGCACGCAAGCGAACGGCACCGTGGCTGTTCCTCGCATTGCTGGTCTTCTGTACGCCGGCCCTGGCCCGCGACCTCGATCAGGATGAAGCCCTGGAGCTACGTCAGAAGGGCATCATCCTGCCGCTGGAGCAACTGTTGAACTCCGCCCTGGGGCGTTACCCCGGGGCGAAGTTGCTTGAGGCGGAGCTGGAAGAGAAGCACAACCGCTACGAGTACGAAGTCGAGCTGGTCACCCCGCAAGGGGTCGTGCGTGAAATCAAGTTCGATGCACGCACGGGTGTGCTGATCAAAGATGAGGAAGATGACTGATGCGCCTGTTACTGGTCGAGGACAACGTCCCGCTGGCCGATGAACTCACCCAGAGCCTGCAGCGCCAGGGCTACGCCATCGACTGGCTGGCCGACGGCCGAGATGCGGTGTACCAGGGTAGCAGCGAGCCCTATGACCTGATTATCCTGGACCTGGGGCTGCCCGGCCTGCCCGGCCTCGAGGTGCTGGCCCAATGGCGCGCCGGCGGGCTGTCGACCCCGGTGCTGATCCTGACCGCACGGGGTTCCTGGGCCGAGCGCATCGAGGGCCTCAAGGCCGGTGCCGACGATTACCTGAGCAAACCCTTTCACCCCGAAGAGCTGCAACTGCGCATCCAGTCGCTGCTGCGCCGCGCCCGTGGCCTGGCCAACCAGCCGACCCTGCAGGCCGCCGGCCTGCACCTGGACGAAGGCCGCCAGTGCGTGAGCCGCGACGGACAGGACGTGCAACTGACCGCCGCCGAGTTTCGCCTGCTGCGCTACTTCATGTTGCACCCGCAGCAGATCCTTTCCAAAAGCCACCTGGCCGAGCACCTCTACAACGGCGAAACCGAACGCGACTCGAATGTGCTCGAAGTACACGTCAACCACCTGCGCCGCAAGCTGGGGCGCAGCGTGATCGAAACCCATCGCGGCCAGGGCTATCGCTTTGGCGGAGTGGTCGAGTGAAGTCGATCCAGGCGCGCCTGAGCCTGGGGCTGGTCGGTGTACTGGTGGTGGTCGGCCTGGCCCTGGCGCAGATCAGCCTGTGGCTGTTCGAGGTCGGGTTGCAGCGCTACCTGGAGACGGGGTTGCGCAAGGAAAGCGAAAACCTGCTGGTGGCGCTGGTGCGCGGCCACAGCGGCCTCGAACTGGACGAGCGACGCCTGTCGTCGGCGTACCAGCGGCCGTTTTCCGGCTACTACTTCCGTATCGATTTCGAAGGGGGCAGTTGGCGTTCCCGCTCGCTCTGGGACATGGACATGCCCCGTCCGCCAACTCCCGGCCTGCACGCGGGCCTGGAGCTGGGCCCGGCTGGCCAGCAACTGCTGGTGCTGCGTGCCGACTACCGGCGCCTGGGCCAGGCGATCTCGATCAGCGTGGCGCAGGACTATACCCCCGTGCGCGACGGCTTCCGGCGCATGCAGCAGCTCGGCCTTGGCCTGGGGCTGGTGGCGCTGCTGTTGATTCTGGTGCTGCAACGCATCACGGTCACACGCTCCCTGCGCCCACTGGAACGCACGCGCGAACAGATCGCCCAACTGCAGCAGGGCAAGCGCTCGCAGCTCGACAGTGAGGTGCCTGTCGAACTCGAGCCCCTGGTGGCGCAGATCAACCACCTGCTGGCACACACCGAAGACAGCCTCAGACGTTCACGCAACGCGCTGGGTAACCTGGGGCATGCCCTGAAGACCCCCCTGGCGGTGCTGATGAGCCTGGCGTCGAGCGAGCGCCTGAACGACCTGCCCGAGGTTCGCGCCCAGTTGCAGGCTCAGCTGGAGCAGATCCAGCAACGCCTGAGCCGCGAACTCAATCGCGCCCGGCTGGCCGGCGATGCCCTGCCGGGGGCGCATTTCGATTGCGCCACCGAACTGCCGGGCCTGCTATCGACCCTGGGCATGATTCACGGCGATCACCTGCTCATCCGCCATCAGGTGCCCGATGGGCTGTCCTTGCCCTGGGACCGCGAAGACCTGCTCGAGCTGCTGGGCAACCTGCTGGACAACGCCTGCAAGTGGGCCGACAGCGAGGTCTGCCTGAGCATCGAGCAAGAGGGCGGGGTGTATCGCTTGTGGGTGGACGATGATGGCCCGGGCATCCCCGAAAATGCCAGGGCCGGGGTGCTGGAGCGCGGTGCGCGGCTCGACGAACAGGTCGATGGCCATGGGCTTGGCCTGGGCATCGTTCGCGATATCGCCGAAGCCTGGGGTGGGCAGATGAGGTTGCTGGAAAGCCCGCTGGGCGGGCTGCGGGTGAGCATCGAGCTACCCCGCAGGGTAGCCCGATAACACCATCAGACGCGGAACTGGTCCATCAGCCCCTGCTGCTGGTTGGCCAGGCTGTTCAGCGACTGGCTGACCCGCGCCGACTCATTGGCCTGCTCCGAGAGTGACTCGGTCACATCGCGAATGGTCGCCACGTTGTTGTTGATTTCCTCGGCCACCGCGCTCTGCTCTTCGGCGGCACTGGCAATCTGCAGGTTCATGTCGCTGATCACGGTGACGGCCTCGCCGATCTGGCGCAGCGCAGTCACGGCCTGACCGACCTGGTCGACGCTACCCTGGGCCTGGCGGTGGCTGCTGTCCATGGCGCCCACCACCTCGCGGGTGCCGGCCTGCAGTTGCTCGATCACCTGACGGGTCTCCTCCACCGACTCCTGGGTGCGTCGGGCCAGGTTGCGCACCTCGTCGGCGACCACCGCAAAGCCGCGCCCGGCTTCCCCGGCACGGGCCGCCTCGATGGCGGCATTGAGCGCCAGCAGGTTGGTCTGCTCGGCGATGGAGCGGATCACTTCCAGTACCGAACCGATCTTCTCGCTGTTGTCGGCAAGGCCTTCGACCTGGGCCATGGCGGTGTTCATGTCGGCTGCCAGGGTATCGATGCTGGTGGTGGTGCGGTCGATCACCGCCAGGCCCTGACGGGTCGCCTGGTCGGCGTCACGCGCCGCCTGGGCCGCTTGCGCAGCACTGCGCGCCACATCCTGGGCGGTGGCGCTCATTTCGTGGGACGCCGTGGCCACCTGGTCGACCTGACGGTACTGCTGCTCCATGCCGGCGCTGGTCTGCGAGGCAATCGCCGAAGACTGGTCGGCGGTGTCGCGCGCCGCCTGCACCGAGCGTTTGACCTCGGCGATGATCGGCTGCAGCTTGTCGAGGAAGCGGTTGAACCAGCCGGCCAGTTCCCCCAGCTCGTCGCGCTTGTCGTAGTTCAGGCGGCGGGTCAGGTCGCCTTCGCCGCTGGCGATGTCCTTGAGCATGGCGGCCACGCCCAGGATGGGGCGGGTCACACTGCGCGCCATCACCCAGATCAGCAGCAGCCCCACGATCGCGGCCAGCACACCCAGGCCCAGCTCGATCAGGGTGCCACTGGTATTGCGCTGGTCGAGCTCGTTCTTGAGGGTCTCGGCCGGGCCGGTCAGGGCGCTTTGCGGCACATCCAGCAGCACGCCCCAGGGCTTGCCCCCCGGAATCGGTGCAAACGATGCCAGCACCTTCAGGCGCTCGTCCTTGTGGAGGCTCTGCAGGGGCGTGCCGCTGCTCAGCAGGCCTATCAGTTCCTTGCCGCTGGTGCTGTCGACCTGGTCGAAGCGTTGCGCCAGCTTGCCCGCATCCGGGCTGTAGCCGGCCAGCAGGCCGACCGGGCTGATGATGCCGATGCGGGTCTGGCCCTGGTACAGGTTCTGGCTGGCCTGCTGGCTCAGCGCCTGCAGGCTGTTCAGGTTGATGTCGATCGACAGGGTGGCGACCACCTTGTCGGCCACGATCAGCGGGAACACGATGCTGGTCATCAGCACCCGCTGACCGGCGATGTCATAGAAGTAGGGTTCGATCACGCAGGTCTTGCGCGTGGTACGCGGGCACACCGACCAGGTGTTGGCCGGCTCGCCGCTGGGGCCGATGCTGGTGTCGGTCATGTCCTTTTCGGGCAGCGCCATCGAGGTCAGCTTGCCGGGCGTGGGCTGCGACCAGTACAGGGCAAAGCGGCCGGCCTCGTTGCTGCCCAGCTCGGCCTGGTTGGCGAACAGGGCATCCTTGTTGTCCAGGGCGTTGGGCTCGAACACCAGCGACAGCCCCAGCAGGTCGGGGTTGGCCTGCAGCGCGGCGCGCACCTGGCGGGTCATGTCCTCGCGCAGGTCGAAGGCGTCCAGAAAGCGCTTTTCGGCCTGCTCGCGCAAAAACAGCACCTGGCGCGCAAAGCCTGCACCGTACTGGTAGGCATCCATGAACTGGCGGCGGATGCTCAAGGCCTGGACTTCGCCCTGGGACTCGATACGCGACTGGGCCGCTTCGGTCAGCATCTGCATGCTGCTGGCCTTGACCAGCTCGGAGTTGTGCTCCATGCGGTACAGCGAAAGGCCCACCAGCAGCGTAACGATGCTGGCCAGGCAGAGCCCGGCCAGCAGGGTGATTTTCCACTGGATGGAAAGTTGTCTCGACGACATGACGAAGTCCTTTGATCCAAAAAAAGATTGAGGCTGACGACTGTAACGGCCAGGCGCAGTTTTTCTTTATTCAAACGTTCAATTGAAATGCGTCGTTTTCAGTCATGCATGCGACCCGCGTGCAGCCGTCTAGCCCCGTACTTTGACAAGTGGCGGGTGCTGCTTCAGAGTGTGCGCCCTCCCATAAAAACACCTGTCGTTCGGCCACTGCGCTCGCAGTCTGTCGCCGCAGCGCAAGCTTTGTCTGGTTTCTAGAGGTCATGAAATGAATGCAGTAATTGCCGCGGTCGGCATCATGCTGATATTGAGCCTGGCCCGTGTGCACGTGGTCATCGCCCTCATCATCGGCGCGCTCGCCGGCGGCCTGGTGGGCGGCCTGGGTATCGAAGGCACGCTCAAGGCGTTCAACGGCGGCCTGGGTGGCGGCGCCACGGTGGCATTGTCGTATGCGCTGCTGGGCGCATTCGCCGTGGCCATCGCCAAGTCCGGGCTGGCCCATGCGCTGGCCGATCGCGCCCTGTCGATGTTCCATGGTCAGCGCAATGCCGAAGGCGGCAAGATCAAGTGGCTGCTGATCGGCCTGTTGCTGGTGGTGGCGATCTCGTCGCAGAACATCCTGCCCATTCATATCGCCTTCATTCCGCTGCTGGTGCCGCCGCTGCTGTACGTGCTGACTCGCCTGCAGATCGATCGGCGCCTGGTGGCCTGCGTGATGACCTTCGGCCTGATCACCCCCTACATGTTCCTGCCAGTGGGGTTCGGCAACATCTTCCTCAATCAGATCCTGCTGGCCAACGTCAGCCGTAGCGGGGTGGACGTCAGCGGCGTCAACGTGACCCAGGCCATGGCGATACCGGCGGCGGGCATGCTGTTCGGGTTGCTGCTGGCGGTGTTCTTCAGCTACCGCAAAAAGCGCGTGTACGACGTGGCAAAGATCGAGCAGGTCGAGCAGGTGGCCGTCAGCTACAACCCGTTGACGCTGATGGTGGCCGGCTGTGCGATCGCCGCGGCGTTCATCATCCAGCTGTGGCTGGACTCGATGATCATCGGTGCGATGGCGGGCTTTCTGATCTTCTCGCTGTCGGGCATCGTGCGCTGGAAGGACACCGATGACCTGTTCACCGAAGGCATGAAGATGATGGCCATGATCGGCTTCATCATGATTGCCGCGTCCGGCTTTGCCGAGGTCATGAAGGCCACCGGCGAAGTGAAGACCCTGGTGGAGGCCTCGGCCGGCTGGATCGACCACAGCAAGGCGGTCGGGGCGCTGCTGATGCTGCTGGTGGGCCTGCTGGTGACCATGGGTATCGGTTCGTCGTTCTCCACGGTGCCGATCCTGGCGGCGATCTTCGTGCCGCTGTGCGTGCAACTGGGCTTCGACCCGCTGGCCACCGTGTGCATCGTCGGCACTGCCGGCGCGTTGGGTGATGCCGGCTCACCGGCGTCGGACTCCACCCTGGGCCCGACCTCGGGCCTGAACGTCGACGGCCAGCACCATCACATCTGGGACACGGTGGTGCCGACCTTCCTGCATTACAACCTGCCGTTGCTGGCGTTCGGCTGGGTAGCGGCGATGGTGCTGTAGCGCGCCAGGGCGCAGGAGCTGGGCGCGAGGCTCAGCTTTTTCGCGGGGGCGGCGAGATGCGGTTGAGCACCGTATCGCCGTTCTTGTTGCGCGTCAGGTACACCGGCAGCACCTTGGGCATGTTGCTCACCAGGCGATTGACCTCGGTGGTGTTGTAGATGCCGCTGATGCGGATGCTGCCGGTACTGGCGTCCGCCAGCAGCAACGGCGTTTCCAGGTAGCGGTTGATCAGCGGCAGGGCCTGGTCCAGTGGCAGATTGTCGAGGATCAGCTTGCCGCCGCGCCAGGCCAGGCTGGTGTCGTGGGCATAGGTCTGGCTGAGGGCCGGCTCGTAGTCGCCGCGACGGTAGCTGGCCTGCATGCCGGGGCCCAGGCGATAGCCGCTGTCCGGGTCGCTGCTGTTGCTGCTGACCAGCACCGAACCTTCCACCAGGGTGACCTTCACCTGGTCCTGATACTTCCAAACGTTGAACTGGGTACCGGTCACCCGGGTCTGGCCCTTGCCGGCACGCACCACGAACGGGTGCTGGGTATCGTGCTGCACCTTGAAGAAGGCCTCGCCGTTGACCAGCGTCACCCGTCGTTCGTCCTTGTAGTTGGCGTAGCGCAGGGTGGTGTTGAGGTTCAACTCCACCTCGCTGCCATCCGGCAGCACCGCGCGGGCGATGGCATTGCCGCTTTCAACGCGCTCATAGCTGTTGGGCAGCCAGCCCTGTTCCCAGCCCACCCAGGCGCCAATCGGCAGCGCCACCAGCGCCACGGCCGCAGCCGAGGCCAGCCGACGCAGGGCGCGCCCGCGTGGCCTGGCTGACAGATTGATTACCGGGGCAGCAGGGCGGGGCAGGTGGTCGGCGGTCTGCCAGATCTCCTGCATGGCCTGGAATTCCTGCTCGTGCAGTGGGTCGGCTGCGCGCCATTGCGCGCAGGCGGCACGTTCCTGTTCACTGCAGTCCTCAGCATGCAGGCGCATGCACCAGTGCGCAGCGGCATCGGTGATGGCATCAAGTTCGGCTGCGCTGAGGCTGGTTTGGTTCATTGATACTCCCGGTTTTGGCCATTCTACCCTTGGCAGGTGGCCAACGAGAACCGAGTTCATCGTGAATGACTATCAGTTGTAAGAAATATTTGAACGAAAAACCACGCAAATGCGTGGTTTTTATCGTTTAAGCACCCGCCTGGAGCGTTGCGCGGCTCAGAACAGCTCGGCTGGCAACTGGTACAGCGGCGCACTGCCTGCGCGGATGCTGGCCTGCAACGACAGTACCCTGGGCAGCAGACGCTCGACGTAGAAGGTAGCCGTGGCCAGCTTGGCCTCGTAGAACGCCGGCTCCTGCTCGCGCCGTTCGCGGGCAGTGGCCGCCATGCGCGACCACATGTAGGCGTAGGCCACATAGCCGAACAGGTGCAGGTACTCCACCGACGCCGCGCCCACCGCGTTGGCATCACCGGTGGCCTGCTCGCGTACCCACTGGCTCACGCTTTCCAGCTGCGCCAGGGCATGCAGCAGCGGTTCGCACAGGGGCGGACGGGTTTCACAGAAGCTGCGGATCTCGTTGGCGAACAGCGCCAGCGACTGTCCGCCATCGGCCACCACCTTGCGCCCCAGCAGGTCCAGCGCCTGGATGCCGTTGGTGCCTTCGTAGATCTGCGCGATGCGAACATCGCGCACCAGCTGTTCCTGGCCCCATTCGCGAATGTAGCCATGCCCGCCGAACACCTGCTGGCCCAGTACGCAGCTTTCCAGGCCCATGTCGGTGAAAAACGCCTTGGCCACCGGTGTCAGCAAGGCCACCAGGCGCTGCGCGGCCTCGCGCTCCTCCGGCTGCTCGGCGTACTTGGCGATATCCAGCTGCAGGCCGACATAGGTGGCGAACGCCCGGCCGCCT
Organism: Pseudomonas sp. 1176_21; assembly: GCF_052850635.1. Classification (NCBI taxonomy): domain Bacteria; kingdom Pseudomonadati; phylum Pseudomonadota; class Gammaproteobacteria; order Pseudomonadales; family Pseudomonadaceae; genus Pseudomonas; species Pseudomonas sp. 1176_21. The sequence continues at coordinate 63,124 of NZ_VXCV01000001.1, forward strand.
TCGGTCAGGGCGCGCATGCTCAGCAGCATGCGCCGTACATCGGCATGCACGATGATCGGGTCGGCCACCTTGTCGCTGGCCAGCGGCCCGGTGGCGGCGCGGCTTTGCAGGCGGTCCCGGGCGTAGCGTGCGGCGTTCTGGTACGACGCCTCGGCGCAGCCGATGCCCTGGATGCCGATGGACAGGCGCTCGTAGTTCATCATGGTGAACATCGCCGCCAGGCCGCGGTTGGGTTCGCCCACCAGGTAGCCCACGGCGCCATCGAAGTTCATCACGCAGGTGGCCGAGGCCTTGATGCCCATCTTGTGCTCGATCGATCCACAGCTCACCGCGTTGGTTTCACCCAGGCTGCCGTCCTCGCCCACCAGGCGCTTGGGCACCAGAAACAGCGAGATGCCCTTGGGCCCGGCCGGCGCGTCGGGCAGCTTGGCCAGCACCAGGTGCACGATGTTCTCGGTCAGGTCCTGGTCGCCGCCGGTGATGAAGATCTTGGTGCCGCTGACCCGGTAGCTGCCATCGGCCTGGGGTTCGGCCTTGCTGCGGATGATCCCCAGGTCGGTACCTGCATGCGGTTCGGTCAGGCACATGGTGCCGGCCCACTGCCCGCTGTACAGCGCCGGCAGGTAGGTGGCCTTCAATGCCTCGCTGGCGTGCGCGTCGATGGCCAGGCAGCAGCCGGCGCTCAGCGCCGAATACAGGCTGAAGCTGCAGTTGGCGGCGTAGAGCATCTCCTCGAACTGCACCGCGAGCATCTTGGGCATGCCCAGGCCGCCGTACTCGGGGTTGCCCGCCAGCCCGACCCAGCCGCCTTCGCGGTAGGTCTCCCAGGCCTGCACGAACCCCTGCGCAGTGGTGACCCGACCCTGCGCAAAGTGCACGCCTTCCTCATCGCCGCTGCGGTTGAGCGGCGCAATCAGCTGGCCGGTGATCTTGGCCGCCTCTTCCAGTATCGCATCGGCGGTATCCGCGTCGACGCTGGCCGCCAGCGCCGGCAGGCGTGCCCACAGGGCCGGGCCCTGGAACACTTCGTGAAGAACAAAACGCATGTCGCGCAGCGGTGCATTGAACTCAGGCATAACGGTTTCCGAATAAAGGTGAAAAAAGGTCAGAGCGCCTTGGCCCAGTCGCGCAACAGGTACTTCTGGATCTTGCCCGTGGAGGTTTTCGGCAGTTCGCTGAACACCACGGTCTTGGGCAGCTTGAAGCCGGCCAGATGCTCGCGGCAGAAGGCGATGATGTCCGCCTCGCGGGTACCTTCGAAACCGGCCTTGAGGGTGACGTAGGCACAGGGGGTTTCGCCCCATTTTTCATCCGGGCGGGCGACCACCGCAGCCTCGAGCACGGCCGGGTGGCGGTACAGCGTGTCTTCGACCTCGATGGTCGAGATGTTCTCGCCCCCGGAAATGATGATGTCCTTGAGCCGGTCCTTGATCTCCACATAGCCGTCGGCATGCCACACTGCCAGGTCGCCGGTGTGGAACCAGCCGCCTCGGAAGGCTTCGGCGGTGGCCTCGGGGTTCTTCAGGTAGCCCTTCATCACGGTGTTGCCGCGCATGAAGATCTCGCCCAGCGTGTTGCCGTCGCGGGCCACCGGCTCAAGCGTTTGCGGGTCGGCCACCATCAGCCCCTCGAGGGTAGGGTAGCGCACGCCCTGGCGCGACTTGATGCGGGCCCGCTCCTCCAGCGGCTGCGCGTCCCATTCGGCATGCCAGGCACACACCGTCACCGGGCCGTAGACCTCGGTCAGGCCGTAGACGTGGGTCACCTTGATGCCCATTTCCTCCACCGCGCCGATCACCTTGGCGGGTGGCGCCGCCCCGGCCACCATCGCGTTCACGGGGTGGTCGATGGCGGCCTTGGCCGAGTCGGGCATGTTGATCAGCGCATTGAGCACGATCGGTGCGCCGCACAGGTGGGTGACCTGGTGGTCGCGAATCAGGGTCAGGATCTTCTGCGGGTCGACCCGGCGCAGGAACACATGGGTGCCGGCCAGGGCCGTCACGGTCCACGGGTAGCACCAGCCATTGCAGTGGAACATCGGCAGGGTCCACAGGTACACCGGGTGGTTGCCCATGGCCCAGGTCATCTGGTTGCCCAGTGCGTTCAGGTAGGCGCCGCGGTGGTGGTAGACCACCCCCTTGGGGTTGCCGGTGGTGCCGGAGGTGTAGCTCAACGAGATCGCCTGCCACTCGTCCTCGGGCCAGTGCCACACGAACTCGGGGTCGCCCTCGGCCAGGAAGGCTTCGTAATCCAGGTCGCTGACGGCGCGGCCCTCGCCGTACTCCGGGTCGTCCACATCGATCACCAGCGGCGGGTGGGCCATCAGGCCCAGCGCTGCTTCGATCACCTTGTGGAATTCGCGGTCGGTGATCAGCACCTTGGCTTCACCGTGCTCGAGCATGAATGCGATGGCCTCGGCATCCAGGCGCACGTTCAGGGCGTTGAGCACCGCACCGATCATCGGCACACCGAAATGCGCCTCGAGCATGGCCGGAATGTTGGGCAGCATCACCGCCACCGTATCGCCCAGCCCGATGCCGCGGCCGGCCAGGGCGCTGGCCAGGCGGCGGGAGCGCTGGTAGGTTTCCTGCCAGTTGCGGCGGATGGCACCATGGATCACCGCCGGGTAATCGCCATAGACCGCAGCCGTGCGTTCGATGAAACTCAGCGGGGAAAGGGCGACATGGTTGACGGGGGCGGGCTGCAGGCCCTGGGAGAAGATCGACATGAACGGTTCCTGTGCAGGAGGCAGCCGCGATCAGGCGCTGGCTGAAACCTCCGATGGCTGATTGTTAGCTCTGATCAGGTTTCTGGAAGGCGGTACGCAGACCGACTTCGGTGTTTCATTTTTACGCTGTTCTCCATATTACTTGGAAGATAGACTATAGCAATATGGTATAAATACTATAAAAAGCCGGAGCCCCAAGTGACCTTTCCTCCCTCGGCCTTGCTCGACAAGGACCCGCAACCCACCGTGCTGCTCGATGCCGCCGCCCAGGTGGTGGCCGCCAACCCGGCGGTGCAGGCGTTGTTCGACACCTGGCCCAAGCCGCCCGTCGGCAGCCTGCTGCCCGCCAACTACAAGGCGCTGGTGAGCGCCTGCCTGCACCAGCAGCGGGCGATTGCCGAGGTCGAGGCCCTGGTGCAACAGCGTATCCTGTTGTGGACCTTCGTCCCGCTGGAGGGCGGCCTGCAGGTGCTGGCCCGCTGCCGCGACGCCACGGTTGAGCGCCTGGCCGAGCGCGAGGCCAGCCAGGCACGTCGGTTGTACCGCCTGATCACCGAAAACACCACCGACCTGATCTCGCGCCATACCCCCGACGGGTGTTTCCTGGATGCTTCGCCGGCCTCCTATCGCCTGCTGGGCTACTGGCCGGAAGAGCTGCGCGGGGTGGCGGTGCAGTCGCTGTTTCACCCCCAGGACCGCCAGCAATCGCTGCTGCAGGCCTCCCAGGCGCTGGAGCAGGACGGCTACCAGACCATGACCTGCCGCGTGCGCCACCGCGATGGCCGCGACCTGTGGTTCGAGATCGCCAGCCGCGCCATCCGCGAAACCTACACCGGTGCGGTGGTCGAGATCGTCAGCGTGTCACGCGACATCACCGTGCGCATCGAAGCCCAGGAAAACCGCCGGCGCCTGGCCGAGGTGGTCGAGGCCAACACCGACCTGGTGCTGTTCACCGACCCCGCCGGCCAGCTCACCTACCTCAACCGTTCCGCCCGGCGTGCACTGGGCCTGCTGGAGGTGCAGGCCGTGCCGCCCCTGCGCGAGCTGCTGGACGAAGAAGCCCTGCAACGCCTCGACGAAGAGGGCTGGGCCTGCGCCGAGCGCGAAGGGGTGTGGCAATGCGAGGCGCGGCTGGCGCCCTACAACGGCTCGGCGCCGTTCCCGGTGTCGCTGGTACTGCTGGCGCACCGGGCGGCAGGTGGCGAGCGCTACTACTCGCTGGTGGCTCGCGACATGACCGAGCGCGAGCTGCGTGAACGCCAGCAGCGCCGGCACCAGGATGAACTGGCGCACACCGCGCGGCTGGTCACCCTGGGCGAGCTGGCCTCCGGCATCGCCCACGAGATCAACCAACCGCTGGCAGCGGTGGTCAACTATGCCAGTGCCAGTCAGCGCTACCTGCTGGCGGTGGAGCGTGACCCGCAGGCGGCCGGGCGGGTCGCCCAGGGCCTGCAGCGCATCACCGAGCAGGCCACCCATGCCGCCGAAGTGATCAAGCGCCTGCGCTCGTTCCTGCGCAAGGAGCCGCGCCGCTTGCAGGCGCTCAACGTGGCCGATGTATCGCGCGAGGCCGTGCGCCTGTGTGCCTGGGAGGCGGCGCAGGCCCAGGTGACCATCGAGCAGCACATGGTGTACAACCTGCCGCCGGTATACGCCGATCGTGTCTTGCTCGAACAGGTCCTGCTCAACCTGTTGCGCAACGCCATCGACGCCAACCGCGAGCAGCATGCCGGGGCGCCTTCGCGCGTGCTGATCAGCGCCGACCAGCAGGCCGGTTGGCTGCGTATCCAGGTGGCCGACCAGGGCCCCGGGGTGGCCGCCGAGCAGCTGGACGGCATCTTCACCCCGTTTACCACCAGCAAGCCCGAAGGGCTGGGGCTGGGCTTGAGCATGAGCCGCAGTATCGTCGAAGGGTTCGGCGGTACCTTGCAGGCGCACCCGGGTGATACCGGTGGATTGATTTTGTGCTGTCGGCTGGCGCCGGTGGCCAGTGCATGAACAAGGGGATTTCCATGCAGGAACCGAAGGTCTACGTGGTCGACGACGACCAGGGCATGCTCGACTCCACCGTCTGGCTGCTGGAGTCGGTGGGCCTGCAGGCGCTGCCGTTCACCAGTGGCCAGGCTTTTCTGGAGGCCTGCGATGCGGCGTTGCCGGCGTGCGTGCTGCTGGATGTGCGCATGCCCGGCATGGGTGGGCTGAGCGTGCAGGAAGCCTTGCGCGCCCGGGGCGTGCAGGTGCCGGTGATCTTTGTCAGCGGGCATGCCGATGTGCCGATCGTGGTACGCGCCTTCAAGGCCGGGGCCATCGATTTCATCGAGAAGCCCTACAACGACCAGTTGTTGCTCGACAGCGTGCAGGATGCCCTCGGGCGCTCGTCACGGGTTCAGGTCAGCAGTCGCCAGCGCGATGAAGTGCAGGGGCGCATCGACAGCCTCACCCCGCGTGAGCGCGACGTGTTCGTGCCCCTGGTGCAGGGCTATACCAATCGGGAGATTGCCGAGCAGTTGCAGGTCAGCGTGAAGACCGTGGACCTGTACCGTTCGCGGGTGATGAAGCGCATGCAGGCCGAACACCTGCCGGACCTGGTGGGGATGGCGATTGCGTGTGGGGTGGTGGACCCCTTGAAACTGCGTTGAATGCATCGCGGGTCAAGCCCGCTCCCACAGGTACAGTGCAAGCCTGTGGGAGCGGGCTTGACCCGCGATTGGGTGTCAGGAGCGACGTCCCAGCAACAGCCCGACCACCAGCCCGAAGCCGGCCGAAATCGCCACGGTCTGCCACGGGTGGCCGCCAATGTAATCCTCGGTGGCATCCACCGCCGGCTTGGCCTTTTCACGCACGCCGCCCACCGCATCCAGGGCCTGCTTGAGCTTGAGGCCCACCTGTGCGCGCAGGGTCTCGGCTTCTTCGCCCACCAGGGTGGAGCTGTCCTTGAGCAGCTTGTCAGACTCTTCGATCAGCGCCTGCAGTTCGCTGAAGGCCTGGTCCTTGATTTGTTCGGCATCGGCTTTAAGGGTGCTTTTCCTGGCCATGTACGCTTCCTCGTTGAATGATGGTCACTGTATCAATGGATGCCTGAGCGCGCCGAAAGTTGCAGCGCCTTGGCGGCGCTCGGTGGCTACAGTGTAAGATAGCCCCCATTTTCAAGTGGCAGGAATCCCCATGAGTTTCAATCTGGCCAACATGAGCTTCGCCGAGCGGGCACAGATCGAGGACGAGAAGTCGCGACTGTTCGAGCTCTGGCAATCGAACCTGGGCAAGGCCAAGGCCGAAGCCGCGCGGCTGATCAGCGAGAAGCCGCGGCGCAAGGGCAAATGGGCCGAGTGGGTGCGCGCCGAGCTCGACGGCATGTCGCCGCCGGAGTTCGCCAACATGGTGCGCAGCGAAGTCAACAAGCTGATGGCGGCTGCCAAGTAGCCGACCCCCCAGCGCTACCACGCCGTATCGGTGGGCTTGGGCAGCGCCAGCCGCCCGCTGTCGGTGAAGCGCATCGTGCCGAAGGCGCCCCCGGCCAGCTTGCCGCGCAGCACATAGGGCATGCCATCCAGGTTGCTCACCCGGCTCAGGCCCACGGCCTGGCGCAGCATCGAGAACGCGGTGATGCTCACCGGAATGCTCAGTACCGCTTCGTCATAGCGCCCGATGCTGCCGTGCTGATCGCTGACCCCGGTTGCCAGCGGCTGGCCATTGACCTCCAGGTTGAGCGCCACGCCGTTGTAGTCGATGGGCGTTTCATTGGGGTTCTGCACCCGCAGTTTCACCGCCATGCGCATTTCCAGGTCCTGGCCGGGCAGCGGCTCGATGCCGATCACGCTGATGGTCAACGGGTCGCGCCCCTGCAGCAACGCGCAGGCGCTCAGGCTCAGGGCCAGCAGCAGGCCCAGGCCGACACGCAGGGTATGACGCAGGAAACAGGGCATGGGGCTTGGCTCCGGACAAATGTCTCTGCAGTGTGGCAAATGCCCGGCGCGGTTGAAAGTGGCGCAAGCAGCGTAACAATCTGAATCATCTCCGGCCCGGCAACGGGTTTCGTCGCGAACCTCTCGCGCCGTAGGCTATCCAACGCCTGGGGCCACTGACGTTGTGCAGGAGATGAACGCGATGAACCGATGGTTGCCGGCACTGACCGGCGCAGCACTGAGCCTGATACTGGGCATGCCTGTTCAGGCCGCCGACGCGGGCAATCCCTACAACGACCCGGTACGCCGCGCCAACCCCAATTCCCAGCAGGGCACCGTGCGTTCCACGCCACCGCCGCGCGGGCCTTCCACCCAGCCGCTGCCGCGCCCACCCACCCTCGACAATGGCGGCATCGGCAACGGCCAGAACCTGCGCCGTGAACAGGTGCCGCCGCGCCTGGACCCCTCCCGCCCGCCGCGCGAATCGACGCGTACGCCCTGATCGCTTGGCCCACTGCAAGGAACCCTGCATGTCATCACGTACCTGGCTACTCTCCCTCTGCGCTGCGGCGCTGTTGCCGCTGACCGCCACCGCCGCCCCCGAGCGCACCTTCCCCAGCGAAGAAGGCCAGCTCACCGTCAGTACCCTGGCCGAGGGGCTGAAGAACCCATGGGCGCTGGCGTTCCTGCCCGACGGGCAGGGCATGCTGGTGACCGAGCGCCAGGGCAACCTGCGCATCATCAGTGCCGACGGCAAGGTCGGTTCGCCGTTGAGCGGCGTGCCGCAGGTGTGGGCCAAGGGGCAGGGCGGGTTGCTCGACGTGGCGCTGTCGCCGCAGTTCGAGCAGGACCGCATGGTCTACCTCTCGTATGCCGAAGGCGGGGGTGATGGCGACACGGCCGGTACTACCGTGGGGCGCGGCCGCCTGTCGAGCGACAACCTGCGCCTGGACGACTTCAACGTGATCTTCCGTCAGCAGCCCAAGCTGTCCAGCGGCAACCACTTCGGTTCGCGGCTGGTGTTCGACCGCGACGGCTACCTGTTCATCGCCCTGGGCGAGAACAACCAGCGGCCCACCGCGCAGGACCTGGACAAGCTGCAGGGCAAGGTGGTGCGCATCCTGCCCGACGGCCAGGTGCCCAAGGACAACCCCTTTGTCGGCCAGAGCAACGTGCGCCCCGAGATCTGGTCGTATGGCCATCGCAACCAGCAGGGCGCGGCATTGAACCCGTGGACAGGCGAACTGTGGACCAACGAGCACGGGCCTCGCGGCGGCGACGAGATCAACATTCCCAAGCCGGGCAAGAACTACGGCTGGCCCCTGGCGACGCACGGCATCAACTACTCGCTGCTGCCGATACCCGAGGCCAAGGGCAAGCGCGTCGAGGGCGCGGTGGACCCGCTGCACGTGTGGGAGAAGTCCCCGGCCATCAGCGGCATGGCGTTCTACGACAACCCGCGCTTCAAGGCCTGGGACCACAACCTGTTCATCGGCGCGCTGGCCGCCCAGGAGCTGATCCGCCTGCAACTGGATGGCGACAAGGTGGTGCATGAAGAGCGCCTGCTGGGGCAGTTGAATGCGCGCATTCGCGATGTGCGGATGGGGCCGGACGGCTTTCTCTATGTGCTGACCGACGAGAGTGACGGTGCGCTGCTGAAGGTGGGCCTGACGCAGTAAGCGGCGGCGCGTCCTTCGCCGGCAAGGCCGGCTGCTGCAGGCGAAGCACGCCCCGCAAACCTCACTGATGCTACCCTTGGCCTTTTTCCGCACAGGCCCCCGGCATGTCCAGCCTCACCCCGCTGTCGTTGTACCAGCAATCCATCGCACTCAATGGCTTTGTCCCCGACGCTGCGCAGCAGCATGCCGTCGACTGCCTTCAAGCCTGCTTCGAGGCTCTTGAGCGCGGCGAGGTGGCGCGTGGGGTGTACCTGTGGGGCCCGGTCGGGCGCGGCAAGACCTGGCTCATGGACCAGTTCCACCGCTGCCTGCAGGTGCCCGCCCGCCGCCAGCACTTTCACCACTTCATGCGCTGGGTGCATCAGCGCCTGTTCCAGCTCAACGGCACCGCCGACCCCTTGCAGGCCCTTGCCCACGGCCTGGCCGAAGAGATCCGCGTGCTGTGCTTCGACGAACTGTTCGTCAACGACATCGGTGACGCCATCATTCTCGGTCGCCTGTTCCAGGTGCTGTTCGACAGCGGCGTGGTCATCGTTGCCACCTCCAACCAGCCGCCGGCGCAGCTCTACGCCGACGGTTTCAATCGCGAACGCTTCGTGCCGGCGATTGCCGCCATCGAGCGGCACATGCACGTGGTGGCGGTGGACGGCGGCCAGGACCATCGCCTGCATCCCGGTGCCGAACTGCAACGCTACTGGGTGCGCCAGCCGGGCCAGCCCAGCGCGCTGGCCCAGGTGTTCGAGCAGTCGAGCGCGGGTGAACCGGTCAGCCGCGAGGACCTGAGCCTGGGCTACCGCACGGTCAAGGTGGTGCGACGCAGCACCTCGGCGGTGTGGTGCACTTACAACGAACTGTGCGAGCAGCCCCTGGCCGCCATGGACTTCATGGCCCTGTGTGATCGCTTCAAGGTCATTCTGCTGGGCGAGGTGCCTGCACTCGGGGCCCGGCAACGACCGGGCAGAATCGCCCGTGGCACCGAGGACGGCGCCGAGCGGGTAGTGGCGGGGGATCGCGAACTGCCGCAGCTGTCGATCCACGACGACAGCGTGCGGCGCTTCATCGCGCTGGTCGATGAATGCTATGACCGCCGCGTGGCGCTGTACCTGGAGGCCGAGGTGGCACTCGAGGCGCTGTATACCGAAGGCTACCTGGAGTTCCCGTTCCGCCGCACCCTCAGCCGGCTGCGCGAGATGCAACTGCAACGCTTCTGCTGAAGCCGCTCAGCTGTGCACCCAGCCCAGGGTCAGCAGCACCAGCACCAGGTAACGCCCGGCCTTGGCCACGGTCACCAGCAGCATGAAACGCCAGAATGGCTCGCGCATGATCCCGGCGATCAGCGTCAGCGGGTCGCCGATCACCGGCATCCAGCTCAACAGCAGCGACCACTGGCCATAGCGCTGGTAGCGCTGCTGGGCCTTGTCCAGCTGGGCCTGGCTGAACGGAAACCAGCGCTTGTCGCGCAAGTGCTCGATACCCCGGCCCAGCAGCCAGTTGACCACCGAGCCCAGTACATTGCCGGCGGTGGCAATCGCCAGCAGCAGCAACCAGGCATCAGGTTCGTGCAGCAGCAGCCCGACCAATACCGCCTCGGACTGCAACGGCAGCAGGGTGGCCGCGCCAAAGGCGCTGAGGAACAGCCCCCAGCCGCTCAGCATGGCGCCGTGCTCACGGGTAGTTGGCGACCACTTCGTCGGTGCCGTCGCGGGTCAGGCCGATGACCTGGTAGGCATCCTTGTGATCGCCCATCTCCATGCCTGGCGAGCCCATCGGCATGCCCGGCACGGCCAGGCCGCGCAGGTCGGGACGCTTGGCCAGCAGCTGGATCTGCTCGGCCGGCACATGGCCCTCGACGAACTTGCCGTCGATCACCCCGGTGTGGCACGACGCCAGGCGCGGCGCCACGCCCAGGCGCTGCTTGACTGCACTCATGTTCGGCTCCACATGGTCATTCACGCTAAAGCCGTTGTCGCGCAGGTGGCTGATCCATTCCTTGCAGCAACCGCAGTTGGGGTCGCGGTACACATCGATGGTCTGGCCGGCCTGGGCCAGCGCACTCATGGCCAGCAGGCCGAAGGCAACGAAATTCTTTTTCAGCATCGTGGATCTCCGGGGCCGCCGCCAGGGCAACCCGCGTCTCGAATGATCGGTGGTCGGTCAGTGCAACAGGGTAACCGGGCTCATGGCTGGAGCATAGCCGGGTGAAGCTGTCGCCAGACTGAGCGCTGCATTACAGATTTGTAAGGTAGGACACTGCCTGCGTGACCTGTGGGAGCACTCGCTCCTCTAACCCCAAACGATGGCGTCGTGCCTGGTCAGGGCGACCATCGGTGATGGAGTACCACAGTCAATCAAGGAAACATGACCCATGCAGGCACTCAAGGCCTACTTCAAGCGTCACGGGCACGAGCCGTTCCGGTTCGGTGAAGGGCGTATCAGCGGCTACCTGTCGGCCATGCTCGGCTTGCTCAGCCTGCTGGCGGTGCTGTGCTTTCTGTTCCCGCAGTGGCTGACCTTCGGCGAGTTCCGCAAGGTCTACAGCGAGCAGTTCGCCCGCACCCTGCTGCTGGCCGGGCTGGTGCTGGCGTTCAGCCTGGGCACCCTCAACATCCTGCTCAACCGGCGCAAGCGCCTGGGCTTCACCGGCATCAGCGCGGCGGGCCTGGCCGTGTTTCTGGGCGGCACCAACATTCAGACCGAAACCATCGGTCAAACCCCGTATTCCCTTGGCCTTGACTGGTTCGTGCTGGCGTTGCTGGTTTCGGCGATCATCTTCATCCCGCTGGAAAAGCTCTACGCCAAGGACCCGCAGCAGAACATCCTGCGCCCGCAGTGGCGTACCGACCTGAGCTACTTCTTCGTCAGCCACATGCTGGTGCAGTTCATCCTGATCTTCGTCACCGCCTCGTCCACCTGGCTGGCCGGCTGGGTGGTGTCCGAAACGCTGCAGGCCAAGGTGCAGAGCCTGCCGATCGTGGTGCAGTTCGTGCTGGCGGTGTTCGTCGCCGACCTGGGGCAGTACTGGCTGCACCGCCTGTACCACGTGGTGCCGTGGATGTGGCGCTTCCATGCGGTGCACCATTCCAGCACCGCGATGGACTGGCTGGCCGGCTCGCGCATCCATTTCGCCGAAATCCTGCTGACCCGCACCGGCGTGCTGGTACCGCTGATCCTGCTGGGCTTCTCGCCGCAGGCGATGAATGCCTACGTGATCCTGGTGGGCGTGCAGGCGGTGCTGGCGCATGCCAACGTGCGAATCGACGGCGGCTGGCTGAACTACGTGCTGGTGATGCCGCGCTACCACCACTGGCACCATGCCCGGCACAAGGACTACATCTACAAGAACTACGCGATCCACCTGCCCCTGGTCGACATGCTGTTCGGCACCTTCAAGCTGCCGCGCAAGGAATGGCCGACCCGCTACGGCGTATTCGGCAAGGACCTGCCCGAAGGCATCGTGCGCCAGCACCTGTACCCGCTGCAAAAGCCCGAGCCCAAGGCCTGATAGCCCTTTGCCCGCTGCCCCATGCTGCGTTAGCCTTGCCGGGTGAACGGCATTGGGGCCAGGAGTATCCATGGACAACGTGATCATCATTACCGGCGCCGGTCGCGGCATTGGCGCGGCCACTGCGCTGGCCGCTGCGCGGGCCGGCTACCGCATCTGCATCAACTACCTTGCCGATGACGCCTCGGCCCATCGCGTGCTGGAGCAGGTGCGCGCGCTGGGTGCCGAGGCGATCACGGTGCGCGCCGATGTCAGCGTCGAGGATGAAATCATCCAGCTGTTCCAGCGTGTCGACAAGGAACTGGGCCGGGTCACGGCGCTGGTCAACAACGCCGGCACCATCGGCCACCAGAGCCGGGTGGAAGAGATGTCCGAGTTTCGCCTGCTCAAGCTGATGAAAACCAACGTGGTGGGGCCGATGCTGTGCGCCAGGCATGCGCTGCAACGCATGTCGACCCGCCATGGCGGGCCGGGCGGTGCCATCGTCAACGTGTCATCGGTGGCCGCGCGGTTGGGTTCGCCCAACGAGTATGTCGACTACGCCGCCTCCAAGGGCGCGCTGGACACCTTCACCCTGGGCCTGGCCAAGGAAGTGGCGGGCGAGGGCGTGCGTGTCAATGGCGTACGGCCGGGCTACATCTTCACCGACTTCCATGCCCTCAGCGGCGATGCCGAGCGGGTCCGCAAGCTGGAACCGGGCATCCCCATGGGCCGTGGCGGGCAGGCGGCCGAAGTGGCCGAAGCGATCCTGTGGCTACTGTCGGACAAGGCCTCCTACACCACCGGCAGCTTCATCGACCTGGGCGGTGGGCGCTGAGCGCGCAGCATGGCCAAGGATATCGACAACCCGTGCATTTCGGCGTGCAAGCTCAGCGGCGAGCTGTGCGTGAGCTGCGGGCGCAGCAAGGACGAGATCAAGCAGTGGAAGCGCATGAAGCGGCCCGAGAAGATGGCCACGGTGGAGCGGGCGGCCAAGCGCCTGAAGGCCCTGAAGAAGAAAAACAAGCGCTAGGCCGCAGGTAGCGCGCCATCCTGACGCGCCCCCAGCGGTGGTCAGTGGGTGTTGACCAGGTCCTCTTCCTCCAGCCCGCGCGAGGCGCGGCCGACCAGCAACGGGTCGGGCTGGTGGGCGACTTTCGGGTCCTTGTCGGGGTAGTCCAGCGTGTGCAGGAAGTGGCGGATGCAGTTCAGGCGCGCCCGCTTCTTGTCGTCCGACTTGATCACGGTCCACGGTGCATCGGCAGTATCGGTGTGGAAGTACATCGCCTCCTTGGCGGCGGTGTACTCGTCCCACTTGTCCAGCGACTTGATGTCGATGGGCGAGAGCTTCCAGTGCTTGAGCGGGTCGTCACGGCGCGAGATGAACCGGCGCAGTTGCTCTTCGCGGTTCACCGAGAACCAGAACTTGAACAGCAGGATGCCGCTGTTGCACAGCATGCGTTCAAGCTCCGGGGTCTGACGCATGAACTCCAGGTACTGCATCGGCGTGCAGAAGTCCATCACCCGCTCGACGCCGGCGCGGTTGTACCAGGAGCGGTCGAAGAAGACCATTTCACCGGCGGTGGGCAGGTGCTGGATATAGCGCTGGAAGTACCACTGGCCCTTCTCCTGGTCGGAAGGTTTTTCCAGGGCCACGATACGTGCGCCACGCGGGTTCAGGTGCTCCATGAAGCGCTTGATGGTGCCGCCCTTGCCGGCGGCATCGCGGCCTTCGAACAGCACCACGATGCGCTGGCCGGTGGCTTTTACCCAGTTCTGTACCTTCAGCAGCTCTATCTGCAACTCATGCTTGGCCTTTTCGTACTCGGCGCGGCGCATGCGGTTGCGGTAGGGGTAATTGGCGGGCAGGGCGGCAGACACGCTGTCTTCGTTGGAGCCGCGACGCGGCGCACTGGCCACCTGCAGCGCGGCAGGCTCGTGGCTGATGGCACTGATTTCGATTTCGGCAGGGATCACCTGAGCAGGCTTGCGCGGGGCGCGTGGGCGGCGCGAACGAGTGACGGCCGCTTTGGGCGTGGCCGGCGAACTGCTGTCGTTGGACGAGGCGGATGGCAGGGGCAGGGGGTGTACGGTGGATTCTTCGCTCATGGTGGGCCTGTTTTGCGTTCTGATTTCCTCTATCTAGTGTAGGAGTGTGATTTTGCGATCTGTTGATCCTGGTCAATAGCGTGGAGGCAAGTGGCCATATATCACGCGGTAACGGTGGTGCTGCAATCGCGGGTCAAGCCCGCTCCCACAGAAACCGTCGAACCTGTGGGAGCGGGCTTGACCCGCGATTGCAGACGGCACGGTCTCAGATCTGCACCAACCGCCCCGCATGCTCGGCCGGCAACCGATCCCCACGCCCGAACAGCTTGTGGCGCAAGGTGCCCGCCTCATACTCGGTGCGATAGCGCCCGCGCCGCTGCAGTTCCGGCACCACCGTGTCGACCACCGCCTGCAGGTCATCCGGCACCACCGCGTAGGTGAGGTTGAAGCCGTCGATGCCGGTGGCATCCAGCCATTGCTCCAGCTGGTCGGCAATCTCCACCGGCGACCCCAGCAGCACCGGGCCACGCCCGCCCAGGCTGACGAACTCCGCCGCCTCGCGCACGGTCCAGCGCCGGTTCGGGTCCGACCTGGTAAAGGCGGCCAGCGCCGTGCGCCCGGCATCGTTCTCGATGTACTCGATCAGCGCATCCGGCTCCAGGTTGGAAAAATCGATCCCGGTCCAGCCCGACAGCAAGGCCAGCGCCGCCTCGATATCCACGTACTGGCGGTACTCGTCCAGCCTGGCCTGGGCCGCTTCGCGCGTGTCACCCACGATCAGCAGCGCCTGCGCGTATATCAGCACCTCGTTCTCCTGGCGCCCGGCCTCGCGCGTGGCCTGGCGAATGCCGTCCACATAGCTGCGCAGTACCGTCTGGGTCGGGCCGCTGATGAACACGCATTCGGCATGGGTAGCGGCAAAGCGCTGCCCGCGTGCCGAGGCGCCGGCCTGGAACAGCACCGGGGTGCGCTGGGGCGATGGTTCGCTCAGGTGCACGCCAGGCACCTGGAAGTGCGCACCGGCATGCCCGATCGGGTGCACCCGCGCAGGCTCCACGAACACCCCGCGGGCCCGGTCGCGGACCACCGCATCGTCGTCCCAGCTCTTCTCCCACAGCTTGTAGAGCACCTGCAGGTACTCCTCGGCCAGCTCGTAACGCTCGTCGTGGGCCAGCTGCCGGGCCAGCCCCAGGTTGCGCGCGGCGCTGTCCAGGTAGCCGGTGACGATGTTCCAGCCCACCCGCCCGTCGCTCAGGTGATCGAGGGTCGACATGCGCCGGGCGAACGGGTACGGGTGCTCATAGGTGAGGCTGAAGGTGATGCCGAAGCCCAGGTGCTCGGTGACCCCGGCCATGGCCGGCACGATCAGCAACGGATCGTTCACCGGTACCTGCACGCCGCCGCGCAGGGCTGCGTCGTGGCTGCCCTGGTACACGTCGTACACGCCCAGCACATCCGCGATGAACAGCGCGTCGAAACGTCCGCGCTCCAGCAGCCTGGCCAGCCCGGTCCAGTAGCTCAGGCGATTGAAATCGCTGCTGGTGTTGCGTGGGTGGCGCCACAGCCCCGGCGACTGGTGCGTGGCGGCGTTCATGCTGAAGGCGTTGAAACGGATGGGCTTGGACAT
This sequence comes from Pseudomonas sp. 1176_21, assembly GCF_052850635.1. Lineage (NCBI taxonomy): Bacteria > Pseudomonadati > Pseudomonadota > Gammaproteobacteria > Pseudomonadales > Pseudomonadaceae > Pseudomonas > Pseudomonas sp. 1176_21. Next base: position 78,590 of record NZ_VXCV01000001.1, read on the forward strand.
GCTCGAATCGCTCGCGGTCAAGGCAGTACGGAGACGGGGTACACGGCGTCGGCGACCTTGAGCGGCTTGGGAATCAGGCCCAGGCCCTGGAAGGTGTCCGCCAGCTTCTGCTGTTCGGCCGTGATCTCGGGGGTGATGGCCACCGCGTTGTAGTTGCGACGCTCGCTGGCCACTTCCAGCACGTCGGCGCCGATACCCAGTTGCGGAGCCAGCAGGGCCGCCACTTCCTTGGGTTTTGCGTTGGCCCAGTTGCTGACCTTGCCCAGCTCGGTGAAGAAGGTCTTGAGCACACCACGGTTCTCGTCGGCAAAGGCTGGCGAAGACAGGTAGAAGGTGCGGTTGTTGGTCAGCCCGGTGCCGTCGCGCAGGGTCTTGAGGCCGGGTTGTTTTTCCGCTGCGGCGAGGAAGGGGTCCCACAGGGTCACGGCCTTGACGCTGCCCGATTGCAGGGCGGCCACGGCATCGGCGGCGTTGTTGACGTAGGCCGGGTCGATGTCCTTGTAGCTCAGGCCGGTGTCCTGCAGGGCCACGGCCAGCAGATACTGGGCATTCCAGCCGCGACCGGTGGCCACGCGCTGGCCCTTGAGGGCGGCGATATCGGCGACCTTGTCCTGCTCGCGCACCACAATGCCGATGCCGCGCGGGTAGGGCTGTTCGGCGGCCAGGTACACCACCGACTTGCCCGATGCCTGGGCGAACACCGAGGGCGCATCGGCGGCGTGCCCCAGGTCGATGGCGCCGGTGCTCAGGGCCTCGAGCAACTGCGGGCCGGCGGCGAACTCGTACCAGCTGACCTTGATGCCTTGCGGTGCCAGGGCTTTTTCCAGGGCGCCGGAGCCCTTGAGAATGTTGACGCTGTTGAACTTCTGGTAGCCGATACGCAGGTTCTTGGTTGGCTCGGCGTAGGCGGCCGGGCCAGGCAGTACCAGGCTGGCGAGCGCGGCAAAGGCACCGCCAAGCAGCAGGCGGCGCAGGGTCGAAGGAGGTTTGTTGGACATGGTGAGGGCTCCGCAGGCGGGTTCGTCAGGTGTTTTCTGGTAGGGCCTGAAAGTAAAGGCTGACGCCCGCGGAGTGCAATTTTTTTATTACTTTTAGTTAGAACAAATAGTTATTTTTATATCCTTTTTGAATTTATCGACCGTGCCAGTCGCCCACAAAAAAGCCCCCGACGGGTCGGGGGCTTTGTGTGTGCATCAATGCATGAACAAGGCGATCAGAATGATGATCGGGATAGGCACACCGAGGAAGAACAGCAGTATCGAGCGCATGGTGAATCTCCTGTCAGAGGGTACGGGCAGTGGTGGGGTCGACGCGCACCGGGTCGGCCGTCAGGAACACGGCGGCATCACGGCGACGGCCACCCCAGATGGCGAACAGGCTGGCGAAGAACGCGCCGCACAGCAGGGCCACGAACATCCACAACGCAGAGGCGGCAGCGGCCTTGCGTGCGGCGTCGGCCAGTTGCTTGGCCTCTTCGATGGCCTGGCGGGCTTCGGCGAACACGGTGTCGATGCGCTGTTCGGCTTCTGCCTGGCTGATCTGGGTGCGCTGGGCAATCACGTTGGCCAGGTAGGTACGGTCTTCGGCGTTCAGCTGGCCGTCGGCCAGGCCACGCACGAAGATGCGCGCGGCAATGCCGTGGGCCGCGTCATCGGTGACCGCCACCGGGCGTTCGTCACGGAACAACATGTCGATGAAGTAGGCCGAATCGTCATTGCTCGCCTTGCTGCTGTTGGCAGCCGCGCCGGCACCGGCCGCAGCCACGCCAGAGGCCGCCATCGCGCCGGCCTGGACGCCGCCGCTCACCACCGAGCTCACCGAACCCACCACCAGCACCGCAGTTACCAGCGTGGCAAAGGCCCAGGCCAGGAAACCGTGGGCGGTATCGCGGAAATACACTTCATCGCCATGCAGGTTGGCCCATTTGACCCGCAGCCGCCCGGCGATGTAGCCGCCCAGGCCCGAGGCAATGATCTGCGTCAGCGCCAGCCACACGATGCTCGAAATACCCAGTTGCTTGGCCGTGGCGCCATCACCCGGCCACGGCGAGACAGCCGAGAACCCCAGGCCGAAGCCCAGCACGATAAGGATCAGCGACAGTGCGGCGGCACCGGTGGCACCGGCGAAGATGGCCGCCCAGGACACCCCTGAGTGGCTGGAGGTGTCCCCCGCGGGGACGGCGTAGGTATCGGCACTTGTAATCATTGTTGGTGCTCCAGTCATGAAAATGGGTCTTCCCCCTCCTGTAGAGCAGTTGCTGTGCCAAATGCTACGAAATATTTATCCTTTCAAAATCAATCAGTTGTAAAACCGAACCGTCCTAAGGCCATGCAGCCTGCATGAGTGCCCGTTTTGCCTCATGCAAATTGCAACCTTGCGCCCGACGGGGATTCCCCACACCCCGCCTGGTGGCTTACCCTAGCCGCCGGTTGGCGCCAGTGGGCGTCACGCATTCCTGCCGTTGGAGCTCTAGCATGTATCAAGACACCGCCACCGTGACCGTCAGCGCCGAATACGCAGGCAAGGAGACCGAGGCCGTGGACAATGCCAATGTGTTGATCGGGTTGAAGGTCGATGGCGAAACCCGCTTCACGGTCGAGTTCAACGGCAAGCTGGACGCCCCGCAGGACCCCACCCACATCTGCGTCACCCTGAGCAACGGCCTGTCCTATCACGGCGAGATCACCGATGGCAGGGCCGATGAAGTGGGTGGCTACATCGCCTTCGACTGCGATGGCATCGACCCGGCACTGCTTGGCTGATTCGGCCGTTCAGGCCCGGTCAGCGGCAGGAGCGCAGCCTTGCGTTCCTGCCATAACCCTCCCGCCGGCTCATCCAGCAAAATAATTGCACTCAAGCTGCATTTTTTTGCGTTGGAGCCCATCCCCGCTTTTGTTCAGACTGCGCGCATCCGAACCCCCGGATTTCCATCTCCAGGGACGGAGCCCTTTGCGTATTGCCCCCTCGCGATACAAAGCCCCCTCGTCTTGGGCGGGCTTCTTTTATTTCAACAGGTACCAGGTCGTCGCATGCCCACCCGCCGTCTGAACAACTGGCTCGATCGCTTCATCCCCGCCGCGTTGCATATCCCGCCCAAAGAGTGGCTGCGGGCCGGCCTTGGTGCCGTGCTCGGCCTGCTGGTGGCCGGCGGGCTGTGCAGCGTGCTGTTCGGCAACGCCGTCACCCTGCACCTGATGGCCCCGCTGGCTGCGTCGGCGGTGCTGCTGTTCGGGGTGTCCTCGGGCGCACTGTCGCAGCCCTGGCCGCTGCTGGGCAGCTACAGCTGCGCGATGCTGGTAGGCCTGGTGCTGCACCACTGGCTGGGCGCAAGCCTGGTGGTGGTGTGCATGGCGCTGGTGCTGGTGGTGCTGCTGATGTGCCTGCTGCGCTGCCTGCACCCGCCGGGCGCGGCACTGGCGGTCAGCCTGGCGATGGCCGACCCGTCGCTGGCGAGCCTGGGCGCCAAGGTGGTCGAGCCGGTGCTGCTCAATGCCCTGTGCCTGCTGCTGGTGGCAGTGGTGTACAACCGCCTGACCGGCGTGCGCTACCCCAAGATCGTCGCCCCGCGGCCCGACCTGCACCGTACCCAGGATGCGCCCGTGAGCGAGCGGGTAGGGGTGAGTGCCGGCGACCTGGACCGCGCATTGAATGAACTGGGCGAGTTCGTCGACGTGACCCGTGATGACCTGGAGCGCATCATCCTGGCCACCGAGCGCCATGCCTTGCAGCGCAGCCTGGGCGGCATGACGGCTGCCCGGGTGATGTCGCGCGACGTGCAGTCCGCCAGCCCGGACACCACGCTTGAGCAAGCCTTCAAGATGCTGGGCGAGCATCGCCTGAAGATCCTCCCCGTGCTCGACGAGGCGCGCCAGCTGGTGGGTATCGTCAGCGTCGGCGACCTGCTCGATTCGGCAATGGCCGCACGCCGTTTCAGCTGGCGCGCGCTGTTCGGCCGGCGTCGCCCGGTGCGCCTGGAACAGGTCATGACCAAACCGGTACGCAGCGTGAACAGCGACGAACCGGCGGTGGCCCTGATCCCGCTGCTGTGCGACCAGGGCCTGCATTGCCTGCCGGTGCTCGAAGCCGGGCAACTGGTCGGGGTGGTCACCCAGACCGACCTGATCGGCGCGCTGCACCAGCAACTGCTGCAGCGCGAGCAGGCCGGTCTAGATCAGCGGGTCCCAGCGCTGGGACCAGTCACTGTCCCCCGCGACCACGCCGCGTAACAGGCCAAACGCCTGTTGCAGCGCTGCCGAGTCGCGCTCGCGGGCGTACACCAGGTAGGTCGGGTAGGTGAACTCCGGCGCCTGCGGCACCCGTTCGAGCACGCCGCAGTCCAGGTAGCTCTGCACAACGCGGGCGCGAAAGTAGCCGCTGCCGCCGTGTTCGAGGATGTACTGCAAGGCCATCGGGCCGAGGTTGAAGCTCAAGGCAGGGCGCGCGTGCTCGGGCAGCGCTGCGTCATGCTGGCGGCGGAACGCCTCGCCCCAGTCGATGTAGATATACGGCTCGGGCTGGCCGGCACGGCGCACGCACACCAGCTTCTCTTCCAGCAGTTGCTCCACCTGCACCCCCGGGCCGTACCCCGGCTGGTACACCAGCGCTGCATCCAGCAGGCCCATGTCCAGTTTGCGCAGCAGCGTGTCGCTGTCGCCCACCTCGCTGCGGATGGCATGGCTGGGCACCTCCTGATGCAGTACGCGAACCCAGTCCAGCAGCAGCGGGTTGCACAGGCTGACCTCGCCGCCGATGTGCAGCACCTGGTAGCCGCCGGCGGGCAACGGCAGGTCGCGCCGCGCCGCCTCCCAGGTGTGCACCAGCTGGTTGGCGTAGGCCACGAAGCCCTTGCCGTCGGCGGTCAGGCTGGCGCCGTTGCGGCTGCGCACGAACAATTGGCAGCCGAGCAACTGCTCGAGCTTCTGCACCCGTGCGCTGATCGCGGTCTGAGTCACGTGCAGGTGCTCTGCGGCGGCCACCAGGCTGCCGCTGCGCACGATTTCGATGAAGGTACGCGCCAGGTCGATATCCATGGGGGCCTCGTGTTCTACCAGCGCACAGTCTAGAGCTTTCAGTACCCTTGTAGGAGCCGGCCTTGCCGGCGAAGGCCACGCAACGGATTTTGCGTCAGGCACAAAACCCCTTAGCCTAGGGCGACTACACCGCCGGAGCGCGCCTTGAACCCCACCTTCGCCTCGTTGAGCCTTGCGCACCTGCGTACCCTCGACACGCTGTTGCAGCTCAAGAACCTCAGCCATGCCGCCGAGCGCCTGGGCAGCAGCCAGTCGGTGCTCAGCCGCCAGCTGGCGCACATGCGCGAAGCCTTCGACGACCCGCTGCTGGTTCGCCAGGGCCGCGGCTATGTACTCAGCGAACGGGCCCAGGCGCTGGTGCTGCCCCTGCGCCAGGTACTGGGCGAGCTCGACGCCCTGCGCCAACCCGAGGCCTTCAGCCCGCAGCGCTGCGAGCGGCGCTTCTGTCTGGCCGCCTCCGACTACATCGCCGAACACATGCTGCCGTTGCTGGTCAGCCGCCTGGCCGAGCAGGCACCGGGGGTGTCGATCGACTACCGCAGCTGGTCGCCGGACCAGTTCGAACGCCTGGCCAGCGGTGAAATCGACCTGGCCACCACGCTGTTCGACAGCGCCCCGGCCAACCTGCACGGGCGCATGCTCGGCGAGGATCGCGCGGTGTGCCTGATGCACCGCGAACACCCGCTGGCCCGGCACGCCGAGCTGAGCCAGGATGACTACCTGGCCTGGGGGCACGTGCGCATCTGTGGCGGCGGCGACAAGGACAGCTTCATCGACCGCCACCTGCGCGGCCAGGGCCTTGCCCGGCGCATCACCCTGCAGGTGCCGTTCTTCTCGGCGGCGGTGCAGGTGGTGTGCGCCAGCCAGACACTGGTCACCGTGCCCGAACACATCGCCCGTCAGCTCAGCCGCCTGCACCCCGTGGTGTGGTGCCCGCTGGCGTTCGTCGAACACACCCAGCGCTACTGGGTGGTGTGGCACCAGCGCCTGCAGGCTTCGGCCGAGCACCGCTGGTTTCGTGCGCAGGTGTTCGAGCTGTGGCAGCAGTCGCAGTTCGGCGTCACCGGCAGCTATGTGGATTCGCCATAGCAGCTATGCGCGGCGCGGCGTGTTTCAGCGGCCAGCCAGCGCCTAGACTCGCTGGCACTGCAATCACCCCCACAGGAGCCAGCGCGTGAGCCCAGAAGAATTTCGCCAGCAAGGTCACCAACTGATCGACCGCATCGCCGATTACCGTGCCAATGTCGCAAGCCTGCCGGTCACGGCCCAGGTCGAGCCGGGCTACCTGAAGAATGCCTTGCCCCAGGCCGCGCCGCAGCAGGGCGAGCCTTTCGAGCAGATCCTCGCCGACGTGGACCAGCTGGTGATGCCCGGCCTGTCGCACTGGCAGCACCCGGACTTCTTCGGCTACTTCCCCTCCAACGGCACGCTGTCTTCGGTGCTGGGCGACTTTCTCAGCACCGGCCTGGGCGTGCTCGGCCTGTCGTGGCAGTCGAGCCCGGCGCTGAGCGAGCTGGAGGAAACCACGGTCGACTGGCTGCGCCAGATGATCGGCCTGTCCGGTGCCTGGAGCGGGGTGATCCAGGACACCGCCTCCAGCAGCACGCTGGTGGCGCTGATCTGCGCCCGCGAGCGCGCCAGCGACTACGCGCTGGTCAAGGGTGGCCTGCAAGCGCAGGCCCGGCCGCTGATGATCTACACCAGCGCCCAGGCCCACAGCTCGGTAGACAAGGCCGCGCTGCTGGCCGGCTTCGGCAAGCACAACATCCGCTACATCGAAGTCGACGAAGCCTTCGCCATGCGCCCTGAAGCGCTGGCAGCGGCCATCGAGCAGGACCTTGCCGCAGGGCTGCAACCGTGCGCGGTGGTCGCCACCACCGGCACCACGGCCACCACCGCCCTCGACCCGCTCGAACCGATCGGCCGCATCGCCCGCGCCCATGGCCTGTGGCTGCATGTGGACTCGGCCATGGCCGGTTCGGCGATGATTCTGCCCGAATGCCGCTGGATGTGGACCGGCATCGAGCAGGCCGACTCCATCGTGGTCAATGCGCACAAATGGCTGGGGGTGGCGTTCGACTGCTCGCTGTATTTCGTACGTGACCCGCAGCACCTGATCCGTGTGATGAGCACCAACCCCAGCTACCTGCAGTCGGCGGTCGATGGCGAAGTGAAGAACCTGCGCGACTGGGGCATCCCGCTGGGGCGCAGGTTCCGTGCGTTGAAGCTGTGGTTCATGTTGCGCAGTGAAGGCGTGGAAGGCTTGCAGCAACGCCTGCGCCGCGACCTGGGCAATGCTCGCTGGCTTGAACAGCAGGTAGGTGCGGCGCCGGGCTGGGAGGTGCTGGCGCCGGTGCAGTTGCAGACCCTGTGCATTCGTCACCAGCCTGGCGGGCTGGAAGGCGAGGCACTGGACCGCCACACCCGCGCCTGGGCCGACCGGCTCAATGCCTCGGGCGCGGCGTATGTGACCCCGGCGACGTTGAACGGGCAGTGGATGGTGCGGGTGTCGGTGGGCGCGTTGCCCACCGAGCGCGAGCATGTGGCAAGGCTGTGGGAGGGGTTGCAGCAGGTGGTCAAGGGCTGATCCCTGCGGCCCCTTCGCTGGCAAGGCCGGCTCCTACCGATAGTAGGCGCCGGCCTTGCCGGCGAAGAGGCCCATGAAAAGTACAACCTTGCCTCTGGAAGGTGCATTTTCCCCCCGTCACACCCATCCCATACTGGCCCTGCATCCGCCGCCAGCTGCCCACCTCGCAGCCCGGCCCGGACATCCAATAATAAGCAGGGCCCTCCATGAAAAAGCCAAACCCGCTGCTTGAAGACCTCAAGCCACTGTTGCCGACCATCGCCGCCAACGCCGCCCGTGCCGAGCAGGATCGCCAGGTACCCGCCGAAAACATCGCGCTGCTCAAGGGCATCGGCCTGCACCGCGCTTTCCAGCCCAAGCTGTATGGCGGCCTGGAAATTTCCCTGCCCGAATTCGCCGACTGCATCGCCGCGCTGGCCGGTGCCTGTGCCAGTACCGCCTGGGCCATGAGCCTGCTGTGCACCCACAGCCACCAGCTGGCGATGTTCCCGGCCCGGTTGCAGGAAGAGATCTGGGGCACCGATCGCGACGCCACTGCCAGCAGCAGCATCGCGCCGTTCGGGCGTATCGAGGAGGTCGAGGGCGGCCTGCTGTTCAGCGGCGAGATGGGCTGGAGCAGCGGCAGCGACCATGCCGAATGGGCCATCGTCGGCTGTCGCCGCGCCAACGCCGAAGGCACCCAGGACTACTGCTTCGCCGTGCTGCCGCGCAGCGACTACGTGATCCGCGACGACTGGCACGCTGCGGGCATGAAGGGCAGCGGCACCAAGACCCTGCTCATCGACAAGGCCTTCGTGCCCGAGTACCGCATCCAGAAAGCCAAGGACATGATGGAAGGCAAGTCCGCCGGCTTCGGCCTGTACCCGGACAGCAAGGTATTCTATTCGCCGTATCGGCCGTATTTCGCCAGTGGCTTTTCCACGGTCAGCCTGGGGGTGGCCGAGCGCATGCTCCAGGCCTTCCGCGAGAAGACCGCCAACCGCGTGCGCGCCTACACCGGCGCCGCGGTTGGCGCAGCCACCCCCGCATTGATGCGCCTGGCCGAGTCCACCCACCAGGTGGCAGCCGCGCGGGCTTTTCTCGAAAAAACCTGGCAGGAGCACGCCGACCACAGCGCCCGCCACCAGTACCCCAGCCGCGAGACCCTGGCGTTCTGGCGCACCAACCAGGGCTACGCGGTGAAGATGTGCATCCAGGCCGTGGATCGCCTGTTCGAAGCCGCAGGCGGCACCGCCTGGTTCGAGGCCAACGAGATGCAGCGCCTGTGGCGCGACTCGCACATGACCGGCGCCCATGCCTACACCGACTACGACGTCTGCGCGCAGATTCTCGGTCGCGAGCTGATGGGCCTGGAGCCCGACCCGAGCATGGTGTGAACACCGCGCCCTGCCCATAACAACAACGTACGGCTGCCCTGGCGGCAGCCGGGGAGTCTTGCATGTCTACTGAACCTGCCGTGGCCTTCGACAGCCGCGCGTTCCGCCGCGCCCTGGGCAACTTCGCCACCGGCGTCACCGTGGTCACCGCCGCCGATGCCGCGGGCAACAAGGTCGGGGTCACGGCCAACAGCTTCAATTCGGTCTCGCTGGACCCGCCGCTGATCCTCTGGAGCCTGGACAAGCGCTCCAGCAGCCTCGCGGTGTTCGAAGCCGCCAGCCACTTTGCGGTGAATATCCTGGCCGCCGACCAGATCGAGCTGTCGAATAACTTCGCCAAGCCACGGGAGGACCGCTTTGCCGGCATCGAGCACCGGGCGGGCGAGGGGGGCGCACCGCTGCTGGCCGATTGCGCCGCGTGCTTCCAGTGCGAACGCCATCAGCTGCTCGACGGCGGTGACCACTGGATCATGCTGGGCAAGGTGGTAGCGTTCGACGATGGCGGGCGTTCGCCGTTGCTCTACCACCAGGGTGCGTACTCGATGGTGCTGCCGCACACCCGCATGACCCGACGCGAAGAGGGGCAGGCCCCCAGCAGCCATTTTCAGGGGCGCCTGAGCCACAACCTGTACTACCTGATGACCCAGGCGCTGCGTGCCTACCAAGCCAGCTACCAGCCGCGCCAGCTGTCCAGTGGCTTGCGCACCAGCGAGGCGCGCATGCTGATGGTGCTGGAGAACGATGCGGGGTTGAACCTGGCCGACCTGCAGCGCGAGGTGGCGATGCCGGCGCGAGAGATCGACGAGGCGGTGGCCAACCTCAAGCGCAAGGGGCTGGTGTGCGACAGCGAGGCGGCCGGGCATGTGCGCCTGAGCGTGGCCGGCATCGACCAGACCGAGGCCCTGTGGACGATTGCGCGCGAGCAGCAGGACACGGTGTTTGCCGCGTTCAGCGACGAGCAGATCGAGACGTTCAAGACGGTGCTCAAGGCAGTGATTCGCGCGTGAGCCAAAGGCTTTGCCAAGGACGGCCCCTGTAGGCGCCAGCCTTGCTGGCCAAGCGCTTTCAACCCATCGGCGAGCACAGCTCCACCAGCACCCCGGCCGGGCAGCGCAAGTAGGAAACCGTCTGGCCCCAGGGCTTGCTCTGCGGCGCCCTGATTTCCTCGGCGCCGTTGACCAGGGCATTGGCGTGGGCCGCCGCGACCTTCTCGGTCACCAGCGCGATCTCCATGCCCAGGGGCTTGTGGCTGTTGCTGGCGGCAACGAAACCTTCCGGAAAATTCGACTCGCCCAGTTCCAGCGACGCGAAGGCCAGGGTGGTTGGCCCGGTGTCCAGCTCGCCGTAATCGCCGGACTCATGCAGAAAACGACGCTTGAGGCCGAAGGCATTCTCGAAGAAGCTCAACGATGCCTCGACATCGGGTACATAAACGATGGTGTAGCCCAGTTTCATACACATTCCTTGTCGGTGGTTTCTGTAGGGGCTGGCCTTGCCGGCGAAGCAGCCGGCATGGGCCTAAGCCCCGGTTTTTTTCGCTTTGGTGGCACGGGGTCGCTTGCCGGCCGTGGCGCTGCTCTTGCGCTTCTTCTTCTTCTTCCACGGCGCGCCGCCGCGCCCGGCCGGCACCGGCGGCCCTGAAATGCGCAGGCTCATGCCCGAGCAGCGCTCCACCTGCTTGCTCATCCACGCCGACTGCTTGGCCACGAACGCTTCCAGGCTCATTTCGCCGCTCTGCACCATGTCCAGCGCCTGCTCCCAGATCGCCGTGGTGCCAGGGTCGGCAATCGCCCTTGGCACCGCGTCGATCAGGCTGAACGCCGCCGGCGTGGCCGACAGCGCCTTGCCCTGCTTGACCAGGTAGCCCCGGTCGAGCAGGCCCTGGATGATCCCGGCGCGGGTCGCTTCGGTGCCGATGCCGGTGGTGTCCTTGAGCTTCTGTTTAAGGCGCGGGTCGTCCACCAGCTTGGCGACGTTCTTCATCGCCTTGATCAGGTCGCCTTCGGTGAAGGGCTTGGGCGGTTGGGTCCACAGGTCCTTGAGGTTGATCCCGGCCACCTCGCACAGCTGACCCTCGTGCAATGCCGGCAGCACTTGCGCCACCGGCGCCTCGCGGCCCTTGGGCGGGGTCAGGGCTTCGGGCAGCGCGCGCCGCCAGCCCGGCTCGACGATCTGCTTGCCCACCGCACGCAGCGCCTGCCCGGCGCAATCGAAGTCGGCCTGGGTGCGGTCGTATTCATGGTTGGGCAGAAACTGCGCCAGGTAGCGGGCACGAATCAGCACGTACACCGACTTGTGCTTGGGCGGCAGGCGCGCCGGGTCGAGCGCGGCGGCGGTGGGGATGATGCCGTGGTGGGCGCTGACCTTGGCGTCGTTCCACGCGCGTGAGCGGCGTTGCGCCTGCAGGTGCGGCTGCAAGGGCGCCAGGCTCGGGTCGGCGCGCCCCAGCGCGGCAAGAATCGCCGGCGCCTCGGCGTGCTGGCTCAGGGGCAGGTAGCCACAGTCGCTGCGCGGGTAGGTGATGACCTTGTGGGTTTCGTACAGCGCCTGGGCGATGTCGAGGGTTTCCTGGGCGCCCAGGCCGAATTTCTTCGAGCACAGCTCCTGCAGGGTGCCCAGGTCGAAGGGCAGCGGCGCTGCCTCGCGCACGCGCTCGGTGGTCAGCGTCAAAAGGCGCGCCGTGGGCGCCGCCTGGATGGCCGCAGCCGCCTGCTGCGCGAACGCCTGGTTCAGGCAGCGGCCCTGGTCGTCGCACAGCTCGTCGGGCGCACGCCACTGGGCATTGAACACCTCGCCGGCGCTGCGCAACTGCACATCGATGGCCCAGAACGGCACCGGCACGAAATCGGCGATGCTGCGGTCGCGGTCCACCACCAGGCGCAGTGTCGGGGTTTGCACCCGGCCCACCGGCAACACGCCCTGATAGCCGGACTGGCGGCCGAGCAGGGTGAACAGCCGGCTCATGTTCATGCCGATCAGCCAGTCGGCACGCGAGCGGCCCAGGGCCGAGTGGTACAGGTTGAAGGTGGCGGCGCCGGGCCTGAGGGCGGCCAGGGCCTTGCGGATCGAGGCGTCGTCCAGCGCCGACAGCCACAGGCGCTGGATCGGCCCGCGATAGCGGCAGTGCTCCACCAGCTCGCGGGCGATCATTTCGCCCTCGCGGTCGGCGTCGGTGGCAATCACCAGTTCGGCCGCCTCGCCGAGCAGGCGCTTGACCGCCTTGAACTGCGCGGCCGTCCTGGGTTTTACCAGCATTTTCCATTGCGCCGGGATGATCGGCAGGTCGGCCAGCGACCAGCGCTTGTAACGGGCATCGTAGGCGTCGGGCGGGGCGGTTTCGAGCAGGTGGCCGATGCACCAGGTCACCGTGACGCCCGTGCCGACCCAGCAACCGTCGCCGCGGCGGCTGGCGCCAAGGACCTTGGCGATGTCCTTGGCCTGGGAGGGTTTTTCGCAGAGGTACAGGCGCATGGCCGGGTGAGCTCTTGGTCGGGCTGTGATGGGCCCTAGAATGCGCAGGATTGGCGATGCAGGCAAGGTTTATCTGTATGGATATACAGATGAATGTGTAGCGCTTGCCTGCCCGCCGATGCCTCAGCCGCGCGACGCTTCCAGTGCCTGGGCCAGGTCGGCCAGGATGTCGTCGCTGTGTTCGATGCCGATCGACAGGCGCACCATGTCACGCGGCACGCCGGCCTTTTCCAGCTCTTCGTCGTTCAACTGGCGATGGGTGGTGGAGGCCGGGTGGCAGGCCAGCGACTTGGCATCGCCGATGTTCACCAGGCGCACCACCAGCTTGAGTGCGTCGATGAAGCGTGCACCGGCCTCCTGGCCGCCCTTGATCCCGAACGACAGGATCGACGCCGGCTTGCCCTCGGTGTAGCGCAGCGCCAGCGCGTGCTCGGGGTGGTCCGGCAGGCCGGCGTACTTGACCCACGCCACCTGCTCGTGACCCTGGAGGTAGTGGGCCACCTTCAGGGCGTTCTCGGTGTGACGCTCCATGCGCAGGGCCAGGGTCTCCAGCCCCTGCAGGATCAGGAAGGCGTTGAACGGCGACAGCGCCGCGCCGGTGTTGCGCAGCGGCACCACGCGGCAGCGCCCGATGAACGCCGCCGGGCCGAAGGCCTCGGTGTAGGTCACGCCGTGGTAGGACGGGTCGGGGGTGTTGAGCAGGGCGAAGCGCTGCTTGTGGTCGGCCCACGGGAAGTTGCCCGAGTCGATCACGATGCCGCCGATGCTGGTGCCGTGGCCGCCGATGTACTTGGTCAGCGAGTGCACCACCACGTCGGCGCCGTGCTCGAACGGGCGGCACAGGATCGGCGTGGCCACGGTGTTGTCGACGATCAGCGGCACGCCATGGCGGTGCGCGGCATCGGCCAGCGCGCGCAGGTCGACGATGTTGCCGGCCGGGTTGCCGATCGACTCGCAGAACACCGCCTTGGTCTTGTCGTCGATCAGCGCCTCGAGGGCGGCGATGTCGTCATGGGCGGCGAAGCGGGTCTGGATGCCGAAGCGCGGCAGGGTATGGGCCAGCAGGTTGTAGGTGCCGCCATACAGCTTGGCCACCGAGACGATGTTGTCGCCGGCCTCTGCCACGGTCTGGATGGCGTAGGTGATCGCCGCCATGCCCGAGGCCACCGCCAGTGCGCCCACGCCGCCTTCCAGCGCGGCCATGCGCTGTTCCAGCACATCGTTGGTGGGGTTCATGATGCGGCTGTAGATGTTGCCGGCCACCTTGAGGTCGAACAGGTCGGCACCATGCTGGGTGTCATCGAAGGCGAACGAGGTGGTCTGGTAGATCGGCACCGCAACCGCTTTGGTGGTCGGATCGGGGCTGAAGCCCGCATGGATCGCCAAGGTTTCCAGCTTCATGATGCAGTCGTTCCTTGAAAGTCGTGGAGGCCGAAGCATGCGCGGCGCGCAAACGCGGGGTCAAGCCTTGCCCCGCTGAACGATGACCTGCGCCAGCCGGTCGGATGGTCATTGCCTGCCACCCTGCAACGGAGTCGCCCATGCTGCCCCACCTGATTGCACCCGGTTTCGCCCTGCTGGCCCTGGCCAGCACCCTGGCCATCGCCGCCGAGCCCTTGCGCATCACCGGCCTGCAGCGCTGTGGCGATGTGCTGAGCGCGGTGCAGCAGCAGTGGTGCTTGAGCACCCGCGGCCTGGCGCAGGGCACGCCCGGGGTGCATCTGGACGGGCACGTGCTGCCCGCCGCCCGTGTCACCCGCGATGGCGATACGCTGCGCCTGAACCTCGATACGGCGCGGTTGGACAGCGGCCCGTTGTGGCTGCAGGACGCGGGCGGCCAGGCCAGCAACCCGGTGTGGCTGTCGCTCAAGGCCAGCCATGTGGTGCCCGCCGGGCCGGGCGAGGTGGCGAAGAACATGGACGGCCTGACCACCTATGTCGACCTGGTCAGCCTGCTGATCGAAGAGCGCCACGACGGCCTGCAGGAGGCCCGGCGCCTGGCCGACAAGTACGGCGCCAAGGTGGTGGGGGCGATCGCGCCGCTGAACGTCTACCAGCTGCGCCTGCCGGTCAGTGACCTGGTGCAGCGCGATGCCATGGTGCTGCGCCTGGGCAGCGAGGTCAGCGTGGACGCCGTGGTGATCGAGGAGTCCGCGCCGGAAAAGGGCGAGGAGCGCGAACCCGCAGATGCGCAGGCCCGGCCCGGCGGCGAGGAGTGGGCCGCCAACCGTTTCATGGACGCGGTCAACTTCTACCAGCGGCGCATCCCTGCCCGCGATGCGGCGGTACCGGTCAGCCCGGTTCGCATCGGCGTGATCGAGCGCGACGTGGATTTCGACGCCCCCGATTTCGCCGATTACCTGGGCCCGTGCCGCGGCGAGCGACCACGCACCTGCCTGTACGCGCGTGACGCCGACAAGCCCGACGGGCATGGCAGCACGGTGGCCGGGGTGCTCGCCGCGCGCTGGGAGCAGGGCGGCAATACCGGTTTTCTGCGCGGGCTCGACCCGGCCAGCCCCGGCTTCGAGGTGATCGTGGAGCGCAATTCCGACGCCGGCATCACCGCCAACATCGCCGCCTCGGTCAACCTGGTGGAGGACGGCGTGCGGGTGCTGAACTGGAGCTGGGGCATCCACCGGGTGGGGGCGAAGAACGTCGAGGGCGACGAGGTCGACTCGCTGGTGCGCTCGGGCCTGGCCATGAGCGGCTATGAAGAGCTGCTGGAGGAGTTCTTCCTGTGGCTGCGCAAGGAGCACCCGGACGTGGTGGTGATCAACTCGGCGGGCAATGGCGCGTCGTACTCGGGTACCGACGAGTACCGCCTGCCGTCCTCGTTCGTCACCGAGCAGTTGCTGGTGGTGGGCGGGCACCAGCGCAGCGAGCGCCCGGTGGCGGTGGATGATCCGGCCTATGTGGTCAAGCGCGCCGCCTCCAACATCGATGCGCGCGTGGACATCACCGCCGCCGCCTGCGTGCAGGCGTCCACTGCGCAGGCCGACCAGCGCGGCGAGGTGCACTGCGGTACCTCCTATGCCACGCCGATGGTGGCCGGGGTGGTGGCGGCCATGCTCTCGATCAACCCGCGCCTGCAGCCCGAGCAACTGCGCCTGTTGCTGCGCCGCAGCGCCATGACCCTGGGCGGCGAGGGCGACTTCGAGCCCATGGACGCCGAAGACCTGACCGCGCCGATCCTGCCGTCCGAGCGCAACTACCAGCTCAATGACAAGGACGTCGGCCGCTCGGCGCGGCTGGACATGCACAAGGCCCTGGACCTGGCGGTGCAGAGCCGCGACCGGGTGCGATGAGGGTGTCGCCTTCATCGCGGGTCAAGCCCGCTCCCACAGGCTCTGCACAGTCCTGTGGGAGCGGGCTTGCCCCGCGATGGCTGCGACGCCGTTTGTGTTTGAGGTAAGCTAGCCAACCTTTTGCACCCCCTCGATACCCTGTCACCCCCGCAGGCGATGCCCTGCCGATTGGAACCCCGATGCAGCCCACACGCAAACCCTTCCGACTCGCCCCCGTGCGCGCCGACGTGCTCGCCGGCCTCACCACCGCCTTCGCCCTGGTGCCCGAGTGCATCGCCTTCGCCCTGGTTGCGCACCTGAACCCGCTGTTGGGCCTGTACGGCGCCTTCATCATCTGCACCCTGACCGCACTGTTCGGTGGGCGCCCGGGCATGGTTTCCGGCGCCGCCGGCTCGATGGCGGTGGTGATCGTCGCGCTGGTGGTGCAGCACGGCGTGCAATACCTGCTGGCCACGGTGCTGCTGGGCGGGCTGGTGATGCTGCTGTTCGGCCTGCTGCGCCTGGGCAAGCTGGTGCGTCTGGTGCCGTACCCGGTGATGCTCGGCTTCGTCAACGGCCTGGCCATCGTGATTGCCCTGGCCCAGCTCGAACACTTCAAGTCCGGCCAGGCCTGGCTTGCCGGCAATGCGCTGTACCTGATGCTCGGCCTGGTGGCACTGACCATGGCCATCGTCTACGTGCTGCCACGCCTGACCCGCGCCGTGCCGCCGGCGCTGGTGGCGATTCTCGGCGTGGGCCTGCTGGTGTACCTGTTCGACCTGCCCACCCGCACCCTGGGCGACATGGCGCACATTGCCGGCGGCCTGCCGGGCCTGGCCCTGCCCGAGGTGCCATGGACCCTCGACACCCTGCGCATCATCGCGCCATATGCAGTACTGATGGCCATGGTCGGCCTGCTCGAAACCCTGCTCACCCTCAACCTCACCGACGAAATCACCGAGAGCCGCGGCCACCCCGACCGCGAATGTGTGGCGCTGGGCGCGGCCAACATGGTCTCGGGCCTGTGCGGCGGCATGGGCGGCTGCGCGATGATCGGGCAGACCGTGATCAACCTCGGCTCCGGCGGGCGCGGCCGGCTGTCGGGCGTCGTGGCCGGGGTGATGATCCTGATGTTCGTGCTGTTTCTCGCGCCGCTGATCGAGCGCATTCCGCTGGCGGCACTGGTGGGGGTGATGTTCGTGGTGGCGCAGCAGACCTTCGCCTGGGCATCGCTGCGGGTGCTGCACAAGGTGCCGGTGAACGACGTGCTGACCATCGTGGCGGTCACCGTGGTCACGGTGTTCACCGACCTGGCGGCTGCCGTGATGTTCGGCATCATCATCGCCGCCCTGAACTTTGCCTGGCAGCAGGCCCGCGAGCTGTACGCCGACAGCGACGTGCACGCCGACGGCAGCAAGCTGTACCGCGTGCACGGCACCCTGTTCTTTGCGTCGGTCACCACCTTTCTGAACCAGTTCACCCCGGCCGACGACCCGGCCGAGGTGACCCTGGACTGCGCCCACCTGCGGGTGGTCGACTACTCGGCGATCGCTGCCATCAAGACCCTGCGCGAGCGCTATGCCAAGGCCGGCAAGCACCTGCGCGTGGTGCACCTGACCGAGCGCTGCAAGCAACTGCTCAGGCGCGCGGGGGAGCAGCACACCGCCTGAGCCCACGCGCATTTTTAAGGATCTGCTGATGGTCCGCGCTGCGGCATGTGCCTGAACATTGGCCTGTCACGGGAGTGACGTTCTCTGACGGCAAGCCTGTTGATTGGAGGAGTCTTTCGAAGCGGTGGATGGGCTATGGCACGCCTGCGTGGGAGGGGTGAGTGATGAATCAGTCGGCGCTTTACGTGGTCTCGACGCCCGTCGCGAGTACGTCGTTGCAGTCGGACCTCGGAAGGGCCCTGGAGCGGGATCAGTTCGAACTGCATTATCAACCGCTCTACCGCGTCGATCAGGGTCGCCCCTACATCGCGGGTGTCGAGGCGCTGCTGCGCTGGCGATCTGCCGGGCAACTGGTGCCGCCGCTGGCATTCATCCCCACCCTTGAAGCCACCGGGCAGATCGTACCGGTTGGCGAGTGGGTGCTGCAGCGCGCCTGTCGACAGGTCCGCGACTGGCAACTGGCCGGGCAGGGGCAGCTGCACTGTTCGGTCAACGTCTCCAGCCTGCAGCTGGAGCAGGTCGGCTTCGCCGCCTCGGTGCGGCGCGTTCTGCAGGCCTGCGGGCTGCCGCCGGCGAGCCTGATCCTGGAAATCACCGAAAGCCAGTGGGTCAGCGACAGTGCCCAGGTCAAGGCCTGCCTCGATGAACTGGTGAGCCTGGGCGTGCGGCTGGCGCTGGATGATTTTGGCACCGGCTACTCAGCCCTGAGTTGCCTGCTGCGTTTTCCATTGAGCATCCTCAAGGTCGACAGGAGCTTCGTCAGCGGCCAGCCCCAGAGCGGCAAGCTGCACGCCATCTGTCGTGCAATCATCGGGCTGGGGTGCGAGCTGGGCTTCGAAGTGGTTGCCGAAGGCGTCGAGGAGGCTGACCACCTGGACTTCATCGTGGGCCAGGGCTGCCATTACGCGCAGGGTTACCTGCTCAGTCGGCCCTTGCCGCCGACGGAGTTGCAACGCCTGTTCAACTAGCGGCTGCCACCGCCACGCAAGGGCGCCTGGCCGCTCGGAGGGTGGGCGTACCTCGATCGCCGATCATCGGAGGGCGGTGTGCAGGCCCGTTTTAAGGCTTGCCTGATAGGCTATTTCAAACGCCCTCATTAAAGTCCCCACCAGCAACGACGCGGAGTCGGGTGCCTCCGATTTTCTGCTTGTTTCTATGAGGGATTGAACATGCTGCTTAGAAATTTCAGGCTGGGCCATCGAGCAATACTGGTGTTTTTCGTATTGAACGTGCTGGTCATTGTCCTGGGTGTGGTTTCCATCATGCAAATGGGCCGGGTGCGTGCCGCTGCCCTGGAAATCGAGAAGAACTGGATGGAAAGTGTGCGCCAGGGAGGCGCGATCGACGCGCTGGTGCTGCGCCTGCGGCTTGAAAGCTATCGCCTCCTCAGTACCGATGACCCAGCGATCAGGAAGATGTCCATCGAGACCATCACCGGTGCACGCAGCGAGCTCGACAAGGCGGTCACCGACTATCGTCACCAGGTGTCCAGCCCGGACGAACAAGCGGCCTACGACGATGTCAAGACAGGGATCGCCAACTACATAGGGCAGCTGGACAGCTTTCTGGAGCGGGTGCAGGCCGACCACGCCGCCGAAGCCACCGAGTACCTAAACCAGACGACTCGGCCGCTGGCGAACAGCCTGCAGGTCGTTATCGGCAAGATGATGGACATCAACCGCGAAGGTGCCCGCCAATCGGGGATCGAGTCCGAGGCCATCTATCAGAGCTCGGTGAAGACCGTGATCGTGATCATCAGCGTGGTCGTGGTGTTGAGCATCCTGATGGGGGTTCTGTTTGCGCGCAGCATCACCGTACCGTTGCTGGCGGTGCTGGGGATCAACCAGCGGATTGCCGAAGGCGACCTGCGCAGTGTCGTGCCGATGTCCGGCAAGGACGAGCTGACCGACCTGATGGCCTCGACCGCGAGCATGCAGGCCAGCCTGCGTGACACCATTCGTCTGATGGGCGACTCGTCGAACCAGTTGGCCGCAGCGGCCGAACAGATGCATTCGGTGGCCGAGGAATCGAGCCGCGGGCTGCAGCAGCAGAGCGATGAAATCGAACAGGCCGCCACCGCCGTGAACGAGATGACGGTTGCGGTCGAAGAGGTGGCGCGCAACGCAGCCTCCGCGTCGGAAGTCACCCAGCAATCCGCCAGTTCGACCCGCACCGGTTCCGAGCGGGTGACCCAGGCGGTTGTCGCCATCCAGAACCTGACAACGATTGTCGAGTCCACCAGCGGGGAAGTCGAAGGCCTTGCGAACAGGGCACAGAACATCAGCAAGGTGCTGGACGTGATTCGCGCGATTGCCGAGCAGACCAACCTGCTGGCCCTCAATGCTGCCATCGAGGCTGCCAGGGCCGGTGACCAGGGGCGCGGGTTCGCCGTGGTGGCCGACGAGGTGAGGGCACTGGCCCACCGCACCCAGGAGTCCACCAAGGAAATCGAGACCATGATCGCCGACATCCAGGCGGGGGCCGAGCAGGCGGTAACGGCGATGTCGCAAAGCCGCGTCAATGCCCAGGACACCCTGGGGATCGCGCAGGAAGCCGGCGCCGCACTGGATGCGATTGCCCGTTCGATCACCGAGATCAACGACCGCAACTTCCTGATTGCAACCGCTTCCGAAGAGCAGGCGCAGGTGGCACGTTCGGTGGACCACAACCTGGTGAGCATTCGCGATCACTCGGTGCAGACCTCCGACGGCGCCAGCCAGACGGCCACTGCAAGCAACGAGCTGTCCAGGCTGGCGATTGCCATGGCCGACCTGACCCGGCGTTTCACCACGTGAAACCGCGCCGGTGCACCAGCCACGGCATGCGCATTCGCGGCGGTACATCGAGCTGAGCCAAGCGCCCTGGCTGTGCTGGGGCGCATTTTTAAGGCTTGCCTGATAGTGCTGCGCAGCAAAGGGCACTTAAGCTGGCGCCATGAAATTGAAGCATTTCCTGCAACCCACCGACTCGTTCTTCTCCACCCCCAAGGCCGTGCGCCGGCTGCTGCGATTGTTCGCCCAGTTGCTGGTGCTGGGCATGGTGGTGGGTGCGATCATTTCCCTGAGCTCGATTCTCAGAAACGAAGTTTCCCGTCGTCAGGGGCTCATGAGCGATGCCATCGCCAATGCACGGGTGTTCTTCACCCAGCGCGAGGCGTTGCTCAAGAGCCTCGCGCTGTCGGCGGTGGCGAAGCCATCTGGGCAACAGTTCGCGGTGGCGCAGCAGGTCGGTCACCGACAGCCCGGTGACGATCTCCGCTGGGACCTGCAGTTGTCCGGGCGCATGGTGGATTTCCTCACGACAAACCGCATCAACCTGCTGTACGTCGCCGATCAGGTGGCGGCCCGCGTGGTGTACCTGAACCGCACGGTCAGCTTCGATACGCCGATCCCTGGCGCGGTGCTGAGCCGCCTGCAGCGTATTGATCCCACCCTGCCCGAGGCGGACCAGGCGGTCTGGCTCAGCGATCAGCAGGCGTCGACGCCGCGGCTGTATCTGTTCGTGCGGGTGGATTTCCACCAGCCCCGATCGGGCTGGCTCGGCATGGAGATGGATGCCAGCGACGTGGCCAGCACGCTGCACGATGACGCGGCAGGGCAGTTCATGATGCTCAACCCCAGAGGCGATGTGATGATGCGCAGCGTGTCGAGCGTGTACCCGTCGCTGCCCTTGCCGAAGCTGGAGACAGGCCATGACTTCGGCTTCTCCGGGGAAGGCTTCTGGCCCGACCAGCTGGTGATGCGCAAGAAGCTGGGCTACTCGGATTGGAAGCTGTTCTATGCCATTGGGCTGGAGGCCTTGCTCAAGGTGTTGTGGTGGCCGTTGCTGGCTGCCAGCACCCTGATCCTGCTGATCGGCGTGCTGGTGGGGCGCCTGGTGACGCGCGTCGAACGGCGCCTGATCACCCCGGCAACCCAGCGCATCGATGCACTGATCGAAAGTGAAGCGTTCAACCGCGCGATCATCCAGACCGCCCCGGTGGCGCTGTGCGTGCTGCGCCGCGCGGATGGCCAGGTGGTACTGGAGAACACCTTGTCGCAGCAGTGGCTGGGCGAGTGCAAGGAGCGCGAGCGCCTGTGCCATGGCTGGA
Source organism: Pseudomonas sp. 1176_21 (assembly GCF_052850635.1). NCBI lineage: Bacteria > Pseudomonadati > Pseudomonadota > Gammaproteobacteria > Pseudomonadales > Pseudomonadaceae > Pseudomonas > Pseudomonas sp. 1176_21. The sequence goes on from NZ_VXCV01000001.1 coordinate 100,098, forward strand.
TCGAACAAGCCTTCAGCGACCGCGAAATTGTCCAGTCCGACGAGTTCCAGGCCGGCGACGGTCGCCACCTGCACCTGAGTTTCGTGCGCACCCGCTACAACGGCGAGGATGTGCTGTTCTGCGCCTTCAGCGATATCAGTACGCGCAAGCAGGCCGAGGCCGCGATGACCATGGCCAAGCAGATGGCCGATGCCGCCAATGAAGCCAAGACACTGTTCCTGGCGACCATGAGTCACGAGATACGCACGCCGTTGTATGGCGTGCTCGGAACCCTGGAGCTGCTGGCCCGTACCGAGCTGAGGGGGCCGCAGAAAGACTACCTGCACGCCATCGAGAGTTCCTCGGCAGCGCTGCTCAACCTGGTGTGCGATGTTCTCGATGTGGCCAAGATCGAAGCCGGTCAGTTGGCCCTGGAGGCCAGCGAGTTCTCGCCGCTGGAGCTGATCCACGACGTGACCCAGAGCTACGCCGGTGCTGCGCGCAGCAAGGGGTTGTATCTGTATGCCTTCGTCGACCCGCACATGCCGGCGCTGTTGCGCGGCGACATAACGCGCATCCGCCAGGTGCTGAACAACCTGCTCAACAATGCGGTGAAGTTCACCGAGAGCGGGCAGATCGTACTGCGTGCCAAGGTCGGCTCGATGACCGAGGAACGGGCCGACATCCTCTGGCAGGTCAGCGACAGCGGCCCGGGCATTGCCCCGGACGACCAGGCCTTGCTGTTCGAGCCGTTCTACCAGTCCTCGACCAAGACCAACGTGGTGCCCGGCACCGGCCTGGGCCTGTCCATCTGCCAGCGCCTGGCCGCCTTGATGAACGGCAGCATCCGCGTGGTCAGCGCCGTGGGCCTGGGCAGCAGCTTTACCTTGAGCATTCCGCTGGGGCGCTCGTACCCGATGCCGGCGAGCGATACGCCGCGCCTGGCCGACGAGATGATCTACGTGCATTCCCCGGTGCTGGAAATGGCCGAGTACGTGAGTGGCTGGCTGCGGCGCTGGGGCGCGCAGACCCATATCGGGCTGCCACCCGAGATCCAGGCCGCGCATGACGTGCTGCTGGTGGAGGCCCACCCGCACACCGCGCACCCCGTCCTGCTGGAGTGGAGCGGGCCGCGTGTAGTGATATGCCCGCAGGAGTGCGAGCCGCCGTCGCAGCAACGCTACTGGCGGGTCAAGCTCAACGACCTGAACGGGCTGCTGGCGGCCGTCAGCCAGGCCCAGGGCATCGCCCCCCCGGCGCCTGGCCGGATCGAGCACGAGATCACCCGGCAACTGGACCTGAGGGTACTGGTCGCCGAAGACAATGTGATCAACCAGCTGATCGTCAAGGACCAGCTGGAAGAGCTGGGGTGCAGCGTGGGCCTGGCCCGCGATGGGCATGAGGCCCTGGCGCTGTGGCAGAACGAGGTGTTCGACGTGGTGCTCACCGACATCAACATGCCGCGCATGAATGGCTATGACCTGGCCAAGGCCCTTCGTCGTCAAGGCTGCGTGGTGCCCATCATCGGTGCCACGGCCAATGCCATGCGCGACGAGGGCGATCGGTGCCTGGCGGTAGGCATGCAGCAGCTGCTGGTCAAACCCTTCGGCCTCGGTGCGCTGTTCACCTGCCTGCAGCACTGCCAGCGTGAAGAGAGGCGAGCGTGACGTCGTTGGCCAGAAGCTCCCTACGCCTCGGTATCGGCTTGCTGCTTGGCATTGCCCTGATCTTCCTGCTGGCGATGACCCACGAGCAATGGGCGGCGCAGTACTGCGTCGATTGCGTCAGCTTCATCCGTGGGGCGAATTTACCGCTGCTGCGCATCGTGCTGGCATTCGCGTTGCTCAGTGCCCTGCTGGGGTGGCTGTACTACCACTATCGCCGGCAGGTCATCGCGCCGGCTCGCCAAGCCCGGAGCGAGCTGCTCGACAGCCAGGCGTTCAGCCTGGCGGTGATCGAAAGCGCACCTGCCGGGCTGATTGTCATCCGCCTGCACGACCACCAGGTGGTGGTGGAAAATCAGCGTGCCAAGGACAGTCGCGAAGTGGCGCAGTCCATCGTCGAGATGGCGCGCCAACCCGGCATCGAACTGTGCGGCGAGGCGAGCATGGTGCTGCAGGGTCGCTGTTTCCGGCTCAGTTTCTCCTCGACCCGCTACCAGGACCAGCAGGTTCTGCTGTGCGCGTTCACCGACGTCACCGAACACCTGGAACGCGCGGTGGCCTTGAGCCAGGCCAAGTCCATGGCCGACAAGGCCAGTGAAGCCAAGACCCTCTTCCTGGCGACCATGAGCCACGAGATCCGCACCCCGCTGTACGGCGTATTGGGCACCCTGGAGCTGCTCGGCCTGACCGGCCTCGACCAGCGCCAGATGGATTACCTCAGCATCATCCAGCGCTCGTCCTCCACATTGTTGCAACTGATCAGCGATGTGCTGGACGTGTCCAGGATCGAGTCGGGTCAACTCACCCTTGAGTCGGTGGCCTTTTCGCCATTGGGCCTGATCGAGGACGTGATGTCCGCGCACATCGCCAACGCGCGTGCCAAGGGCCTGCAGATCTATGCCTGCGTGGCACCGGAAATACCCGACCAGCTGGTCGGGGACGAGGTGCGCATCTGGCAGATCCTCAACAACCTGCTGGGCAACGCGATCAAGTTCACCGACATCGGGCGGGTTGTGCTGCGCTGTCGCGTGGTCAGGGGCGAAGGGCAAGACATCACGCTGGAACTTCAGGTCACCGACACCGGCATCGGCATTTCCCCGGAGCAGCAGCTGCACCTGTTCGAGCCGTTCTACCAGGCCCGCGCGAACAACCTTGTCAGCGGCACCGGGCTTGGCCTGTCGATCTGCAGCCGCTTCAGTGCGTTGATGGGCGGCGAGGTGAAGGTGGTCAGCGAACAGGGGTTGGGCAGCAGTTTCACGGTGCGCCTGCCGTTCGTGCTGCCGGACACGCCGTTGCCGGCAGAACCTGGCATCGACCTCGGCGGCGTGCAGGTGTACGTGCGTGCGCCCGTGCTGGAGCTGGCCGAGAACATCGGCAGCTGGCTGCTGCGCTGGCATGCCACGGTTACGGTGCTCAGCGCCGCGCAGCACGAGGTGCACAGCGGGGCGCTGCTGGTCGAGGTACTGGGCAACGGCAAGTGGCTGCCGGACTGGAACGGCCGGCGCCTGTTGTGCGACTACGACGGCCCGCAGGTTCCCGAGCCGATGGAGGCGGGCTGGCGCGTCAGCGCCAATCATGTGCGGGCGATTGCCGGCGCCGTGCTGATGGAAAAGAACGGCGTCACCGAGCCCGCGCCGCCTGGCGCAGCCCCTGCCTTGCCGGCGCTTGGCCTGCAGGTGCTGGTGGCCGAGGACAACCTGATCAACCAGGCCATTCTCAAGGAACAACTCGAAGCCCTGGGCTGCACCGTGGAACTGGCCAGTGATGGCCGGCAGGCGCTGCAGCAGTGGCGCAAGTACCGCTTCGACGTGCTGCTGACCGATGTCAACATGCCGGTCATGAACGGCTACGAGCTGGCGCGCGCGATACGCCTGCAGAACGCCAAGGCGCCGATCATCGGCGTTACCGCCAATGCCATGCGCGACGAGGGCGAGCGTTGCCAGGCAGCGGGCATGACCTGCTGGGTGGTCAAGCCGCTGAGCCTGACCACCTTGCGCAACCTGCTGCTCAATGTCACCCCGGCGCTGGCGCACGAGGAGGCCGGGCGCCAGCCGTCGCTAGAGCTGTCGGTGCAGTTGGCCGAGGGGGAGTCATCGGCAGCGGGCATCGTGTTGTCGCCGGCCATGCGCGACCTGTTTTTGAGTACCATGGAGAAGGACATCCGCGCCACTCGCCTGGCCCTGGCGGCCGGCGAGCAAACCGACGTCCTGCACAAAGTGCATGGTGTCAGTGGCGCACTGTCGGTGGTGCAGGCGCACGCGCTGGCCAGGCTGTTCGGTGAGCTTGAGCACCGCCTGCGCGCGCCCAGCCTGCAGCTCACCTTGATTGACGATATTCACCAGGCGCTCGACCGGCTCTGCGACTTGATGAGGTCGGTATGACCCGGGCCGAGACTTGCCACACTTTGTGCACACCGGAGCGATCATGCATAAAATCACTGTAGTCATCGCCGATGACCACCCGATCGTGCTGTTTGGCGTACGCGAACTCATCAAGTCCGACCCGCGCTTCGAGGTGGTTGGCGAAGCGGGCAGCTCCACCGAACTGATCAACGTGCTGCACGACAAGCAGCCCCAGATCCTGATCACCGACTACAACATGCCGGAGAGTTCCCAGTATGGCGACGGCCTGCGGCTGATCACCTACCTGACGCGCAACTTCCCCGCGCTGCGCGTGCTGGTGCTGACGATGGTGTCCAACAGCCTCATCCTCACGCGGCTGTACAATCTGGGCGTGGCGGGCGTGATCGACAAGCGCACGGTGAACGAAGAGTTGCTGCGCGCACTGGAAGCCTTGAGCCAGAACCGCATCTACAAGCTGACGCCGGCGAACCGGAACTCGGTGATCGACAACGGCTACCAGATCGACGAGCGCATGGCTTCGCTGTCCACCCGCGAAGTGGAGATCCTGCGTCTATTCGTGGCGGGCATGAGCCTGCGCGACATCGCGATCAATCAGAATCGCAGCCCCAAGACCATCAGCACGCAAAAGATCGCGGCCATGCGCAAGCTGGATGTGCGCAGCGACCAGGAGCTGATCTCGTACTGCCTGGAGGCCAACCTGTTCCAGTAGGCGTGCCCGCGTTTTCAGGTTTGCCTGATGGCACGGGACCCGGCTGTATCGTTCAATGGCGTCAAGCGACGGCAGCATTCCACAGGAGGCAATCATGGCGCCCGATCTTGAGCAGCGATACCCCGACAGCGTGCGGACAATCTTCATTTCACACTGCGAGACAGCGGATGTTCGCCAGTTCATAGGTCAGTACATCGACAGCCGTTGCCTGCGTTCCAGCCCTGCGGTGTGGAACATGGTCCTCGCCGTACTGGCGGACTACCCGGGTGAAGCACCGGTGCGCCTGTACGAGCTCAATGCCTGGCTTGACCACACACTGAGCAGGCGCCCCTTTTACCGGGCAAGTGCACACCTGCTGCGGCTGGTGGTCAGCAATCAGCACATCCCTGCACCCAGCGACCGGGTCGGCGGGGCGTCGACCGTGCAGTAATCGCGCGACGACCTAGCCCTGCTTTTTGATGATGGCATCGGCCACGCTCGCCGGCGCCTCGGCATACTTGGTGAACTCCATGGTGTAGCTGGCGCGGCCCTGGGTCATCGAGCGCATCTGCGTCGAATAGCCGAACATCTCGCCCAGCGGCACGTCGGCGCGGATCACCTTGCCGGCCGGGGTGTCTTCGCCTTCCTGGATCAGCCCGCGGCGCCGGCTGAGGTCGCCGAGGATGTCGCCCTGGTACTCCTCGGGGGTCACCACCTCGACCTTCATCACCGGCTCCAGCAGCACCGCGCCGCCTTTCTGCGCCAGTTGCTTGGTGGCCATCGACGCTGCCACCTTGAACGCCATCTCGTTGGAGTCGACGTCGTGGTACGAGCCGTCGAACACCGTGGCCTTCAGGCCGATCAGCGGGTAGCCGGCCAGCACGCCGTTCTTCATCTGCTCCTCGATGCCTTTCTGGATCGCCGGGATGTACTCGCGCGGTATCACGCCACCGACCACCTCGTTGACGAACTCCAGGCCTTCCTTGCCTTCCTCGGCCGGGGCGAAGCGGATCCAGCAGTGCCCGTACTGGCCGCGCCCGCCAGACTGGCGCACGAACTTGCCTTCGATCTCGCAGGTGTTGCGGATTTTCTCGCGGTAGGCCACCTGCGGCTTGCCCACATTGGCCTCGACGCCGAATTCGCGGCGCATGCGGTCGACGATGATGTCCAGGTGCAACTCGCCCATGCCGGAGATGATCGTCTGCGCGGTTTCTTCATCGGTGCGCACGCGAAATGACGGGTCTTCCTGGGCCAGCTTGCTCAGGGCGATGCCCATCTTCTCCTGGTCGGCCTTGGTCCTGGGTTCCACGGCCACCGAGATCACCGGGTCTGGGAAGTCCATGCGTTCGAGGATGATCGGCTGGTTGATGTCGCACAGAGTGTCGCCGGTGGTCACGTCCTTCATGCCGATCAGTGCGGCAATGTCGCCGGCGCACACCGCCTTGATCTCGGCGCGCTGGTTGGCGTGCATCTGCACCATGCGGCCCACGCGCTCCTTCTTGCCCTTGACCGAGTTGAGTACCGCATCGCCCGAGTTCAGTACCCCGGAGTACACCCGGGCGAAGGTCAGGGTGCCGACAAAGGGGTCGGTGGCAATCTTGAAGGCCAGCGCCGAGAACGGCTCGCTGTCGTCGGCATGGCGCTCCAGGTGCCGGTCTTCATGATCCGGGTCGGTGCCGTTGATGGAGGGGATCTCGGACGGGGCGGGCAGGTAGTCGATCACCGCGTCGAGCATCAGCGGCACGCCCTTGTTCTTGAACGACGACCCGCAGATGGCCGGCACGATCTCGTTGTTGAGGGTGCGCTGGCGCAGCCCGGCCTTGATCTGCTCGTTGTCGAGTTCGGTGCCGTTGAGGTACAGCTCCATGAACTCGTCATTGGCCTCGGCGGCGGCCTCGATCATGTGCGCACGCCACTCGGTGGCCAGCTCCAGCATGTCGGCCGGTATCGCCTCTTCGCGGTAGCTGGTGCCGTTGTCGGCCTCGTTCCAGTAGATGGCCTTCATCTTCACCAGGTCGATCTGGCCGATGAAGTGCTCCTCGGCGCCGATGGCCAGCTGGATAGGCACCGGGTGGTGGCCCAGGCGCTTGTCGATCTGTTTGACCACGCGCAGGAAGTCCGCGCCCTGGCGGTCCATCTTGTTGACGTAGGCCAGGCGCGGCACATGGTACTTGTTGGCCTGGCGCCACACCGTCTCGGACTGCGGCTCGACCCCGTCGGCGCCGCTGAACACCACCACAGCGCCATCGAGCACGCGCAGCGAGCGCTCCACCTCGATGGTGAAGTCGACGTGGCCGGGGGTATCGATGATGTTGAAGCGGAATTTCTCGGGGAACTGCTTGGTCGAGCCCTGCCAGAAGGCGGTGGTGGCGGCGGAGGTGATGGTGATGCCGCGCTCCTGTTCCTGGGCCATCCAGTCCATGGTCGCGGCGCCGTCGTGCACTTCGCCCATCTTGTGGTTGACCCCGGTGTAGAACAGGATGCGTTCGGTGGTGGTGGTCTTGCCCGCGTCGACGTGGGCGACAATGCCGATATTGCGGTACAGCTCGATGGGGGTGGTGCGCGCCATGGTCGTTCACCTGTGCAAAAGGCGGGCAGCCTGTGGCCCGGGTTCTTCCAGTTAAGCAGAAGAATGCACGGCTGCTGCTACCGGTCGGCGCGTGTGTTCAGACCTCCACGGTGTAGTTCAGGCCCAGCTCGTCGCCGGGCAGGCCGCGTATGCCCCAGTTTTCGCGGGGGGTCTCGAACAGGGTGATCTCGATGTCCTGGGCGCCGATGCCGGTGTGCTCGCCGATGCGCTGGAACAGTTGGCGGATGAGGTCTTTCTTTGCGGCGCTGGAGCGGCCTTCGAACAGGCTGATCTCGATGATCAGGTAGTGTTCGCTGCGGTCGTCGGGGTAGAGGAAGTCGGCGGGGTCCAGGGCCAGGTAGCGCTGGAAGCGTTTTTCCGGCGGGTACTGCAGGGCGCTCATCACCGCGCCATGGATGGCTTCGGCAAGGGCAGGGCGGTGCTGGTCGAGGGTGGTGCGCAATCCATAGATCTTGATCTGGGCCATGCTGACGTTCCGTGTGGGGCGGGGGAGGTGCATCGTGGCCGATGGCCCTGGCGCCGGCAAGGCCCCCGCTATCATCAGGCCCCCGCCGCCAACCCTTCCAGCACCGCCATCGCCCGCTGCGCATCGGCCTGCGCGACAAAGATATGGTCATGGTAGAACGCGGCCACCACGTTGCAGCTGATGCCGGCCTGGCCCAGCGCCGTGGCGAACGCCGCGGTCAGGCCCACCGCCTCCAGCGACGAATGCACCGTCAGGGTGATCCACGCGGCCTCGTAGCTGAAAGGCAGTTTCAGCGCCTCGGCCCGCCCACGCGACACGATCACCGTCAGCCCCTCCTGCTCGCGAAAGCTGCCGATCACCTCGTCAGGCTGCAGCCCCGACTAGTCGGCCAGCGTGCAGAACACGTAGCTGCCTTCATTCAACTGCGGCCGCATGCTGCGCAACAGCGCGGCCAGACTTGTTTCACCCGACATGATCGTGCCCCTGCAAAAGAAATCGGCCGCCAGTCTGGCAGCCGATTGTTGATCAGCAAAATCAATTCTGCTGGGCCTGCATAAGTGCAGCTTCTGGCGTTCAGGCCTGCGTCCAGCGCCCATCCGCCGCATCCGAGCGCACGCAGGCATCAATGAAGCGCATGCCGCGTACCCCATCCTCGGCCGTCGGGCACAGCAGCGACTGCGCGCTCGGCGCACGGTGCTCGCGGCGCGCCATGATCCGCTCGGCCGCCTCGCTGTAGATGTTGGCGAACGCCTCCAGCAGCCCCTCCGGCTGGCCCGCCTTGATTCGCGTCGACAACCTGGCCGACTCGCTCAGCCAGGCCTCGCCACGGCGCAGGATCTGGTGCGGCTGGTCCTGATGACGCAGCTCCAGCCGGTCGGGTTCCTCTTGATGCCAGTACAGCGATCCGGTGGAGCCGAACACGCGCAACTGCAGGCCATGCCGGTGCCCGGCCGCCACGAAGCTGGCCCACAGCATGCCGCGCGCGCCATTCTGCAGGCGCAGCTTCACGTGTGCGTTGTCGTCCGACTGGCGCCCCGGCACCAGGGTGCTCAGCTCGGCCGACACTTCGCTGACCTCCTGCCCGGTGACAAAGCGCAGCAACTGGTGGGCATGCACGCCCACATCCGCCAGCACCGATGAGGCCCCGGCCTGGGCCGGGTCGGTGCGCCAGGCCAGCGCCTTGACCCCTTGCTGCTCCAGCGGGTGGGTGCCGAAGGCGCTGGCGTGTTCCACCTGCACCAGGCGCACCTCGCCGATGGCGCCGCGCGCGATCAGCTCGCGGGCTTCGCGCACCAATGGGTAGCCACTGTAGTTGTGGGTCAGCAGGTGCAGCGCCGGGCCCTTGCGTGCGCGTTCAAGCAGTTGCTGCGCCTCGGCCAGGCTCGAGGCCAGCGGCTTGTCGCAGATCACGTCGATGCCCTGGTCGAGAAACGCCAGGCTGGCCGGCACGTGCACCGCGTTGGGCGCCATGATCGCCACCGCCTGCACGCCATCGGCGCGCGCGGCTTCGGCCACGGCCATGCGCTGGAAGTCCGGGTACACCCGCTCCGGCGCTACGCCGTAGGCCTGGGCAGCGGCGCGGTTGCGTGCCGGGTCGCGGGCGAAGACCCCGGCCACCAGTTCGAAGTGCCCGTCCAGTTGCGCGGCGTAGCGGTGGGTGGCGCCGATCGACGACTCCAGGCCGCCACCGACAAAGCCCAGGCGCAGGCGCTGGCTGGGGTTGGCTACTGTTTTCATTGCGCGGCTCCTTGCGCGGTGCGCTGCAGGTGGGCGAAGTGGTTGATAGCCAGCACGTAGCCATGGGTGCCGAACCCGGCCAGTACCGCCTGGGCCACCAGCGACACATAGGAGTGGTGGCGGAAGGCTTCACGCTTGTGCACGTTGGAAATGTGCACCTCGATCACCGGCACCTCGGCGGCGATCAGCGCGTCGTGGATCGCCACCGAGGTATGGGTCCAGGCACCGGGGTTGATCACGATGCCGGCCACGCGGCCACGGGCCTGGTGAATCCAGTCGATCATCTGGCCCTCGTGGTTGGTCTGGTGGAACTCGATGTTCAGGTCCAGGCGTTGGCCGGCGCTGTGGCACAGCGCCTGCACATCGGCCAGGGTTTCGCGGCCGTACACCTCGGGCTGGCGCAGGCCGAGCATGTTGAGGTTGGGGCCATTGAGCACGAGCAGGGTCTTCATTGGGCGGTTTCCGTAGCAGGGGTGGTGCGCAGGGCCTTGGCCCGCAGCGCGTCATACACGGGTTTGTCGAGGGCCACTGCGTCCGGCTTGCCGAGCTGGTCCAGGGGCGTGCGGTAGGTTTCCGGAGCGCTCCAGGCAGCCACGGCCGAAATGGCGGTGACCGCGCAGGTGATGGCGCCGATCAGCAGCGGCACGTTGTTCGAGCCGGGCGGGGCCACGGCGGTGAACAGCGCCGGAAGCAGGGCGGTGATCATGTAGCCGACGTTCTGCGCGATGGCCATGGCCGACACGCGGTAGTGGGTCTGGAACTGTTCGGGGAAGAAGCTGGGGAAGATCGCGTTGTAGCCCTGGTAGACCATGCCCCACATCAGCAGCGAGGCGCCGAACGCCAGCGGCAGGTTGTGCAGGCTGATGGCATACAGGTAGACGAACGACATCAGCCCGCAGCCCAATGCGCTGCCGATGATCAGCGGGCGCCGGCCGATGCGGTCGGAGAGGTTGCCCACAAACGGGATCACCAGCACCGCGACGATGTTGCCCACCACCGGAATCCACAGGTACACGCTCTTGTCGAAGCCCACGCCATAGGCCGGCTGCACCGCGTAGGCGGCGCCGAAGATGGTGGTCACCACCGGGATCACGTTCATCAGCGACACGCCGAACACCACCAGCATGCCGCGCCAGCTGTAGGTGAAGGCATCGCGGATCGGCGAGCGCGCGGTCTGCTTGGCGGCCACCTTGAAGGCCTCGGGCTCCTTGACCTCGCGGCGAATGATGTAGGCGGCGATCAGCACCGCGGCGCTGAGCAGGAACGGGATGCGCCAGCCCCAGCTGTTGAAGGCGTCGCTGGGCATGAAGTACGCCAGCGGCAGGAACACCGCCGCTGCCATCACCTGGCCGGCCTGTACGCCCTGCAGGGTGAAGCTGGCAAAGAAGCCGCGGCGCCCGGGCGGTGCGTGTTCGAGAATCATCGAGCTGGCCCCGGCGATCTCGCCGGCCACCGCAAAGCCCTGCACCAGGCGCAGCACCACCAGCAACGCCGGCGCCCAGTAACCGATCTGCTCGAAGGTCGGCAGCAGGCCCACGGCCATGGTCGCGATGCCCATCAGAAACATGCACAGCAGCAACACGTTCTTGCGCCCGCGGGTGTCGCCCCAGTGGCCGAGCACGAAGGCCCCGACCGGGCGCGCCAGGTAGCCCACGCCATAGGTGGCCAGGGAGGCGAAGATGGCCAGCTTGGGGTCGGTGCTGGGGAAGAAGATCTGCGGGAAGATCAGCGCCGCGGCCTGGGCATAGATGAAGAAGTCGTAGTACTCCAGCGCAGAGCCCACCCAACCGCTGGCGGTGGCTTTGCGGGTTTGGCGCGCACTGTGCGCGGCGTCATGTGTGGCCATCGCAGTTCTCCGTTTGTTGTTTTTATTGGGGGCACGCAGGCGTCCCGGCGCAGGGCCGGGGCACCGATGTTCAGAGGCTGTCGATCATTACCGTGTGGCCGCAGCGGGCGGCTTGGCCAATGGCGTCGATGACCTGCAGGTTGCGCAGGCCGTCGCGCACGCTCACCAGCGGCCGGGCCTGGCCACGGATCACCTGGCAGAAGTGCGCCAGCTGGCGGGCCAGCGGGTCGGCCTCGTCGAGGCTGGCGGTGGCGCACTGGAACGGCCGCCACCACGAGCGCTGCTCGTCGCGGGCGTAGTACTTGAGGCGCATGGTCGGTATCGACAGCGAGCCCTGGGTGCCGGCCAGTACGTAGCAGTCCTCGTCGGCGTAGCTTGGGTAGTCGAGGTTCTCGCGGGCGGTCTGCTCCCAGCTGCGCGCGCAGGCGGCGGTGTCGGAGAGCATGAAGGTGCCTAGCGCGCCGCTGGCAAAGCGCAGGCTGATGGCGATGCTGTCTTCCACGGCAAAGCCGCGGGTGGCGTTGGACGCCTGGGCCTGCACGGCGACGATCTCGCCGCACAGCGAACGCAGGTTGCCGATCTCGTGGATCAGGTTGATCAGCACCGGGCCACCGCCGGCTTCGCGGCGCCAGGGGGCGGCGTCGAAGTAGTCGTCGGGCTTGTAGAACAGCGCGCTGCCCATCACCGCCACCAGGTTGCCCAGTACCCCTTCGGCAATCACTTCGCGGGCCTTGTGCAGGATCGCACTGTGGGCGCGGTGGTGGCCCACCAGCAGGCGTGCATCACGCTGCTCGGCGATGGCCAGCAGGCGCTTGCCGTCTTCCAGGGTATGCGCCACCGGCTTTTCGATCAGTGCCGGTATGCCGTGCTCCACGCAGGCCAGTGCGCCGTCGACATGCAGGTGGTTGGGCGTGGCCAGGATCACCCCGTCCGGGCGCTGCGCGCCGAACAGTTCGGCCAGCCCCGGGTACAACGGTACGCCGCAGGCGTTGGCCAGTTCGGCGGCGGCGGGCGAGGGGTCGACGATGGCGGCCAGCTGGCACTCGGCGCTGGCCTGGATCAGTTCGATATGGCGGCGGCCGATCAGGCCGGCCCCGGCCACGGCAAGGCGTAATGCAGTCATGGTTCTCACTTTCTTGTTCTGGGTCGAAGCGCGTTTGTGAGAGGCTAATAAAAAAGCGCCAGGAGATAATCGGGCCAGATGAAGAATCAGAATGCGCTGATAGCGAATAATGAGCCGTTGCTGCGTGACCTTCAGTTGTTCTGCGAGGTGGCGCGGCGCTCCAGCTTCATCGCGGCAGCCACCGAGACCGGGCTGTCGCCGGCGCATGTGAGCAAGCGCATCGCCACCCTGGAGACGATGCTCGGGGTCAAGCTGTTCAACCGCACCACGCGGCGGGTCAACATCACCAGCGATGGCGAGGCGACGTTCGTGTGGGCGCAGAAGATCCTCGAGGACGTGGGCGCGATGTTCGATGCGTTGTCCGGCGGGCAGCGCGAGCCGCAAGGCACCTTGCGCGTGTGCACCAGCCTGCGCCTGGGGCGCGAGCACGTGGCGCCGATCCTGTCGCTGCTGCGGCGCCAGTACCCGGCGCTGGAGGTGTGGGTGGAGCTGCTGGACCGGCGCGTGGACCTGATTGCCGACAACTTCGATATCGATGTGCGGGTGGGCGAGGTGCAGGAAAAACACCTGATCGCGCACCGCATCGCCAGCAGCTCGCGGGTGCTGGCTGCCGCCCCGGACTACCTGGCGCGGCGCGGCCAGCCGCGGGTGCCGGCCGACCTGGCGCAGCATGACTGCCTGCTGTTTCGCAGCCGCGACGACCGTTTCGGGGTATGGCGCCTGGTGGGGCCCAATGGCGCCGAGACGGTGAAGGTGACCGGGCCGATGGCCTCCAACCACAGCGACATCGTGCGCCAGTGGGCCCATGACGGGCACGGCATCATCATGGCTTCGCGCTGGGACGTGGCGGCCAGCCTGACCAGCGGGGCGCTGGTGCAGGTGCTGCCGGGGTATCACCAGCCAGCGGACATCTGGGCGGTGACGGCGGTGCGCTCGTCAAGTTCGGCCAAGGTGCGCAGTTGCGTGGCGTTTCTGCGTGAGCAACTGGCGCAGGGGCCCTATGCGCTGGCTGGGGGAAGGGCGGGGCAATAGTGGGACGGCCTTCGCCAGCAAGGCTGGCGCCTGCACCCTGCGGGCGAAGGCCGGGGCCTCAGAACCAGCGGTCGCTGCGCTTGCGCCCGCGGCTGAGCATCGGCAGGATCAGCCCCGCCAGCAAGCCGGCCCCGGCAATCCCCCCGCCGTACACCATGTAGCGCATCAGCACCTGCTTGTTCTCGTCGCCCAGCTGCGCCTGGGTAGCGCGCAGTTGCGATTGCGCATCGCCCAGCTCGGCATTGAGCGCGGTGCTGCGCGCCTCCAGTTCTTCGATCAGGGCCTTGCGTGAATCCAGTGTCTCCTGCATGCCCTGCACCCGGGTCTTCCAGCTGTCGTCGATGGTCTTGAGCTGCTCGCTCAACTGGGTCACCTGTTCGCTCAGTTGCGGCACGCGCTCGGCCTGGCCGGGCACCGTCTGCAGGTCGCTGCTGTTGATCCACACGGTATCGCCCGACTCGCCACGTACCTGGCTGTAGTTGCCCTGGCTGGTCAGCAGGGTGACCTTCTGGCCGGATTTGAGGTTGCCGACGATCCGGTGCCCGTCGGTAGGGCCGCTGCGCACGTAGGTGCTGAGGCTGTCGCTGACCCAGCGTTCATTGCCGCTGCCTTCCTCGGCGTGGGCCGGGCCACACAGGATGACCAGGCTGCCGAGCAGGCCGGGGATAAGAGAGCGCCGTGCGCGAAGCTGAAAAGATGGGGGCATGGTGATCTTCTTGAAAACGGAAAAAATGAAACCCACAGACCATTTTTTGCCCGTCAGGTTCACTGCGCACTGACGAAGGGCAGGCACGAATCGTGGCAATGCCGGAGAAGTTTCCTACCTGACAGCAGGATGCCCCCTGATAGGGGCGGGGCATGACCGGGAATAGTCTTACGCGGCTTGAACAACGGTCTGTCTTTCTCATGTTATGGAGTCTTTCAATGGTTGCTAAACGCACCACGAACTACCTGGCCGCCAGCAGCCTGCTGATGGTGCTGGCCGGTTGTGCCGGCGTGCCCGTGCCCACCGAGCAGGTCGAACTGACCCGCAACGCGGTCAGCCGCGCCGTGACCGCCGACGCCACCCAGTACGCGCCAGCCGAAATGAAGGCCGCCCAGGACAAGCTGTACGCCGTCGAGCGCGCCCTGGGCGAACGGAACCTTGTCGCGGCCCGCACCCTGGCCGAGCAGGCCGAGGCCGATGCCAACCTGGCCGAGCGCAAGGCGCGTGCCGCCAAGGCCCAGCAGCAACTGCGCAGCGCGCAGCAGGGCATTGAAGTGCTGAAGCAGGAAATGCTCCAGTCGCCCGACGCCATCACCCCCACGATCACGCCGTAAGGATGCCCGTCATGTCCGTCAAATACCTGTTGCCTGCCGTTTCCGTGATGGGCCTGTTGCTCGCCGGTTGCAGCACTACCGCCGAAAACCCTGGCCTGCTGCAAGCCCGCGAGCACTTCAGCGTGCTGCAGAGCAAGCCGGAGTCCAGCCGCCTGGCGGCACTGGAAACCAAGGATGCGTTCAATGCCCTGGGCAAGGCCGAGCTGGCTTCGATCAAGGACCGCAAGGCCCCGCAGATCGAGCAGCTGGCCTACCTGGCCAACCAGAAGATCGCCGTCGCCGAGCAGACCATTGCCCTGCGCCAGGCCGAAGCCGGCCTGCAGGGCATCGAGGCGCAGCGCACCCAGGCCCGCCTGGACGTGCGTACCGCGCAGCTCAAGGCCCTGCAGCAGCTCAAGGCCAAACAGACCGAGCGTGGCACCGTGGTGACCTTCGGCGATGTACTGTTCGACACCGGGCGTGCCGAACTCAAGGCTGGCAGCCAGCGCAACATCGACCAGCTGGCCGAGTACCTGCGTGCCAACCCGGAGCGCAAGGTGCGGGTCGAGGGCTTCACCGACTCGACCGGCAGCGACAGCCTCAACCAGCAGCTGTCAGAGCGTCGCGCAGCGGCTGTGACCAACGCCCTGCGCCGCAACGGGGTGGATGCCGGGCGCATCATCAGTGCCGGCTATGGCAAGGAGTACCCGGTGGCCTCCAACGCCGACGCGCAGTCGCGTCAGCTCAACCGCCGCGTCGAAGTGATCATCTCCCACGGCAATGCTGCCGTCGGCCAGCGCTGAGGCCTACAGCAGCCGGGTCAGCAGCCAGTACAGCCCGCCCGACAGCATGATCGCTGCGGGCAGGGTCAGTACCCAGGCCATCGCCAGGTTGGCGATGGTGCGCAATTGCAGGCCCGAACCGTTGGCCACCATGGTGCCGGCCACCCCGGACGACAGTACGTGGGTGGTCGACACCGGCAGCCCGTACATGTCCGCCGCACCGATGGTGCACATCGCCACCAGCTCCGCCGAAGCCCCCTGGGCGTAGGTGAGGTGGGTCTTGCCGATCTTTTCGCCCACCGTGACCACGATGCGCCGCCAGCCGACCATCGTGCCCAGCCCCAGGGCAATCGCCACCGCCACCTTGACCCACAACGGAATGAACCGGGTGGCGTCGTCGATGCGGCTCTTGAACAACTGCACCTGTGCGGTGGCGGCCGCGTCGAGCCCGCCGTGCTGGTGCTTTTGCATCAGGCGGATGGCTTCGCTGGTCAGGTACATGTCGTTGCGCACGTTGGCCATGGCCTCGGCCGGTACGTGGGTCAGCGAGCCGTAGCCTGCGACTTCCGCGCCGATCAGGCCGGCCAGTGCCGCCAGGGCCGGTACCAGCTCGGCGCTCGGTTGCCGCTCGCGCAGGTACAGGGTGAGGGTGGCGCGCGGGTCGCCGACATGAGGCTGCGCCGACTGGCCGAGCAACTGCTGCTGGGTGGCCTGGGCCACGGCGGCAAACTGCAGCGACTGGTCGGCCGGCATGGTGCGGTTAAGCGCGTAGGCCATCGGCAGGGTACCCACCAGAATCAGCATGATCAGGCCCATGCCCTTCTGCCCGTCGTTGGAGCCGTGGGCGAACGACACCCCGGTGCAGGTGGCGATCAGCAGGCCGCGAATCCACCAGGGCGGCGGGGCGTCGCCGACCGGCGCCTGGTACAGCTCGCGGCGCTTGACCAGCATGCGCAGGCCCACCAGCAGCAGCGCCGCACAGGCAAAGCCCACCAGGGGCGAGAACAGCAGCGCGTAGCCCACCTTGCTGGCCTGGGTCCAGTCCACGCCGCTGGTGCCGTCGCGTCCGTTCATCAGCGCATTGGCCACGCCCACGCCGATGATCGAGCCGATCAGGGTGTGCGAGGAGGAGGCCGGCAGCCCCAGCCACCAGGTGCCCAGGTTCCAGATGATCGCGGCCAGCAGCAGGGCAAAGACCATGGCAAAGCCGGTGGCCGAACCCACCTGCAGGATCAGCTCCACCGGCAGCAGGGCAATGATGCCGAAGGCCACCGCGCCGCTGGACAGCAGCACCCCGATGAAATTCCAGCACCCCGACCACACCACGGCGAACTGCGCCGGCAGCGAGTTGGTGTAGATCACGGTGGCCACGGCGTTGGCGGTGTCGTGGAAACCGTTGACGAATTCGAAACCCAGGGCAATCAGCAATGCCAGGCCCAGCAGCAGGAAGGGCGTCCAGGTGGTGACCACGGTACCGGCGGCATCGATGTCGCGGAACAGGCTCCAGGCGGTGTACACCAGGCCCCCCAGCAACAGGCAGACGAACAGGGTGACCGAGGCGCGGCCGGGGCGGGTGGCCAGTTGTGCAAGGGAGGGGCGGCCACCCGCGGAGTCAAGGGTGGTGCTGATCGGGGTTGTCATTAGACGGGTCCGGTAGGGTGGAAGTCGTGCCTGGCGCATCAAGGATAAAAACCCTGAGTGATGGCATAGTGACTTCGATCAACAAAAACGCGGGTTGCCCAGCTACGCTTATACCCAGGCAGTGGGAGGAACGTGCCGATGATTCAGTGCAAACGGGCCTATGAGGCCCCTGCGCCGCAGGATGGCGAGCGGGTGCTGGTGGATCGGATGTGGCCGCGCAACCGGCGCAAGGATCAGTTGCACCTGAGTGCCTGGCTACCGGAGGTGGCGCCGTCGTCGGCCTTGCGCCAGGCCTTTCACCGCGGTGAGGTGGACTACGACGGGTTCTGCCAGCGGTATCGCCAGGAGCTGGCCGACCGGCCGCAGCATTGGTGGGGGCTGCTGGACAAGGCCCGTGGCGGCACCCTGACCCTGGTGTATGCGTTCAAGGATGAACAGCACAACAATGCGCGGGTGCTGGCCCAGTGGCTGGAGGATGAGCTGGATCGCCAGGGGCCCGGGAGTTCGCCGGTTTGCTATGCCGATGTGCTGGGGCCTAAAGTGTGACTCTCTGAATCTGTGCTACGGCCATCGCGGGTCAAGCCCGCTCCCACAAGGCCCCCGCCTTACCTGTGGCAGCGGGCTTGACCTGCGATGGCCGCGCCGAAAATCCCCTGACGGGCACCCAAATGACCCCAACCCTGACCCCCGCCACCGACCTGCACCGAACCTTCGCCCGCGACCTCACGCGCCGCGCCATGCTGGCGTACTACCGCGAATTCGATCTGCTCTGGCTGGAAGAAGCCTTCGACCAGGCCTGGGGCTGGCGCGAGCAATGGCTGATTGTCGACGCCGAACAGCCCCTGGGCTTCTGCAGCCTCAGCCAGGACAGCCGTGCGCTGTACATCCGCGAACTGCACCTGGTCGAGGCCGCCCGCGGCAAGGGCATCGGCGGCTGGGTGCTGGAGCAACTGGCCGAATGGGCCGGCAGGCGCCATCTGCCGCTGCTGCGCCTGACCGTGTTCAAGAGCAATCCGGCCCAGGCCCTGTACCTGCGCCACGGCTTCGTCGCGCAGGGTGAGGACGAATGCTTCGTGCGCATGCAGCGGGTTATCGGCTAGCACTCTGCACGCAGGTCAGCCCCGGCTGCGGGGTACCGGCGGCCACCCGGCGTACCTGCACCACGCAGCCCTGGCGCACGGTGGCGTCGAGCAACGGGCCCTGCACCGGCAGCAGGTCGCCGATCAGCAGGTTCTGCAGCAATGGCTTGCCCTCGAAACGGTTGCTGCCCAGCAGCACCTGGTCCATGCCTTCCACCCGAACCACCGCCTTGCCCACCCGGCCCAGGGTGTTGCCGCCCAGAATCAGCGGCCCGGCCAGCGGCTGGGTGTTGCGCAGGCTGATGGCGTACTCGGGGGTGTTGCCGATGTGGTTTTCCAGCATGACCGCGCCAGCCACGTCGCTGGCGTCCACCGCGCTGCCCTGGCTGTTGCCGATGAAGTTGCCTTCGATCAGCACCGGCATCTCGCCCTTGAGGTTGCGCAGCAGCACGCCGTTGCCGCGGCTGGCGCCGATGCGGTTGCCGCTCAGCAGCAGGGCGCCTTGCTGGTCGCTGACCTCGATGGCGGCCTTGTGCGTGCCCAGGATCAGGTTGTCGTCGAGCCAGGCGCGGGTCTGCCCGCGCAGTCGGATGCCGCTGTTGTTGTCGACCCCGCGAATCTGGTTGTGCGCCATGCGCATCTGGCTGTCGCGCACGTCCACTCCATACTGCTGGGCACTTTCGAAGCGGCTTCCCTCGATCACCCCACGGCTGTGCTGCAGCTCCACCGCCGACAGCTCGCTGAACTGGCTGTCGCGTATCAGCACGCTGGCCGGCCGGGTGGCCGGCGATTGCTGGCTGCTCAGGGCAGTGGTCAGGCCCCGCGAGAGGTTGGCGTTGTAGCCCAGGCGGTTGAGGGTGGCGCCGATCAGCTGGGTATGGCTGCCGGCCCAGGCCACCACGAACGGGCGCCAGGCGCGCTCGGTGTTGCCGGCCTTGTCGCCGGCCACGCTTTCCAGGCGCGACTGGTTCAGGCCCAGCCAGCCCTGGTTGATCAGGGCCGTGCCCGAATAGCTGTAGAGGTACAGGCTGGTGCCCTCCAGCACCAGCCCGCCATCGGCGGCGATCATCAGCGGGTAGCTGAGCAGGTAGCCGTCCTTGTAGCGCTTGAGTACCTGCGGGTTGTTCAGGGTGTCGGCCAACTGCGCCAGGGTGATGCTGCCACCCTGGATCAGCACCGCCTGCGGGTGGTGCGCCTGGTAGCCGGCCACGGCGCGGAACAGGCCGTTGTTGACGAACGGCTCGAACGGCCAGCTGCCGCCCTGGGCCGAGAACATCGGTTGCAGGCTGACAGTGGCACGCCCGCCGGGGCGCGGGCGTTCCTGCAGGGTGAAGCTCACTGCTTCGCGGGTGCTGGCCTGCACCTGTTGCACCTGCGCCTGGTAGTCGTTGGGGCTGACCACGCGCAGTGCCTGCTGCATCGGCAGGCCCTGGGGGGCGGCGTGGGCCACGCCGGCGAGGCCGGCCAGCAGCAGGCCGGCCAGTCGGGTAAAGCGGAAAATGCGGGCAGGCTGGGCCATGGCGATTCGTCCTTGGGTTACGGCAAAGGGGGGTAGAAGGGCTTGAGCGGGCCGCCGATCTGACTGTAGTTGTCGACGTTGCCGTCCTCGCTTTCGTACAGCTGGCGGGCCAGGCGGTTGTTGGGCGCGCGGTACAGGAACGGGATCAGCCAGGCCAGCTTGTAGGGGGCTACCTCGGTCTGGGCCTGGCCCATCAGTTCGGGCAGCGGGCCGGGGTCGAGCACCGTGCGTGCGGCGAAGTTGCCCAGCAGCTCCAGGGTCTGCTGGTCGTATTCGCTCCAGGGCAGGCCATTGGCCCGCGCCGACTCGGCCAGCAGTACCAGCGGCACCAGCGCGTACTGGCTGTAGGTGGCGGCAAGCCGGGCACGCGCCACTTCCAGCGGCAGGTAGGCATAGCTGCCGTCCCCGCTGCGCACCGCCTGCTGCAGGCCGCGACGCAGATTGCCGTCGGCCCAGCGGATGAAGTCGTCGCGCTGCACCAGCATGCCGCTGGCGGCCACGGCCCAGGCGGCCCAGTAGTCGTGGTTGTTGAACCAGGTGAAGCTGGCGGCCTGGCGTGGCTGGTACTCGCGGATGATCAGTTCGCCGAGCTGTTCGAACCAGCGCGTCTGGGCCGGCGACAGCTGCACCTGGCCGTTGCTGGCGGCCTGGGTCAGCAGCAGCGTCGAGGCCATGGCCGCCACCGCCCACTTGCGCGCCGCCATGCCGGTACTGCTGGCATCCGGGTTGAGCAGGGCACCGGCCTGCGCCCAGTGCTCCAGCCACTGGTCCTGGCAGGCCAGGGCCATGTTGGCCTGTTGCGGGGTCTTGGCGCGCTGGAAGCGCTTGCTGGCGAAGATCAGCCCGGCGATGAACTGCTTGACCTGCTTGCTCGCCGCCTCGGTGTCGGCATCGGGGCGGCTGCGCAGGGTCGACTTGCTGGCATCGCGCTGGTCGTACTTGCTCTGCATGCGCAGGCTGGCGGTGTACGGTGGCGGCGGCTGTTTGCTGCACTGCAGGGTGCGGTAGTCGGCGATCATCGCCGACTGGGCGGTGGCCCGCGCCGGCCAGATCGATTGCGCGGCCAGGCTGCTGCCCAGCTGCAACCCGGCGCACAGGCCCAGGGTGGCGACCAGCCAGGGCTTCAGAGGCATAGACGGGTTTCCACCTGGGTGGCGGCCTGGCTCGGCTTGGTCGGTTCGAGGAACACCGAGAGCAGGTTGGCCCCGGCGAACTCCTTGGCCTTGCTCAGCTCCAGGTAGTACTGGCCACCGCTGACGGCCGCCTCGCGGCGAAACCACACCTTGTCGCGGGCACCGTTGTCGTAATACACGATCACGTAGAAGTCCTTGACGTTCTTGTCGCTGATGCGGATGTCCAGAAAGCCCTGGCCGCTGCCCAGTGCCTTGCGGCTTTCGCCGGCGTTGCTCAGCAGTTCGATACGGTCGTTGACGCGCAGCGCAGGGCGCTGCAGGCGGTTGCCCAGCACCGGTGTGGAGGTGCTGCAACCGCCCTTGACCGCCGGAATCAGCTGGCGGTACATCTGGTCGGACTCCAGCTGGTAGTTGGCCGGCAGCTCCCAGATGATCAGTCTGGGCGGTGCGTCGGGCTTGTAGTTCTCGGACAGCAGGTATTCGAGCAGCGAGCCGTCCTGGCCAACGCCGGGCAGGGCGTAGTTGAGGATGTCGACGTCCAGGTACTGCTTGAGGTAGCCGTCGAAGTTGAACTGCTTGCTCTCGTCCTCACGGGCTGCGGCGTTACTGTCGCCCACCAGGATCACCTGCGGGTCGGGGGCTTCGTCGAACAGTGCGTCGGCATCGTCGGCCACCGGGATGGTCTGGTAGCCGCGTACGTACTGGAAGCCGTAGTTGTTGCCGCAGATGCTGCTCATCGCCAGGTTCATGGTGCCATCCTTGGGCACCATCACGCCGGGCTCGGTGCGGTAGTGCTTCTTGGTCAGGTCGGCATAGAACGGCTGGCGGCGCACCTCATCGGCCACCAGGCGCGCGGTGGCCTCGGCACCGCTGGGGGTCCAGTGGTGGTCGCGGCGAAAGAAGTACTCGCCCGCCGGCGGGGTGCGCACCAGTTGCATCAGGTCGGGCACCACCGCGCCGCCGCTGCGCAGCTGCTGCAGGTAGCTGGCCAGGTTGTTGCTGGCGCGCTCGAAGTCGAACCCGTGCAACTGCCCGGGGTAGAGCTTGTCGCGGTGCATCAGCCCACGGGTGGGCTGCACGGCCATGGCCACGTGGATACCCTGCTGGCGGAACGCGGCCATCAGGCGCGCGAACTCCGGGCGCATGGGCGCGGGGATGCCGAAGTCGTTGGTCAGGTCGACGGCCGAACGGAACAGCCAGCGGTCCTTGCCCGGGACGATCTCGCGCATCAGTTTCATCCGCCCTTCGGCGTATTTCTGCGGATCGCTCAGGGCCGGGCAGACCATGCACTCAAGGCTGGTGCAGCCGGGGCTGGGCGCCTCGGCGGCCTGGCCGGCCTGGCTGGCGGCAGCGAGTACGGCCATCAGGCCGAGGGAGGTAAGGATCTTCATGCGCGGTTCATCATCCTGTGTTCAAGGCCAGCCTGCGGTTACAGCGTGGGGTCGATGCTGTTGGCCACGCTGATGCTCTTGTAGCCATTGGCGGCGGGCAGCAGCACGTAGCTGTACGAGCGGCCTTTCTTGAGGAACAGGTCGTCGAACTGGGCGACGTTGCGCTGATCGACATAGGCGGCGAAGCCGATCTTGATTTCGTTGACCAGGCGGCTGCCGGTCTGGTCTTTGCCCAGCGGGTCGATGACCGAGGTCTTGCCGTCGGAGGTCTTGAGGGCGGCCTGCGCGGGGGTCAGGTTGTAGAAGGCGATCTGGGCCTTTTTCGGTTCGTTGACGTATTTGTCGGCGATCAGGGTCAGGCCCTTGCCGTCATACACCACGGTGCTGGCGGCGTTGGCCTTGAGCTGCGGCTCGATGGCCTGCTTGTCGACCGCGATCTTGTGGCTGCCGGCAGGGGTGAAGCGGTAGCCGCTGAGCTGGCCGGGGGCGACCTTCTGTGGGTTGACCTTGCCGCTCAGGGTCACGTCGATGCTGCGATCGCTCAGGTTGAGCACGCGCACGAAGGCCGAGTCGGCCGGGGCCACGGCGTCGTAGAGGTCGGCATTGCCGTCGTTGGCGAGGCTGGCGGTGCTGACCAGCAGCAGGGCGGTGGCGGCGAGCAGTTGGCGTGGCGAACGGGTCATGGTGTATCTCCTTAGAAGTGTTGGGTCTGGTTCATCTGACGCTGGCCGCTGACCCGATGGGCCAGCAGGGTGCGCAGCGGGAATTCCCAGACCACGGTGTCGATGTCAGGGTTGCCCAGCTCATCGCTGGCCAGAAACTGGTTCATTGCCTCGAACGGCCCGCGGGCCTCCACGGCAATGCTCAGCAGGTCACGGTTGAGGGCTTCCTTGAGAAAACCGACGAAGTTCCAGTCGTCGATCTTGCTGTAGCTGGTACCTACCAGCAGCAGGCTTTGGGCCTGGTCGGCGAACAGCTCATCGCTGCTCTGTTCGGCCTTCAGGGTTTCGTACACGGCGATCTGGTTGGCGCCAAAGTCCGGCATCAGCCGGCTCTGGTCGAACTGGATGTAGTTCATCAGGTCGCCCTTGACGGTCTTTTGCGCGATCTGGTGCGACACATAGCGCTCCTGGCCCAGCAGCTCCGGGTGCTGGCGCGCCAGTTCGAAGGCGGCCAGGCGTGCGCCATCGGGGCTCCAGTGGGTGTCGGACTTGAGAAACAGCGGTGGGCCGCCGAGGTTGTCCAGAAACGCCGAGCGCAGCGGCGTCACCGTGACGTTGCGTGCCTGCAACTGCGCCACGAAGCGGTCGTACAGGCTGATGGCCCGCGGATCGAACGGGTGCTCGGCATGCGCGGCATAGATGTCCAGCTTCATCGGCAACGGCAGCAGCACCAGGCGCTTGCCGTGCTGCGCCAGTTGCGCCTGCACGGCGTCGATCTGTGCCAGCTGGCCTTGCAGGTTGGCCTCCAGGTCATTGGGCACACGGTATTCCTGGGAGGTATAGAGCCAGCCGTCCTTGCCCAGTACCACGCCCTTGGTGCCCTCCCTGAACAGCAGGTACTGCGCGTCGGCCCACAGCTGCACCGAGGGCTCACGCAGGAAGAAGCGCTTGTCGTAGGCCTGCTCGAACTTGCGCAGCAGCTTGCCGTCGACGAACAGGTTCCAGGCGTCACTCTGGTTTTTCGCGAAACTGAAAACCGGCGGCAGGGAGTAGACGAACATCCCCGCCAGCACCAGGCAGAACAGAATGCCGTTGACCTTGCTTGCCGAGTTCATCACCGGGTACATGACAGTCTCCTAGAACTGGAAGTAGAGGAAGGGGGAGAACGAGTGCGCAGCCAGGCTGCTCAGCGCCAGCGCGAAGCCGGCCCACAGCAGCACGGCCTTGAGCCCGCCGACATGGGCCATGAAGAAGTGCTGCTTGTTGCCGGCGTAGTAGCGCACGTTGTTGCTGCCGGCCAGGATCAGCCAGCACAGCGCCACCGCCACGAACGACATGGCCATCTTCGAGGCGCCCAGCACGTAGAGCTCCAGCGAGCCCAGGCCGTTGAAGCCGAACAGCGCCTGGTAGATGTCCAGGCTGTGGCGCAGGTCGTTGGTGAAGAACAGCGGCATGCTCAGGATGATCAGCAACCCGGTGCGCAGGTTGCGCCCCAGGCGGTAGGGCGTGGTGACCTTGGTGGCCAGATTGAACTTGCGCTCGATCACCATGCCCAGGCCGAAGAACAGCCCCCAGCAGATGAAGGCGAAGCTTGCGCCGTGCCACAGCCCCGACAGCAGCATGGTGTACACCAGCGCCGGCATGGCCCCGGCGATGCGCTTGCGCACCAGCGGCATGTACACGTAGTCGCGCAGAAAGTGCGCCAGGGTCATGTGCCAGCGGCTCCAGAACTCGGTGATGCTCTGCGAGACGTAGGGCTGGTTGAAGTTCTCCGGGAAGCGAAAGCCCATCATCAGCGCCAGGCCCAGGGCCATGTGGCTGTAGCCGGCGAAGTCGAAGTACAGCTGCAGGGTCGACACCACCAGGCCGAACCAGGCATCGCTCAGCTGCAGGCTGCCCTCGCTGATGAACAGCACGTTGATCGGCGCCAGCTGGTCGGCGATCAGCACCTTCATGATGAAACCGAGCATGAACCGGCATACCCCCAGCGAGAACATCTCCAGCGAGTGGGTACGCTGGCGCAGCTGCGGGGCCAGTTGGCTGTAGCGCAGGATCGGGCCGGCCACCAGGTGCGGGAACAGCGCGACGAATGCGGCGAAGTCGATGAAGTTGTTGGTGGGCGTGGCGTCCTTGCGGTAGATGTCGACGATATAGCTCAGGGCATGGAACACGTAGAACGAGATGCCCAGCGGCAGGAAGATCGTCTCCAGGGTGAAGGTGTTGATGCCCAGCGGCGCCAGCAGTGCGCCCAGCACCTCGGCGCCGAAGTTGGCGTACTTGAAATAGCCCAGGGTCGACAGGTTGCCGATGATGCCGATCCACAGCAGGCGGAACGCCCAGCGCTTGTCGCCGGCGTCCAGGCGCGCCTTGATGCGCAGGCCGAACCAGTAGTTCCAGTAGGTGATGCCGACGAACAGCAGCAGGAAGTCCGGGCGCCACCAGGCATAGAAGATGTAGCTGGCGGCGACGATCACCGTGGAGCGCCACGGCGCACGCGCCAGGAAGTACACCGCCAGGAACAGCGGCAGGTAGAGGAACAGGAACACGTTTGAGGCGAAAATCATCGCGGGGCCCGCCCTTAGTAACTGATCACGACGCCGACCGTCAGCTGGTAGTCGTCACCGGTATCCAGCGCGTTGCCGGCATTGAGGTAGCTGGCGCTGACCAGGGTGTTGACGTCCAGGTGCTTGCCGTCGAGGGCGACCGGAAACATCTTCCAGTAGTAGTTGAGGTCGAGCATCTGCCCCACGTGCTTGCCGTTGCCGTTGCTGCCCTGGGCGATGGCCTGGTTGCGCGCGCTGCGCTGGTCGCCGTCGACGCGGATCGGCAGGGTGCCACTGGCATCGCGCAGCTTGAGTTCGGTGAGGCGAAAATCCAGGGCGCTGCGCGGCGTGGGCCGGGTTTCCACGGCAAAGCCGTAGTAGCTCAGGTTGCGCAGGTCGAGGCTGACGAACGAGCTGGCCAGGCGGGTGCTGTAGGAGCCCTGGCGGGTGATGCGGTCGGACTGGATGGTGTTGAGACGAAAACCGTCGTTCTCGTTGCTCGGCTTGTCGGTCAGCCCGCCGCGCAAGGCCAGGCGCGGGGTCCAGGGCAGGTCGTCGAAGCGTTTGCCGATCTCGCCCAGCGCCGCCCAGCCGCTGGCGTTGTGGCCGGTGGTGGTCAGGCCGTTGCCGTCGGTGTTGTCGACCTTGCCGTCGAGTGCGGCCAGCTCCAGGTGGTAGTCGCTGAACAGCGGGCTGACCTGCAGGTTGTCGGCCTTGAAGAACAGCCCGTAGCGCATGCCGGTGAAGTCGTAGCGGTCACGCGGGTCGTGCCCGCTGTGGTCGTCTTCGTACATCACGCGCGTGCCGGCCCAGTTGTTCTCGCTCCAGCGGTAGGCGTACTCGCCCATCAGGTAGGTGGTGCGTTCTTCGCTGTCGGCCAGGCGGTTGACGTCGCTGTTGTAGTTGTAGAACTTCTGCGCCACGGCGAAGAAGCCCTTGGCGAAGGTGTCCTTGTAATCGAAACGCAGCGATTCGATGCTGTCGTCCCACCAGATGCCGTAGTCGTCGGCAAAGCGCTGGCGTCCGGCCGACAGCGAGAAGCGTGGGTCGTCGCCCAGCAGGTTGCGCTTGACGTACAGCTCGCGCAGCTCGGCGTACCAGCCTTCGGGCTGCTCGCGGTCGAAGGCGTTGGTGCTTTCGTTCTGGCTGTTGGCCGTCTGGCTGGAGTCGTAGTTGAGCCACAGGCGACCGTAGACCATCCACTTGGCCCAGCGTTTTTCCGGTGAGTACCAGGCGAACGAGGGTTCGTAGCGCAGGCTGTAGAAGCTCTCGCGGCTGCGCCCCACCTGGGAATCTTCGGGGCCGTAGCCGGTCTGCACGGTGAGCTTGTTGAAGAATTCGGAGGTGATCACCGGCGTGCTGGCGTCGGCGTCTACCCGCACCGGCTCGCTGCTGTCGGCCTCGGGGCCGGTGATTTCTTCGGCGGCGAACGCGGTGTACAGCGGCGCGAGCATGAGCAGGGCGCCAAACAGGGACGGATGCGCTTTCACAGGGTGGTCTCCTTGAGCAGGTCATTGCGTGCCGCCATGGCGCGCTCGATGTCAGCCGTTTTCAGGGTTTTGTCCAGGCGCTTGAGCAGCCCGCGGGCGCGGCGCTCGCCCAGGTCCAGGGCAAGGCGCGCGTAGGTGTAGGCCTTGACCGGGTCGTGGCAGATGGCGCGGCCGCTCGCGTAGATGGTGGCCATGCGGTACCAGGCGGCAGTGGCGCCGCGCTCGGCCTGTTCCTGGTAGATCGCCAGGGCACGCTCCTGGTCGGGCTGGTCGAGGCCGCCCTTGCTGTACAGGTCGGCCAGCAGCAGGTGCGCGTCGCGAAAGTTGCTGGCGATCAGTTCGTCGATCAGCACCTGGGCCTTTTGCGGGTCCAGGGTCAGCCAGTTGGTGACCATGTACAGCGAGGCATTGAGCGCCTTGGCCCGGGTCGGGTCCTTGGCCTGCACCTGGGCAATCAGCGCCTGTACCTGGTCGGCGTTGTGCTCGGTGGGGTTGGAGATCATGAAGTTGGCCTTGGACACCAGCGCCGGCACGAAACCGCGCTGCGCGGCGTTGTCGAACCAGCGCTGGACCTCGGCCATGGCGGCCGCCCATTCATCGGCCAGGGCCTTTGCACGGGCCTGCTGTTCGGGGGTGGGCGCGGGCCTTGGGGCACCCATGGCGTTGCCCAGCTGTTCATCCTGCTCGGCCTGCTGGTCGGCACGCTGCACGGTGCTGATGGTGTCGAGCAACGAGCCGATACGGTGCACGATCTCCACCGGCAACTGCGCCATCCGGGGCTCCAGGGTGCGGGCGAAGGCGGGGAACGCGGTGTCCTGGCGCTCGCCGAGGAAGGCGTAGTAGCGGTCGACGCCACGCGGGTCGACGCGTACCGCCTGCTGGTACCAGTGCTCGGCAGCGGCGCGGTCGCCCTGGCGCTCGGCGACCACCGCGCGGTACAGCTCGGGGTGGCAGTCGAGCAGGCAGGACTGCTCGTACAGCGCCAGCAGCTGCGCGGCCTCGGCGGTGGGCACCAGGTCCGGGTAGGTCAGGAACACTTCCAGCGTGGCATTGGTGTTGCGCGGGTCCAGGGTGGCCGGGTAGCGGGTCAGCGCCTGGGCCACCCAGGCGCGCTGCTGCTGGCGCAGGCCGGGGCTGCGGTCAAGCAGGCGGGCCAGCGAGGCCAGCGCCGGCACCAGGCCGCGACCCTCGGCAAACGCTTCCTGGTACAGGCGGATCGCCTCCTGGCGGTTGGCGCTGTCGCTGCTGGCCAGCACATCGCCCAGCAACTGCTTGGACGCCAGGTCACCGCGCTCGGCGAGCACGCGCAAATCGGCGCTCACATCGGCTTGCGGGTCCTTGTACAGCGCGTAGCGGATCTGCTCCAGGCTTTGCCCGGCAAGGGCAGGGCCGGTGCAGGCGAGGGCAGTGAACAGCAGCCAGGCGGGCGTCATCGGTTTCATCTGGGGGCCCTTCAGCGCGACAGCGACGGCAAGGCCGGCAGGCCCAGGTACAGGTCCACCGCCACCGGTTTCTGGTAGGCCGCCAGTGGCAGCGGACGGTCCGGCCGGATGGTCAGGGCGAGGTTCTTGTTCAGTGCGTCGACCCGCGAGTCCACCACGGTGCCGCCGAAGCGTTCGTCCAGGCCGAACACCTGCAGGTCCACGGATCTGACCCGGCTGATGTCGCTCAGCTTGTCGAACGGCACGTTGGCGCTGACGTACAGCGGCTGGTCCTTGGGCAGCAGGTGCAGCAGCGGCGCCTGCTTGTAGCCGTAACCGTTCATGGGCGTGCTGGGGAAGTACACCTGGCAGTCGCACGGGCTGTTGATCACGGTCTCGATGGTGGCGCGCCCCAGCAGGGTCTGCAGGTCGCCGGGCGCGAGGTCGGCCAGCGCCTTCATGTCGGCCGGGCTGGTGAAACTGGTGGCCAGCTGGGTGGAGATGTTGGCCAGCGGCTCGCCGGCCTTGACCTCGCTCTGCCCAGGCTGCAGCAGGAACTTCACGTAGCCGTTGTCGGGCATGCTGATGATCTGCGCATCGGCACTGACCTGGGCCTGCACGGCCGGAATGCGGAAGAACAGCAGGTAGCTCTTGTAGGCCACGAAGCTCAGCGCTGCGATGCCGGCGGCGGTGAACAGCAGGGTGCCGCCGATGGCGCGCAGGCGATCGCCTGCATTGCGTGCGCTGGCGTACTTGTGCTTGCGCTCCTTGATGTAGTTCTCGCGCTGCATCACGTTGAACAGGCCGTTGACGTCGGCAATTTCGCCCGACAGGTAGGCGCTGATGATGTAGCGCAGGATGTCGCGCTTCTGGGCGTCGAGGTCGACGAACTGCGCGCCGACTTCGGCGCCGCGCTGCGAGACGATCTTGATCTGGCTGTCGATGTTCAGGTCGACCTGGTTCAGGCGCAGCTGGATCGAGGCGTTGTACAGGCTGCCGATCTTCAGCGGGGCGCTGTGCACCAGGCCCAGGCCGCCCAGGGAGATGTCCTGCAGGGTGCTGTCGATGGGCGCCTGGCCGGGGGCGCTGAGCCTGACCCGGGCATTGAGCTTGGTGCGCACGTACTGGCGTTCGTCGATGGCCTCGTGGACCACGTTGGCTGCAGTGGTGCCGGGGGCTGCTGGGATGTTCGAGCTACTCATGGCAGGCGCCTTTCCTTAACGTTGCGTGAGTTCGAGAAGTACCGAGATGGCACCGAAGAAAATCGCGATGGATGAAAACAGCATCGCCTTCGATGACCAGCGGTTCAGGGCCGTGTCGAAATCGACAGTGCCGTTGCTTAGCGTGGTTTTTTGCCGGGTCCAGCTCTGCTGGTCCATGTGGAACAGTGCGTACACCTTCATCAGCGAGCCCACGATCTGGTTGTAATAGAGAACGAACGGGTACACCGGGCTGACCGGGTGACCGGCGAACAGAAACAGCACCGTCACCAGGCTGCGCGAGAGCAGTACCCAGAACAGGTACACCAGCAGGTACTCGATGCCGAACACCACGCCGGCCACTACCGAGGCGGTCAGGCCCATCAGGCAGGTCCACATCGACACGCGCTGGTCGAGCAGCACGTACAGGGTGAACAGGCCCAGGCGGGCGCGGCCCAGCAGGTGGGTGGCGCGAAAGTTCTGGCGCAGCGAGTTGCCGTACCAGCGGAACATCAGCTGGCGGGTGGCGCGCCAGAAGCTGTTGTCTGGTGGATGCTCCACGGTCAGGGTGTTGCTGTCGGGCACGTAGAAGGTGTCCCAGCCGGCGCGCATCAGGCTCAGCCACGAAGACTTGTCGTCGCCGGTGAGAAACTGGAAGCGGCCAAGGCGCCAGTGTTCGAGAAAGTCGGCTTCCACGTCGCGGATGAATTCGGGGTCGGTCATCACGCTGGCGCGAAAGAACGACAGCCGGCCGGTCAGGGTCAGCACCCGGTGCGACAGGGCCATCGAGCACATGTTGATGTGCCGCTGCACGAAGCGCATCGAGTGCCACTGGCGCATCAGCGGGCTGCCTTCGACCTCGCAGAACTCGTTGGTGGTCAGGCCGCCGACATTGGGCAGGTAGGCGAACAGCTTGACCGCGCGCTCGACGCAGCCGGGCAGCATCATGGTGTCGCCGTCGACCACGCCGACCACCGCGTCCTGCAGCGGCATCTGCCGCGACAGGGCACGGAAGGCATGGGCCAGGCCGTCACGCTTGCCGGTGCCACGGGCGCGCACGATCACCAGCTTGATGTCGTCGCGATCGACCACCTCGTTGCGCATGATGGTCTTGATGAACTGCTCGTCGCCTTTTTCCACGATCGAGGCGATCACCGTGCACGGCACGTTCAGCCGCTGCACTTCCTGGAATACCGACTGGTACACCTTGAAGGTGGTGTGGGTGGGGATGCGAAAGCTGGTCACCACCATGAACATGTGCGAGGGCAGGGCATCGTCGCCCATCCGCTCGACCGCCTTGCGGATGCGCGGGAACTTCCAGTGCAGGAAGTACATGCCGCGGATGTAGTGGACGATGGCATTGCCGTAGCGCCACATGCCCAGGGTACCGATGATGAAGATGAACGTGTGGTGGCTGGGGTCCAGGTACTGCGGCGCGATCATCTGCGACGCCAGCGCGACCAGGCCGAACAGGCAGGCCCAGGCACAGAAGCTGGCGCCTGCCTGCAGGTAGCCGGGTCGGCCCTCGGGCCGCTGTTGCTGTGGTTTCATGGTGCCGTTTCTCCTTGGTACGGGCAGCGCGCACCCGGCCGTTCACGCACATGAGGTTCGCCGGCGCTCCGAAGGAGGCGGCACTCAGGCAGGTAAACAGTCGGGTGACGCGTGGAGTCGAACGCCTTGGGCTCTCTTGACGGAGCCTGTGGCCTTACCAGCAGATCCCTTCCTGGGTGGCGTTGCTGGCGTTGGGCATGAAACCGACCAGGTCGACGATCTGCTTGTCGCCATTGCCTTCCAGGGCCTGGGCGAAACGCGGGTCGTTGTTGCCCAGCACGATGATCTCGGCGCCGTCGATCACCTGGTCGAGGTCGTTGCACAGCAGCGACGACACGTGCGGGATCTTCGACTCGATGTAGTCGCGGTTGGCGCCGAACACCCGGGCATACTCGACGTTGGCGTCGAAGATGCGCAGCTCGTAACCCTTGCCGATCAGCATTTCGGCCAGCTCCACCAGCGGGCTTTCGCGCAGGTCGTCGCTGCCGGCCTTGAAGCTCAGCCCCAGCAGGCCGATACGGCGCTTGTTGAAACCGCTGACCAGGTCGAAGGCGTTCTGCACCTGGCTGCGGTTGCTGGACATGATCGAGGCCAGCAGCGGGTGCTCGACGTCCAGCTGGCCGGCGCGGTAGGTGAGGGCGCGCACGTCCTTGGGCAGGCACGAGCCGCCGAAGGCGAAGCCGGGGCGCAGGTAGTAGCGCGACAGATTGAGCTTGTGGTCCTGGCACACCACGTCCATCACCTCGCGTCCGTCCACCCCGGAGGCCTTGGCGATGTTGCCGATCTCGTTGGCGAAGCTCACCTTGGTGGCGTGCCACACGTTGCAGGTGTACTTGATCATCTCGGCCACTTCGATCGACTTGCGGATCACCGGGGCGTCCAGGCCCTCGTACAGCGATTGCAGGATGTCGCCCGACTGGGTGTCGAGTTCGCCGATCACGGTCATGGCCGGGAAGTCGTAGTCCTTGATGGCCGTGCTTTCACGCAGGAACTCGGGGTTGACCGCCACGCCGAAATCGACGCCGGCCTTCTTGCCCGAGGCTTGCTCGAGCAGCGGGATGACCACGTTGTTGACCGTGCCTGGCAGCACGGTGCTGCGCACCACCACGGTGTGACGGCCAGCCTTGTCGCGCAGGGCTTCGCCGATCTGGCGGCATACGGCCTCCATGTACACCAGGTCGAGGTCGCCGTTCTTCTTGCTGGGCGTGCCCACGCACAGCAGCGACAGTTCGGTGTCGAGCACGGCGCGTTGTACGTCGGTGGTGCCGTACAGGCGCCCTTGCTGCACGGCCTGTTGCAACAGCTGCTCGAGCCCCGGCTCGACGATGGGCGACTTGCCCTGGTTGATCATGTCGATCTTGGCCGGGGAGATATCCACCCCCACCACATTGTGGCCACGTGCCGAGAGGCACCCGGCGCACACGGCACCTACATATCCGAGCCCGAAAATACTGATGTTCATAGAGATCCCTTTAGCACTGTTCGCCTGAGCGAACCCTTGTGTAGTTGATAAATGTTCAGGCGGCAGGCGCAAACTGAAACGCGGCGAACGTTGATGTTCGTCGGCGGCTTATCTCTCTTTTTTTCATCCTATAGCGTTTAATTTTGGAACGGCAACACTTCATATCAAATTAACTAGAAAAAAATATAGTTTGTTTTGTGAAAGTTAAAAAACTGTTTAAAAACAATGACATATAGTTTGTAGAAAGTTCGACGTCAAAAAATTGATATGTGTATTGGGTGTGTTTTAATGGCGCCAAAAAAATGCTTCCACGAGGTTTTTACATAAATTTTAATGGTGGCAAATCGCCTTCATTTAATTAGGTAAACCGTTTCAGCTTAATGTTTTGAAAGTTGCAATCGGGCGACGGGTTAGTTGTGTTGATGAGTGCATCGCGAGCGTGAACAGCCTGTTTTATTGGCGTTGCTTTTTTTTGCATTCGCCACCGCTTGTGCTCCGCGTGGCGAGCCGGGCATAGTTTCAGTTTCATGCGTGGCCTGTGCCTGTACAGGCAGGTCTGCTCATCCAGGCAGAAGCCCAGCTGCAGTGACGATGAGCCGCGTAGGAAGCCACGTAGGAAGGCTGGGAAATTGACGTCAGCCGGATGGCGTTTACAGTTAGCTCACCCGGTCGATTTTTTGCTAAGGTGGCCGGATACAATTC
The DNA here is from genome assembly GCF_052850635.1 of Pseudomonas sp. 1176_21. NCBI lineage: Bacteria > Pseudomonadati > Pseudomonadota > Gammaproteobacteria > Pseudomonadales > Pseudomonadaceae > Pseudomonas > Pseudomonas sp. 1176_21. Next base: position 133,460 of record NZ_VXCV01000001.1, read on the forward strand.
ACACCGTAACGCGAGGTGTCTGCTTGATCAGGGTCCTGGTGGTCGATGACCACGATTTGGTGCGTACGGGCATTACCCGCATGCTGGCCGACATCGACGGCCTGCAGGTGGTAGGGGAAGCCGATTCCGGCGAGGCAGCACTGAAACTCACCCGCGAACTCAAGCCCGACGTGGTCCTGATGGACGTCAAGATGCCCGGCATCGGTGGCCTGGAGGCGACCCGCAAGCTGCTGCGCAGCCACCCCGACATCAAGGTGGTGGCCGTGACCGTGTGCGAGGAAGACCCGTTTCCCACCCGCCTGCTGCAGGCCGGTGCGGCCGGCTACCTGACCAAGGGCGCCGGGCTGGGTGAAATGGTCCAGGCCATTCGCCTGGTGTTTGCCGGGCAGCGCTACATCAGCCCGCAGATAGCCCAGCAGCTGGCACTCAAGTCGTTCGAACCGCAGAATGCCTCGCCGTTCGACAGCCTGTCGGAGCGGGAGATCCAGATCGCCCTGATGATCGTCGGTTGCCAGAAGGTGCAGATCATTTCCGACAAGCTGTGCTTGTCGCCGAAGACGGTGAATACGTACCGTTACCGGATCTTCGAGAAACTTTCCGTTACCAGCGACGTGGAACTGACGTTGCTGGCCGTGCGCCACGGTATGGTTGACGCCAACCTCTGATATGACCCCAGCATTTGATTCAAGTGCCTTTCTGGCGACCTGCAGCGGACGTCCGGGTGTCTACCGGATGTTCGATGAAGGCGCGCGCCTGCTGTATGTAGGCAAGGCCAAAAACCTCAAGAAGCGCCTGGCGAGCTATTTTCGCAAGGCGGGCCTGGCGCCCAAGACAGCCGCGCTGGTGGCGCGCATCGCTCAGGTCGAGACCACCATTACCGCCAACGAGACCGAGGCGCTGCTGCTCGAGCAGACCCTGATCAAGGAATGGCGCCCGCCGTACAACATCCTGTTGCGCGACGACAAGTCCTACCCCTATGTGTTCCTCAGTGATGGCGACTACCCGCGCCTGGGCATCCATCGCGGGGCCAAGAAGGCCAAGGGCAGGTACTTCGGCCCTTACCCCAGTGCCGGTGCCATTCGCGAAAGCCTGAGCCTGCTGCAAAAGACCTTCTTCGTGCGCCAGTGCGAAGACAGCTATTACGCCAACCGCACCCGGCCGTGCCTGCAGTACCAGATCAAGCGCTGCAAGGCGCCGTGCGTCGGCCTGGTCGAGCCACAGGAGTACGCCGCCGACGTGCGCCACTCGGTGATGTTCCTGGAGGGGCGCAGCCACCAGTTGACCAACGAGCTCAACGAAGAGATGGAGCGCGCCGCGATGGCCCTGGAGTTCGAGCGTGCCGCCGAGCTGCGCGACCAGATCGCCTTGCTGCGTCGCGTGCAGGATCAGCAGAGCATGGAGGGCGGCAGCGGCGACGTGGATGTGGTGGCCGCCTTCGTCAACCCGGGCGGGGCGTGCGTGCACCTTATCAGCGTGCGCGGCGGGCGGGTGCTGGGCAGCAAGAACTTCTTTCCGCAGGTGGGCATCGAGGAGGACGTGGCCGAGGTCCTGTCGGCGTTCCTGGCCCAGTACTACGTGGGCAACGCCGAGCGCGAACTGCCTGCCGAGCTGATCGTCAACGTGGTGCACGAAGACTTCGAAGCCCTGTGCGCCGCCGTCGAGGCCCTGCGGGGTCGCGAGCTGACCATCAGCCATCGGGTGCGCGGCACCCGCGCGCGCTGGCAGCAACTGGCCGTGACCAACGCCGAGCAGGCGCTGATGGCGCGCCTTGCCAACCGCCAGCACATGGCCGCGCGCTTCGATGCGCTGGCCCAGGTGCTGGACCTGGATGAAACCCCGCAGCGCCTGGAGTGCTACGACATCAGTCACTCCAGCGGCGAGGCCACCGTGGCCTCCTGCGTGGTGTTCGGCCCCGAAGGCCCGATCAAGTCCGACTACCGGCGCTACAACATCGAGGGCGTGACCGCCGGCGATGACTACGCGGCCATGCACCAGGCCCTGACCCGGCGCTTCTCGCGGATCAAGGACGGCGAGGGCAAGCTGCCGGACGTGCTGCTGGTGGATGGCGGCAAGGGCCAGCTGAACATGGCCCGCGACGTGCTGCAGGAACTGGCCGTGCCCGACCTGATTCTGCTGGGCGTGGCCAAGGGCACCACGCGCAAGGCCGGTTTCGAAACCTTGTACCTCAACGATGTGGCCCACGAGTTCACCCTCAAGGGCGACTCGCCGGCGCTGCACCTGATCCAGCAGATCCGCGACGAGGCGCACCGTTTCGCCATCACCGGTCACCGCGCGCGGCGCGGCAAGACGCGGCGCACCTCGACCCTGGAAGGCGTCGCCGGGGTAGGGCCCAAGCGCCGGCGCGACCTGCTAAAACACTTTGGCGGACTGCAGGAACTGAGCCGTGCCAGCGTCGAAGAAATCGCCAAAGCACCCGGAATCAGTAAAAAGCTTGCCGAGTCGATTTATGACAGCCTGCATAGCGAGTAGAATGCCCGCTCACCTCGCAGCCAGTTGTGCCGATGAATATCCCGAATCTGCTTACCGTACTACGCGTTCTGCTCATACCGATCTTCATACTGCTGTTCTATGTGCCGTATCACTGGAGCTACATAGCCGCCAGCAGCGTGTTTGCCGTTGCCGCCGCCACCGACTGGCTGGACGGTTACCTGGCTCGTCGGTGGCAGCAGAGCACTCCGTTTGGCGCCTTCCTCGACCCGGTCGCGGACAAGCTGATGGTGGCCGTGGCCCTGGTGCTGCTGGTGCAGGTGCATGCCAACCTGTGGCTCACGCTGCCGGCGGCGGTCATCATCGGTCGCGAGATCGTGGTGTCGGCGCTGCGTGAATGGATGGCCGAGATGGGCGCACGTGCCCATGTGGCGGTGTCCAACCTGGGCAAGTGGAAGACCGCGGCGCAGATGCTGGCGCTGGTGATCCTGCTGGGCAACCCGCCGGTGTGGGGGTTCTGGGTAGGCCTGGGTTATGCGCTGCTGCTGGTGGCGGCGGGGCTGACCCTGTGGTCGATGGTGCACTACCTGCGTGCAGCCTGGCCGCACCTGCGTGAAGGCTCTGAAATAAAATAAACTTTTTTGAATCAAGGGGTTGACGGCGTTTTTAAAATCGCTAGAATGGCCCCCATCAACACGACGCGGGAATAGCTCAGTTGGTAGAGCACGACCTTGCCAAGGTCGGGGTCGCGAGTTCGAGTCTCGTTTCCCGCTCCAGTATTTGGAGCTACAGATCGAAAGGTCTGTAATTCGTCAGAAAGAAGGGCCACTGAAAAGTGGCCCTTTTTTCGTTGCGCAACAATCCTCTTCGAATACGCAAGACAGGACGGCTTCAACCGTCCAGGGCCTGCTGTGTGTTCAGCACGGTCTCCAGGCGCGTTTGCACCTGGCGTACTTTCCGGGCCAGCTGCGGCGTGATGTGCGACCCCGCAAGCTGGCATTCCAGTTCGGCGCACAAGGTGGCCAGGGTGAACGCCTGAACCGAGCACAGGGCGCCGCCCAGGCTGTGCAGTACCTGCGCCAGGACGCCGGCATCGGCGTTGTCCAGTGCGACGTGGATCTTGCGCAGGTCGTCGCGCATCGAGGTGATGAACAGTTTTCGCATCGCAGCCGGAACGTGGACGGTGTCGACGTCGCTCGATGGTGTGGTGGCGGCGTCGTCGACCTCGGTGAAGGGCTGCGGCAGAACCAGCTCGCAGTGCTGCAACAGCTGAGTGCGCAAGGTGTGCAGGTTCAGGGGCTTGACCATCCAGGCGTTCATGCCCACGGCCGCGCAGCGCTCGCCTTCATCGCGCATGGCGTTGGCTGTGATGCCGATCACGGGCAGGTCGGCATCCTGCTGGCGCAATGCCTGGGTCAGCTCATAGCCATTGATAACCGGCATGTTGACGTCGGTGAGCACCAGGTCGTACGCCCCGGGCGCCCAGAGTGCCAGTGCCTGCTCACCGTTGAACGCCACCGTGACCACGCAGCCCAGGGCTTCGAGTTGCTCCTTGATGATCGCCTGATTGATGGGGTTGTCTTCGGCTACCAGAATCCGCAGGTCCAGTGGCTGGCGGGTGCCCGCTGGCCAGGCGCTGTGCTGCGTGTCGTGACCGCCGTGCGCCAGGCCCACCGCCCTGGCGATCGCGCGAACGTCGTAGGCATCGACCTCCCAGCCATCAGCGCCGTGGTCGGGTGGGTTGGGCCCGCCCGGTACGGCGTTGATCCGGGGGCCAGCCCACGCTTGACCGGACGCGAGCATGTCCACCAACAGTGTCGCGTCGTTGCCCGAACCCATGTCGCTGGCCAGCGGACGGGCGTCTACCCCCAGCCGAACGAGCCAGGCGCAAAGGTGCCGGGCCAGTTCCGGGACGGGCGCGCGCACGTACACAGGGGCGGTGGATGGCTCGAATTCAGGACAGTCGGTGAGTGCGCCGGGCGCGCGGGGCAGCTTCAACTGCAGGGTGAAACTGCTGCCCAGCCCGATTGCACTGACCACGTCGAGCTGGCCGTCCATCAGTTCGCAGAGCCGGCGGCAGATGGACAGGCCCAGGCCTGCACCGGCCTCGCTGCTGGCGTCGCGCACCTGATAGAACGGGTCGAACAGATGCACCTGCTGGGCCTGGGAAATACCCAGTCCCGAATCGCTGACCTGCCACTGCAACTGGCTGTATTCGCTGTCCTGTTCCACGACCCGAGCCCGCAGCACCACCCGGCCGCTGTCGGTGAACTTGATGGCATTGCTCAGCAGGTTGTTGAGGATCTGGCGAATGCGCAACGGATCGCCGCGCAGCCGGTCGGGCAGGTCGGCATCGATGCAGGCATACAGTTGCAAGCCTTTGGCCTGGGCGTATGCACTGTAGGTGCCGAGTGTGGCCTCGATCATCTCCAGAGGGCAGAAGTCCAGATCGTCGATGGTCATCTGTCCGGATTCGATCTTCGACACATCCAGCACGTCGCTGATCAGCTGGAACAGGGTGGCCGATGATCGCTGGATGGTCTGCAGGTAGTGCTGCTGGCGCGGGTCGAGCGCGGTCAGCCCCATCAGCTCCAGGGTGCCCAGTACGCCGTACAGCGGTGTGCGGATCTCATGGCTCATGGTGGCCAGGAAACGTGTCTTGGCTTCATTGGCGGAATCGGCGGCCAAGCGCGCCTGTTCAAGGCTGGCGGCATCTTCGACAAGCCGGGTAACGTCATGAAAGGCACACAGCCAGGCGTTTTCGCCGTGGTAGCGGGTAGGCACAAGGCTCACGTGCCAATGGCGGCCTTCAACCTGCAGATCGGTTGAGCCCCGCTCGGGCAGGTCGTGCTGTCGACGCAGGGCGCCGATCAGCGTGGCGCTGCCGTGGGACTGCTGGGCGTGCTGGTTTTCCAGCAGCACCGCGTAGTCGCTGCAACGCAGCACGCACAGACCGGCTGGCGCCGTGTCGATGACGGCTCGACTGAAAGCCTCGCTCTCGGCGATGTCTTCAAGTGCACGGTGGGCAGGCAACACCACATGCTTGCGATACCAGTGATTGAACGCCCAGCCGCCGCCCAATCCGGCCAGCATCAGTGCAACCAGCCCCAGCAGCGGCCAGAAGGCATAGTCCACAAAGCTGTTGAAACCGATCACATAGATGCCGGTCCAGGGCTGCTCGCCCGGGCTTGTCACACGGAACACCAGCCCGTCAGCGTTCAGGTTCAGGCCTTCATGCAGCACCCGATCGGGCTTGAACTCGCCCACCAATGCCTCGCGGGTGGGGGCGATCAGGCTGAAGTGATCGTAGATCGACCACTGCATGATGCGTTCGATGTTGTTGACCTGATCCAGCGTGAACATGGACGCCACCACCACCGAGGGGCTGGCCCCTGAAATGTGCAGCCGGGTTGCCGACAGGTCGATGTCGACATACCCCAGCACAGTGGCAGGGGCATCGGGGCCTGCGTCATAGGGCACCCACTGCACCTGGTGGTCCTGCGGCGCGTGGTCGTGCAGGCTCTTGCCCACCTGGCGCACCACACGATCGAAGTCCTCTTGTCGGGGCCGACCCGTGCCGCGCAGGCGCCCCATGGCCGGTACGCTGATATCGAAGTTGTCCGGCAGGTTGAACAGCAGCACCTGGGGCGATTGATAGTGCGAAGCCGACCAGAATGCACTGTAGTAGTTGGCCAGGTTCGCCCCCAGGGTAGAGACGCTGGCGTGTTGCGAGGCTGCGATCCTGGCCGGGTTGATCTTCACGCTGAACGGCAGGGAGAAGGCGTATTCGATTTCTTCATAGACCGCACCGGTGGCATCGGACGAAGACCGTTGCACCACCACCGGCACACTGGAGGCGCCCAGCAGTTGGCCTTCGGCGCTTTTGCGCGACACGGCGCTGAGAAAGGCTTCCTGCTCGCGGATGTTTTCCATCAGGCGGGCGAAGTGAAACTTCACCGTGTCTTCCTGCTTCTGCAGCACGCGATTCACGCCCCAGTAGCATAAGCCAGTCAACAGCAGCGCCAGGCCCAGGAGCACGGCAAGCCCCATGTTCAGGCGCAGTGAACTGCTGGCCAGCCTGTCCAGGCGGGTGTAGCGGTGATTCATCGTGCAATCCCGTCAGTGATGAGGCGCGTCCAGACCCAGTCTATACAAGAGCTGGAGTGCTTGCCGGATCATCCCGGGTGCCACACCCCGTGCGGCCCTAGCCCTGCGGTAGCGTTCGGGTGCGGTTTTCAGCCACGAGCCGCCATACGATCATCAGGCCGGCAAGCCCCAGCCAAGGCAGCAGCAGCGCATTCAGCACCTGCCAGCCAAACACGTCGAGCAGGCCGCCGGCGCCAAACGAGCACGTCAATCCCACCGCAAAGATCGCCATGTCGTTGGTCGCCTGGGCCCGGCTCTTTTCCGCCGGGCTGTAGGTTGTGGTCAGCAAGGCCGTGCCGCCGATGAACAGGAAATTCCAGCCCACACCCAGCAGAACCAGAGCACTGGCAAAGGCATTGAAGCCCGTGCCGAACCAGGTGGTCAGAACGTGCAAGGCCAGCAGCATCACGCCCAGCAGCATCACCCACGCCGCACCCAGCCGGGAAATCAGGGCGCCGGTGAAGAACGAGGGCAGGAACATGCCCATCACGTGCAACTGGATGACGGTGGCGGCCGTGGCCAGCGGATGGTGATGGTGGAGCATCGCCAGCGGAGTCGCCGTCATCGCCAGTATCATCACGCCATAGCCGGTCACCGCGCCGAACAGGGCTACCAGGTAGGTCGGCTGCAGGACGATCCGGGCCCATGGCCGGCCCTTGTCCAGGGCCGCCGCCGGTGGTTCGGTGGCAGGCATATCCAGAAACAGCAGCACGCCCAGCCCCAACACGGCGGCGACGGTCAGCAGAACAAATGACCCGAAGTACTGCGGGCCTATCCACTGGCCTCCGAACCGCGCCAACGCCGGCCCCAGCAGTGCAGCGACTATGCCACCTGCCAGCACCAGCGAGATGGCCTTGGGGCGCAAGCTCTCGTCCGCGACCTCGCTTGCGGCAAAACGGTAGAACTGGGCAAAGGCCTGATAGGTGCCGACCAGGAAGGTGCCCAGTGCGAGCAGGGCCAGGGAGCCGAACCAGATACCGGCGGCAGCGACCATGCCGCCGGTCACGCCCAGCGCCGCGCCAAGTACAAAGCCGGCCCTGCGCCCGGCGTTTGCCATGAATGACGAGGCCGGAAACATCGCCAGTGCGGTGCCCAGGAACATGCTGGCGATAGGCAATGTGGCCATGTCGGCGCGGTGGGTCAACTGGGCGCCTGCCAGTGCGCCGATGGTCATTACCAGAACCGAAACCGTCTGGAACAAGGCCTGTGCACTTGCCAGAATGCCGACCTGCCTGTGCATGTGTGTGTTTTTCATCTTGCGTGCAGCCTCTGTCTTGCCTGGGTGAAATCGAGGCTGGAAGTATGAAAATCGCAGGTCTATTATTCAAACGAATAATATCGTCACTTAACCTCAGTAAATTTAATGGACAGAATCCCGATCGATGTTCGCCACCTGCAAACGCTGGTGGCCCTGCGCGACAGTGGTAGCGTCTCCCGCGCCGCGTCCTGGATGCGACTGACCCAAGGCGCCTTGTCCCATCACATCAAGGCGCTGGAGGAGTTTTTCGGCACCCCATTGTTCGTTCGCAAGTCTTCCCCGGTGGTCTTTACGCCGGCTGGCAAGCGGCTGCTGGAAGCCGCCGACAAAGTGGTGCCCATTCTTAATCAGACCACGCGTGACCTGCTGCAGATGGCCGAAGGCACCGGCGGTACCTTGCGTATCGCCGTCGAATGCCACACCTGTTTTGACTGGCTCATGCCCGCAGTCGATGCCTTTAGAGCACGCTGGCCTGAGGTGGAAGTGGACCTGGTATCGGGTTATCACGACGATCCCGTTGGCCTGCTGCATCAGCGCACCGCCGATCTTGCACTGGTGTCCTGCTCCGAAAGGGACGAGGAAGGGGTCGATTTTCACGGGCTGTTTCGCTATCCGCTGGTGGCACTGGTTGCCAATGACCACCCCTTGGCCCTGCGCGAGTTCTTGACGGCCGAGGACTTTATCGACGAAACCCTGGTGACCTATCCGATCGAGGAAGACGCGCTGGACATTGTCCGCTCATTGTTGCGGCCCGCGGGGATCAAGCCTGTGCGCCGCACCGCCGAGCTGACTGTCGCGATCCTGATGCTGGTGGCAGCGCGGCGCGGCATTGCGGTGCTGCCACGCTGGGCCGTGCAGACCTACCTCCAGCGTCAGTACGTGACGGCCAGGCCCATCACCCGCGAGGGGCTTATCTCGGATATCTGGGCTGCCACCTTGCCGGCAGACAGCCAGAAACCCTATGTCGTCGAGTTCCTGGCGCTGCTGCGCGAAACCACGGTGGCGGCGATTCCGGATGTCGAGCTGATGGGCTGATCGGGCACCCAGTCACGCACTACGCCCCGTTGCCTGCCTCTTCCTTCAGCCACGCAATGAACTGCCGGGCCATGTCGCTGATCTGCTTGTGCGGCTTGGTCAGCAGGTAATACGCCAGCTGATGCGGCATCACCAGCTCGGGGAAGGGCATCACCAGTTCGCCGCTGCGCACCGCCCGTTCGGTCAGCTCGATCGCACACAGGGCGACACCATGCCCCTCGATCGCCAGCTGCGCGAGCACATTGGAGTCGGTGACCACGTGCCCGCTGCGCACCTCCAGCCCTGGCGTGGGGTACAGCGCCTGCCAGGCTTCCCAGTCGTGATGATGCCGGTCATGCAGCAGCGGGTGACGCGCCAGGTCGGCCGGTACCCGCAGCGCGTCGGGCCCTTCGAGCAATGCGGGCGAGCAGATAGGCACGTAGTTCAGGCCCATCAGAAACTGCGTCTCGAAACCCGGCCAGTCGGCCGTGCCCCACTTGATCGCCAGCTCCACCTCGTCGGGAAACTCGACGCGCTGGGTGCTCAGCAGTTGCTGGATGCGCAGCGCGGGGAAGCGCTGGGTGAAATGCTTCAGGCGCGGGGTCAGCCAGAACGCGCTCATCACCGGCTCGGCCTCGATGTGCAGCACCGACGGTGCGGCCTTGCGCGCGCATTTCTCGAAGGCGGCCACCAGCTGGTCGAAGGGGGCGCGAATATCGTCCAGCAGCGCGGCGCCGGCCCTGGTCAGGGCCACGGTACGGGTCGAACGCACGAACAGCGTCACCCCCAATGCCTCCTCCAGCTTGACCACCTGCTGGCTGATGGCCGACTGCGACAGGTGCAGCGCGGTGGCGGCACGGGTGAAGCTGCCGTGCTCGGCAACGGTCTTGAAGGCCAGCAGCAGGGTCATGTGCGGCAGGCGGGTCAGGGCGAATTTATTCATAAGACTTCGTTATTAGTCCATTACCAAATCGCGATTCTCTCGGCGCTGGGCACCAGCTTACATTAGCCGCCGAGCCCGCCAATACGGGGGTCTATCCAATAATTACAACAGTTGGGACTCACTATGCAGCAGAACACCCAGAAAGACCTGACGCTGATTTTCACCAGCATCGTGGTGATATCGCTGACGGTCATCGGTTTGATGATGTTCCCCGATCAGGCCAAGGTACTGGCCGATCAGCTCTTCACCCGTGCCACCACCACCTTCGGCGTGCTGGTCCAGGTACTGGGCTTTGCCTGCGTGGTGCTGGTGATCGGCCTGGGCATGAGCAAGTACGGCAACATCCGCCTGGGCGAGGGCAAGCCCGAGTACAGGAACACCAGCTGGATCTTCATGTTCATCTGCGCCGGCCTCGGCTCGGCGACCATGTACTGGGCGTTCATGGAATGGGCCTACTACTACCTCACCCCGGGCCTGAACATCACCGCCGCCAGCAAGCAGGCGCTGGAGATGAGCATCGCCTACTCGTTCTTCCACTGGGGCGTGACCCCGTGGGCCATCTACGGCATCGCCTCGCTGGCGATGGCGTATCACTTCCATGTGCGCAAGAACAAAGGCTTGAGCCTGGCGGGCATCATCGAGTCGATCACCGGCTACAAGGCCCACGGCCCGGTCGGGCGGGTCATCGACCTGATCTTCCTGTTCGCCACCTTCGGCGGGCTGGTGCTGACCACCACCCTGACCACCTCCACCGTGGCCAAGGGGCTGTCGGACCTCACCGGGCTTGCCGACGGCTTCATGCTCAAGGCGTCGCTGGTGATCCTGGTGACACTGGTGTTCTCGCTCAGCTCCTACATCGGCATCAGCTCCGGCATGCAGCGCCTGGCAAAACTGGCCTGCGGCATGACCATGCTGTTCGCCCTGGTCGTGCTGCTGCTGGGGCCCACCCAGTTCAGCGTCAGCAACATCGCCAACGCCATCGGCCTGACCCTGCAGAACTTCATCCACATGAGCCTGTTCACCGACCCTACCGGGGACGGCGGCTTCTCCCGTGACTGGACCGTGTTCTACTGGCTGTACTGGATCACCTACACGCCGGGCGTGGCAATTTTCGTCACCCGCGTCTCCAAGGGCCGCACGATTCGCGAGGTGGTACTGGCGATGATCCTGGGCGGCTGCGGCGGTTGCTGGTTCTTCTTCGGCAGCCTGCAGAGCTTTGCCATTCACCAGTTCGTCACCGATGTGGTCAATGCCCCGGCCATGCTCAGCGGTGCCGGCGGCGAAGCGGCGGTGTCGATGCTGCTCGCCAGCCTGCCGTTCGGCAAACTGCTGTCGGTGGTGTACTTCCTGCTCATGCTGGTGTTCCTGGCCTCGCACCTGGACGCCGTGGCCTACACCGTGGCCGCCACCAGCACCCGCAACCTGCGTGAAGGCCAGGACCCGTCGCCGAGCCTGCGCCTGTTCTGGTGCCTGATGCTGGCCGTGCTGCCGCTGGCGATGCTGTACATCAATGCCTCGCTCAACACCCTCAAGACTGCCGTGATCCTCACCGCCATCCCGTTCATCTTCATCCTCATGGTGAAGATCTGGGGGCTGCTGAAGTGGCTGCGCGAAGACTACGCGGCAATGCCCGCACACCTGATCGAAGCGCAGTCCGCCCGCCTGGCCCAGGGCACTGCATGCGACACCGAACAGGCCCCTCGCCAAGCTCGCCAGGGCGCCCCGAAAACTCTGGAAAACCTGCAATGAAAATAGTCGATGTAGAAGCGATCTGGTTGCGCGTGCCTGCGCTCGACCAGCCCTGCGAGTGGGGTGAGGATGCGTTGATCGTGCGCATCTACACCGACAGCGGCCTGCTGGGCATCGGTGAAACCGACAGCTCGCCGGCCGTGGTCAAGGCCCTGATCGAAACCCCGGCATCCCATGAAACCTGCCAGGGGCTGCGCGACATCCTGGTCGGCGAGAACCCGCTGGAAATCGACCGGCTGTGGAAGAAGATGTACCGCCACTGCGAATACATGGGCCGGCGCGGCGTGGCCATCCATGCCATCAGCGCGCTCGACATCGCCCTGTGGGACATCGCCGGGCAGCACTACGGCGTGCCGGTGCACACCCTGCTCGGCGGCAAGTACCGTGAGCGCATCGCCGCCTACGGCACCTTCATCCCGCGGCCCGACGAGGCCGGCAACCGCGAGCGGGTACGCGGCCTGCTGGCCCAGGGCCTGCGCAGCATCAAGCTCGGCGGCGCAGGTTTTGGCGAAGACCTGCCCAGGGACAAGGCATTGCTGCAACTGGTGCGCGAGGAGATCGGCGATGACGTGCAACTGCAGATCGACCTGGTGGGGCGCTGGCGCAACTACTCCCACGCGCTGGTGCAATGCGATGCACTGCGCCAGTTCAACCTCAACTGGATCGAGGAACCCTTGCCTTCGGACGACACCCGCGGCCTGGCGTACCTGGCCGAGCGCTCCGGGCTGCGCGTATCCGGCGGCGAGGGGCTGGCCACGCGGCACGAGTTCCGTCACTTTCTGGAGGCTTCGCGCCCGGCAATCATCCAGCCCGACATCACCCGCTGCGGCGGCATCAGCGAGATGCGCCACATCTATGAACTGGCGCAACTGCACGGCGCGCAACTGGTGCCCCACGGCTTCAGCACCGGCATCCTGCTGGCAGCCACCGTGCACTTTCTGGCGGCCAGCGAGTTTGGCGAGTTGATCGAATACTCGCAAAGCGACAGCCCGTTGTTCCGTGGCCTGGTGAGCAACCTGCTGGCACTGGAGGACGGCCATGTGCGCGTGCCCGACAGCCCAGGCCTTGGCGTGATACTGGACGAGGCGATGATCGAGCGTTATCGCGTTCGCACCTAGAGGCGGGAGGCCCCCATGCACAACCAGATCATCGACCGGGTCGAGGTGTTCGTGTGCGCGCCGCCGCTGCGCGGCTCCACCTGGACCCCGGAGCAACCGGCGCCGTGCACCACGCACACCTTCATCCGCATCAGCACCTGCGACGGCATCGTCGGCGTGGCGGCTACCGATTCGTACACCACGCACCACCCCGACGCGGTACTGGCCGAGACGCTGCGCGACATGATCCCCGACCTGCTCGGGCGCTCGGCACTGCAGCGCGAAGGGCTGTGGATGCACTTCAAGCCCAGGGCCTATGCGCGCTCGGCCCAGGCCCAGGCGCTGATCGACGTGGCGCTGTGGGACATCGCGGCGCAGGCGGCGGGCCTGCCCCTGTTCAGGCTGCTGGGCGGCTACCGCGAGCGCATCGACGCCTACGCCAGCACGCCGGTGCTGGCCACGCCGCAGGCCTATGTGGACGCCGTGCAGCAACTGGTCGAGGCGGGCTTTGCGGCCATCAAGTTCCATTGCTGGTGCGACCCGGCGCGCGACCTGCAACTGCTCGAGCAGGTTCAGCGGGCCCACGGCGACAAGGGCCTGGCGCTGATGCTGGACGTGGAGCAGCGCTACGACCTGGACGCCGCGCTCAAGGTCGGGCGGGTGCTGGGCGAACTGGGCTACGCCTGGTTCGAGGCGCCGCTGGACGACTACGACCTGGCCGGGTACCGGCACTTGAGCGCGCGGCTGCAGGTGCCGGTGCTGGCCGCCGGCAACGCCATCACCGACAGCCAGCTGGTGGCGTTTGCCGCCAGCCAGCAGTGCTGGAGCCGTGTGCGGGTGGATGTGATGACCTGCGGCGGCATCACCCCCGCGCTGAAGATCATCCACCACGCTGCGGCCAGCGGGCTCAAGGTCGAACTGCAGAGCTGGGGGCATTCGCTGGCGCAGGCGGCCAACCTGCACCTGATGCTGGGGCAGCCGGTGTGCAGCTACTTCGAACAGGCGTGCGAGGTCGAGCTGTTCGAGTTCGCCACCGCCAACCCGATCCGCACCAACGCGCAAGGGCAGGTGACGGTGTCGCAGCAACCGGGCCTGGGCCTGCAGATCGACTGGGAGCAGATCGGGCGCGTTGCCCAGTTGCAGCTGAGCGTCGGCCGCCAGGCGGGCGCTGCGTAACTGCCGTGGTGCCGGTTTTGCAGTCATGGCGCGGGCAGCGTACGCTGCCTTGCTGCAAGGTTGGAGAAAGCTACACAGCCTAAGATTTGGTACGTGCAGTTGTGCACTGGCGACAACCCGCCCGGTGCGCAACTGCCAAGTCATACCAAAAACAATAACAGGCGACCGCCATGACGTTTTTCCTGCGCAGTATCTGCTCGATTGCTTGCTCCCTGTTCGCCACTTCGTTGCTGGCGGCGCCGCCGTCTTCGCCCGAGTGCATCGTGCCCGGTTCATCGGGTGGCGGTGGGGACCTGATGTGCCAATTGATAAAGACAGCCCTGGCCCAGAACAAGGTGTTCGACCAGCCCATGCAGATCACCTACATGCCCGGTGGGGTCGGGGCGGTGACCTACAACACCATCATCGCGCAACGGCCGGCAGAGCCGGGCACCCTGATCGCATGGTCCAGCGGGTCGCTGCTCAACCTTGCTCAGGGCAAGTTCGGGCGCTTCGACGAGGGCGCGGTACGCTGGGTCGCCGCCCTGGGCAAAAGCTATGGCGCCATCGCGGTAAGAAGCGACTCCCCGTACAAGAACCTCGACGACCTGGTCAAGGCGCTGAAGCAGCAGCCGCGCAAGGTGCTGTTCGGCTCCGGCGGCACTGCCGGCGGGCAGGACTGGGTGCAGGCCGCGTTGCTCGCCAAGGCCGCGGGTATCGATATTGGCGAATTGCGCTACATCGCCCTGGAAAGCGGCGGCGAAAGCGCCACGGCGTTGCTGGGCGGTTACATCGAAGTCAGCAGTACCGATGCGTTCGAGGTCATCACCCACCTGCAGCGCGGCGAGATGCGCCTGCTGGCCGTACTCTCGGAAGAACGCCTGGGCGGTGAGCTCAAGGACGTACCCACCGCCAGGGAACAGGGCTACGACATCGTCTGCCCGGTGGTCAGGGGCTTCTATCTGGGGCCCGGGGTCAGCGACGAGGACTACGCCTGGTGGAAGCACACCTTCGACCAGCTACTGGCCTCGGAACAGTTCGCCCAGCTTCGCAGCGGCTTCAGGCTGCTGCCGTTCGCCCTGACCGGTGATCAATTGCGCACCTACGTCAAGCAGCAGGTGGCCGGGTACAAGACCCTGATCGACGACCTTCGCAGGGGCCAGTGAGGCGGGTGCCCGAAACAGCTGCCATCTGTCGAGATACGTGCCTTGGCACGGAATTTTCATGCCTTTTTCGAACGCTGTTTTTTGTGGTGTAACCAGCACGTTCCTTCCCGCCCAGAAAAACAATCAGGGGGTTGCATGAGCTGTCTGATCTGCGCCGGCCACGCCGAGGCCATCGACTGCCCAGCCGGGTGGGAAGGGCGGCGTTGCCTGAAATGTGGGTGTTACCACATGTCTCAAAAGCTCATCCTGACGATGATGGACGAGGGCCAGATTTTCGACGCCTGCAAGATGCGCCAGTGGCTCGACACGCGCCGTTGTGTGGTGCCGATTCCGACAATTGATGTGCATGAGGCGATTCTGGTGGTGTAGTTGTGGTGGCTGGCAACTCGAATCTCACAGGCGTTGGCACGTGGCAGCCCATGTAGGAACCGGCTTTGCCGGCGAAGCGCCGCGCTCGCGGCGCTCGATCTTGTGACTGGCACAACAGCATTGACTGGCACCTGATAACCTCACCGCGATCCTTTGGTGGCCTTTCTGAAGACATCCCCAGTCACCTGTCTTGAAATTGCATCTGGGTTTGGGGGGCATGCCTTGAATCTGATGGCGCTCTCTAGGCCGCGCGCTGCCCGCGCGTCGCTTCGCCGGCAAAGCCGGCTCCTACTTGGCGTATAGGCACCCCTATCAGTGGGCCGCGTCTGCGGCCCGGGTGTCACGTCGTTACGCGTCTACCGCTTGCGCCTCCATGCCGTCCAGCACCGTTTCGATCAACACGGTGCTCATCTCCAGCGACTGCTGCGCTGCCACCAGCAGGTGCTTGAACTGCGCGTCGGCGCGTTCGCAAGCTTGTGCGGTGGTGTCCTTGGCGCATTGGATCTGTAGCGACAGATGGACCAACGCATCTTCGAGCTCGATGCCTTCGCAGACGGAAAACAGGGGAGGGTGGTTTCCGTTGCTACAGCCGAAGGCGGTGTAGGTGGTTTTGCGGGAATTAACAAGCGGGGGAGCGGGGACGATTCTTGTGATTGTGCAGCTCCCTTGATTGGTGGAGCCGACACCTATCGCTACCAGACGAAGGGTGGCGCTGTACGCAGGTTGGTAGACCGGGAATCAAGGAACCCGGCGCGCACGAATGCGCCCCACGCACAGCTGCCATGACACGAAACAGCAGACACAAAAAGCGATGGGCGAAGGTTAACGGGGTGGGGGTGGGTATTCAAGGTTCTGGCTTGTGGGGAAGCTGGAGGGGTTACCGTTTCAGCATCGATGCTGGTGAAGTAACGACATTTTCGAGACTTCAACACCACAAGTACCCGGAAACTTCAGATCAAGCGCTTACATCCGGTGATGTTCCAGCAAGAAGTCCACGAACAATCGCACCCGCGCCGGCATTGCCGCCCCGCCGACGAACACAGCATGGATCGGTTCCTGGTCCCCAGGGTTCCAGGCTTCCAGCAGCGGAATCAGGGCGCCGCGCTGCAGATCCTCGCGCACGCTGAACTCACCGATACGTGCAATGCCGGCGCCTACTCGCGCAAGTTGTGCCAGCGCTTCACCACTGCTGCATTCGATGTTGCCGCTGACCTTCAGGGAAAACTCTTTTCCATCGCGGATGAACGGCCAGTTGGGTTCGGCACGCCGGAAGTTGAAGCGCAGGCAATTGTGCTGAAACAAGTCTTCCGGCTCCTTGGGGATGCCCTCGCGCTGCAGATAATCGGGCGATGCCACCACTACCTGGCCGGTGTCGCCGATCCTGCGCGCGGTCAGTGGGCTGTCGGGCAGATGGCCGAAGCGGATCGCGACATCGGCCTGCCCGCCGAGAATGTCGACCACTTCGTCGCCGAGGGTAAGGTCGACGACGATGTTCGGGTAACGGGCGCTGAATGCTGCCACCAGCGGGACGATGGCCAGCCGCCCGTGGCCAAGGGCGGCACTGACCCGCAATCGCCCCCTGGGCACGCCCTGGTCAGCGATCGCTGCTTCGACCTCGTCCATATCGGCCAGGATACGCCGGGCGCCGCGCAGGAACGCTTCGCCCTCGGCAGTGAAGGCGATCGCTCGGGTGGTGCGCAACAGCAGGCGGGTGCCAAGGCGTTGCTCGGTACGCGCGATGACCCGACTGACTGCCGAGGGTGTCACGCCCAGTGCACGTGCCGCGGCCGACAGGCTGCCTTCGTGCGCCACGGTGGTGAACACGCTCATTTCACCTGACCTGCCGTTGAAGTCCACTTGTGCCTCCTGCGCAAAGGTGATTGCCAAAAATGCTATCTACCGCGTTAAAAAACTGCATCGTAGCATTGGCGGCATAGATAAGGAGCCTTCCATGCGTATCAATCCACCACTTGTCGCACTTGCCATCGGTGCCTTTGGCATCGGCGTAACAGAATTCGCCCCCATGGGCATGTTGCCGGGCATCGCTCAGGATCTGGGCGTTTCGATTCCCGCTGCCGGTTTGCTGGTCAGCGCCTATGCGCTGGGCGTATTGCTCGGCGCACCGCTGATGACCCTGACCACCGGCAGGATTCCCCGACGCTATCTGCTGATCGGGCTCATGGGGATTTTCACCTTGGGTAATCTGATGTCAGCCCTGGCCACCGATTACTACAGCCTCATGGTCGCCAGGGTGGTGACCTCACTGAACCATGGTGCATTTTTTGGCGTTGGCTCCATCGTCGCCGCCAGCGTGGTCGCCCCGGAAAAACGTGCCGGGGCGGTGGCGGCTATGTTCATGGGCCTGACCTTGGCGACCATCGGCGGTGTGCCGCTGGCCACCTGGTTTGGTGAACTGTTCGGTTGGCGCACCGCTTTCTGGGGAATTACCGGCCTCGGCGTGGTGACCATGGCCGCATTATGGTTCGCCCTGCCTAACCTGAAGACGTCGCAAAGCGTCGGTGTAATGGCCGAAATTCGAGTACTGGGGCGCGGTCCGGTGCTGGGCGCGTTGGCCCTGACCGTAGTCGGGTCGAGCGCGATGTTTACTGTCTTCACTTACATCGCGCCGATCCTCAGCAGCGAGACCAATGGTTCCACCGCCTACATCACTGGCATGCTGGTTCTTTTCGGGGTGGGGTTGACGCTGGGCAACCTGTGGGGCGGCAAGGCCGCCGACCGCTCGATAGATCGCACCTTGATCGTCTCGCTGAGCGTTCTGATTCTCGTCTTGCTGGCGTTCACCCTGCTGATGCGTTGGGCGGTGCCGGCCGCTCTGGCCATCCTGATATGGGGTATCGCCAGTTTCGCCCTGGTGCCGCCACTGCAGATGCGTGTGATGGAAGCAGCGAAGGACGCGCCCAATCTTGCCTCTGCGGTGAACATTGGCGCCTTCAATTTTGGCAACGCGATTGGCGCAGCGCTGGGCGGAGCGGTGATCAACGCCGGGTTGGGTTATCCGGCCATTTCCCTGGCCGGAGCGTCGATGGGTGCTCTGGGGCTGCTGATGGTGTTGGCGTATGGCTGGCGCTCCAGAACTGTTGCATCAACAGTGGCGTGACGAAGCGCTGATGCCAGTGGCGTAGACAGTGGTCGAGCCTGAATTCAATGCGTGATGGTTGGCCGCCCCGATGACTTTAGGTTTAAAGTCAACTTCAAGGTCAACAGAGTGTTCAGGGTGGGTTATGCGAATAGGCGAACTGGCGAAAATCAGTGGTTTGGCGCCCTCACGCATCCGGTTCTACGAGTCGAGCGGCTTGATCAAATCTGTCGAGCGCAAAGCAAATGGTTACAGGGACTACGCGCCTGATACCAAGTGGGTGTTGGAGGTCATCACCGCAGCGCAGGCGGCGGGTTTTTCATTGGAAGAAATTCGGCAGTTGATGCCGATGAATGCCAGCGGTTGGCAGCACGATGAATTGCTCAGCGGGCTTAAGCAAAAGGTTGAGGAAATTGCTGTTCTACAGCAACGGCTAGCCCACAACAAAGCGCAGCTTCTGCTCGTCATCCAGGGCATCGAGGGTAAGCCCGAAAGCATGGCGTGCGCGGAAAATGCGCAAATGCTGATCAATCGCCTGCGTGAAGAAGGCATTGGCAAAGCGCCGGGCAAGCGTGCGGTGCGTTAAGGTCAAACTCCACTGCTGCACTGCGCAAAAGGGTATTGACCTTAAAGTTGACTTTAATCTTAAGGTGGCCTCCTCTTCAGTTGAGGGCTGCTCCATGAATGTGTTCGACACCCTGATGCTTCCCAACGGTTCAACCATCAAGAACCGAATCGCCAAAGCTGCCATGGAGGAGAACATGGCGGACGCCGATCAGGCGCCTTCCAAGGACTTGCTGCGTCTCTATCAAGCATGGGCCGACGGTGGTGCCGGCCTGATCATTACCGGCAACGTTATGGTCGACGGCCGCGCCATGACCGGACCGGGTGGCGTGGTGTTGCAAGACGATCAGCAATTGCACAAGTTCAAGCACTGGGCGCGTACAGGTCGGTCTGGCGGTGCGCAGTTCTGGTTGCAGATCAATCATCCCGGTCGCCAGATGCAGTCCAACCTTGGGCAAAAGACCTGGGCCCCGTCAGCCGTGTCGCTGGATCTCGGCAAAATGTCCAGGCGATTTGCCACACCTCATGCGATGACCCCAGGCGTGATCGAAGAGGTTGTCCAGCGCTTCGCGAATACCGCACGCCTCGGCGAGCAGGCCGGATTCACTGGTGTGGAAATTCATGCTGCCCATGGCTATTTGTTGAGCCAGTTCCTTTCGCCGTTGACCAACCAGCGGACGGACGAGTGGGGTGGCCCTCTGGAAAACCGGGCGCGCCTGTTGCTCGAAATCGTCAAGGCGGTCAGGGCTGTGGTTTCTGCGGATTTTGCAGTGGCGGTCAAGCTGAACTCCGCCGATTTCCAGCGCGGAGGATTCACCGCCGATGACGCGAAAAAGGTGGTTGAGTTGCTCAACGACCTGGGCGTGGACATGGTGGAGTTATCGGGAGGCAGCTACGAAGTGCCCGCCATGCAGGGTGACGCGCGCGATGGTCGCACCCTGGCTCGCGAAGCCTATTTCGTCGAGTTCGCCCGTGATATCCAAACCGTCGCCAACATGCCGGTGATGGTCACTGGCGGTATACGCCGCCGCCCGGTGGCCGACAGCGTCGTGCAAAGCGGTGTGGACATGGTGGGCATCGGAACCGCCCTTGCTATCGACCCGCACCTGCCTCGCCAGTGGCTGGCGGGCAACGACAATGCCCCGCAATTGCCGCCGATCACCTGGAAAAACAAAGCCATGGCGGCCTTGGCGAACATGGCTGTAGTGAAGTTTCAACTGCGTAAACTCAGTCGCAATAAAAATCCCGACCCGAGTGTTTCACCGTTGTTCGCGCTGATCCTGCAACAGGCCGCCATGGCGTTTCGCACTCGCCGGTACCGGAGATGGGTAGAAAAGTCTTCGCATTGCAACGGCCTGACGATCGCAGCGCACGGCGATGGTCTGCCTGGATGACACCTGCGCAACATCACTGAAGACGTTGCGCCAGGTGCTACGCGAGTGTTGTTCCGGGCTTAAAGCCCCCACCGCCCCAGCTCGGGCTTGCGCTCGTCAAGCAGCAGTGCAGGCGCCATGGCGCTCGCCATGTTCAGCAAGTGCATGTCGGTAGATACCGGTGACAGCAGCTGCACGCCAATCGGCATCTGTGCTTCATCGAATCCGGCGGGTAGTGCGATTGCCGGGGTGCCGAGGTAGTTACTGGCGCGGCTGAACGTGCCGATGCTCACGTGAGCAGCGTCCTGGTCATCAAGAGGCAGGGCCCCGTGACCGCTGACCGGCATCAGCAGAACACCGGATGAGCCGATCGCTCGTCTGAAGGCCTCGGCGACGTGGGCACGCTGTGCAACGGCGTGTTCGTAGTCGTCACGGCTGATGGCCGCGCCGGCCAGGATGCGATTGCGCACCACCCCCCAGAGCGGCTGCGCAGGGTCATGTGCAAGGTGGCCGAACTCGCGATACCCCTCATAGGCAATGATCATCGAGTTGCACTCGGACAGCCGGCCGATGTTCAACTCATCCTCTGGAACCCAGCTCTGGAGCGTCCAGCCGGCCTTTTCCAGGGTGACCAGGGCCTGATCCCAAACCCGGCGAGCGCCCACGGACAGCGCACTTGGGAACGCGCTCTGGTCCAGTACGAACACCGTGCCCGGCTTGGCTGGTACCAGCTCACCTGCAAGGTCGGCCTGAACGCTCGACCCACTGCCGGTAGACGGGCTGGCAAGGATGGCCGTGAGTGCATGGGCGTCGCCAACATCACGGGCGATCGGGCCCAGCACGTCGAGGCTGGGCGCAAGCGGAACCACACCGTGCACGCTGATGACCCCGCTGGACGGCTTGAAGCCGACCAGATGATTGAGCGATGCGGGGGCTCGGATCGATCCGCCGGTATCGCCCCCCACTGCAACAGGTACAAGCCCTGCGGCAACAGCAACCGCCGCACCTGAAGAGGAACCGCCCGGGGCGCGATGCAGCGTTGTGTCCCACGGGTTCCAGGGCGTGCCTCGGGTCGGGTTCTGCCCGGACAGGCCGAACGCAAATTCGGTCATCTGGGTCTTGCCCAGGATAACCATTCCGGCCGCCTGCAATCGTTGCGCGACGGTGCTGGTCACGGCACTGACAGTGCCCAGGCGGCTCAACGAACCTGCCGATGCCGGGGTATGGGCGATTTCGATGTTGTCCTTGATGGCGACCGGTACGCCATGCAAAGCGCTCAATGGGTGGCCTGCCTCGAGCGCACTGTCGGCGGCATCGGCTGCCGCCAGGGCTTGCTCTGCGAACACTGCGGTAAAGGCATTGAGCTCACTGCCGCGAGCAATGCGGTCCAGAAAGTAGTGCGTGACGGCACGCGAGGTGATCTGCCGGGTAGCGATCAGATGGGCAATCTGCAGGGCAGACTGGAAACATAGGGCTTCGGATCGTTCGAGCATGGGTTCTAGGTTCTAAGCGGTGTGGGTCGGTAATCCCCGTATCCGATACTCGTTGACGGGGATTGCATGGCGTTGTTCGAGCCAGTGACTATTTCAGTGGCTTTCCGGCTGTTTCCGGCATTTTGATGAAGGTCACAAGCGTGAGCGCGGCGCCTGCGAGCACGTAGTAGAAGAACCAGCTCTCCTGACCGTTGCTCTGCAGCCAGGTCAGCAGATACGGCGTGGTACCGCCCAGCAGCGCCACCATCAGGTTGTAGGGAGCACCAATGCCGACGGCGCGAACGCGGCTGGGGAACTGTTCGGACATGATTGCCGGGGCGATGGAGGTATAGAGCGCGTAGAGCATAAGGCCGAACAGCTCCACCATCAGGATCGACGAGAACGTCGGCTGCATGCTGGTGATGATCGGGTAGAAGAACACCAGGTAACCCAGGGCGAACACGATCAGTTGCGGCTTGCGCCCGAACTTGTCAGAGAGCATGCCGAAGAGTGGGTGCACGAGCATGAACGCGACCATTGCAACCGTGTTTGCAGCAAACGCTGTCGAGGACTCCACGTGCAGCGCACGGATGGCATAGGTCGGGATGTAGATGACGAACAGGTAGAAGGCAAAGGTGCTCAGGATCGAAAAGCCCACGATCCGCAGGGTCTCGCGCGGATAATCGCGCAGCAGGGTGCGCAGCGGTTGCTTCTCTACCTTGTCTGCGGTTGGCGGCGTGGAGGCTTCTGCTTCAGGTACCGACATACGCAGCCAGATGCCTGCGATACCGCCCAGGGCGCCGAGCAGGAACGGAATGCGCCAGCCGAACTCTCTCATCTGTTCCTCGGTGAGGAGGGTGGTCAGCGCCCAGCCGATCGCCGAGGCGGTCAGGATGCCCGCGGCGGAGCTGAAGAACACGAAGCTCGAAAAGAACCCGCGACGGTGGTCCGGCGCCAACTCGGCAAGGTAGGTAGAGGCTGAAGCGTATTCACCGCCCAGCGACAAGCCTTGCATCAGGCGCGCGATCACCAGCAAGACCGGCGCGAGCAGGCCGATCTTCTCGTAGGTGGGGGTGATGCCGATCATCAGGGACCCGCCTGCCATCAGCAGGATGGTGACCCCCAGTGCCGATTTGCGGCCATAGCGATCAGAGTAGATCCCCAGGGCCCAGCCGCCGATCGGGCGCATGAAGAACCCCACTGCGAAAATCGCGAAGGTCGCCAGCAGGGACGCCGTTTCGTCATTTTTTGGAAAGAATTGTGTGGAAAAGAACACCGCGAACGACGCATAGATCGTCCAATCGAACCACTCCACCGCATTGCCAATGCTGCCAGCAGCAATTTTGCGCGCGGTTGATACCTGCGGCTTTGCCGCTTCGGACGTTTGAGTCGCATAATTCATTGGCTTGTGCCTTTGGGTTTGAGTTGTAATTGTTTTTAGACATATGCGGCGTTTTTTTGTATTAATTTGGCCACTTGAGCGAAGGTATTGTAAGGATATGGTCTCGTCAACCGTTGATTCGGATGAAAAAAGACATTTTGCGTTGGATGACGCGGATCTGGCCTGCCTGATTGCACTGCAGGCGAACCCTCGCGGCACCTGGCGGGATCTGAGCGCCGGCTGCGATGTGGCGGAGCGTACGCTTTCGCGTCGCCTGCAACGCTTGATGGACAACGGGTACATCCGGGTGATCGGCGAGCTCGACCCGGTTGTGGTGGGGAGTGGCCCGGTGCTGCATGCCTGGATTCGGGTAGCAGACGGTCGTCAGAGCGAAGTGGCGCAGCACCTGGCGCAGTGGGCACAGACGCAGGTTGTGATGGCGACAACGGGCGAGTTCGACATCTTCACCGAGATCAACCTGCCCAGCGTGGAAGCGCTTTCTGACATGGTGGTGCGGGAGTTGCCGCTGGTGCCGGGGGTTAGGCAGGTTCAGACGCAGGTGGTGCTCAGGTCGTTCCGACGAGCCAGCCGCTGGCGTATTGATGGTTCGGTGCCTACCGAGCCGGTGCTGGCCGGGCCTGTGAGCCTGAGTGCTGACGAAATGCGGTTACTCGGCGCCCTGACCCTGGATGGAAGGGCCAGCCTGGGCGTGCTTGCCGAGACATGTGGAGTCAGTGAGCCGAAGGTTCAGCGGATGCTGAGTGGGCTCGTCGACAGCAATGCCCTGACATTTCGTGTGGAGCTCGAGCCGTTGCTGGTGGGCTATGGGGTAGAGGCGATTGTGTCGTTGCAGACTCGACCGGGTGCGGCGGAGGGCATTGCCCAGGAACTGGCGAAGGATGAACACACGCGTTGCCTGTTTGGCACCAGTGGCGGCTCGCAGCTGTTCTGGCATGTGCTGTGCCGTGATATCCATGATCTATGGACCGTCTCGACTGCCCGCATGGGATCCCTGGAGGGGATCATCTCGTGTGAGACCAATACGGTGGTCAGGGCCTACAAAAGGGCGGGGCGGGTGCGTCGAGGGTTGATGGTCGAGTAGGGCTCATGCCTGCCTTTGTGCAAGCAACGTAGCTGGCTACGTTGCCTGTTTGGGCTTCCAGTAGTCCATCTCGGCCACCGCTCTTTCAATGTCATCCATGTCGTCGCAGCCCAGCTCGAGGTCGAACTTTTCAGTGATTGTTCTTCGCATGGCGGCCAGTCGACGGGTGATCTGGTTTTCATCGATGAACCGTGTCGTCTCTTCGCAATACAGCGCTCTGTCGCCTGGGCTGATGTCGCCATCAACATCCTTGTAGTAATGGCGGGCAATGTCTCTCAGGGAAATGAGCATGTATTCGATATCGGCGACAAGGTGGATGGCTTCTTCTCCAGACAGGAGGATTTCTCTGTTTTCCTTGAGCAGTTTCAATGGGTCTTCTACTCGATCTTTGAACGGGTCAGGTAGTGAGGATATCCCATGTGGCGCTGGCGAACCCCATTGCGGGTCACTCGGATGATGACGGCCCCTGCGGGTCATTCACCAGAGCGGTCGCCGTCGCATGCAGCACCTGCACCAGCCACAGCACCGCGGCCCCCTTGCTGTAAAGCTCATTGACGGTCACGGGGGGCTGCTGGCGTACCACGCTCAAGCTGCTGAACCTGCCGTGCTCATCGTGAAAGGGTTGGGTCCAGCCGAGGCAAACGCCGTGATCCTGCGCGCCTGCCCACAACTCGGGGGGGCTGGTGAAAGCCTCTGGTGTCCACAGCAACGGGAAGGATGAGTGCCGGCTGTGCGCAAGCAGGGGCTCAACGACCGCAGGCTCATGGCGACGGTAGCGCTCGCCCCATGGGTTGGGGCAGTTGCTTTGTGTTATCGAAAACGTCGGGGTGGTGAAACTGAAGGCGTAGCAGTCGAAACCCAGGCACCGAAGCAGCTTTTCCAATTGCGCCAACTGGCTGTCCAAGTCCTTCGAGCACACCAGCTGACGCAGTTGCTCCGTTGTCCAGTGATCCATCGTTGCTCATCCCTGCATGATGTGAACATCCGTGGATACAGATCAGTTTCTCCTGATAAATACGTATCAGATGCGCCTTTTACGACTGTAGCTCAGCTTTTTTGCGCTATTGCAAAAAGCGCTAACGCTTTTGCCGGGTGGCCTGCCTCTGGTCGGACCCGCCCTCAGGGTCAAGTTCGCGCAGGCTTGCGGGCCCTTGTGCCGGTGACTCACCAGTCACCTGGCACAGCAACGCGCTGACTCGCTCGCCGTCCACCACGCCCCGTGCCTGCAAGAGGTCGGCCACCGCCATCAGCCCCGCCCAGTACCGGCGTACCAGGCAGCCGGACCGGGCGATGGCCAGGGCCTCGGCATCGAGCAGCTTGTGCGCGGGCAACAGGCTGATCAGTTCATGCCCGCGGCATCGGTCGCCACGGCCGCTGCCGCGCAAGACCCGGTCATAGCGTGCGTGCCGGTGGATGGCTTCGGCCACGGGCCCGGCAAAGCAGTGCAGCAGGTCGCGCTCGATGGGTTCGACGAGGGAGGGCAGGTACTCGGCAATGCCACGGGCGGCGAAGGCCGGGTGCACGATCAGGTAGTCCGCCTCCACCAGCCCCTCGGCAAAGTGCGCACGCCCGTTCAGGTCGATCAGCGGGCCGCTGGCGGCCTGGGCGTGGGTCAGCACGGTCACCCGTGCAATGGGCTGGCCGTTCCACCACACGGCCAGGGCGTGACCGGCCTCGTGGATGGCGGTTGAACGCGGGCGCATGTCCATGGGGCGAGCCTCCCGTGGGGTGGTCGCTCGCCCTGACTACGCCTGCGTTATCGGTGCACGGCTCAGCGAGCGTTTGTCCTACCTTCTGCTCCCTGGCGGGTTCCGTATAAGAGATTATGGCTATCGCCCACCAATACTGCGGCTATTTGCCGACTCGGGGGCGGCGAACTAGCCTTAGTTCGGTGCCGGCGCCAGCTGGCCGACCCATCCTGATGAAGAGACAAGATCGCGGCGCTCAGCCGTTCGAGTCGTTGACGATGCAACCTGTGTAACTGATTTCGCACGTTGCCACGGCGCCCTGGCAGGGCTGCCTGGCGACATGAACTCGACCAAGGGTAGCTCTCACATGGCAACTGAATCGAAATGCCCGTTCAATCATGCCGCCGGCGGTGGCACCACCAACCGTGACTGGTGGCCCAACCAGCTCAACCTGAAGATCCTGCATCAGCACGCGCCCCAGGCCGACCCGCTGGGCGAGGGCTTCGACTATGCCCAGGCGTTCAAGAGCCTGGACTTCCAGGCCCTCAAGCAGGACCTCACCGCGCTGATGACCGACTCGCAGGACTGGTGGCCGGCCGACTTCGGCCATTACGGGCCACTGTTCGTGCGCATGGCCTGGCACAGTGCGGGCACCTACCGTACCGGCGACGGGCGCGGCGGTGCCGGCTCCGGCCAGCAGCGCTTCGCGCCGCTCAACAGCTGGCCCGACAACGTCAGCCTCGACAAGGCGCGGCGGCTGCTGTGGCCGATCAAGCAGAAGTACGGGCGGGCGATTTCCTGGGCCGACCTGATCGTGCTCACCGGCAACGTGGCGCTGGAGTCGATGGGCTTCAAGACCTTCGGGTTTTCCGGCGGTCGCCCGGACGTGTGGGCGCCGGACGAGGACGTGTACTGGGGCTCGGAGAACAAGTGGCTGGGCGGCGACACGCGCTACGGCAAAGACCCTGAAGCCATGCAGCCGCCGGGCGAGGGCACCCTGGTGGCCGAACCCGAGCAGCACGGCAACGAAGAAAGCCGTACCGAGCAGGGCCGCAACCTGGAGAACCCCCTGGCCGCAGTGCAGATGGGGCTGATCTACGTGAACCCGGAAGGCCCCGAAGGCAACCCCGACCCGGTCGCCGCCGCCAAGGACATTCGCGAGACCTTCGGGCGCATGGCCATGAACGACGAGGAAACCGTGGCCCTGATCGCCGGCGGCCACGCCTTCGGCAAGACCCACGGCGCCGGCCCGGCCGACAACGTGGGCCCCGAGCCTGAAGCGGCAGGCCTGGAGGAACAGGGCCTGGGCTGGAAGAACAGCTTCGGCACCGGCAAGGGCCCGGACACCATCACCAGCGGCCTGGAAGTGACCTGGACCACCACCCCGACCCGCTGGAGCAACAACTTCCTGGAGAACCTGTTCGGCTTCGAGTGGGAGCTGACCAAGAGCCCGGCCGGGGCCCACCAGTGGACGCCCAAGGGCGGCGCCGGCGCCGGTATCATCCCCGACGCCCACGACCCGTCCAAGCGGCGCAACCCCACCATGCTGACCACCGACCTGTCGCTGCGCTTCGACCCGATCTACGAGAAGATCTCGCGCCGCTACCTGGAAAACCCCGACCAGCTGAGCGATGCCTTTGCCCGCGCCTGGTACAAGCTGATCCACCGTGACATGGGCCCGCTGTCGCGCTACCTGGGCCCGGAACTGCCCGCTGAGGAGCTGCTGTGGCAAGACCCGATTCCCAAGGTCGACCACCCGCTGGTCGATGACGGCGACATCGCCGCGCTCAAGGCCAAGGTACTGGCCTCGGGCCTGTCGGTGGCGCAGCTGGTGTCCACCGCATGGGCGGCGGCTTCCACCTTCAGGGGGTCGGACAAGCGCGGCGGTGCCAATGGCGGGCGGCTGCGCCTGGCCCCGCAGAAGTTCTGGCAGGCCAACCAGCCCGAACAGCTGGCCGCCGTGCTCGCGACCCTGGAAGGCATCCAGAACGAATTCAATGGGGCGCAGGCCGGTGGCAAGAAGATCTCCCTGGCCGATCTGATCGTGCTGGCGGGCAACGCCGGTGTCGAGCAGGCTGCGAAAAACGCCGGGCATACGGTCACGGTGCCGTTCACGCCGGGGCGCACCGATGCCAGCCAGGAGCAGACGGACGTGGAGTCGTTCGGCTTTCTCGAACCCATTGCCGATGGTTTTCGCAACTACCTCAAGGGGCACTACCGTGTGCCGGCCGAAGCGCTGCTGATCGACAAGGCGCAACTGCTGACGCTCAGTGCACCGGAGATGACGGTGCTGGTGGGCGGCCTGCGGGTGCTGGGGGCCAATGTGGGCCAGAGCAGCCATGGCGTGTTCACCCAGCGGCCGCAGGCGCTGACCAATGACTTCTTCACCCA
Organism: Pseudomonas sp. 1176_21; assembly: GCF_052850635.1. Classification (NCBI taxonomy): domain Bacteria; kingdom Pseudomonadati; phylum Pseudomonadota; class Gammaproteobacteria; order Pseudomonadales; family Pseudomonadaceae; genus Pseudomonas; species Pseudomonas sp. 1176_21. Next base: position 161,873 of record NZ_VXCV01000001.1, read on the forward strand.
CCTGCTGGACATGGGCGTGGAGTGGAAGCCGGTGTCCGAGGCCGCTCAGGCGTTCGAAGGGCGTGATCGCAAAAGCGGGCAGGTGAAGTGGACCGCGACCCGGGTCGACCTGGTGTTCGGCTCGAACGCGCAATTGCGGGCCGTGGCCGAGGTGTATGCCAGTGCAGATGCGCAGCAGCAGTTCGTCAGCGACTTCGTGGCGGCCTGGGCCAAAGTGATGAACTTGGACCGTTTCGATGTGAAGTAGCGCGTTCGCCGGCAAGGCCGGCCCCTGCAGAGCAGCACAACCCCTGCAGGGGCCGGCCTTGCCGGCCAAGCGAATGCCTGCAGTACCGGCTCACACGCTGGCCGGCACCTCCCGTTGCAGCGCAAGGCGTGCAACAAGCCGCGTACAACCCGGCAGCGAAACCACCTCCAACTGACCGCCCACCCGGGCGATGCGCGCATGCATGCTGCGCATGCCCACGCTCACCCCGGCGCGCTGTACCGCCAGCACGTCGAAGCCGATACCGTCATCCTCGATGTTCAGCTCCAGGCTGTCGGGCTGCGGCTGCTGCAGCTCAACCCGCACATGCCGGGCACGGCTGTGCTTGACCACATTGGTCAGCGACTCTTCCACCAGGCGGGTCAACGCCATGCACTGCAAGGCGCTGGGCGGTGTGCGCCACTGCGCGGCGAAGTGCCAGGTGCAGGCCACATCCAGTTCGTCGAACAGCTGGGTGAAGCGATGGCGCAGCGGGGCGATCCATTCCTGCGGCGTGGCCGGCACCTTGATGCCGGCGCTAGAGCCATTGTCGATGGTCTGGCGCAGGTCATCACGCAGCAATTTGAGCATCGACAGAAACTGCGGGCCCTGCAGCGGCGTGCTGGCCTGCTCGACCATGGCCATCATGCGCACCAGCGAACCGCCCAGCCCATCATGCAGGTCGTGGGCGATCTGCAGGCGGTCCTGCAGGCGGGAGTTGGTCAGCGCCAGGGCGTGTTCGCGTTCGAGGGTGGTGGCCAGTTCCCCGCGAGCGCGCTCGATGCCTTCGGCCAGCTCCAGGTTGAAGCGCTCGATACGGCGCACGCTGCGCGCATGGCGCAAGCCCAGCACCACCGACATGCACAGGGTCGTCACCACGCTGGTGAGCGGTGTCCACGCGGGCGTTTCGCCGATCAGCTTCAGCATTATCAGCAGGTCATGGGCCCCGGCCAGCATGAATATCAGCAGGCTTGCGGCCAGCCACACATGCTCGGGCCGCCGGGTGCGCAAGGCATGCAGCTGAAACTGCAGGCAGTTGAGGAAAAACACCGTCGCCGTGCTCAGCACCGCCACCAGTTGCGCGTTGCCGACGCGGGCATCCGGGGCCAGTGCCATCAAGGCCACCAGTGCGGCAGTCAGCAGCCAGAGTGCCTTCTCCAGGCGCGGCAGCGATTGCCCGCCAAAGCGCCAGACAAACACGCAGAAGCAGGTGACGTACATCACCAGCGCGATGCCGTTGAAGCGCGCAGCCATCAGGGTGGTGGAGAAGGGCCAGGGGCTGGTCATCAGTATGTTGGCGATGAACAGCACCCAGCACAGGGCCATGGCCGCATACCAGCCAAAGATCCGTTGCTCGCGGCGGATCACCCAGATACAGAAGAACAGCCCGCCCAGCACCGCCGAGACGGTCAGGTTGAGCACGAACAACGAGCGGTTGGTCCACAGCAACTCTTCATACAGCTGGCGTGCCGAGGCCTCATCCCCCAGGTACACCGGCCCCAGCCCGGGTGACTGTACCGCCAGGCCCACCACACGTACCCACAGCGTGTTGACGCCTTCGTGCAGCAGGCCTTCGGGCAGGTGCCAGTAGCGGGGCATGTTCCAGCTGCGTGACAGCGGCTCGCTCAGCTGGCTGTCACGCCACAGGCGCTGGTCGTTGACGAACACTTCGCCGGCCATGATCACCGAGCGCAGCGTCAGTGCCACCGGCATGCGTTGACCGGCCGCGCAGTCGCGCTGCCACTGGAGGCGGTACCACACCGTGCCGTCGTGCTGCGGCCAGCGTCGGCTCCAGTCGTCGGGCAGGGTCACGGCCTGCCAGGGGCCGGCCTCGGGGCGGTTGCCCTGGTCATCACCCTGGGCGGCGGCTACCGACAGCACCTGCACGGTGCAGCTTGCACCGCCCGGCGTTGCAGCCTGCGCTGCACCCGACAGGCACAGGACGAGCAGCCAACACGCCATCAGGCCTCTCAATCGAGCAGGCCACGCGTGCGTGCCGCATGGATGGCGCGGGTGCGCGAAGACACCGCCAGCTTGCGATAGATACGTTTGACGTGGCATTCGACGGTGTAGCGCGACAGGTTCAGCTGTTCGGCGATTTCGCGGTTGCCCAGGCCCTCGGCCACCAGGCGCAGGATCTGGTCTTCACGCGGGGTCAGGCGTTCGCCATCGGCGGTGTCGACCGGCTGGGCGGCCCCCGGGCGCAGTTCCTCGATGATGCGCCGGGCCACGAACGGGTCGATGGGGGCGCCGCCGCGCAGCACGCTGCGCAGCGACAACAGGATCTCCAGGTCGTCGCGTTCCTTGAGCACATAGCCGGTGGCGCCTGCCCGCAGCGCCGCGAGCAGGGTGTCTTCGGTGCTCCATGCCGAGATCACCAGGATCGCCTGGCCGGGGTCGGTGGCGTGCATCTCTTCGATCAGCTCGATGCCGTTGCCGTCGGGCAGGCCCAGGTCTACCAGCGCCAGCGCCACCGGCTGCACTGCCAGGCAGGCGCGGGCCTCGGCCAGCGAGCTGGCGAACAGCAGGGCCTCGGGCCGGTAGCCCAGTTGCAGCAGCAGGGCTTCCAGGCGGCGGTGGATCAGCGGCTCGTCCTCCACCAGCAGTACCGGCGCGAGCAGCGTGGGTTCGGGAACAGTCGTCTGGATAGGCATGGGCAGTCTCGGGCGCGCGGTGGGGGCGACTGTGCCCCATGCAGCGGCCAATAGGTATCCCTGAAAACAGGTAAAAGAAGCCTCATAGCCTACCCCACGCCCCGGTGCTAGCCCAGCGCCATTACCGCGATCACGCCCAGCGCCAGCAGCACCAGCATCGCCCCCGTGGCCCGCTCCAGCCACGGCAGGGCACGGGCGAAGCGGCGGCGCACGTGGCGGTTGCCGATCACCACCGCCACCAGCAGGTCCCACGCCAGCACCACGCCGAACATCCACAGGCCGTAGGCCAGCTTCCAGCCAGGGCTTGCCTGCGGCCCGCTCAGCATGGCCGCCAGGCTGGCGTAGAACAGCGCGTTCTTGGGGTTGAGGATGCCGGACACCACCCCCATGCCGGCGGCGCCCAGCCAGGTGGTGGCCGCGGGCGACGGTGCCGGCGACCCCTGCGGGGCAACCTCCAGCGTGCTGGCACCGGCATGGCGGATGAACAGCCAGCCCAGGTACAGCAGGTAGGCGCAACCGGCCAGTTGCAGCACGATGAACAGCGTGCTGTGCGGCTGCAGCACCGACACGCCGGTAAAGGCGGCGACGATGAACACCCCGTTGGCCAGTGCGATGCCCAGGCAGGCTCCGCTGGCCACGCGCCAGCTGGTGGCCAGGGCGGTGCGCGCCACCAGGAAGAAATCCGGCCCGGGTGACAGCAGCGCCAGAAAGTGCGCTGCTGCAATGATCAGGAACTGCTCCATGTAACCTTCACTTCTATGGATGTGGGTCCAGGAAGTGTGTGGCGGGGCCGGGGGCGGCGTATTGAACAAAATTGCGCAGGTTCAGGCGGCGTGACGGGCGAACAGCTTTTCCAGTTGCTGCCACAAGGCCGGGTCGGTGCTGAACGCCACGTTGAAGCGCATCCAGCCGGTGGCCTGGGCATCGACCATGAACAACTGGCCGGGGCCGATCATGATGCCGCGCTCCAGGGCGTCGTCCACCAGCGCTGCGCTGTTGGCGATCTGCGGGTGGCGTGTCCACAGGTACATGCCCTCGTCGGACTCGACGAAAATCTCGAAGCCCAGGCGGTTCAGGCGACGGCTGACCTCCTGCTGCGCCTCGGCCAGGCGCTGGCGCAGGCGCTTGAGGTGCTTGCGCCAGCGCCCGTCGGTGATGGCCGCATACACCACGCGCTCCATCACCTGTGAGGTGGTCAGGCCCGAGCGCATCTTCAGTTGCAGCAGCTTCTGGATCAGTTCGGGGTTGGCCAGCATGTAGCCCACCCGCACGTTCGGCGAGATGCTCTTGGAATAGCTGCCCACGTACACCACCTGCTGCAGGTGGTCCAGGCTGCTCAGGCACGGTTGCGGTTCGGCCACCATGTCGGCGTACAGGTTGTTCTCCACCAGGCGAAAGCCGTGTTGCGCCGACAGTTGCAGCAGGCGGTGCAGTTGCGCCAGCGGGGTGCGCGAGCAGGTGGGGCTGTGCAGGTGCGGCTGGGTGAAGAACACCGTGGGCCGGTGGTGGGCCAGCAGCCGCTCGAGATGCTCCAGGTCATACCCGGCCGGGGTGCGCGGCACGCCGATCAGGGTGGCGCCCTGAAAGCGCAGGATGCTCATCAGGTTGGGGTAGCCCGGGTCGTCCACCAGCACCACATCGCCTGGGCGCACCAGGGTGCGCACCGCCAGGTCCAGCGCCTGGCTGGCGCCGTGGGTGAGCATCAGCTGGTTGGGGTTGGCCACGATGCGCTGGTCCTGCTCCAGGTTCTGCGCGGTGAGGGTGCGCAGCTCGAGCAGGCCCATGGGGTCGCCGTAACCGCTCAGTTCCATCACGCTGCCGGCCACCTGGCGCAGGCCGCGGCGCAGGCCGTCCTCGAACATCCACTCGTTGGGCAGCCAGCCACAGCCGGGCTTGAAGGCCAGCTGGCGGCTTTCGAAGATGTTCTGCAGGTACCACTCGGAGTTGAACTCCGGCTTGCCCGGCTCGGCGTCGCTGGCCTGGCTTTCGATGCGCTCGTTCACCGAGCGGTTGACGAAGAAGCCGGCATTGCCGCGGCTGACCAGCAGGCCCTGGGCCACCAGCCGATCGTAGGCTTCGACCACGGTGAAGGTGCTGACCGAGTAGGTGGCGGCGAAGGCGCGGATGGACGGTACCTTGGCACCGGGTTTGAGGGTCTGGTTCTCGATCAACTCACGCAACCCGTTGATGATCTGGTTGACGAGCGGGGGGGCGGAGTCGGGTCGTAATTCAAGCATGTTGGGGCTGTGCCTTCAGGGTGCGTAACGCCTGGCGCCTGCAGGGAACGGGGGTGTACTGCATTGGCGGCCTGTACAGTGCAGTGCATATTTCACGGCGCTGTGCATGGCTCTCTGTGTCGTACATTTTTACATTAGGGGTCTGTATTCGCCAGCTAAAGCATGTTGAGAGGCCCGATCACTACCGCCAGGGGCAAGCCCCCGGGCGTGCACAGCACGATTGCCGACCTTCAAGGCCATGGATGCCCGCCGGGTTTGCGATCCATCCCGTACACAATCAGACACTGACGAGCAATGAAGCCCGGCATTCGCCGGTCTTGCGTGTTCGCTGGAAAAAGAAAAACAAGGGGTAGACAACTGATGGACGCTACATCGACTTCCACATCCTCCAAGGTGGAGCCCGAGAGCAAGCTTAGCGCTTCGCTCAAATCGCGCCACCTGACCATGATGTCCATCGCCGGGGTGATCGGCGGTGCGCTGTTCGTGGGCTCGGGGAGTGTGATCCACAGCGCCGGGCCGGCCGCCATCCTGGCGTACCTGGCCGGCGGCATCCTGGTGGTGCTGATCATGCGCATGCTGGGTGAAATGGCCACCTCCTCGCCAGACACCGGCTCGTTCTCCACCTACGCCGAGCGCGCCATCGGGCGCTGGGCAGGCTTCACCATCGGCTGGTTGTACTGGTGGTTCTGGGTCATCCTGATGGCCTGGGAAGCCTATGTGGCGGGCAAGATCCTGCACGGCTGGTTCCCCTCCATCAGCGTCAACGTGTTCGTGCTGGCCACTACCCTGGTGCTGATCAGCGTCAACTTCTTCAACGTCAAGCACTACGGGGAGTTCGAATTCTGGTTCGCGCTGATAAAGGTGGTGGCGATCATATGCTTCCTTGTGGTGTGCGGGCTGGCCGTGGCCAACCTGTGGCCCACCGGTGAGGTCCACGGCATCACCAACCTCACGGCCCAGGGCTTCATGCCCAATGGGGTAGAGGCAGTGGTGGTGGCCATGCTGGGGGTGATGTTCGCCTTCCTGGGCGCCGAAATCGTGACCATCGCGGCCGCCGAGTCGAAGAACCCGTCCGAGCAGATCGTCAAGGCCACCAACTCGGTGGTGTGGCGTGTGTGCCTGTTCTATGTGGGTTCGATCTTCCTGATCGTGGCCCTGGTGCCGTGGAACGACCCGCTGATGGGCCAGTCGGGCTACGGTTCGTACCGTCGTACCCTGGAACTGCTGGGCATTCCGGGCGCTGAGTTCGTGATGAACTTCGTGGTGCTGACCTCGGTGAGCAGCTGCCTGATCTCGGCGCACTACACCGCCTCGCGCATGCTGTTCTCGCTGTCGACCCGCGGTGATGCACCGTCGTTCTTCAAGATCACCCGCGCCGGTACCGGTGTGCCGGTGTTCGCCATCATCGGTTCGTGCTCGGTGGCGGTGTTCGTCGCCCTGATCAACTTCAGCGACACCCTGCGCCCGAAAGACGTGCTGGACGTGCTGATGAACACCACCGGCATGATCGCCTTGCTGGTGTACCTGGTGATCGCGTTCTCGCAACTGAAGATGCGTCGCAAGCTGGAAGCCGAGGGCAAGGAAATCCGCCTGAAGATGTGGCTGTTCCCGTGGCTGACCTACCTGGTGATCGTGTTCATCATCGGGTGCCTGGTGACCATGGCCTTTGTGCCGGACTACCAGGTACTGGTGTTCTCCACCGGTGCGGCCGCGGCCATCGTGGCACTGATGGGCGTGTTCATGCACGTGCGTGCGGCCAGGCAGCTCAAGGGCTGACAGGCACCATGACGAAAAAGACCAGGGCCGCAAACGGCCCTGGTTTTTTTTTGCCTGCCCGCGGCGCGGATGCCGTGCGCCGGGTTCGTCCTACAAGCAGTGGCCGTGATGCCGGTAAACAATCCCCATTACGGCACCGGGCAATCATCGCAACGTTGATTGCAGTGTGCCAGTACGCCTGCCTAGCATGCCCGTTTGCTCGATTCGGCACGGAGTGCAGGCATGAAGATCGTTCACAAGGCTGGCCTGGCGGCCGCCACATTGCTGTTCATTACCACCGGATTGCTGTCGGTCGCGCAGGTCAGCCAGGTGCGCGACGCCCTGCACAAGCAAGTGTCTGCCGGCATCGCCGAGTCCAGCGGTGCCCTGGCCCGGCAGATAGAGAACTGGCTGAACGCCAAGCTCAAGCTCATGGGCCTGGTGGCGCAGGTCATCGACAGCCGTTACAGCCCTGAAAACACCCAGCGCATCATCGACAGCCCGATGCTCAAGGACGAGTTCATCCTGATATTCGGCGCCTTGCAACGCGACGGCAAACCCCTCACCAACACGCCCAGCTGGCGCCCCGATGCGAGCTGGGACGGGCGCACACGGCCCTGGTATGCCGTCGCCAAGGGCGCCGACAAGGCGGTGCTCACCGAGCCCTACATCGACTCGGCCACTGGCGAAACGCTGATTTCGGCGGTCACGCGCCTCTACGATGGCGCTACCTTCGCCGGCGTGCTGGGCGGCGATATCCGCCTCAAGAGCGTGGCCGATGCCATCAATACCCTGGACTTCAACGGCGCCGGCCATGCCTTTCTGCTCAGCCGCAACGGCACGATCATTTCCCACCCCGACAGCCAGTACAACGGCAAGCCCTACAGCAGCCTGTTCGATGGCCAGCACCCGGCGCTGGACAGCCAGCTGCAGACGGTTAGAACCGGCGATCACGATTCACTGGTGTCCTTCACTCCGCTGACCTACCTGGAGGGCATGGACTGGCTGATCGGCGTGGTGCTCGACCAGCGCATCGTGATGGCCGAGGCCGACAGCCTGACCTGGCGTGCAGTGCTGGCCACGCTGCTCGGCGTGCTGGTGAGCCTCGTGGTGCTGGGCCTGCTGCTCGGGCGCCTGCTCAAGCCGCTGGAGCTGCTGCACCGCTCGTTCCATGAGGTCAACCAGGGCGACGGCGACTTGACGCGGCGCCTGCCCGACGGCGGCAATGACGAGGTGGCGCTGGTGTCGCGCGAGTTCAACGGCTTTCTGGGCAACCTGCAGAACCTGATCCATCAGGTGATGAGCACCTCCAACCAGGTGCGCGAGAGCACCCACCTGACGTCGGCCGAAGCCACCCGGACCGATGAACGCCTGCAGCGCCAGTTGCAGGAGCTGGACCAACTGGCCACGGCCATGCAGGAGATGGCCTCCACCGCCGAAGACGTCGCGCGCAACGCCCAGGCAGCGGCGCAGGCCGCAGTGATTGCCGACGAGGAAGCACACGGCGGCGAGGACGTGGTGCGACGCTCGACGGCGGCGATCCGGCAACTGGCCAGCGAAATGGACGACACCGGCCATGCAATCAATGACCTGTCGCGCCTCAGCGACAACATCGAGTCGATCCTGGCGGTGATTACCAGCATTGCCGAGCAGACCAACCTGCTGGCGCTCAATGCCGCCATCGAGGCTGCGCGTGCCGGCGAGACGGGGCGAGGTTTCGCGGTGGTGGCCGACGAGGTGCGCACGCTGGCCTCGCGCACCCAGCAGTCGACCCAGGAGATCCGCCAGATGATCGACCAGCTGCAGGCCGGGGTGCGCCACGCCGAGTCGCGCATGCAGCACAACCGCGACAGCGCCGGCAAGACCGCCGAGGAGGCGGGCGCGGCCAACGACAGGCTCGTGCGCATTCGCCAGGCGATCACCCGCATCAACGACATGAACACCCAGATCGCCACCGCGGCCGAGCAGCAGAGCGCCACCAGCGAAGAGATCAACCGCAACACCACGACCATTCGCGACATCAGTCATGAAGTGGCCGCAGGCACCCAGGTGCAGGTGCGCCAGTGTGCGGTGATGGTGGAGCAGGTGGGGCAACAGCACCACCTGCTGGGGCGTTTCAACCTGTGAGGCGGGGGCTCAGGCCTTGAGCGAGGCCATGTCGATCACGAAGCGGTACTTCACGTCGCCGGCGATCATGCGGCTGTAGGCCTCGTTGATGTGCTGGATGTCGAGCATCTCGATGTCGCAGCAAATGCCGTGCTCGGCGCAGAAGTCCAGCACCTCCTGGGTTTCGGCGATGCCGCCGATCAGCGAGCCGGCCAGTACGCGGCGCTTGAGCACCAGGTTGGCGGCGTGCAGGGGCGGCTCCACCGGTTCGATCAGGCCCACCAGGATGTGCACGCCGTCGAACTTCAGGGTTTCCAGGTAGGGGTTGAGGTCGTGCTGCACCGGGATGGTGTCGAGCAGAAAGTCGAAGTGCCCGGCCACGGCGGCCATCTGCGCGGCATCGGTGGACACCACCACATGGTCGGCGCCCTGGCGGCGGGCTTCCTCGGCCTTGCTGGCCGAACGGGTGAACAGGGTGACTTCGGCGCCCATGGCCTTGGCCAGCTTGATGCCCATGTGACCCAGGCCGCCCATGCCGAGGATGCCGACCTTGTGCCCGGCCTTGACCCCGTGGTGCTTGAGCGGCGAATAGGTGGTGATGCCGGCGCAGAGGATCGGCGCGGCGCTGGCCAGGTCCATGCCGGCCGGAATGCGCACCACGAAATGCTGGTCGACCACGATACTGCTGGAATAGCCGCCCATGGTGTTGCTGCCGTCGACCCGGTCGGGGGTGGCATAGGTCATGGTCGGGCCTTCGAGGCAGTACTGCTCCAGGTTGGCGGCGCAGGCCTGGCAGTGGCGGCAGGAGTCGACCATGCAGCCCACACCCACCAGGTCACCCACCTGATAGCGGTTGACGCTGGCGCCCACGGCAGTGACCTTGCCCACGATTTCGTGGCCGGGCATCAGCGGGTACACGGCGATGCCCCATTCGTTGCGGGCCTGGTGGATATCGGAGTGGCACACGCCGCAGTAGAGAATCTCGATGGCCACGTCGTCGGGGCGTGGGCTGCGGCGCTGGAAGGTCATGGGGGCGAGGGGTGTGGTGGCCGACTGGGCGGCGTAGCCGATGGCGGTGTACATGGGGGAACCTCGCAAAAGCAATGACAGTAGAGGCGGCGCATTGTCCGCGCGGGCACCGGGCGTGCCCACCGGCATTCCTCTGCGTGTCATGCCTGATTCTCCGGACCTGCGGGGGTGTCGCCCGGGCGGGCCTCTTCGCCGGCAAGGCCGGCGCCTACTGGCGAAGAGGCGAGTCGAATCCGGTCAGTGCGCGGCCTGCTCCAACAGCCGGTAGATCCGCTCATCCTGCGCGTGCGCCACATTGAAGCGCAGCCACGGCACCACCCGCGCATCGGGCATGAACAGTTGCCCGGGCGCGAGCAGAATCTTGTGTTCGCGCGCGTCCATGGCCAGTGCCGTGGCGTCTTCGACCTGGGGGTGACGGGCCCACAGGAACAACCCCGCATGGGGCTTGACGAAGATCTCCATGCCCACCGCCTCGAGCTTGCGCGCCACCTGTTCATGGGCCAGGGCCAGGTTGGCCTGCAACTGCTTGACGTGTTTGCGGTGGCGCCCCTGCAGCAGCACCTCCAGTGCCAGTTCCTCGGCAATTGCCGAGGTGGTCAGGCCGCTGGCCATCTTCAGTGGCACCAGTTCGTCGATCAGGTCGCGGTGCGCGGCAACGAACCCCACCCGCAGCGACGGCGCGATGCTCTTGGAGAAGCTGGCCACGTAGATCACCCGCGCCAGCTGGTCCATGCCTGCCAGCGCCTGCTGGTCGGACGGGTCGAGGTCGGCGTAGATGTCGTTTTCCACGATCAGGAAGTCGTACTTTTCCGCCAGTTGCAGCAGACGGTGGGCCACCGCCAGTGTCAGGCTGGTGCCGGTGGGGCATTGCAGGCGCGTGTTGGTGAAGAACACCTTGGGCCGGTGTTCGCGGATCTGCGCCTCGAGCACGTCCAGGTCGATGCCGTCGCGGGTGCGTGGCACCCCCAGCAGGCGGGCCCCCTGCAGGCGCAGGTTGAGGAACAGGTTGTGGTAGCCCGGTTCGTCCACCAGCACGCTGTCGCCGCGGTGCACCAGGTAGCGCACCAGCAGGTCCAGCGCATGGCTGGCGCCGCTGGTCAGCAGAATCTGCTCGGGGTGGGCGTTGACCCGGGTATCGAGCAGTTTCTCCACCAGCCGGGCGCGCAGGTTGGCGCACCCCTTGGCATGGCCGTAGCCGGTGAACTCGCTCGGGTCGCGACGGCTCAGGGCGCGCAGGCTGCGTTGCACCCCGTCATCGTCGCTCCAGGGCTCGGGCAGCAGGCCGATGCCCGGGCGCAGGTCCATGCCCAGTGGCTGGAACACCTTCTGCAGCAGCAGGTAGGCGTCGAAGTCGAAGGCATCGTCGCTGGCACTGGGCATCGGCGGCGGGGCGGGGGTGTCGGGGGCGCTGCGTACATAGAAGCCGGCATTGCGCACCGCCGTCAGGTAACCCAGGGCCACCAGCCGGTCATAAGCCTCGACGGCGGTGAAATGGCTGACCTTGTGGGTTTGCGCGAACTTGCGGATGGAGGGCAGCTTGGTGCCCGGGCGCAAGCGCTGTTCGTTGATCGCGAGGGTGATGCCCGCAACGATCTGGTTGACCAGCGACTGCGACGAGCTGGCATCCAACAACATCATAGAAAACATCCGTCAGGCGAGGGTGTGGCGGTGGGTGTACTGGTGAAAACACCATAACAGGGCCGGCACAACCAGCGCGTTCTGTGCATGGTGGGCCGCCGGGGGCTGCTGCAACATCCCTGCATGCCGGCGGGCCAAGTGCCCGAAACATACCATGAACAAGGAGGCGCGATGCACCCCAACACCCCGCGGATCGACGCGCAGCAGGTTTCGCCCGAAGAGTGGCAGACCCGTTGCGACCTGGCAGCGCTGTACCGGCTGCTGGCCCACTTTCGCATGACCGATCTGATCGACACGCACATCTCGGCCCGTGTCCCCGGCGAGCCGGGGCATTTCCTGATCAACCGCTACGGCGTGCTGTTTCACGAAATGCGCGCCTCGGACCTGATCAAGATCGACCACCACGGCAACACCATCGACCCTGGCTATGACGCCGGCAGCGTCAACCGTGCCGGCTTCAACATCCATTCGGCGATCCACGCCGCACGTCCGGACCTGGCCTGTGTGGTACACACCCATACCGCTGCCGGCATGGCCGTGTCGGCCCAGGAGCAGGGGCTGTTGCCGATCACCCAGCATGCGCTGAAGTTCTATCGCCGCCTGGGTTACCACGACTACGAGGGCATTGCGCTGAACCCGGCCGAAGGCGAGCGCCTGGTCAGGGACCTGGGCCCGCACATGGCGATGATCCTGCGCAACCATGGCCTGCTGGCCGCCGGGCGCTGCATTGCCGAAGCCTTCAACCAGATCTACTTCCTGGAGCGCGCCTGCCAGGCGCAGGTACAGGCACTGGCGGGCAACCCGCCGCTGCGCCTGCCGGACGAAGCGGTCTGCGAACTGACCGCGCAGCAGTCCGACGCCGAATTCGATCAGCAACTCCACCTGTTGGCCTGGACCGCCGCCTTGCGCCTGATCAGTGGTGATCAGGTGGATTACCGAAGCTGAAGTGCGACCACCCGAAAGGACGCCCAGCGTGTATCAACTCTGCCAAAACCAATAAATTACAGAGGTAGACATGAAAAAAACCACCATTGCCGCCGTGTTGCTCAGTGCTTTTGCCGCCAACGCCCTTGCTGCCGAAATCACCGTGATTTCGTTTGGCGGTGCCAGCAAGGATGTACAGACCGAGGCCTTCTACGCCCCCTTTGCCGCCGCCAGCCACAGCAAGGTGGTAGCGGGTGAATACAACGGCGAAATGGGCCGGATCAAGGTCATGGTCGACACCAACAGCGTGAACTGGGACGTGGTGCAGGTCGAGAGCGCCGAACTGATCCGTGGCTGCGAGGAGGGCCTGTTCGAACACCTGGACCTCAACCGTATCGGCAAGGAAGCGGATTTCGTGCCCGGCACCCTGTCGGACTGCGGCGGCGGCCTGCTGGTATGGTCGATGGCGCTGGCCTACAACGGCGACAAGCTCAAGCAGGCGCCTACCGGCTGGAGCGATTTCTGGGACACCAAGAAGTTTCCGGGCAAGCGCAGCCTGCGCAAGGGCGCCAAGTACACCCTGGAAGCGGCACTGATGGCCGATGGCGTGCCGTATGCCGACGTGTACAAGGTGTTGTCGACGCCGGAAGGGGTGGAGCGTGCATTCCGCAAGCTGGACCAGATCAAGCCCGACATCCAGTGGTGGGAGGCCGGTGCGCAGCCGATGCAGTTCCTGGCCAGCGGCGACGTGGTGATGAGCACCGCGTTCAACGGCCGGGTGTTCGCCGCACAGGCGGCCGGCGCCAATGTGCACACGGTATGGAATGGCAGCATCTACGCCATCGACTCGTGGGCGATCCCCAAGGGCAGCAAGAACAAGGCCCTGGCCGAGGACTTCATCGCGTTTTCGCTGCGCCCGGAAAACCAGAAGATCCACACCACCAAGCTGGGCTATGGGTCGACCAACCTGCATACCGCCGGGCTGCTTGACCCTGCACTGGCGGCGCAGTTGAACACCGCGCCGGACAACCTGGCACAGGCCATCCCGATGGACAGCGAGTTCTGGGTCAACAACGGCGAAGACCTCGAGCAGCGCTTCAATGCCTGGGTTGCCAAGACCAAGTGAGTGAACCCCTTCGCCAGCAAGGCTGGCTCCTGCACCAATCGTTGTAGGAGCCAGCCTTGCTGGCGAAAGGGCCACAACCGTCAATGCCTCTCGCTGTCAGTTCAGCGACTTCAGCACCGCCTCCAGCGTCTGCACGAACAGATCGGCATGCTCGCGCTGGAAGATCAACTGCGGCCTGATCTTGAGGATGTTGGCCGCCGGCCCCGCCGAACTGATCAGCACGCCACGTTCACGCATGCCGTTCACCACCCGTGCCGTTGCCTCGGTGGCCGGCGCCTTGCTGGCACGATCGGTCACCAGCTCGACCCCCACGAACAGCCCGGCCCCGCGCACGTCGCCAATCAGCGGGTAGCGCTCGGCAAGCCCTTGCAGACCCGCCTTGAAATATTCGCCCACCGCCGCGCAGTTGGCCATCAGGCCTTCGCCCTGGATCACGTCGAGCACCGCGTTGGCTGCTGCACATGACACCGGGTTGCCGCCGAAGGTGTTGAAGTAGCGGGCGGTGCGACCGAACGCATCGAGCACCTCGCCGCGGAACACCGCCCCGGCAATCGGCTGGCCGTTGCCCATGGGTTTGCCCATGGTGACGATGTCGGGCTGCACGCGATGGCGCTGGTAGCCCCACATGTGCGAGCCGGTACGGCCAAAGCCCGATTGCACCTCGTCGGCGATGTACAGCAGGCCCTCTTCGCGGGCCACGGCCACCGCCTGTTGCAGGAAGCCGGCCGGGTCGGACAGCACGCCATCGCTGGCGAAGATGCCGTCGAGCAGCAGTGCTGCCGGCTTGATCCCGCAGCGGCGCAGGTCGGCGATGGCGGCGCGCACGTCGTCGGCGAAGATCTGTGCCACGTTCTCGGCGCCCAGGCGGTAGGCGTCGGGAGCCCGCACGGTACGCACGAAGTCACCCACCGGCACGCCCGCACCCAGCGAAGGCGAGGCGGCGGCGATCTGGTCGGTCACGCCGTGGTAGGCCAGCTGTGTCACGATCAGGCCGGTACCGCCGGTGTACTGACGGGCGATGCGCAGGGCCAGGTCGTTGGCCTCGCTGCCGGTGCAGGTGAACATCACCTGGTCCAGCTCGGGCGGGAAGGTGGCCAGCAGTTTCTCGGCATAGTCGAGGATGCCTTCATGCAGGTAGCGGGTGTGGGTGTTGAGCACCTTGGCCTGCTCGTACAGCGCCTCGACCACCTTGGGGTGGCAGTGGCCGATGGAGGCCACGTTGTTGTAGGCATCCAGGTAACGCTTGCCGTCGGCGTCGTACAGCCACACGCCTTCACCCTTGACCAGGTGCAGCGGGTGTTCGTAGAACAGGCGGTAGGCCGGGCCCAGCACGCGCGCACGGCGCTCGATCAGGGCACGTTCGGTTTCGCTAAGGCGTGCGGCATCTTCGGCGGTGAAGCCATTGATCATGGTCATTTACAGCGTCTCCTCGGAGCAGATACGACGAATCTGTTGCTGCGCGACCTCGCGCGGCACGTCAGCCAGGGCCTTCAGGCCACGCCAGGCAGACGGCGCGTTGCGCAGGATGTAGGTGCGGTTTTCCGGGTACAGCGCAGCGCGCCAGTTGGTGATGGTCACGGTCAGCACCAGGCGGGTGGCGATCAGGTCCACCAGCAGTTCCTGTTCCAGCGGCTCCAGCGGCGCGATGCGGTGGTAGGCGCGGATGAACGGTGCAGCGTGTTCCAGCGGGTCGCCCTGGCTGCCCAGTTGATAGGCGGCGCCCACGGCCAGGTCGTTGACCAGCGGGGCATGCACCATGTCGCCGAAATCGAGGATGTTGCGCACCGGGTGCGGCTGGCTGGCATCGACGATCACGTTGTGCGGGTTCAGGTCGTTGTGGATCACCTGGGCGCGCAGGCCCTTGAGGTGCGGTTGTGCGTGGCGCTCGAAGTTGTCCAGAAAGTGCTGGGCCAGCTGGCGCTCTTCACGGTCCTGGATCAGGCCGATCTTGTCGCTCAGCCGCGAGGCGTGCTTGAGGTCCCACAGCAGCTCGTGCCCGGCGCCGGGGTGGAAGAAGCCGCGCAGGGCCAGCCCCAGGCGGGCCAGGTGCTCGCCCAGGCTGCTGCGCAGAGCCACGTCGGGGTGTTCGACGCGGTGCAGGCAGATCCCGTCGACGAACGAGAACAGCCGCACCAGCAGCGGCTGGCCATCGAACATCAGCGGGATCTGGTAGCTGCCGCTGGTGTTGGGGTAGATGCGCTGCACCGCCAGGGTCGGGTCGCAGTGCTGGATGTGCAGCAGCGCCTGGTTCTGGAAGTCGGCCACCTGCGGGTCTTCGGCCGCGTTGGAGACCTTGAGCAGGTACTGGGCGCCGTCGGCGCAGGTGATCTGGAAGTTGAGGTCACGCTCGCCGGTGAGCAGGCGGCATGCGCCGTGCAGGCCGAAGTACTGCGCTGCCACGGCCTGCGCCTGTTCGGCCGAAACCTTGGGCGGAGCTGCGACCAGCAATGCGTCGAAGGCAGGGGGTGTGTGAAGGGTCACTGAACATCACTCTGTCGATTGCCGGGAAAGCTGGGGTGTCAGGCCAGCACTGGTTCGAACATAGGCCTGTTTGGCTATATCGGTTATATCCAGAGTTGATCAGTTGTTAAGGCCACTTGTATGCTCGCGGTTCCGATCCCGCCCCTGCAGTGAGGCACCCGATGGCATCGCTTCTCCACGACCTGCTGGTCGGCACGCTGGACCGCGACGGCGGCGTGACCCTGCAGCGCCAGTTGTACCAGGCGATCCAGGCGGCGATCCTGCAGCGGCGCCTGCCGGTCAACCACAAGTTGCCCTCCACCCGGGCGCTGGCCGAGCAGTTGCTGGTCTCGCGCCTGACCGTGTCGCTGGCCTACGACCGTCTGCTCGATGAAGGCTACCTGTACGCCCGGCCCGGCAGCGGCACCTTCGTGGCCGACACCTTGCCCCAGGTGAAAACCGGCGTGCCGGCCCCCGATACGCCCGACCAGGCGCCGCTGTCGGCCCGGGGCAAGGCGATCAACGCGCGCTTCGGCGCAGTGGCGCGGGCCGAGGGCGCCTTCGTGGGCGGCGTATCGGACGCCGACCTGTTTCCGTTTCATATCTGGAAGCGCCTGCACAACCGCTACCTGAGCAAGCGCCAGGCGCACCTGGCCGGCTACGTGGATCAGGGCGGCTACCGCCCGCTGTGCGAGGCGCTCAGTGCCTACCTGTATGCGGCCCGCGCAGTCCGTTGCAGCCCGGCGCAGGTGATCGTGACCCAGGGCACCCACCAGTCGCTGGACCTGGTGGCCAAGCTGCTGGGCGACCCGGGGGACACCGTGTGGGTCGAGAGCCCCTGCCATTGGGGTGCGCCGGTGGTGTTTTCGGCGGCGGGCCTTCACTGCGCGCCGCTGGCGATCGATGCGCAGGGCGCCTGCCTGCCCTCGGCAGTGCCGGCTGCTGCGCCGCGGCTGGCGTTCGTCACGCCGTCGCACCAGTACCCCACCGGCAACATCATGTCGCTGCAGCGCCGGCGTGACTGGCTGGCGTATGCCCAGGCCAACAACCTGTGGGTGGTGGAGGATGACTACGACAGCGAGTTCCGGTACGACATCGAGCCGATGCCGTCGCTGCAGGGGCTCGGTGGCGAAGACCGGGTGATCTACCTGGGCACCTTCAGCAAGGTGATGTTCCCGGGGCTGCGCCTGAGTTACCTGGTGGTGCCCGAGGGGCTGGCCGAGGCCTTCGGCAAGGGCCTGATCCAGCTGTACCGGCCAGGGTACCTGTCGATTCAGGCGGCGATGGCCGACTTCATCCAGGAAGGGCATTTTGCCCGGCACATCCGCAAGATGCGCGCCGAGTACGCCCAGCGCCGCAGTTGCCTGCAGCAGTGCCTGGACGAGGCCTTCGGGGCGCTGATCGGGTACTCGGCGGGGCAGGCGGGGTTGCACCTGGCGGTACGCATCGGTGCACCGGGCACGGCGCGCAAGATGCTGGCGCAGGCCCCGGCACATGGGCTGGTGCTGCGCGGCGGCTACAGCGTGGAGCCCGACGCCGATGACGACAACCTTCTGGTGCTGGGGTACGGCGGGGTCAAGGTGGGCGAGATCGAGGCGGCGGTGCAGCGGCTGCGGCGGCTGTACGATCAGGTGGCGGCAGGGCCGGCTCCCGCACCTGTCGTGTAGGAGCCGGCCTTGCCGGCGAAACGGCCTGCGCGCTCGCTGATCTACCGGCCTCCCTTCTGGCGCTTGTCAGCCGGCTGCGGATGCCCGAACAGATACCCCTGAAAATGCGAGCAACCCTCGGCCTGCAACTGCTTGAACTGCGCCTCGGTCTCCACCCCCTCGGCGGTGGTGTTGATCAGCAGGCTGCTGCTCATGCCGGTAATGGCGCGGATGATCGACATCGCCTCGCGGCTTTCGCCCATGTCGTGCACGAACGACTTGTCGATCTTGATCCGGTCGAACGGGAACGAACGCAGGTAGCCCAGCGAGGAGTAGCCGGTACCGAAGTCGTCCAGGGCAATACGCACGCCCATGTCCTTGAGCGCCTGCAGGGTACGCAGGTTGCCGTCGCTGTTCTCCAGCAGCACCGATTCGGTGATCTCCAGTTCCAGGCGCGACGGGTCGAGCCTGGCGTCGGTCAGCGCAAGCTGCACCACTTCCACCAGGTCGCTGTTCTTGAACTGTACCGGCGACAGGTTGACCGCCACCGATTGCTCGGTGGCCCAGCTGGCGGCCTCCTGGCAGGCCAGGTTCAGCGCCCGCGTACCCACCTCGTGGATCAGCCCGGTCTCTTCGGCAATCGGGATGAAGTCCATCGGCATGACCTGCCCCTTGACCGGGTGCTGCCAGCGCATCAGCGCCTCGTAGCCGGTGATCTGCCCGTCGTTGCCGATGATCGGCTGGTAGTGCATGTGCAGCTGGCCCAGGTGCAGCGCGGTGCGCAGGTCGGTTTCCATGATGCGACGGCGCCGCGCGGCTTCGTCGAGCTCGGGGTGGAACAGCTCGTAGCGGTTGCGCCCGTTGCGCTTGGCCTCGTACAGCGCCATGTCGGCGTAGCGCAGCAACTGGTCGGCCTTATGGTGGTCGACCGGCGCGATGGCGATACCCACGCTCAGGCCCACCGAGAAACTGTGGCCGTCGATCAGGAACGCCGGCGCCACTGCCTCGATCAGGCGCGTGGCGGTGCGCTGGGCATCCTCGAGGCGCGCCAGGTGCGGCAGCACCACGGCGAACTCGTCACCGCCCAGGCGCGCCAGGGTGTCCTGGTCGCGCAGCACGCTGCGCAGGCGCTGGCCCAAAGCACGCAGCAGGCGGTCGCCGAAGGCATGCCCCAGGGCATCGTTGATGTTCTTGAAATTGTCCAGGTCCAGACACAGCGCCGCAGTCATGTGCTGGCGCGCCTGCCCGTCGGCCAGCGCCTCTTCCAGGCAGTTGTGGAACAGCGTGCGGTTGGGCAGGCCGGTGAGTTCGTCGTGGTGCGCCATGTGGTGAATCTGCGCGTGCGCGGCGATCTCGTCGGTGACGTCGTCGGCGATCTGAAGCACATAGTGGCCCGCACCCACCTGCGGGTTGCGGCTGAGCAGGGTGCGTGAGCGCAGGGTGCGTCGGCCCAGCGGGGTGTCGAGGTGGTCTTCGGTCAGGTGCAGGCCGTTGTGGTTCAGGCAATGCTCGGTGAGGTGTTCGAGGTAGCCAGCCATCACCGGCACCAGGCTCTGCTGCGGGGTACTGCCGACCAGGGCGCACTGCTGGCTGGAGAACAGCTTCTCGGCCTGCGGGTTGGCCAGCAGGATCTGGCGTGACGCCACGTCCAGCACCATCACGCTGGACGGGATGTTGCTGATCACCGAGTCGAGAAACTGCGACAGCGCGGCCATTTTCTCGCTCTGCGCCTCGGCCAGCTCCTTGGCTGCCAGCAGGTCGAGTTCGTACTGGCGGCGCTCGGTGATGTCGCGGGTGATCTTGGCAAACCCCAGCAGCTGGCCATCGTCGTCGTGGATGGCTTCGATCACCACGTTGGTCCAGAAGTGCGAGCCGTCCTTGCGCTGGCGCAGGCCCTGGGCCTCGAAGCGGCCGGTCTGGCGTGCGGCGTCCAGGCACTGGGCGGGCAGGCCGGCGGCGCGGTCCGCCGGGGTGTAGAACACCGAGAAATGCTGGCCGACGATCTCGTCGTGGGTGTAGCCCTTGGCCCGCTCGGCGCCGGCGTTCCAGTTGATCACATGGCCCAGCGGGTCGAGCATGTAGATGGCGTAGTCGTTCACGCCTTGTACCAGCAGGCGGAAGTGGCGCTCCTGTTCACGTTGTTCGAGCAGGGCGCGGCGCTGTTCGGTGCAGTCGCGGGTAACCTTGGCAAAGCCGACCAGGTGGCCGTCGTCGTCATGCACCGCGTCGATCACCACGTGCGCCCAGAACGCACTGCCGTCCTTGCGCAGGCGCCAGCCCTCGGCCTCGAAGCGGCCCTGGTCGCGGGCGGTCTGCAGGTTTTTCTGCGGCAACTGCGTGGCGCGCTCCTCGGCGCTGTAGAACACCGAGAAATGCTCGCCGATGATCTCTTCGCCGGTATACCC
Organism: Pseudomonas sp. 1176_21; assembly: GCF_052850635.1. NCBI lineage: Bacteria > Pseudomonadati > Pseudomonadota > Gammaproteobacteria > Pseudomonadales > Pseudomonadaceae > Pseudomonas > Pseudomonas sp. 1176_21. The sequence continues at coordinate 182,097 of NZ_VXCV01000001.1, forward strand.
CTTGGCCCGCTGCGCCCCGGCGTTCCAGTTGCTGACCACACCCTCCGGGGTCAGCATGTAGATCGCGTAATCGATCACGCTCTGTACCAGCAGGCGATACATTACATCGGAGTTTTCAATCATGTCGGCATCTCGGATCGCGTGGGGATGAAGCCAGCGGGGTGGGCAAGAGGAAACGAAAGGCGCGGGTGCGCAAAGCGGCACACTCAATATCAGGGCCGGATGCGAACGGCAATGGTTCTTTGGTACTGATTTTGGCGGCGCTCAGGGATTTGCGCGGCGCGAGGTGGGCATTTGGCCAGCAACGCCGGCTCCTGCAGGCTGCGTGCGCCCGTGCAGGAGCCGGCAATGCCGGCGAAGGGGCTCAGAACTCCAGCTGTGCCGAGAACGTCAGGGTACGCGGCGCGCCCAGGAAGTGGTCGCTCAGCCAGTACGCCTTGTTGGTCAGGTTGCTGACGTTGGCGCGCAGGGTCAGGGCGTTTTCCGCCAGCGGCAGGCGATAACGCGCACCGGCATCGAAGGTGGTGAACGACGGCAGGCTGTAGTGGTTGGCCTCATCCACGTACTGCTTGCCGGTGTAATAGGCGCCGCCGGTCACGGCGAATCCGGGCACGCCGTTCAGGTCGTATTCGGCGTACACCTTGGCCAGCTGGCTGGCCACGCCCACCGGCTTGTTGCCCTCGATGCTGGCGTTGGCCGCCTTCTTCACCTGGGGGTCGAGCAGGGTCAGGCCGCTGACCAGGGTCAGCTGCGGGGTGACCTTGCCGGTGATGCCGAACTCCAGGCCGTTGTTCTCCTGGCGTCCGTCCTGCACGTAGATCTGCTGCTGGTTGGTGTAGCCATTGGGCTTGTCGATGTTGAACAGTGCCAGGGTCAGCAGGGCTTCGCCCACTTCGGCCTTGACCCCCACCTCGTACTGCTCGCTGATGGCCGGGGCCATGGCCTGGCCGGCGTTGAGTGCGGTGTTGGGCGCGATGCCGCCGGCCTGCAGGCCTTCGATGTAGGTGGCGTAGGTGGTCAGCCAGGGCAGCGGCTTGTAGATCAGCGAGACGTTGGGCGAGGTCTTGCTCTGGTTGTAGTTGTCGATCTGGCTCGGGGTGCCGAACGATTCGGCCCACACGAAGTTGTCGCTGAAGGTCTTGATGCGGGTGCGGGTGACCCCGAGGATGGTCGACCATTGTTCGTTGAAGGTGATCACATCGCCCAGCAGCAGGTTGTCGGCCTGGGTGCGCGAGGACAGGCGCTGGTCGCCGTGGCCGATGGAGTAGTCGGGCTTGGCGTACTGCGGGGTTTCATCCAGCGGGATCGAGCCGTTGCCGCCCACCGGCTGGTACTGCGGCCCCGGGAAGGGAATGTAGTCGGTGTAGTCGCGTACCCGCGCCACGTTGCCCTGGTAGCCGAAGGTGACCTTGTGGCCGATGCTGGCGGTGTCGAAGGCCGCGTCGGCGAACAGGTAGGCCGAGGTTTCCTCGCGCTCGACCGGGGCGAAGGCGTACAGCGGTTGGCTGTAGACCCCGGGCGAGGTCACGGTGGGGCCGGTGTAGGCGTACTGGGTGCGGTTGCGGTCGTGGGCCACCGCACCGCGCAGGCTGAACACCTCGTTCAGGCGCCAGTTGAAGCGGCTGCCGACACGCTCGTGCTCGCTGTCGGAGAACGCCCAGCGCTGGCTGTAGAGCTTGTCGTTGTCCAACTGATCGGCGTCGGGGCGCAGGCGCTGGTCGGCGAAGTACCAGTAGCTGGTCAGGCCGTGGGTCTGGTTTTTCTTGTACGAGGCGTCGAACTGCACCAGCAGGTCGTCGCTGACGTTCCAGTCCAGCGCCAGGCTGACCATCTTGCGACGGCGGTTCTGCAGGTCGATGGCGGTCTCGCCGTCCTGGGCCAGCACGTTGACGCGGTAGGCCAGCACGCCCTGATCGTCGATCGGGCCGCCGAAGTCGCCGTGCACATAGGCGTTCTCGCCGCCGGCGTTGCCCAGGGTCACGCTGTTGTAGCGCTCATAGGTGGGGCGCTTGAGCACGTAGTTGACCAGCCCGCCCGGGCTGCCGGGGCCATACAGGAAGCCGCTGAGGCCGGTGACAATCTCCAGGCGCTCCATCTCCTCGACGAAGTTGCCGCTGTCGGAGCCATTGCTGAAACGCAGGCCGTCGTTGGCGATGTTGAGATTGCCCAGGTCGTTGAAACCGCGGATCGCCACCGAACTGGCATAGCCGGCGCCCGAGGGCGAGGTGAACTGGGTGAAGGGGCTGAGCTTGAAGATGTCGTCGGTGGAGGTGGCCTGGGTGTTGCGGATCAGCTCGCTGGACACCACGCTGATCGAATAGGGCGTGTCCTTGAGGGCCATGCCGCCCAGGGCGCCGACGTTCTTCAGCGAGTCGGTGAGGTAGCCGGCTTCGGCGCTGCCGTCGGCGATGCGGGTGGCGTTGACGTCGGTTTGCGGCAGGTTCAGCCGGGCTTGGGGCGCAGCCTGTTCATCGGCGGCCAGCAGCGGCGTGGCGATACCGGCGCAGGCAATCGCAAGCGCCAGCAGGTGAGGGCGGGGCGTAGGAGCGGCAACGGACATGGGGTCAGGTTCCTGATGTGAATGGTTCTCAGTAACCCTGTTGCCGCACGAGAAACAAAAAGTGACAGAGGCGCTGCAAAATAAATCGTGCAGCGCCTTTTTTTCAGGTTTTGAAGCGCCGTACCAGCGTGTTCATTTCGTTGGACAGTTGGGTCAGGTTGAACGCATCGCTCTTGGCTTCACTGGCCAGTTGCGCCACCCGCTGCGCATCGCCGTGGATCTGGCTGATGTGCTGGTTGATGCTTTCGGCCACCTGGTGCTGCTCTTCGGCGGCGGTGGCGATCTGGGTGTTCATGTCGCGGATCATGTCCACCGACTCGCGGATCTGGCCAAAGCGGGTGCGTGCCTCGCCGATGCGGCTGACCGAGTCCTGCGACAGGCTCAGGCTGGTGTTCATCTGTGCGGCGACCTGGCTGGTGCCGCGGGCAAGGTTGGCGAGCATGCCGTCGATCTCGGCGGTGGAGTCGGCCGTGCGCTTGGCCAGCGCACGCACTTCGTCGGCCACCACGGCAAAGCCGCGACCCTGCTCGCCGGCCCGCGCCGCCTCGATGGCCGCGTTCAGGGCCAGCAGGTTGGTCTGCTCGGCAATCGAGCGGATGGTGCTGAGGATCGACTGGATGGCGTTGCTGTCGCGCTCCAGCTGCTGCATGGATTGCGCCGACTGGGCGATTTCCTGGCTGAGCTGGTCGACGCTGCCCACGGCGGCGTCGATCTGCTGCTGGCCCTCGGAAGCCTGGCGCTGGCCGTTGTCGGCCGACTCGGCGGCCTGGCTGCACGAACGCGCGACCTCGTTGGCGGTGGCGACCATTTCATGGAAGGCGGTCGACACCATGTCCACGGCCTCGCGCTGGCGACTGGCGGCGTCGGCCATTTCGTTGGACACGCTGGTGGCGCTGTGGGAGTTGGTCAGGATGCCATCGGCGGCGTGCATGATGTGCTGGATCAGGCTGCGGATCGCGCCCAGGAACTGGTTGAACCAGCCCGAGAGCTGGGCCGTTTCGTCGTTGCCGCGCACGTGCAGGTTGCGGGTCAGGTCGCCTTCGCCCTGGGCGATGCCTTCCAGGCCGTGGGACACGTCGTTGATCGGGCGCACGATGACCTTGGCAAAGCTGGCACCGACGAAGGCGAACAGCAGCCCAAGCGCGGCGGCAATGCCGACGATCAGCCAGGTGAGGCGGGTGGCCGAGGCCATCACTTCACTCTGCTTGACCAGGCCGATGAAGCGCCAGCCCAGTTGCTCGGAAGGCCACACGTTGGCCATGTAGCGCTCACCGTCGAGCTCGATCTCCACCAGCCCCTGGGTAGTCTTGGCCAGTTGCGCATAGCCCTGGCCGAGGCTGTCGAGCTGTTTGAAGTTGTGCGCCGGCTGCTTGGGGTCGACCAGGATGTTGCCGCTCTGCTCCAGCAGCATCACGTAGCCGGTTTCACCCAGCTTGAGCTGCTTGATGATCTCGGTCAGTTGCTTGAGCGACACATCCACGCTCACCACGCCGCCGTTGGCGCCCAGCGCGTTGGGCAGGCTGCGCACGGTGCTGACCAGTACCGCGTCGTCGTTGGCCCAGTAGTAGGCGGCGGTACGCAGGGTCTTGCCCGGGTTGGCCTGGGCCATCTTGAACCAGGGGCGCTGGCGCGGATCGTAGTTGGCCAGGCTGGGGTCTTCGGGCCATGAGATGTAGCCGCCCTCGGTGGTGCCGATGGAGATGTAGCCATAGGCCGGGTGGCTGGCGCCGAGGCGGGCAAAGTAGTCGAACACCGGTTTGTCCTGCGGCCCCATCGGCAGCGTGGGGGCGTCGGGCGAAATGTACTTCTTCAGGCTGGCGTCGGTGTTCTGCAGCATGGGCAGCTTGCTGAGAAATTCGATGTTCTGGCTGATGCCGTCGAAGAACAACTGCATGGCATTGGCCACCTGTCGAATTTCGCGGTCGCTGCCGTCGACGAAGTTGTCCCGCGCTTCCAGGCGGATGTTGAGTATCACCAGCGTAGCGACGACCAGTATCGGTACGCAGGCGATGGTCGCGAAGCCCCACGTGAGTTTCTGTTTGATGTTCATATCCGCTCCGCTGACGCCGTTTAATTGTTGTTTCGTCTGGTCGGGTTATCGGCGTGGCGAGCGGCCGCTTGAGCAGCAAAGGCAAGGATTGTAGGACATTTCATCTGCGCACTCCTGCGGTGCACACAAGCGCGTTCATGCGCCGTTTCGGGGCGCAGAAAAGGTGGGTTCGCAGGGGCATGGAAGGGGCTGGCAGAGTGCTATCTGGCTGGCTTGCGCGTCGGTTTTCAAGGTGGTTTTTTGCGTTGGCCTGGTAGTTGCCTGCCGAATGGACAAAGGAATGTCGTATCGGGAGATGTAAATGTCGCTATCGAACAATTGCATGCAACTGTCCGCCGCAGAAAAGCGCTGGCTGCCATGGTTTGGCAAGACCGGCAAACTGGCCATGGGCTGGGCCTGCCGCCTCAACCGATCGGCGTACCCGGTGATCGGGCAGACCTTCGAAGCCATTGCGCAAACCCGCGTCAAGTTGCTGCAGGGCTGGGCCCAGGAGCAGTGGGAGCACCTGGCGGAGCTGGCCGCCAGTGCCGGCAACGACATCCGCAGCCTCGATGGGCAGGTATTGCAGCAGAAGCTGGCCCAGGCCGAAGACTTTTCCGAGTTGTTCGTCGTGGATGCGGCGGGCGAGGTGCTTGCCTCGACCTGGCGCGGCCAGGGCACGCGCCCGCGCATCGACCCACGGCCGCTGGCCGAGGGGCTGAAGGCGCCGTTTCTGCATGGGCCCTACAGCGACCCGCTGACCCTGGCGATCGGCCCGTCGACCTCCAGCTTTCATGATGAAGTGACGCTGATGTTCTACCAGCCGATCAAGGTCGACCGCCAGGTGGTGGGCTGCCTGTGCGCACGGGTGCCCAACGACGTACTGGGCGACCTGATCCAGCGCGAGGCCGGGCATATCTTTGCCGAGTCCGGGGACAACTACCTGTTCATGGTGCAGTCGCGTTTCGACCCCGGCCTGCAGCCGGGGGTGGCCTTGTCGCGCTCGCGCTTCGAGGACGGCACCTTCAGCCACGGCGAGAACCTCAAGAGCGGCGTGCACACCCCGTGGAAGACCGTGCAGGTGCAGCGCCACACCGAGCTTGAGCTGCGCTTCACCGACCCGGCCACCGGGCAATTGCACCCCGGCGTGCGCGAAACCATCCGCACCGGCGCCAACCTGTTCGTGAGCTACCCTGGCTACTCGGACTACCGCCACATTCCCGTGGTGGGCAAGGGTGTGACCTTTCAGTTGCCCGGTTCGCCGGACCGCTGGGGCATGATGTGCGAAGCCGACCTGGAGGAGGTGTACCGGCGGCGCTCGCTGAGCTACGGCCTGATGAAGCCGTACCTGGCGACCATGCTCGGCCTGTTCGTCAGCAACTACCTGGTGCAGCACTACAGCGGCCTCGACCAGGGCCTGATCGATGCGTGCGAGGGCGTGAGCCTGCTGCTGGCCGCGCTGGTGTTCAGCGTGCTGGGGCCGCGGCGCCTCGCCGCGCGCCTGAGCGAGATGACCGGCGTGATCAGGGCCATCGCCGAAGGCGAGGGCAACCTGCGCCAGCGCCTGGACACCACGCGCATGGCCAATGACGAGACCGGCGACATGGGGCGCTGGATCAACAGCTTCATCGACCACCTGGACGCGGTGGTGGGGCAGGTGATCAAGGCCAGCCACAGCGTGGGCACCACCAACCAGATGATGCTGGGGCGCAGCCAGGCCGCCAGCCTCACCTCCGAGGAAGTGGCCGATGCCGTGCACCGCATGATGGTGATCGTGGAGGAGCAACTGGGCGAGATCCAGCAGGCCTCGGCTGGCGCCGAGCAGATGAAGCAGGCCATGGACGAGGTGGTCAGCCGGGCGCGGGAGCAGTTCCTGACCGTGCAGGCGGGCACCCAGTCGATACGCGATGTGGTACAGCGTTCATCGTCCAGTGTCAGGTTGCTGGACAGCCGCATGGCCGAGATCGGCAACATCACCGGGCTGATCAGCGACATCACCAGCCAGACCAACCTGCTGGCGCTCAATGCCGCCATCGAGGCGGCGCGTGCCGGCGAGCATGGTCGCGGCTTTGCGGTGGTGGCCGACGAGGTGCGCAGCCTGGCGGCGCGCACGGCACGGGCGGCCGACGATATCCGTACGATGGTCGACGGTTTGCACAGCGAGACGCAGCAGGCCGTGGGCTTCATGCAGAGCGGCGTGCAGGACGTGGATGACAGCCTGCGCCTGGCCGAGCAGGCCTCGTCCGAGAACGTGCAATTGCACCGGGCCGTGGAGAACATGTTCGGCATCATCCAGCAGCTCAACCAGCGCAGCCTCGAATACGGGCGCACCATCAAGGAGGTCGATCAGGCGTCACTGGAAATGCGCCAGACCGTGACGGTGTTGCACACCAGTGCCGAGACCGTGCGCTTGAATGCGAACAAGCTGCAGAAGCTGGTGGGCGTGTTCGAAGTCAGCCGCGGGGCAGGAGAGCCTGCCGCCGCATGACCCCGTTGGCGAAAACCCACCCCAAATCTTTTTTAAATCAGGGGGTTGCAAGCCCTCCCGAATGCGGACATAATGGCGTCCATCGAAAGCGACGAGAAATAAAAATCTCAACGTTTTCAATGAGATGCAAATCTCTACAGTTTGTACGTGATTGAGCTGCTTCAGAGGGTTCAGTCATTTGAGGCCGAGTAGCAAAGTGGTTATGCTCCGGATTGCAAATCCGTCTACGCCGGTTCGATTCCGACCTCGGCCTCCATTATTGAAAGCCCCGCAGATTAACGTCTGCGGGGTTTTTCTTTGGGCGAAAGAAAAGGCCTGAGTTCCGAAACTTTGAGGGTGGAGTTCCGAAACTTTTCTATTTAGAAGGCTTCGCGATGGCGCCGATCCTGCGGTAAACGCGCTCGGTAATGCCTTCTTTCGAGTGGCCAAGCAGCAAGCTGGCATCGCCCAGATCTGTGATCTCCGAAGCCGCCTTGGGGCGGATGTCGCGGAACTGAAACTGCGCGATTCGGTTGGCGAGCTCAGGCTGCTTCTCGCTGATGGCTTTCAGTCGGGCAGACTCCCGTGCCTCCTGCCACCGGTTGCGCAGCATCTCCCAAGACAGCCGTTTGCCGCTGGCGCTCAGGATGAAGAATGGCGACAGATGCTCCCGATTCCTAAGCTTGATGCGATCCAGAAGTGTGCCCAGGCTGTTGTTCACCCCATTAACTTCCAAGATGATCCTCAGTCGCTTACCGGTTTTGCCCTGGCTGACCAGCAGGTAGGCCCCTTCCAAGTCGTCCTTTCGCATGGACAGCACGTCCGCTGGCCGCTGGCCGGTCAGGTATGCCAGGTCCATCGCGTCCTTCAGCTCCATCGGGGCCTCTTCATACACCGCTCGCCATACTGCCTCGTTAGCGTAGTAGTCGCGGGGCTTCTCCTTGTTTTTCCTCACCCCCAGGCATGGATTCTGCTGCGTCGTCAGCCCCCACTCGCGAGCCGTGTTGAATACGTGCGACAGAAGCGCGATCTCACGATTGGCCCTGGTCTTCGCGGATCGGCTATCCCTGTACTGCGCGATCATGGCTGGTGTGATGGCATCGATAGGCGCCGAATCGAACACCATCCTCAGTTGCTTCAGTTCGTAGATGTTGTCCTTCTGGGTGCGGGGCGCTTTCTTAGGCAAGATATGTCGTTCGTACTGATCGAAGATCCCTTTCATGGTCGTGAGTTCGGCCGGTATGGTTTTCGCCTCCAGCTCGGCCCATTTGAGTTTGGCCTGGGTCAGATCCGTGCCGAGGGGAATCTCCTTGCCGACGGGGTCTCGGTAGTAATATCCGACCCATTCCTTGCCGCTCTTCCTAGTGCGCTTGCGCCGGTAAACACCAGGCGGCAGGTCGCGATTCTCGGTACTTCTGGGGCGCATTTCATTTCACTCGGGAAAAGTCAGGTGTCCACGCCGCGGTCGGCAGGGGTGGGGGTGTAACAGGCAGAACGCCGAGCGTGATGCCAAGCTTCATGCGCGCGTACTGGCGGCCCACCAGGGGGCGACCGCCGCGGCTCTCGACGAAGTGCCAGTTGCGATCAGTGAGCCAGCGACGCTGCCAGCCCCTGGCCTTGTAGCCAGTCAGGTCAGCCAGCTCTTCGTCCGAAAGGATCTCGGTTTCCATGGGTAGGCTCCAAGCCGCATGTTGGCGGCAATAGCTCTCCATGCCCGCGCATATCGGCGGGCTTGAGTTGTAGGGGGAGGGTTACTGAATCTTGCCGGTGAGGCGTTCGCGCCAGGTCAGGCGGCGGGGTAGGCGCTCGCGGTCCCCGATCTCGACCACCACATAGGCTGTGCGGTCGAAGGCGGCGTCACGGCGCGCTGCAAGAAGGCACGCTTCGTCATCAGCAACTTCATGACTGGTTGCGTTCAGCTCGTGCACGTTGAAGCCGTTGCTATGGACGTGCCAGCCGTGGACAACGGCAATAAAGCGGCTCATCGCGGCCCCCTGTAGATCAGGTAGGCCATGTAGGAGAGGGCGATCATGGCTTCCACCTCTTGCCCACGCGGTACACCATCATCATGTTGTGATGGAGCGGAACTTTGAGGACGTGGTCGAAGAACTCGCCCTTTCCAGAGATGAATCCGGTAGGCACCTTGGTTCCCCCGGCGCCGAATTCACGCCAGCATTCTTCGCCGCCGTTCTTTTCCCAGTAGGCGCGCTCGCGCTTTGGGATCTCATCGTAGGTTTTTTCGAACACGGAGATATCAGGGATATCACAGATCCTGCGCCATGCGGGATTGCGCTTGCACCATTCAGCAGCATGCTGAGAGGCTTGATCGACAGAGTAGAATTCCTTGGTGCTTTGTTCCGTCATGGCATCAGCTCCTTCGGCACCTGGACTGTCCAGCCGGTGATTTTGGTTATGACGGCTCTGCAGATCGCTACAAGCGGGCTTGGGCCCATCAGCCAGTCGGTGGGCTCATTCGGCCTGCTGGGGTAGGCCGTCCATCCGCCCCGCACTGGGCCATCGCCGATCTGATGCTTTGTCTTCAGCGGCCCTCCAAACACCCAGTTCTCTTGCGGGTTGTACCGCTCGCAGCGTTCGGTTGCTTCGCCGCGGTACTGGACGAACACCCTGGCCGGCGCGCCGTAGTGCGGCTTGGCCACATGCACATCCAGCCCCTCGGCCTTGGCGATCGCCCAGGCCAACTGCTCGCCGGCCAGGTCCGCCGTCTTCACTTCGATCAGGTCGGTCATGTCGCCTCCGTATCGGCTTGAAGTAACTGTGCTGCCATCTCGGCAGCGAGGCCAACGGGCCACCAGTAGCGCGGGCGCTGATGATCCGGGTAGCTGGCCTCGCGCAGTACGAGACCTTTTCGCTCAAGAGCCTTGAAAATGCTGAGCACCGAAGCAGCTGCGAGGTCGAGGCGAGCGCCGACCTGGTAGGTCAGCCCGCCAAGCCCAAATGCGCATGCCTGATCGCCGGCCGCCAGCTTCTTGCAGTCTTGCTCGTACAGGTACGGGGTTTTCTCCCGGTACCGCAGTACGTTGGCGCGGGATACCTCGCGCAAGGCATCGAGGACGCGCTGCTGGTTGCTGGTCAGTTTCACAGCTCATACCTCTCATCAATCCAGCGCCCAGGCGCCAGTGCGGGTGTAGGTTCGGGTTGTGTTTCGTGCGGGGAGAGCTGGCGCTCGTTGCCGGCCTGCAGCTGGCTGTCGGGGATGCAGCTGATGCCGCCTTTGCTTGGGCCGTCGTAGATCCAGCAGGTGGCGCCGTTCTCGCCGTCGTGGAAGACGCTGACCCCATACGGCAATGAGTCCGCGCTGGCGCTGGCGGCCAGCAGCAGGAGGCAGAGGGCGAGGCGGGTCATGGCTGCACCTCGCCGCTGTAGCGCTCGTAGCCTTCGCCGTACTCATGGCAGTAGGTCGCAGGCCAGGCACCCCGGGTGCCCTCTGGCACCATGTTGTACATGCAGGCGTAGGTGCCGCGACCCGGGGTTGTCTTGATCCAGACGTGGACAGGGCCGCCAAGCGCCCAGCCCGGATACCGCTTGATGGCTGCGGCCATGAATTGCTCGAGGTCGTGATGCCCCTTGCTCATGACGATGTAGGTGTCTTCGCCAACGCTCTGCACGTCGAGCGGATGCTGTTTCAGCCTCATGGCGTCACCACTCTACGACCCCACCAGCACACCGGACCGTCGTCGGTGTCGTGGATTGCCAGGCAGAACCAGCCATCACCATCGGGCCGGTAGGGTTCCCAGTAGCTGCAGTCCGGGTCGTGGCTTTCGAAGTACCTGTTAGCTATAGCCTCGTCGGCGTATTCCAGGCTGACCTTGCCGACCTCTAGGCCCTGCTCAGCAATCCAGGCCTTGCACTTGTCGCCATCACCCTCGTCGAAGTCGGGTAGGTCCGGGTGCTGGAACATTCCGTATTCGTCGCGCACGACCGGCGCCGGCTGGATCAGTTTGATTTCTTCAGGCATGACTCTCTCCTGCCGCAGGCCGCAGCAAATGATTGAAATTGTACGTTTATTTGTATTTGTACAGGTTATGTAGAAGTTACTTAGCCGGTCGTCTGAAATACGAAAAAGAGCTTCCTAACAGGCTGGCCAGACTCGCCATTTTGAATACGATCAAGTGCTAATAACCGGAAAAAGGAGTCCGAAATGAGACATCGTGGGGAGTGTTACTGGGCGTGGGCGGATCCTCGGTTGCACACCAGAACTCACGACGAAATGCTCGACGACGGTACAACCATCGACGTTCAAGTGAGGTTGTCGAGGACGGGCGCCACACAAATGTTTATCGGTGTGTATGCCGCATGTGGTGTGGCCATTCTCGAAGAGGCTTACGATTCACGCCCGCAAGAATCAATGACACGCGCCTTGGCATGGGGCGTAGGTAGAGCTCGCCGCATTGCAGTTGAGCAGGAACCAGCTCGGGCAGTTGCGAAGCAGGCCTAAATCTCAAGGGATGCGAACCCACCAACTCTGGGCGTAAGCAACGCCTTCGATGATCTCGATTCCTGTGAACGTCGCGCCCAGAGTGGACATACCAGTCATGACTGCTTCATACAAGGGTGGCAAATCAGGCTCGCCCGGGTGAACTTTGAGGATCGACGCCGAGTTCGAAGCCCGACCCAGCGGCGCGAACTCATCCAGGCGCAGGTGCACGTCGCCGCGGATCGGATGGAATGCGCGGATCTCCTTCTGGCTACGCGGCACGCCGCGCACGCGCATTGGAACGATAAGGAAGTGCATAGAGAGTACTGTTCAAATAAACAGTATTTTGTTCCCGCAAAACTCGCCCGTCGATGGCGGTTCGTCGGATGGAGTACAAATGTTCTCTTTGGTCATGCAGCCTTCTTTAATGCCTCGATGACTCGCTGTCCAGCGAGCGGCGGTACCGCGTTGCCTGCCATGTGCATAGTCAGGCGATGGTTTGTTGGGCGCCTGGTATCAGACGGGAATGACATTGCTGCTAGGCCCTCGTCAGCGCTGAGCATTCGCATTCGGGAGCCATCGACCAGGGCCCAGCGATCCACCGTGGTAATTGTGCCGATCGGCCGACCGATATCGCGCCCTGTCGTGCCGGAGCCTCTGCCGTAGTAAGGCATGATGAATCGCTCACCGAAGCGTTGGCGTCCGTTGCGCACCCGGTCAAGCGTGGCCTGGGCCCGACCTGGCTTCTCGATCTGCGACCAACGACCGGTGTCGAAATCGAGAAAGCTGCTCGCCGGTACATGGCGCTCCTGCGGCAACTGAAGCATCAGCGGCGCTTTGCTGCGCGTCAGGACCATGAACAGGCGAACCCGATGCTGTGGCACGCCCAGGTCGGCGCAGTCCACGATGTGAGGCGCCGCCTGATACCCCAGCGCCTGAACAGCCTGCAACCAGGCCGGGTAGAGCACCCAGTCGGTGAACTCCGGCACGTTCTCGATCACTGCCGCTTGCGGCCGGTGGAATTCCAGAGCCGATACCGGCGCCCAGGCTGTCGAGCGTGATGCGTCGTGCTCAGGGTTGCCCGACTTCTTGCCACGGGCCTTGGCGTGACCCTGGCAGCAGGGCGAGGCCAGCAGGATGTCGTGCGCCGGTACATGCTCCCAGCGGGCCTGGTGCAGGTCCTGGCAGACGTGCTGCGTATCGGGGTGGTTGGCGCTGTGCCATTCAACGGCCACCGGCCAGTGGTTTGCCGCCCAGAGAACCTGGACGCCTGCGGCGCGCGCGCCGGTGCTCCATCCGCCGAGGCCGGCGAACAGGTCGATTGCTGTGGTCATGGTGGTCTCGCTGGAGGATCAGTCGAACAGGTGCTCGCGGCGCCCGGTCTCGTGGTAGTGCAGGTCCTGAATTGCCTGCTGCTGGTCGATGGTGAACATGGGGTTGCAGGTGGTGCAGTGGCCGGCGATCTTGATGGCCTGGAACGACAGCGTGATGGATGAGTGGCCCCGGTAGCAGGAAGGGCACGTGATCGAGTCGATGTCGCAGCACAAGCGAGCTTCGTCCTCGCCGTCGTGGATGGTTTTGCATGCTGGGCATTCGAACATCTCTTCCACTTCTGGCTGACAGCACTCCCGGGCTCCATCTTCATCGTCGTGGATGTCGCCACAGGAGCCGCACTTGTAGAGCGTCCTGATCTGAATCTTCATGGTGCCTCCAGGCATGCGCCGCCCTCGCCGGGGAGGCGTTATCGTTGAATAGGGGAAGGCGCTGGCGGGCAGCGCGGAAGGGTCAGACCAGCTCGACCAGAGGTAGCGGCACCTGGGCCTGATCGACGGCACCGGCAGGGCGAACGGTGTTGAACCCTGTCTCAACCGCCGCCAGGTTTTCGATCCAGTGACTTTCCCGCTGGGTGATGTAGGCCGCTCGATTGGTGCAATCTGCCGGGTAGGCGATCACCTCGAGCACGGAAAACTCCCAGTCGGTGATATCGGAGCCGCCCAGGGCCGCGTGGAATTTGCAGCTGGTTGGGTTGCTCAGGTGTTGCCACCACCGCAGCGTGAATGGTTGCGTGGTCTGGCCGACGTAGACGCGGCCGCTAGACTTCTGGCGCACCTGGTAGATCACCGGAGGCGAACGACCCTCGCTTGCCAGTTTGAATTCCGAAAGGTCGCGAAACCTGGCCGCCGCCTGGCACTTCTCGGTGCAGTAGTCGTGGCTTTTGGTTTCAGTGTGCGGGTCGTTGTATTTGTCGATCAACTTGAAGACCGTGCCGCACTCCTTGCATGGCCTGTTTTCGAAGCGACCCAGCAGGTAGGTGTCGTCCTCGTCGATCGGCTGGATGTGCAGTAGATACTCGTGCGCTTCCATGTCCTTGCGAAGCACGCGCGACGGAAACTGGCGCTCGTATTGCTCCTCGACCACGACTTTCGCTGCCTTGCGGTCGGGCCCCTCAACCATGCCGCTGAACACTGGCGGCCAGGCCCATTCATCCTCGCCGTATGCGTTTTTGGCCGGGCGTCGGCCCTTGATCTGGAAGTAGAACTTGGCCATGGCTTTCTCCATGCATGCGCCGCCCTCCGTGCTGGTGGCGGCATGGTGGCAATTTGGTTTGGGATGATGTATTCGTATGCCTTTGTTGCCAAAGGAAATTATCGTGGCGGATTTTGTTCTCAACGGATGCGTAGTAGTTCAAGCAGCAACAGTGGCTATTAATCTTCAGCAATTGGAGGATGAGGGCTTCATCACTAGCGTCCAGCCAAATTATCCGCTGGCAATGCACGACGGCCAGCTTGCCTACTACTGTGAACACCTCAACTCTGAAGTGGGCGAGGAGGATGCATTTGGCAGCAGCTGGATCTGCACTCGTGTAGGGGCTTTTTTGACCATCTATCGCCTAGATGGTGAGTCTGGAGACCTTGGGAGAAAAGCTATCAACGATGCAGCGGATGATTTAGCTCTTGCTGAAGGGTCTAAGCGCGACTGGTAATGGTATTTGGTGCAAATACCTCATCACCCGGGTCCTGCTGAATCATCAGCATGCTCTTGCGGCCTACCGGCTCTCGCCAGGGTCATGCTTCAGCTCGGCCCTACTGGCCGCTTCAAACCTTCGCGCTAGTTTTGGCGATATCTTAAAAGCTGGCGCGTCAGGCTTTTTCAGGCGGCGCGCTTGCTCTCGATGGTCAACAGCAATGAACGCCCAGTGCATGTCCTGCAGCAGCTCCTGCAGCTGGGTGTAGCCGTGAACCTTCATCGCCTTGGTCAGCTCCGCGCGCGTCCCGGCCGCCGTCTCTACAGGCAGCGTCTCGATGCCCAGGCGCTCGGCCTCCGCCTTCTTCCTGTCGCGGTAATCCGCCGAGTGCTTCGCTGCCCCCGTCTTCTTCTCGGCCATCTTCAATTCCTTCTGCTGGGTCTCATGTAGTTAGCGCATGAGACATTTGTGCAAGTTGAAACCTAATTTGAAGCAGACTAAATTTAGAGTTCCATCAACTTTTCGGAGACTCAGGAGCATGCCAACTGATCGCGAGCTGCAGCTCGAACAGGCGCTTATAGCAGTGATCGCATCATCAGAATTACTTGGCTGTAACATTGATTTTCTGTGCAATCGCGCCATTGGCGGCATTATTGGCGGTGTTGAGTTCGCCAATATTCCTGAAGCGCACGTTCAGAGTGTTATCGACGAAATTGAAAGGGCGAAAGCTGCTTCGAAACGCAGTATTGATGCAGCCATTCAACAGGGCTGAAAACTATGCGGCGCCGCTTGGGGAGCTAGGTGGCGTCGAGGTCCTCTTCAGTCCAGCCCATCGAAATATTGAACCCACCTGCTGACCCGCTCGCCTAACCCTGTATCAACCCACAGGGAGCAGCAGTCATGTCCAACCTCGCTATCTATTTCTGGATCGCCGTTGCGGTGATCGTCATCCTTGTCGACCTATGGGCCATCGTCAGTGTGTTTCGCAGTGACAAAACTGATGGCGTTAAGGTCATGTGGTTTCTCGGCATCGTGATCTTCCCGGTTGTGGGATTGATCATCTGGGCGCTGTTTGGGCCACGGGGAATCAAGCCAGGGACCGGACCAACTTCGCCAGAGCACAGCAAAGGGTGACAGTAGTCACGTTGCCGGCCTGCCCACCAACTTACGGTCGGCGGCAGCTTCCAGCGCCTGGGCGGTGTTGACCGCGACCTTGTAGTTGAAGCAGAACACCCGGGTCTTGCCCGTGGCGCGCTCAATGATGTGGTAGGCCTTGCCCTTGGCGACGACCTGGTAGCGCACCGACTGGGCCGGCGCGGTCAGGCCGAGGATGACGTGCAGGTTTGCCGGCGGCAGGGTTGTTCGTGCACGAATCGCGGCCAGGCCGTCGACGCGCTGCTGCATGGATGGGTGCATGGGGATCTCCAAGGGACGGGCAAGAAAAAGCCCGGCGTACCGGGCTGGCTCAGTAAGTACCACCTCACGTGAGCTACCGAGGCCGCATGTGGCGGTCCGGCAAGGGCTGGCGGTTACATGGCGGCATCCTCCGTTGCGTACCACTGGGAAGGCAGTGGCTACCTATGAGTGCAGTTCGTAGGCCTCGGCCTTGCGCAGCACTCGAACCTGGGCAATACGCCGTTCCGGCGCCCGGCGGTCGCGGCGCACTGGGTCACCGTCAGCGACCATCGAGTGCATGGCGATCAGGCCGGCCAGCACAAAGCACATCGGGCTGATGATCTGGCGCTTCATCGCCTCGGCCACCAAGGCGGCGCGGCGGTGTACGCCAAGCTTGTACATCGCGTTTTCGATTCGGTTTGCTACGGTGCCCGGGGTGATCTGCATCAGGCGGGCGATCTCTTTGGCGGTCATGCCCTGGGCGACAGCGAGCAGGCACTGAAGCTCGCGCGGGGCCAGGCCGCGCCCGAGGTGACCTTTCCACTGGCCGCTAACGATTGTCGATTCCATGAGTTACCTCGGCGGGTTGATTTCCCGTCTGGCCCTGACGCCAAGGCCAGTCGGTGAAATCATCCCGGTCTCGCTACTGGCGACAGACCGGGTGCACATCGTTGGTTGTTCATCCGACCGCGACCCTGGTCCGCCGGATAACTGTTCTTGGCGCTTTACGCTGCACGCCTGGGTCAGTTGCCAACCCTCTGGACTGTTGAGGCCTGTCCATCGCTGCCTTCGTTGCTGGCCGGTGGTGATCCGGCATTGCTTGAAGAGAATTTAAGCAAACTGAAATTGCAGGGTCAAGCATGCTGAATAAATAATTTCAGATTGCTGAATTCCGTAGGTATGAAAAAGCCCGCACAACGGCGGGCTTCAGTCAGCAGTCGATGTAATCGCGCCATCCGATGCGATAGGCGCCGCTCTCAAGGCGGTCGATGCGTATGCCATCGGTGTTGCCCAGCTCATCCAGAAGCCGCTCCCAGTCGTCAGCCAGTTCCCCGGGCGCAGGTGTCACCGTTACGGCCTGAAGCTTTTGCACGTGTGGGGAGACAACCAGTCGCCGAACGCGGCGGCCAAGTAGCTCGTAGGAAGAGGGGGAAACTGGTGTATCTGGAATGCCTTGGTCCACGTGGGTACCTCCTTGCTGGCTGTATAAATATACAGTATTTGAGGTGTTCCCCTTTGGCAAGATTGACCGGACCAGGTGAAACGAAAAAGCCCGGCACAGGGCCGGGCTCTTGGGTGATCGGGGCGTTTAAAGCTTGCCCATTACGCGAACGGCTACCCCGATAATCCGGCAGTCTTCTCCGCACTCGACCATCTTGTACTCCGGGTTGAGTGGCTTGAGGTAGCGTCTTCCACCATCTTCGACAAGCTTCTTGAAGGTAGCCTCGCCACTGTTTGCGAGCTTTGCGATCACAAGCTTGCCTGATGTCACCTCGGCCTCGGTATCAACAAGGATCATCATTCCTTCCGGGATGCTGGTTCCGGTTGGCGAGGTCATCGAGTCGCCGCGCACCTCAAGCCAAAACGCCACGCCCTTCGAGTTGTAGTCGGATATCTCATAGCGATCAGAGAACCCAGGCGGGAAGGGCTCGACGGCCTCGGCCCACGCCCCAGCCGCCACCCAACTGATAACTGGGTAGCGATACGACATGCTGGGCTGAATAGCGGGTGCGACATTGCTCTGTGCTGCGCCATCAGTTTCAGGGCCTTCGCCAATGGCGAGCCATTCAGCCCGGAAGCCGGTGGCTTTCGCCAGGGCGTACAGGTTTTCTGGCCTCAGGCTTTTGCTTTCGCCTGAGATCCATTGAGTCACTGCTGAATTCGCAACACCGCATTCGGTTGCGATTTCGCCTTTTTTCTTGCCGCTGACCGCAATGGCCCGGGCTATCCGCTCATGTCTTTCCATAGCACCGATATTAAGTTAACTGAATTTAAGCATGCAGATGTCTTTCGGGCTCGTTGACGCAGAAACTTAAGCATGCTGAAATTGCCTCACGCACGAATGAGGATGCGCAATGAATACGCGTGACGTAGCAAAGTTTTTCGGGAGCAAGAAAAAGCTCGCCGAGGCTCTGGGTATTCAGCCCAGCGCCGTGACCATGTGGGGCGACACCGTCCCCGAGTCGAGGCAGTACCAAATCCAGGTTCTTTCACAGGGGCAATTTCGCGCCGACCGGAAGGCCCCCGGGGTCGATGAGTAAATTATCCGTCTCCTGGCATTGCGCCAGTAGATGACCAACACACCTGTAAATTTAACCAGTAGGGAGCTGTATATGAGGGCTGATCAGGGCAAGAAAGAAGCGAGCGGGGTGCTCGCTCCGTTTTCGGTCAGTGCTTCGGACCTGGGGGCGACGATATCCCAGAGCTTTCCACCTGATCGACGCCTTTTTGCAATACCGCAATCAGCTCTTTCGCCTGCTGAACACTTATCGCCAGTAGGGGAGTTTTCTGCGCTTCTTCCGGCCGTTGAAACGGCGTCGAGACGTAGCTGAATTTCACCAGCATGGCCTGCATTGCCTCAACGGTTTTGACTTCCCAGCCAGCAATTGGATTCACCGATAGTTCTTCTGACATGTCCGGTCTCCTTGGACGCTTGTTGTGTGGAAGCAAAAAGCTATCACGGATGCATCGGACACCAGTAACGCCTGAATCGCAGGCATAAAAAAACCGCCTGGCAGGGCGGTCTTCTCTACATCACAACGGGGTCGATTATGCACATAGCAATCGATGCAAGCAATACCAGCCCTATCGCGTCAGTTTTCGGTTTCTACGTGAATTTGTCACGTCAGTGTGCAGGCCATCAAGCCCGGGCAGCGGTATAGCCATGCAGTTTACCATTCACATCAATCAGTCGCTTGCCGTGGAGTGGGGCTTGAATGCCCAGCAAGCACTGCTGTTTGCGTTCGTTTACGAGTGCCCAAGCTGGGCCAAGCCAGTCAAGACGGATAGCGGGATTTACTTTGCCCTGAGCAAGGCCAAGATCGTCGAAGAGCTGCCCCTGCTGACCGATAAACCTGATACCGCATACCGCCTTCTCAGGGCCCTCAATGCAGCGGGCCTGATCGAGCTGTCCAGTACTTCCAGCATCACGTTGGTGCGACTGACAGAGAAGGGTAAAGCGTGGAATCGCAAGCTCGATGGGTCGGAAAAATATCCGACCTCTCGGACCTTTAATGGTCGGAAAAAAATCCGATCAACCTCGGAAAAATCTCCGACAAATCAAGATACCAGTAATCAAGATACCAATCAGCAGCAGCCGCGCGATTTGGCCGAGGTGATCGAGCAGCAGGATCGCAAGGCCATTGAGCCGCAGGAAGACCGCCAGCGCTTCGCCATGTTCGCCGAGTGGAATCCACCGGCAGACCTGGTTACCACCCAGCTGAAATTGGCCGGCCTGAACTTGGAGGCGCTGACCGACGAAACGCTGCAGAGCTTCTTGGGTTACTACGTCGCCAAGTCGCAGGTGTTCGACAGCAACGGCGGCTGGTGCTTCCGACTCGCCAAGTGGGCCAAGACCGAAAAAGCCAAAGGCGCAGCGGAGCAGGAAGAGGCCGGTGTCGACTGGGCCAAGAAGGGGGTTCGAGTATGACTGCCACCAACGTCCGTCAGCTGTTGGCCAACCGCCGAACCGATCCGACCTATCAGCCTCCGGTAGAGCCGGGAGCGATGCCGATCGATCCGGCAACCCGCCAAGTGATTGAAGACCTGTTTCTTCGGCTGCGTGGTGCCTGCGGTGCCTGGCGCCAATCCTGGCCAACTCCTGCGGTGATGGACGCGGCCAAGCTGGAATGGCTCGGCGAGTTTATGCGCTCGGGCATCACCCGTCTGGAGCAGATCGATCACGGCATGCGCGTGCTGAGTGCCAGCAAGTCGGCATTCATCCCGGCGCCCGGAGTGTTTGTGAGCTGGTGTTTCGCTCCCGAAGGCCTTGGCTTGCCCAGCGTCGAGAAGGCCTATGCCCAGGGCCTGCGCAACTGCCACCCGGCAATGCGCGCATCAGCGAAGTGGATGCACCCAGCCGTATACCACGCGACTGCTGCCACTGGCTTCCACAGCCTGCCACTGATGTCGCGTGAGCTCGGGCTGGCCTGCTTCGAGAAGCACTATCTGGTGCAGTGCCGGAAGATCTGGCAAGGCGAGAGCCTTGGCCCGGTACCGGTTGCCGAGCTCGCTGCACCGGCCGCCCCGCGCTCGCTGGATGTTGGCCGTGCCGCGCTTGACGCGCTGCGTTCCGCTCGGGGCGCCCGGCCATGACGAACCCAATGCTGGCTGCGCCCGACCTCGCAGAGTACCGCTGGGCGCTCTATGCCTGCGGGCATCTGCTCGACCTCACCACTGAGCCACACCCACCTGTGGGCCTGTATCGCGACGAGCAGTCGGCGAGGCTGCACGGCCTGCGTATGTGGCCCAGCACTTTCACTGTAATCGACCTGCACGGGGACGAACGCCCATGAGGCAATCCAAATTGACCAAAGCCGCCCGCGGACGGGAGTGCCAGGTGCGCATCCCGGGTATCTGCAACGGCAATCCAGAAACCACCGTTCTCGCCCATTACCGACTGGCCGGAACCTGCGGTGTCGGCAAGAAGCCGCACGACATGCAAGGCGCTTGGTGCTGCAGTGCCTGCCATGACGCCTGCGATGGCCGCAGCCGTGCAGTAGGTCGCGAACTTGCTCGCCAGTACCACGCCGAGGGCGTGATGCGCACTCAGGCCGCACTG
This sequence comes from Pseudomonas sp. 1176_21, assembly GCF_052850635.1. Classification (NCBI taxonomy): domain Bacteria; kingdom Pseudomonadati; phylum Pseudomonadota; class Gammaproteobacteria; order Pseudomonadales; family Pseudomonadaceae; genus Pseudomonas; species Pseudomonas sp. 1176_21. The sequence continues at coordinate 202,728 of NZ_VXCV01000001.1, forward strand.
CTCAATGAAGGAGCTCTCATCGCATGACCAATACTGCCGCCGTAAAGATCAGCGATGCAGAGATCCGCCGGCAGGCCGCCGGCCAAGTGCGTGACCTGCGGGCCCTGGGCAACCACGGCCTGTACTTCCGGTTTCACCGTTCGCGCGAGCGGGGGTCCTGGTATCTGATCCACAAGGGTAAGTGGAACCTGATCGGCTCATACCCAGAGCTGGGCGCAGCCAAGGTTGCAGCAGCCTTGCCGGATATCCGCTTGCGCTTGGAGGCTGGAGAGGGCTCCAGCCTGTCGAGCTGGCTACTGACCGGCGAGCTGCTGGCCTGGTTCGCTGAGCGCATGTCCCGCGACCGCAACCTGTCGGCCAAGCGCAAGGGCACGGCGGCGTCAGCGATCAAGCAGCACCTGGTGCCACGGCTCGGCGAGATCCCGCTGGCCCAGATCGACAAGGCGCTGCTCGACCGCGAGCTGATGTGGCCGCTGCAAGAGACGCTGTCTATCGACTACGTGCGACTGGTGTTTCAGCTGCTGGCCCTGTCATTCCGCCAGGCCTTCAAGCTCGGGCTTATCAGCTCGAACCCGATGGCCGGCATTCGCTTTGGTGACTTCTCCAAAGCCAAGGTCACGGTCAAGCCATCACGGCTGCGTGGCGTGCACCTCGAAGACCTGATGGCTCGCATGAAGAGCACCCTGGCGAACCGCCCGCAGCATGGGGTGCTGGCCCTGATGATGCTGTGTCACGGCACCCGACTGGGCGAAACCCGCCTGGCTCGATGGAGCCACATCAGCCTGGCGGAGCGGGAGTGGTTCATTCCGGCTGAGCACACCAAAACTAGCGTGCAGCACCGCCTGCCACTGACCGACCAGGTGCGCTTCCTGCTGATGGCCTACCGCGAGATCCAGCGCAACGGGGGCTATGACGGCGAGTTCGTGTTTCCGGGGCGCCAGGGCAAGCCGATGAGCGAGGCCAAGGCATCGGCCGTGTTCACCGTCATGGGGCAGGGTGAGTGGACCAGCCACGATCTGCGCAAGCTGGCCCGTACCGGCTGGGCTGACCTGGGTGTCGACCACCTGGTGGGTGAGCTGCTGATCAACCATGCCATGGGCCACAACGTGAAGGTGTACATCCAGTCCGACGTCATGGCCCGCAAGCGCGAGGCGCTGGAGAGGTGGCACGCACACCTTGATCAGAAGGGTTTCGAGTCGGTTCACGGCTTGACCGGTGATAGATCGATGGATTCATGGATTCTCTCGCGGGCCGCAGAACGTGCGGGTTTCGACGGACTTCCGGTATCCACCATAAGCGAGGATTCGAAAGCATGAAAAAGAGCCACGGACCGGCCTTCACGAAGCCGGCAATCGACCTGGCTCAGTGCTCGGAATGCCGCGGCAAAGCGGTCATCAAGGGCGTGTTTCACGATCTGCCATGCGACCGCTGCAACGCCTCGGGCTGGGTAGCGGCAGCAACTGGAGAGGCCCTAGCCCTGGATGAGCTGGTGACCCAGCTCGGCATGAGGCTGCAGGCAGCGACACGGCAGATCGAACAGTTGAAGAAGCCTCGGGCCACTGGGCCGGAGGCTCTGTATCAGGATGGCAACCGGCTGGGCGCCGGCGGCACAAACTACACGGGCGATTGAGGGGAAGGGCATGATCTATAGCAGCGTATCGGGGGCGGTAGTCGCGGCATTGGCGGCTGGTGAGAAGGGCTCAGCAAAGGGGCAGGCGTGGCAGAAGCTGTACAGGGCAGCTGAAGAGGAGGGCGGGTGCCTGGCTTCGCTGGGAGGTCAGGCGCACGGACTTGACCGGACACAAGTGGACTACTGGATTGCTGCACGTCTTCATCACCTTCTGAAGGACTGGCATTGGGATGCCTTGGTGGCGAAGTACAGCACCAACAAAGTGAAGAAGCTGCAGGCAATCACGGCCGTTCGCCCGCGCATTGCCAGCCCTGCGCCGCAGCTGTTCATCTTCAAGGCAGTGACGGCCTGGGCGATCCCTAAGTTGAAGGGCGCCCGCCGGAAAGCGCCGCGTTCGGTATCGGTCGAGGTGCCGCTGGATGCGCCTGCGTGGCGGCGTGATTCGCTGGTCAATGCTGCGGTGGCGGCAGGCCAGGCAGAGAAGCGTCGTATCGAGGGGCAGCAGGAGGAGGTGATAGTTCTGGTCGACAGCTTCTACGACATGAACACCTGGGATCTGGATGCCGCCCCAGAGTCGACACGTCGCCGATGGAGGGCCGATATCAACGAGAAACTCGACGGCATGGTCAGCGACGCACTGACCGAAGTTCGGGCGATCCTTCAGGCTGAAGGGCTGCTGATGCAAGAGGCTGCTTAACTGTCTGTTGACATCAGTGAGCGAGTGAGCGAAATTAACCCCATCCTGTCATTCCTGCGCATGTTGATGAGTGACCGTAAAGGCCGGCTATAAAGTCGGCCTTGTTTGTTTAGATGCGATCTGAACATTGGTACCATGTGACCATAAGCAGGCGTTACTACCTGTCACCCAGTTTCCGGGGATCAAACGGTTCGAATCCGGCCATGAAGGCCTCCCAGTTGGCGGTACTGTTCTTACTTGCGGTCTTGATGACTGCAATTTCCACAAACCCAGAACAACTTATCGCAATCACGCAACACACAACTGAGGATAACCTGATGATCAAAAATCTCCTGATGCAAAGCTACACATACTTCGCTACACCAATCATCTCCATCTGGTGCGGCATGATGGCAAACGGTACGATCCCCACCCCATACGAGGCTTGACCTCATCCAAAGCCCTGCAACGCGGGGCTTTGTTGTTTCTACGCCCCAGCAAATGCTGGGGCTTTTCATTTGCGCTCCCGAGATGGGAGGAATCGAGATGCCGAACATGCCCGAGAAGGACCCTGGCCTTTGGGCCGCATTGCTTACTTGGCTGATTGCACATCAGCCGCAGCTGTACACGGGCGGCATAGCCGCTGCCGTGGCCATGAGTCGCGTAATCTATGGTGGTGGACGTGGCCGCAAGATCGTACTTGAAGGCACCATCTGTGGTCTGATCGCTATCAGCCTGCTACCAGTGCTGGAGTACTTCGCGCTACCACCCAATCTCTCTGTCTTCGCCGGCTGCATGGTTGGCTTCATCGGTGTGGAGAAGTTACGCGACTACTCCGACCGATTCATGACTCGCAAGGTTGAGGGCTGATGCTATGCCGCCTAAGGCAAAGCGACCTTGCCGTGCACCGATGTGCCCGGGCAAGACCCAGGCCGATAGCGGCTACTGCGATACCCACAATCACCTGGCCAGCGGCTGGAACAATCCGGCGCGCGGCACCGCCGAGCAGCGGGGGTATGACTGGGCGTGGCGCAAGAAGCGCGCCGCCGTACTCAAGCGTGACCGTTACCTGTGCCAATGCGCCGGCTGCAAAGGTCGGCGCCTTCCTGCATCAGAAGTTGACCACATTGTGCCAAAACACATGGGTGGAACGGACGAATTCAGCAATCTGGCAGCCATAAACGAGGACTGCCACAAGGCGAAAACACAGCGGGAGGCACAAGAGGCTCGCCAGCGAACGTGAGGTGATCAGGTGGCTAAAATTGGTGAAAAAATCACCAAGTAGGGGGGCGGGGGCAAATCTCTACAACCTTCGTCCCTCTCCACCGATCGCCCAGTCTTTTTCTTACAGCCGCGAAATTAAAAAAAATCGCATTTGGCAAAAATCGGGGGGCTGAACGATGGGACGGCATGCAAAGCCCGTCGCTTTGAAGGTGCTGCAGGGCAATCCGGGCAAGCGTCGATTGGACAAGAACGCCCCCGCGCCGGCGCCGCTGGCCGAGGTGCCCGACCCGCCGGAATGGCTCGGCGATTGGGGCGTCGAGATTTGGCATGTGGTCGCGCCCTGGTTGACCCATGCCGGGATCATGGCCCGCACCGATACACACAACCTGGCCGCCTTCTGCGCGGCCTACCACCGGTGGCGGACCGCCGAAGCCGAGGTCGCAACTGCTGGCGTTACCGTAACGGACAAGAAAGGGGTCATGAAAAAGAACCCCGCATGCACGGTAATCAACGAGTCGCTACGCCAGATGGCCAGCTTCGGCGGGGCGCTGGGCCTGGACCCGGCCAGCCGGGCCCGCTTGACCGGTGGCGGCGGTACAGAGAAACCCGAGAACCCGTTCCTGTTGCTCAAAGGAGGCAGGGCCGCCGCAAAGTGAGTTGACCCCATGGCCAGTTACCCGAACGTGAACGGTGCGAACAAGTACGCCCGTGACGTGGTGGCGGGCCGGATACCTGCGTGTAAGTGGGTGCGCAAGACCTGCCAGCAACACTTGGACGACCTGGCCAAGTCAAAGAAACGTGGCTTTCGCTGGGCCTTCGACCGCGACGCGGCCGAGGTGGTAGGCGACTTCATTCAGTTGCTGCCGCATGCCAAAGGCAAGTGGGCGGCGAAGAAAGAGCTGATCAAGCTACAGCCTTGGCAACTGTTCATCTTCTGCGCGATCTTCGGTTGGGTCGACAAGAAGACCCGCAGGCGCCGTTACCGTGAAGTGTATGTCGAGGTGCCGCGCAAGAATGGCAAGAGCGTGTTGGCCGCCGGGTTGGGGCTGTACATGCTGTGCCGTGACGGTGAGTTCGGTGCCGAGGTGTATTGCGGCGCGACGACTGAGCGCCAAGCCTGGGAGGTGTTCAAGCCGGCACGGCAGATGGTTAGGCGCACGCCGCAGCTGATCGAGGCCTATGGCATTCAGGTCGCCGCCAAAAACCTGTCGATTATCGACGACGAGAGCAAGTTTGAACCGCTGATCGGCGACCCCGGCGATGGGCAGTCGCCCAGCTGCGCCCTGGTCGATGAGTTCCACGAACACCACACGGCCGCACTGTACGAAACCATGTTGACCGGCATGGGCGCTCGGGAAGAGCCGATGATGTTCGCCATCACCACGGCGGGCTACAACATCGCCGGCCCGTGCTACCTGCAGCGCAATCAGGTGATCGACAAGCTCAACGGGACGGTACCGAACGACGAGTTGTTCGGGATCATTTACACCATTGACGATGACGACGATTGGAAAGACCCGGCTGTATTGCGCAAGGCCAACCCGAACTATGACGTGTCGGTCAGCGCTGAGTTTTTGCTGAAGCGGCAGCTTGATGCGACCCGTTACCCGTCACGGCAGAACGCCTTTAAGACAAAGCATCTGAACATTTGGGTGAGCGCCAAGCTGGCTTGGCTGAACATCGCTGACTGGGAGGCGTGCGGCGACCCGACGTTGACCCTTGATCAGTTCCTGGGCCAGCCGTGCTGGGTCGGCATTGACCTGGCCAGCAAGTCCGACATTACCGCTGTGGCCCTGGTGTTCCGCGACAAAGTGGAACTGGTCACCGGCAGCGGCAAGTTGGTCGACCGTTGGACGGCATTCTGCCGGTCGTACCTGCCCGAGGGGGCCATCGAGCGCGCCGGACCAAACAAGGACGCCTATCAGGCTTGGGCGAACGCGAACTTGCTGGAGCTATGCGACGGCGAGGAAATGGACTTCGACCTGGTGCGTGACGACGTGGCCGACCTGGCCAACATGTTCGACATTCAAGATATCGCCTACGACAAATGGCGTGCGACCCAACTGGCGCACCAGCTGGAGAAGGACGGCGCCGAAGTGGTCGAGGTCGGCGGTGGTATCGCCACCATGAACTTGCCGATGCGCGAGCTTGAGGCTGCCCTGTTATCGCGTCGTTTCCGCCACTCGGCTGACCCGGTGTTCACCTGGCAGGCCGGCAACGTGGTGACCCGCGAATACAAAGGCTGCTTGACCCCGCAGAAGGCCGACGAAGGCAAGACCAACTTGCGCAAGATCGACGGCCTGGTCGCAACGCTAATGGCCATGAGCCGGGCCATGCTGGGCGAGTTTGAGCCGCAAGACCTGCTTAGCACCCTGACTGATGATGATGTTCTAACCATGTGAGAACCCTATGAAACAGTGGCTTCCTGAAGGGCTCGGGACGGCCGGCTATTGCCTGCTTGTCACTGGGCTTTACATCCAGTTCGGCCCAGGTGTGGCGTTGATCGTCGGCGGCACCCTGCTGGTGGGCGCGGCCATCAAGATGGTGAGGCGATGATTTTCGGGGCGATGTATGAGCAGCGCAGCAGCCTGGAAAATCCGAATACGCCGATGAACAGCCAGGAGCTTGCCGAGTATCTGGGCGCGGTCAACGGCATCACGGTCAGCCCGGCAATGGCGCAGAAACTGACGGCGGTCTATGCGTGTATCTACGTGCTGTCGAGCACGATGGCGCAGCTACCGCTGAACGTGTTGCGCAAGGTCGATGGCCGCATTGTTCCGGCCACCGACCACCCGGCGCACTACCTGCTGCACGATGAGCCCAACCAGTGGCAGACCTCTTACCGCTGGCGGGAAACCAAGCAGGCCCACACGTTGGGCTGGGGTAACGGCTTTACCCGCCTGGTGCGCGGCCGTAGGGGCGAGCTGCAGACGCTGGAAATGTGCGAGCCCCAAGTCACTGACCTGGTGAAAAACGGCAGTCGCTGGGTCTATGCGACCCAGGATGAAGACGGCAAGCCGCTGGCGGTGTCGCCCGAAGACATGGTGCACCTGCGCGCCATTGGTTCAGGGCGGCGAATGGGGACCAGCCCGATTCGACAGAACGCTGACACTATCGCCCTTGGCCTGGCCACGGTGCGCTACGGCAAAGAGTTTTTCGAAGGCGGCGGCCGCCCTACGGGGCTGGTCACGCTCAAGAACGGGGACTTGAAGGAAGATAGTTGGGAGCGGCTTAAAAAGGTCTGGCGTGGTGCCGTGTCTGGTCTCACTACCACCAAGAACAAGACCCTGCTGTTGCCCGCGGACTTGGATTACAAGGCCCTGACCATCGCGCCCGAGGATGCGCAGTTTCTGGAGACGCGCAAGCTGACCCGCAGCGAGATTGCCAGCATCTTCAACGTGCCGTCGCACATGATCAATGACCTTGAAAAGGCGACGTTCTCCAACATCAGCGAACAGGCCATCCAGTTCGTGCGGCATTCGGTGATGCCCTGGGTAAAGAACTGGGAAGAAGAGCTGAACCGCCGGGTGTTCACCCGGGCAGAGCGCCTGGCCGGTTACTACGTCAAGTTCAACTTGGCCGGCCTGTTGCGCGGCACCCCGAAAGAGCGCGCCGAGTTCTACCGCATTGCCATCCAAGACGGCTGGATGAACCGCAACGAAGTGCGCGTGCTGGAAGACCTCAACCCGCTGGCAGGCCTCGACTCGATGTTGCTCAACGTCAACACCCAGTTGCTCGGCGCTGATGGCTTGCCGTTACCCGTAACGCCAAAGGAATAACCCCGTGAGTGAATTTGAGAAACGCATGCTGCCCGCGCAGCTGTGCGAGCTTCGTGCTGTCTCGCCAGAAGGCGAGGGCGCCGATGCAACCTCGCCCAAGATCGCCGGCTATGCCGCCGTCTTTAACCAGCGCAGCGAAATGCTGGGCGGTTTCTTCGTCGAAGTGATCGCCCCGGGCGCCTTTGATGACGTGTTGGGCCAGGACGTGCGCGGCCTGTTCAACCATGACCCCAACTACCTGCTTGGACGCACGGCCAGCGGCACGCTGCGCCTGGCGGTGGATGCGCGCGGCCTGGCGTATGAGATCGATACACCGTCCACGCAGACCATCCGCGACTTGGTGGTCGAGCCGATCAAGCGCCGCGATATGTCCGGCAGCAGTTTCGCCATGCGCGTCGCCCAGGGCGGCGATACCTGGCACGAAGAACCCGGCGGGGTGGTGGTTCGAACGATCTACAAGATCGCCGAACTGCGCGACGTGGGGCCGGTGTCCTTTCCGGCGTATCCCGATTCAAGCGCTGCCCAGCGCTCTATGGATGCCTGGAAGCAGGCGCAACAAGAAGGCCTTGAGGGTCGTGCTCTGTTTGAGCGCGAAGCCCGCGAGCGCGTGCTTGAACTGAACGAACTTTGAACCCCTGGGGGATTTATGACACTGCAACAACTGAAAGAGCGTTACACCCAGCTGTCGGCTGAAATGCGCAGCCTGCACGAAAGTACTGGTGATGATGCCTGGACCGGTGAGGTTCGCGCCAAGTGGGAAGCCATTCGCACCGAGCTGAAAGGCATCAAGGAAAAGATCGAGCGCGAAGAAGAGCTGCGCGCCAACGATCAAAGCTTTGTCGAGGAACGCGAGCGCCTGGCTGCCAGTGGTCGCCGCCCCGGCGAGCAGCAGGAAGGCCCTGATGCCGAGCGCCGTTCGGCGTGGGACGCCTGGGCGCGTCGCGGAATGGAAGGCCTGACGGCTGAACAGCGCTCGCTGTTGACCGAAATGCGCGCTCAGGGCACCAGCCCCGCCGAGGCAGGCGGGTTCACCGTGCCGACCACCCTGCAGGCCAAAGTGATCGAAGCGCTGGTCACCTATGGCGGCATTGCGTCGGTGTGCCAACTGCTGCAGACCGACAACGGCGCGCCCATCGCCTGGGCAGTGAGTAACGGCGGCGAGGAAGAGGGCGAGCTGATCGGCGAGAACAAAGCGGCCGGTGAAAAGGATGTCGAATTTGGTGCCGCTACCCTGGGTTCGCACACGATCAGTTCGAAGATCATTCGTGTTTCCGAACAGCTGCTGCAGGACTCGGGAATCGACATGGAGACGTTCTTGACCGGACGTATCAGCAAGCGTGTTGCCCGCACCCGTAACCGCTTGATTGTCCAGGGCACTGGCGCTGCTGAAACGGCCGACGCACCGGCACAGCCGAAAGGCCTGGAGGTATCTGTAGGTCGGGGTGCAATGACGGCCAAAGCGGCCACTTTCACCTGGCAGGAAATGAACAGCCTTATTCACTCGGTTGACCCGGCCTATCGCGCGGCGCCTGGATTCCGCCTGGCTTTCAATGACAAGACGGCGCAAACCCTGGAAGAGATGGTCGACGCCAACAACCGTCCGTTGTGGCTGCCGGGCATTGCTGATGATCGTCCGGCCACCATTTTGAAACAGCAATACGTGATCGATCAGGCCATCGCCGACATTGGCGCCGGCAAGAAATTTGCGTTTGCCGGTGACTGGAACGAAGTGATCTTGCGTGCGGTGCGCAGTTTGGTTCTCAAGCGGCTGGTAGAGCGTTACGCGGAATATGGCCAAGTTGCCTTCCTGGCCTTCGTGCGCTTCGGCTTTGTCCTGCAGGACACCGCCGCCGTCAAGGCGCTGGAAGGCAAAACTGCTTAAGCCTGGAGGCGGGACCGTGCAAGCGGCCCCTGTGTGGTCATGCTGACGCTTGAGGATATCAAGGGGCATTGCCGCCTTGAGCTGGACGAAACCGAGGAAGACACGCTGCTGCGGCTCTACGGGCGGGCAGCGCGCCGCAAGGTAGAGACTTCGACCGGGCGCCGGTTGTTCCTGGTCGAGCTGCCGGACGATGCACCGCCCGATGCCGGCGGCGATGAAGTCTACCTGCGCAGCCTGCTGCCCGAGGGCGCACCGGAGAATGCGTTACCCGTAACGGATGACGTGCGCCTGGCCATGCTAATGCTGGTGGCGCACTGGTACCGCAACCGCGAGCCAGTCACCGAGGCCACGGCCAACGGTTCCAAGTCGGTCCCGTTGGCCTATGACGCCCTGGTCGGGCCCTATCGGTGGTTCAGCTTATGAGGGAGCCAGAAACGGGCGAGCTGAGCCACCGCATGGCCGTGCGTATTCGCCATGACAAACCCGCCGGGGTGGGCCAGACGTCTGAATACACCCCGGTGGCGAGGCGATGGGTCAAGGTCGAGCCCCTGGGTACGGCCACGTACACCGGCGTGCAGCAAACCGGCAACGTGATCACCCACCGGCTCTATTGCAAGTTCATCAAGGGCGTGGATATTCGGCATGAGCTGGTCGAGCGGGGCCGCGTGTTCCGCGTCAAGCGGGCCACGGCGATGAGCGGCCGGGCGGTTTGGTCGGTGATAGAGGTCGAAGAGCTGGGCCCGGACCTACCAGAAAACGAAGGGGGCACTGATGGCGAATTCAGTTTCCGTTGACGGCTACCTGCACATTGAAGGTTTCGAGAAGTTCGAAACCGAGGTGTTCAACAAGCGCAAGGTTCGCGCCGGCATGCGCAAGGTGGGCCGACTGGTCACCGGCCGCGCCCAAATGAACCTGGCGCTTGGGGGAGGCCAGGCGGGCTACCCGGAAACACGCACGGGTGCGACGGTTGATTCGATCAACTTCAAGCTGTCGCGCTCGGGCTTTCTGGTGCGTATCGCGCCGACCAAGACCAGCAGCATGGCGGCCTTCTACCCGGCGTATCTGCACTACGGGGTGCGCCTTGGGTCGCGGGTCAGAGGCTTGAGCCCGGGCCAGGGGCGTCGCGCAGCTGGCCAGCGGCAGGCGCTGCAGGTGGCGCGAAAGGCGAACGGGTGGCGTATCACGCCGCGTGACAACTACATGACCGACGCCCTGGCGGATTCAGCGAGCGACGTGCAACGCATTCTGCAGAAGACCTTTGCCGATGCGCTGTTGAACTGACGCTGCAGGCGTCGCCAAAGCCCCAGCGATGGGGCTTTTTTGTGCCCGAGGAAAACATGCGAATCACCCCCGTGATCAATCAGCTTAAAGAACGCTGCCCGGACTTCAAAGGCCGAGTGGCGGGGGGGCTGGACTGGGATCCTGTCAAAGGTAGCTCGCTGCTGGAGCTGCCGGCGGCTTACGTGATCCCCACCGGCGACGGTGCCGACGACCCCGAGCAGCAGAACGTCATTACGCAGATGGTGCGTGATGCCATCGACGTGTGCGTTGTGCTGAAGAACCACGACGAGCGCGGCCAGCAGGTGGCCGACCAAGTGCACCTGGTGCGTGCCAGTCTCTGGCGTGCCCTGGTTGGTTTCGAGCCAGACGCGGACTACGGCGAGTTGCTGTATGACGGCGGGTCGCTACTGCTGATCGATCGGGATCGGGTGGTCTACCGCTTCCGGTTCTATGCAGACTTCCAGCTCGGAAACCTTTCACTCGGCGCCGGCAGCAACCCGGAGACGTGGAAAGAGCGCGTTCTGTTGGGCCTGCCGGCGCTTGATGGCGTCGACACCGCGTATGACTTCATCGACCCCCTTGTCGATCACAACGTCGCGCAATCGGGCCCTGACGGCCGTGTCGAATTCAAAACCCGAGAGGATCTACCTCAATGACACTGATTCACCTGAAACCGGCCCCGGGGCGTGCTTGCCCGATGCCGGAGAAGGGCGGCGAGCTGCTGCCCGACGAAGGGGCCAAGGTGCCCCACAATGCCTGGTGGCAGCGCCGCCTGGCTGATGGCGACGCGGTTGTCGTCGAACCCAAAAAAGCGAGGGTGACCAAGCCATGAGCATTGGTTTCAGCAACATTCCGTCCGACCTGCGCGTGCCGCTGTTCTACGCCGAGGTTGATAGCTCGATGGCCAATAGCAATGCCGGCGCCGCGCTGCGCCGGTTGCTGGTGGGCCAGGTCAACGACGGTGTAGACAGCCAAGAGGTCGGCAACCTGGTGCTGGTGTCGCGCCAGGCCGAAGCCACCGCCATCGGCGGTACCGGCTCGATGCTGGCAGCGATGTACGAGAAGCACCGCGCCATCGATATCGCCGGCGAGGTGTGGTGTCTGCCGCTGCAGGTGACCGAAGGCACGGCGGCCACGGCGAGCGTTACCGTAACGGGCACGCCGTCGTCGGCCGGCCTGGTCAATCTGTACGTGGCTGGCAAGCGCGTGCGTACCACCGTCACCCTGGGTATGTCGGCCGAGGCGGTGGCCACCGCTGTCGCGGCCAGCGTCAACGCCTCGCTTGATCTGCCGGTCACGGCGACCGTGGAGGCGGCCGTGGTGACCCTGACGGCCAAGTTCAAGGGTGACCTGAGCAACGATATTCGGGTCGAGCTGAACCGCCTGGGCCGCACCAACGGCGAGGAAACCCCGGCCGGGCTGACGCTGGTGGTGGGTGTGATGACGGGCGGCGTTGGCAGCCCCGACATGGCGGCCGCGCTGGCTGCCCTGGGCGATGAGCCTTTCGAGTTCATCTGTCAGCCCTGGAGCGACGTGGCGACCCTGGACGCCTGGAAAGTCACCATGGAAGACACGGCCGGCCGCTGGTCCTGGGCCAAGCAACTCTATGGCCATGTGTACACCGCCAAGCGCGGCACCCTGGGCGAGCTGGTGGCGGCCGGTCGGGCGCGCAATGACCCGCACATGACGATTCACGGGTTCGAGCGCGGCGTTCCCCAGCCGGTCTGGGAAATTGCCGCGCAGTACGCCGCACGCACCGCTGTATTCATCAGCGCCGACCCAGCACGGCCGACGCAAACCGGCACGCTGCCCGGCATCGATCCGGCGCCGGCCAGCAGCCGCTTCATGCTGACCGAGCGGCAATCGCTGCTGATGAACGGCATTGCCACGGCGTACTACGAAGGCGGCAGCTACCGCATTCAGCGGGGTATCACCACCTACCAGCGCAATGCGTTTGGCCAGGCGGATGACTCTTACCTGGACAGCGAGCCGCTGCACCAGTCTGCGTATGTGATCCGCAACCTGCAAAGCCGTATCACCAGCAAATACGGGCGCAGCAAATTGGCCAACGACGGCACCAGCTTTGGCGCCGGCGCGGCCATCGTCACGCCGATTGTGATCCGGGGCGAACTGATCGCGGCGTATGGCGAGCTGGAGCGCGCCGGCATTGTCGAGAACATTGAGGCGTTCAAAGAGCACCTGATTGTCGAGCGTGATGCGAGCAACCCGAACCGCCTGAACGTGCTGTTTCCGCCTGACCTGGTCAACCAGTTGCGCGTGTTCGCGCTGCTGTACCAGTTCCGCCTGCAGTACCCCGACGCGGCGTAACCCGCATCAATCCACCCCGGCCCGCCTAGTGCGGGCTTTTTCATGGGAGCCCTTTTATGGGTCAGAAAGTCGCAGGCACCTGCTACGTCAAGGTCGATGGCGAGCAACTGGTAATCACGGGCGGCGTCGAGGCGCCGCTGTCCAAGGTCAAGCGCGAAACCGTTGTTACTGGCTATTTCAAGGAGGAAGACCGTGCCCCGTTTGTCAAGCTTGATGCAGTGATGACGCCGGGTTTCCCCATCACCAAGCTGACCAACGGCATCAACATGACCGTGACAGTCGAGTTCAAGACCGGGCGCAGCTATGTGCTGTCCGGCGCGTACCTGGTCGACGACGTGAACGTCACCGGTGACGACGGCAAGGTTTCACTCAATTTCGAAGGCATCGCAGGGGACTGGCAATAATGAGCACCACTACTCACACGTTGAGCGCACCGATTCAGGCACACGGCGAAACGCTGAACGAACTGACGCTGCGCCGCCCCACCACCCAGGAAGTACGCGCTATCAAGATGCTTCCCTATGTCCTGGGCGAATCCAATCAGCCCGTTGCTGAGGTGGAAGTGGCGGCCAAGTACATCGCGGTGTGCGCCGGTATCCCGCCGGGCTCGGTCAACCAGCTGGACCTGTCCGACCTGAACACTCTGGTGTGGATGGTGATCGGTTTTTTCCTTACGCCGGCGACGAAGGCCCCCGATTCCGAAGCCCCGAGCACCTGACCGAGCTGGCCTACGACCTGGCCTGGTACTGGAAAACCAGCCCGGAGCAGGTCAAGGAATGGCCGCTCGACGTGCTGTTCGAAAGTGAGGAAAACGCCTGGCGGATTCAAGCGTTAGCGGGGGGCAGCAATGGCGGATAAGTTCCAGCTCAAGGCGCTGATTACCGGCGTCGACAAGCTGTCGCCGGTGATGACCGGTGTACGCAAAAACGCGGCGATGCTGCGCAAGCAGTTGAATAGCTCGGGCTTGGGAAAGATCACGTTCATGGATGCAGTGCAAGGGGGGGCCATCGCGGCCCCCTTTGTCATGGGCGTTCAGGCGGCGATGAAGTTTGAAAGCGCAATGGCCGACGTGAAGAAGGTCGTTAACTTCGACACGCCCGAGCAGTTCAAGGCGATGAGCAATGACGTGCTCGACTTGTCCGAGCGGCTGCCGATGGCGGCCGATGGCATCGCGCAAATCGTCGCGGCCGGCGGGCAGTCGGGCATTGCCCGAGAGGAACTGAACAAGTTCGCCGAAGACGCGGTAAAGATGGGCGTGGCGTTCGACCAGACCGCCGCGCAGTCCGGGGAAATGATGGCCAAGTGGCGCACCGCGTTCCACATGAGCCAAGACGAAGTGGTCACCCTGGCCGACAAGATCAACTACCTGGGCAACACGGGCGCGGCCAGCACGGCGCAAATCTCGGCCATCGTGACCGCCATCGGCCCGCTGGGCGAGGTGGCGGGGGTCAACGCCGGGCAACTGGCGGCGATGGGCTCGGCATTGGCTGGGGTGGGTATCGCCCAGGACGTGGCCGCGACGGGTATCAAGAACTTCATGCTCACGATGACCGCCGGCAACGCGGCCACCAAGTCGCAGCGCGAGGCCTACAAAGCGTTGCGGCTGGACGCGAACGAAATCGCCCAGGGCATGCAGACCGACAGTGAAGGGACCATGACCCGCGTGCTCAAGACGCTGGCCAAGGTCGACAAGGCCAAGCAGGCGGCGGTTCTTACCAGCCTGTTCGGCAAGGAATCGGTAGGGGCCATCGCGCCGCTGCTGACGAACCTTGACACGCTGCAGAAGAACTTCAGGTCGGTGGGCAAGGAGGGCGACTTTGCCGGCTCGATGCAGGACGAGTACACCGCCCGGGCGGCAACCACGGAAAACGCCCTGCAGCTGCTGCAGAACCGGGTAACCCGCCTGGGCATCACGGTCGGTACGGCGCTGTTGCCGCCGTTCAACGACTTCATGGCCACGGTGGGGCCGATCATCAGCAACGTGACCGAGCTGGCCGGGGCGCACCCGTGGCTGATCAAGGGCATCCTCGGCGCCGCTGTGGGCTTTACCGTGCTGCGCCTGGCCACGGCCGCCGCAACCGGCGCGCTCACGCTGATGAACGCGGTGGCCAGCATGAGCCCCATTGGTTTGGTTGTGCGGGGTATCGCGTTGGCTGCCGGCTTGTTAATCGGCAACTGGTCAACGGTGGGGCCGTACTTCGCCAAGGTCTGGGGCATGGTGAAAGGCCCGGCGATGGCGGTGTGGGGCTGGATGAAACAGGCTTTCAGCTGGACCCCGCTCGGCATGATCGTCGCCAACTGGGGGCCGATTACGGAGTTCTTTGGGGCGGTGTGGGAGCTGATCAAAGCCCTGTCGGTGCCGTTCCTGGACTTCATGAAAACCCTGTTCGACTGGTCGCCGCTGGGCCTGATCCTCAAGCACTGGGAGCCGATTACCGGATTCTTCAAAGGCCTGTGGGACAAGCTCAAGCCGATCATTGAACCGATGATGAAGTTTCTAGGGTTCAGCTCGGACGGTGACGGCGTGGTCAAGGGGGCGACCGATAAGGTCAACGCCTGGACCGAGGAACAGAAGGCGCGTAACGAGCAGGGCCAGGGACGATTGGTCAAGCCGATCGCCCCGATGCCGCAGCTGCTGCCCGAGGCGACGACGGTGGCCAGCATGATGCGGGCGCCGGCGAATGATGGACGGGTGCCGCTGATGGCTGTGCCGTCGGTACCGGCCAGTGCGGTGCAGTCTGCAGCGGCTGCCCAGTCGCTGGCCAAGGCTGACACGCTGGCCCGGGACGCGGCGCGTGGTCGACCATTACCTGGGGCAACCCCGGGCGGCAGCCTGCCTACTGCGCGCGGTTCGCTGGTTCAGCAAACAGCCGCGGCTTCGAAAACCGAGCTGCAGGGCTCAATGGTCGTGCGCTTCGACAATGCCCCGCCGGGTATGGTCGTGAACCCAGCGCAAACCAACCAGCCCGGGCTGTCGGTCACGCCGAGCGTGGGTTATCGCTCACTGGGGAGGACGTGATAAATGTCGGGAACATGGCGGGAGAAGCGGCAACCGGCATCCTTTCGTGGGGTGCCGTTCTTTGTCGAGAGTGATTCAACCCCGGTCGGCCGGCGCACGCAGTTGCATGAGTACCCCCAGCGCGATAAGCCGCTGGTGGAAGACATGGGTGCGAAGACGCGGGTAGTCCAGATGACGGCGTTTATCGTCGGCGAAGATTGCCTGTTTCAACGTGACAACCTGCTGCACGCGCTGAACCAACCGGGCTCTGGCGAGCTGGTGCACCCGTGGTTCGGGCGTATGACGGTCACCCCGGGCGAGGCCTGCGACGTGTCGCACGAACGCCGCGAAGGCGGCCTGGTGCGATTTGAACTGGAGTTCATCGAAGCCGGCGAGAAGGGCTACCCAGTCGGTGTGCCCAACCCGGCCAGCCAGCTGGAAGACGATTCGGAAAGCCTGCTTGAGTCGGCCATTGCTCGCTACAAGGCAGCAATGGCCGTGGTCAACAAAGCGCGGCTGGCCGTGGTCGCCCTGCAGAACGGCATAGCCGGCATTCAGATGGCTATACAGCGCGAGCTGGGCCAGGTGTTGGGGCTGGTGTCGTCGGTCGAGGCGCTGGCCGACATGCTGATCAACGCCCCGGGCAACTTCGCGGCGATGATTCGCGCCCAGTTCGCCAGTGTTGGCGGTAGCAACCGGTCGTCTGGCTACCGCTGGGGCCCCTCGGGGGGCAGTTCGGGCGCAACCGGGGTCGAGGCTGACCCCGAGTTTGCGCGCACCGTGGCGCGGCTTACAGGCACCGAGCCGGAATTCAGCAGCTTTGTGTCGGCGTCACGCGACATCACCAACCAGATTGAGCTGGCCCAGGGGCTGAGCGGCGAGCTGCAGGGCAGTGCTGCAGCGGCGAATGCCGACGGCGGGCTGGCCACGGCTGCCGTGGTACAGGCGGCACGCGAGCTGATGCGTGACACGCTGATCGTGCAGGCCGTGCGCGTTGCCGCGTCGATGCCAGTGGTGTCGGCGCCGGCGGCGTTGCCCGGGGTACCGGGCTTGGCGCAGCAGGTGGCGGCGCCGATTGATCGGCCGCAGGTGCCGGTGGCGGCGGACGTGATCGCGCTGCGCGAGGCGATCAGTGACGCGCTGTGGTCGGCATCGCTGATGGCCACGCATGAGCACTTCCAGCTGCTGGAGGCAGTGCGCAAGCGCGTTCGGGATCACCTGACGGCTGTGGCCGGCGCCGGTGTGCGCCTGGTCGAGGTTGAGCGCAAGGAAAGCCTGCCGGCGGTAGTGCTGGCTTATCAGTTGTTCGCTGACGCATCCCGCGCCGGCGAAATCGTTACGCGTAACAAAGTGAAGCACCCCGGGTTTCTGCCGGCCGGGGTGCTGCAGGTCGCCCAGGAGTAACCCCTATGCATGAACAGAATGCTGTCACGCTGAGCGTGAACGGCCTGGATTATCGCGGCTGGAAGAAAGTCAGCATCAGCGCCGGCATTGAGCGGCAAAGCCGGGACTTCAAACTTGACGTGACCTGGCGCTGGCCCGGCCAGGCGGATGAAATCCCGATCCGCCAGGGCGATCACTGCGTCGTCAAGATCGGCGATGACCTGGCCCTGACGGGCTTTATCTTCGGCACGCCGGTCAGCTACGACAGCAAGCAAGTGACGCGCTCGATTCAGGGGCGGTCGCTGACCGCCGACCTGGTGGACTGCTCGGCGATCAACAAGCCCGGGCAGTGGAAGGGCCAGACCGTGCAACAAATCGTGCAGGCACTGGCCGAGCCCTACGGTGTGCAGGTCATCAGCCAGGCGGCGGAAACGTCGAAGCTGGCCGAGCATGCCATCGAGCCCGGGGAAACGGTGTTCGAGTCCATCGACCGGCTGTTGACCTTATCGCGGTTGCTGTCGACGGACGACACCCGTGGCCGGCTGGTGATCATTCGCCCAGGGTCAGCCGGCCGGGCGGTCGACCGCCTGGAGCTGGGGCAGAACATCCTGACCGGTGATGCTGCCCTCGACTTTTCCGGCGTGTTCTCGGACTACAAGGTGACCGGCCAACGCTCGGGCACGGATGACGCCTTTGGGGCCAAGGCCTCGGAGGTGCAGGCCGCTGTGACTGACCCGCGTGCCGCACGCAAGCGTGTGCTGGTGATTCACGAAAGCGGGCAGATGACCCCGGACCTGGCCGCCGCTCGGGCGAACTGGGAGCGCGGCAACCGCATGGGTAAGGCCCTGACCCTGAATTACAAAGTGCAGGGCTGGAGGCAGTCCAACGGCGCCTTGTGGCTGCCAAACATGATCGTGCGCGTGGTCGACCCACTGATCGGCATCGACCGCGACATGCTGATCAGCGAAATCGAATACAGCCTGGACGAAGGCGGCACGGTGGCGAACCTGACCGTGGCGCCTCCGGATGCCTTCGACCCCGAGCCGAAAGACCCGCACAGCACGCGCAAGCTCAAGAAGGGCGGCAAGGCCGACAACTTCGAATACCTCATTCCCGCCGACTGGAAGCCAAGCCCATGAAACCGAGCAACAACGTGATAGCCCGGGGCGAACTGGCCCTGGTCAATGCTGACAGCAAGATGCAGGGCCTGCAGATGCGTCTGAACGCGGATGAGGTGAAAGACGGCATGGAGCATTTCGAGCCTTACGGGCTCACGTCCAACCCACACCCAGGGGCCGAGGCCGTGGCGGTGTTCGTCGGCGGTGATCGATCACACGGCATCGTGGTCGTGGTGGCTGACCGGCGCTTTCGTCTGCAGGGGCTCGAGTCCGGCGAGGTCGCGCTTTACACCGATGAGGGCGACTTTCTGCACTTCAAGCGCGGCCGTGAAATCGCGATTGAAACCCTTACCCTGAGCATCAAAGCCGACATGGCGGTCGCGATTGATACCCCGGTCATGCGCATCAAGGCCACCACGGCGGTTGAGTTCGACACGCCGCTGATCAGCACCACCGGCCGTATCGAGTCGGTCGGGGATCAGGTCGCCGCCGGCGTTAGCACGTCGCTGCATGTACACGAAGGCTCGGACAAGAAGCCGGTCAAGGGGTAGCGCATGGCACTGATTGAAGGCGACGAAACCGACACGGCCTGGCAACGGGCGGCGGTGATCAGCCTGCTGACCTGGCGCCGCGCCGGCGCCGATGACCGTCTCGACGACGCCGAACGCTTCGGCTGGTGGGGCGACAGTTTCCCCAGCCAGGCCGACGACCGTATCGGGTCGCGGCTGTGGCAGTTGCGCCGGCGCACGCTGACCGACGCCACGCTGCAGGAGGCCGAGGCCTTCGCCCGGGAGGCGCTGGCCTGGATGCTCGATGACGGTCGCGTGACCGCCGTTACGGTAACGGTGGCCCGGGGCATTGACCGGTTGAACATGGCGGTGGTGCTCACGTTGCGAGACGGGCGAACCATCGATCTGCAACTCGACAACTTATGGCAGGTGATCAATGCCGTTTAACACCCCCAGCCTGCCCGAGCTGATCAGCACCGAGCTGTCGCGCCTGGCAGGCTCCAGTGCGCTGCTGCGCTCTGACGCCGAGGTGCTGGCACGCGTGCTGGCCGCCGCGTCGTATGGCCGTTACGGGCATCAGGCCTACATTGCCGACCAGATTCTGCCGGACACGGCGGACGAAGAAACCTTGCTGCGAATGGCGCAGGCGCGCTTGAAGCGTGGCCGCCTGGAGGCGGTGGCCGCCACGGGTGCCGCGACATTCGCCGGTGCGGTCTCGGCGCCGCTCGATGCCGGCACGCTGCTGCAGCGTGAAGACGGCGTGCGCTTTCGTGTGACGACCACGGTCACCCTGACCGGTACGAGTGGGAGCGCAAAGCTTGAAGCTCTGGACGCCGGCCCGCTGGGCAATACCCCGGCGGGCACTGTGCTGCGCTTCGTCTCGCCGGTGCTGGGCGTGAAAGAAACGGTTACCGTCGATGCGCCTGGCCTGCATGGCGGCGTGGCCCAGGAGAGCATTGAGGCCCTGCGCGCCCGGGTGATTCGTTCTTACCGGGTGATTCCCCACGGTGGCAGCCAAAGCGACTACGTGACCTGGGCGCTTGAGGTGGCGGGGGTGACCCGCGCTTGGGTCGTGCGGCACTGGATGGGGCCGGGCACTGTTGGCCTGTTCTTCATGCGCGACAGCGACGTCGACCCGATCCCCAGCCCGGCCGCGTGCGAGGTGGTGCGGGTGTACATCGAGAAAGAGCGACCGGTGACCGCCGAGCTGTACGTACTACCGCCGGCCGAAAAGCCGGTGCAGTACGAACTGAAGGTCAGCCCCGACAGCAGCGCCGTGCGCCGGGCCGTTGAGGGAGCGCTGATCGATCTGCATAACCGCGAATCTGCCCTGGGTGCCGAGCTGCTGCTATCGCATATCCGCGAGGCTATCAGCGGCGCCACGGGCGAGCGCGATCATGACGTCATCAGCCCAGCCGGCAACGTCACGGCCGCCGCCAACCAGCTTCTGACCTACGGGGGTGTGCTGTGGCGATCATGACCGCCGAGGACTACCACGCGCAGCTGCGCCTGCTGCTACCGCCCGGCCCCGCGTGGGATCGCGAGTTCAACCCGGGGCTGGACGAGCTGCTGCAGGTGGCTGCCGAACTGCTGGCCAAGGAAGACTTGCGCGCCGCAGACCTGCTGGCCGAGTCAGACCCGTACACCGTGCGCGAGCTGGTACCGGATTGGGAGCGGGTAATGGACCTGCCCGACCCCTGCTTGGGCGATTCGCCCAAGTTCGAGGATCGGCAGTTGGCCGTGCGCCGGCGGCTGATCGAGGTCGGCGGGCAGTCGCCGGCGTATTTCGTCGACATGGCAATCGCCCAGGGCTACCCGCATGCGCGGGTGATCGAGCACCGGGCGCCGCGCTTCGGGCGCTCTCGCTTCGGTGCGGCCCGCTTCGGCACCTGGGCTGCGCAGTTCATGTGGACTTTAGACACGGGGCCCCGGCGGCGCCTGGGGCGGCGCTTTGGCGCGACTTACTTCGGCGAGCAGTTCGGGGGTAACCCGAGCGGTGCGCTGGAATGCATTCTGCGACGCAGCGCCCCGGCGCATGCGGTCGAATTTATCAAGTACGGAGAGTAGTAATGGACTATCCAAAGAGCGTGCCCAACATCGGTTTGGTGGACGGGCACTTTGTCGACGAGAACCCAGTGACCGGGCAAATCGGCTCGCTGATTCCAGCGGCATGGGGTGATTCGATCACGCAAGAAATCCTGAACGTGATCAAGGGCGCCGGGCTGGTGCCGGATGAGTCGAACGTGGCCCAGCTGCTGCAGGCCGTCACGTCGATCAGTGCATCTGACTACAAGCGTTCAGTGCGCTGCGCGACCACGGGCCCTATTGCCCTGAGCGGCCTGCAGACCATTGACGGCGTTACCGTAACGGCCGGCGACCGTGTGCTGGTGAAGGATCAGACCAACGCGGCGCAGAACTGGATTTACACCGCCGGCGTCGGTGCCTGGGTACGCGCACAGGACGCCAACGAAAGCATTGAGTGCACCCCGGGCCACGTTGTACCGGTGCAGTCAGGTACCAACAACGCGCTGTCTGCGTGGCAACTGAGTAATACCGCCGTGCCGACTCTCGGGACTACGCCCCTGGTGTTCATCAAGGTGCGTGGCAAGATCGTCGCGCCCGGCACCTACGGCAAGGTCACGGTAGACGAGCAGGGCCGCGTGACGGCCGGCACAAACCCCAGCACATTGGCCGGGCACAACATCACCGACACGTACACTAAAACTGAGGTTGAGGCGTTGCTTTCCAAAGCCTCGGCATTGCCTGTGGGGGTGATGGCGGCGCTGCCAGTGAACAAGATCCCGCCGGGATGGCTGGAGGTCGATGGCAGCGCTCAAAGCATTGCGGCCTATCCTGACCTGGCCGCTTTCCTCGGTGGGGCCTTCAACAACGGCACAGAGCCGGCGGGATACTTCCGTTTGCCGGAGTCGCGCGGCGAGTTCCTGCGCGGCTGGGATCATGGACGTGGGATTGATGCCGGTCGCGAGTTGGGCAGCTGGCAAAAAGGTTCTGTGCACAGCTTCGACATTGGTCCTGCCGTTGGCTCGGTTGCTGACCGTTCGGGTGCTACGACAGCAACTGATGCGCGCAGCGGCCTTGGGTATGACGCTGGCGAGCGCGCCGACTACACGTTGGCTCAGACGGTTTCAGTAGCTGGCAGCAACGTAACCGGAATTACCGATTCCAGTGAAATTGCATGGGGTGCTACACGGCCGCGCAACGTCGCAGTCATGTGGTGCATCAAGGCCTGGAACGCGCCGATCAATCAGGGAAACATCGACATTGCGGCGCTTGCCGTATTGGCGGGGCAGGCGACTGAGGCCAACCTGGGGACGGCAAGAATCGCGACCCAGGCGCAAGTTGATGCTGGCGTGGCGGATGACGTGATTGTCACGCCCAAGAAACTTGCCAATGGTGTGTTGATCAGCCCGGGAGTAAACGGATTCGAAGTTAGACCGAAATGGCTTGGCGGTGGCATCAAGCAGTGGGGGCGAGTAACCCTGACGAAAGATGATCAAGCCGTATCCTTTCCGATGGAGTTTCCGAACAGCGTTAGGACAATCCATGTCACGCCAGTTTCGACAAGTGAGCGGCACCACGGTCTATGGCTGCCGTCTCGTACCGGATTCGCTGCCCAAGGTTTTTTGTATGGCGGCCACACCGTAGACGGGAATGGGTTTTTCAAGGTGGCGACGGGCGCGCTTGAGATTATGTGGTTTGCGGAGGGAGATTGATCATGCTCACACGTTTTTACTCGCAGTCCACTGGCTGCACATACATGCCTGAGATTCACGACACCATGCCGGACGATGCTGTGCAGATCAGTGAGCAGATCTATCACGACGTGATCGCCAACCCTGCGCAAGGGATGATTCGCAGCCATGACGCCGAAGGTCGGCCAATCCTGGTCGCTCCGCCAGAATCATCCCTGAGCCCCGATGAGCTATTCGCCTATGAGCGTGGCTGGCGTGATGGGCAGGTCAATAGCACCGAGTGGCTGGTGAATCGCCATCGTGATGAGCAAGACATGCAGTTGACCAGCACGCTGCAGGCTGAGCAGTTCGCCGAGCTGCTGCACTACCGCCAGGCCCTGCGCGACTGGCCCCAGTCGGAGCTGTTTCCCGGCATCGAGCACCGCCCTATGCCTCCGACCTGGTTGGCCGACTTGACCCCATAAAGCCCCGCACTGACGGGGCTTTTTCTTTCCTGAGCCCGCCTTGAGCGGGCTTTTTATTACCTGGAGAAACGCATGGCTCGAATTTCCGACTCACTGGCGGGCAGCAAGAACGCGCTCGCTTTCCTCGACATGCTCGCATGGTCCGAAGGCACGTCGATCAGCAGACACACCCGCGACGACGGCTATGACGTGGTGGTTGGCGGCATCGATAGCCCGAACACCTTCAAGAGCTACAGCACTCACCCTGGCGTGCTGGTGACAGTGAACAATAAGGGCCTGAAGTCCACGGCCGCTGGCCGGTACCAGCAACTCCAGCGCTACTGGCCGCACTACCGCGACCTGCTCAAGCTGCCCGACTTCGGGCCCACCAGCCAAGACAAGCTGGCCCTGCACCTGGTCAAGGAACGTGGCGCCCTGGCGGACGTGCACGCCGGCCGTGTCCAGGCCGCAATTACGAAGTGCCGGAATATCTGGGCCAGCCTGCCAGGCGCCGGGTATGGGCAGCATGAGCGCAAGCTTGATGACCTGCTGGCGCACTACATCGCCGCCGGCGGGAGGCTGGCGTGAACGGCTGGGCCTGGCGCGCTACGGGCTTGCTGCTGTTGCTGGTGTCGTACTGGGGCGCCTATGAGCATGGGCGCACGACGATGGACGCCGAGTGGCAGGGCAGGTGGGCTGCGCGCGATGCCAGTGACAAGCAGGCCTGGGCGCTGTCCGAGGCTGCAGAGCGGACCAAGGAGCAGGCCCATCAACAACAAATGAACAAGGTGATTCTGGATGGACAGAAAATCATTGACCGTGCGGTGGCTGATACTGCCGCTGCTCGCGCTGATCTCAGCCTGCGGGACGAAGCCGATCGATCAGTCGGCCGTATCACCAACCCGGCCGGCGGCCATTCCTGCACTGCCGCAGCAAGCGCGGCAGCTTCCCGTGTCGCCCTGGTGCTTGCCGACGTGCTCAAGCGCGCTGATGAAAGAGCGGGAGACCTGGCGACAGATGCTGATCAAAGCCGGGGAAGGGGGGTGACCTGCGAACAGGCCTATACTGCCCTGACCGAAATCGGAGGGCAGCATGGACGACTTGGAGGAGAAGATGGCGGCGGGTGAGCCGCTGATGCAGCAAGCGATGGATGCGGTGCGGCGCTACCACGAGGCGCGAGATTCGCTTACTGCCGCAGAAGAGGTCGACCGGCTGCGGGTTGAGGCCGAATCGCTCATGCAGGCTGTCAGTGAGTATCAGCAGGCTGTGCTTGGAGGCCCGACGGCAATTCGCCACTGAGTACGCAGCTCGTTGGGATCACTCGTCCCGTAGATTGCAGCTGCAAGCTGTGCAGATCCTTCGTCAAGCCCTCGTTCATTGCCACAAGCTTGGCGATGTTTCTGCGCGCCTTGCTCAGCTCTCGGGTCAGGTATTCGGCCTCATTCGTCATGAGCACTACCTGGTGCTTCCACATCTCAAGCTCAGTTGGCGCTCCGAAGCCGTCAAAGTCTTCAATATCTTCAAGGTCTTGGGTCATTTCCGTCACTTCACGAATACTGTTTGCATATACAGTAATCCAGCTGAGCGGATACGGCGAATCAAGGCGACGAATTGCACAGGGGGAGGGGATTTGTTCGGTCGGCAGGACGCCGGAGGAGGGGTGCAAATCGGTTCCAAAACTAAAACGCGGACCCTTCTAGAGCGCGGCCTGTAGGCGAGCGGTTGCGATTTTGTTTTGGAACTATTTTCGCATCGTAGGCCGCAGCGGGCGGGAGTTCTTCTATCGGATTGCAAATCCGTCTACGCCGGTTCGATTCCGACCTCGGCCTCCATTATTGAAAGCCCCGCAGATTAACGTCTGCGGGGTTTTTATTTGGGCGATAGAAAACCTGATCGTTTCCGCATCTTGAGGCATCGTTTCCGCATCAGCCCTCTACTTGGTCGGGCTGACCACTTCGCCGACTCGGCGATAAACACGCTTGGTGATTTCCTCTTTCCCTGGTCGAGAAGTGCATGACTGGTGGCTCGTACAAAAAGTCAGAGCCAAAGACCTAGTAACGTCCGTTACAGTCAGCGCCGCCTCATCAGGCGGCGTTTTCGTATGGGGGGAAGGCGCTGGCGGGCAGCGCTGCTGGTGTTATGCTTCGCCGCTTACCAAACAGGGAGAGTGGTAGTGAAACTGCGGGAAAAGCATAAGGTATTTCAGGAATGGTTCACGCCGCGGCGGCGTCGGCGAGCGGGCGGTACGTTGCTCGTCATCTGGACTGTCGGCATCTGCGTTTACCCTGGCAAGCACTGGATCTACGTGATGATTCCCGGAATGATGTGGTTCATGAGCGCTTGGCCTCCCGAACTCCATGACAAGCGCTGAAGCGCTGGCGCGCGGCGCTTCAGTTGATCAGTAAGCTGCGTTGGCAGGTTGCGGATAGTCAGGCTGCTGCTGTCCTGGTCGAACTCAATCTTGGAGCCGAGCAAGTGAGGCTCGAAGCTGATCGACAAACCCTCTGCTCGACCGGTGTAGCGCCTGAACTGGTTCAGGGTGCGCTTGTGCGCAGTGAAGCTTTCCATCAGGCCGTAGTCCCCGGCCTTGATAAGTTCGGCGAAGGTTGCGGGTCGATCTTCATCGAGCACCTGCACCGTGTAGTGAGGCCCAAATATCAACATCAACCGGTCGGAACAGGGTCAATGCGGGAGCGCATTCAGGTGGGGCAATACGTAATGCTTCGCGGCGGCATGCGCCGCCCTCCGTGACCTTAGCGCCTACGCAAGTTATCGTGCGGTTATGGATGGATTACTGAAGGAGGCGTGAATGCTGTGGTTCGGAACCGACAAAGCCAGGTTCAAGGTTCAGCGGCGCATCGCGGGCGTCGTGTTGTTCATTGCGATCTTCTTTCTAGCCGCACAGCTCGAAGCATGGCGTTCAGATAACGCCGCATTTGGCGATGTACTGGACGGCATCATCTTGACTGTGTTTGCAGGAGGCATGTTCTACCTGGCAGGCAGATGGTGACTCTGGTGGCCCTCCGTGGCCGGATGCGGCATGGGGGTGAATGAACCTTTTCATACAGCGTCGTCTACATTGGAGGAGCTATCCCCTTTCTGAGAGTACGGCCATGCTCAAATCGAAAACGTTGATCTCAGTGCTTTCAAGCCTTGTTTTAGTTACAGGCTCGGTCGGCGCATACGCTGACCCCGGTAATGGAAAAGGGCAAGGCAACGGAAAGGGTAACGCTCACAATGCTCAAGGCCACGGCAACCAGGGGAGCGGGGCGAAGGGAACGCGTTCAGGGCAAAATGACTGGGACCACGGCCCGAACATTGATCGTGGCAGCGTCCTGAACGTTCTGAACAGTTACCACAATTATTGGGCCCCAGGCCCAGCACTACCGCCTGGCATCCAGAAGAACTTGGCACGAGGAAAACCGCTCCCTCCTGGCATCGCGAAAAAGCTCGACGCAAGACTTATCGGCCATCTACCGCGCTACGATGGCTATGAGTGGCAACAAGCTGGCACAGACTTGATTCTCGTTGCTATTGCCACTGGCATCATCTACGAAGTGATAAATGGAGTGCTGGATTAAGCTCGATCTATTAGAAGCTCGCATCAGGCTTTACAGGCGGCGCGCTTGCTCCTCTGGATGCGAGTTGAAGGGTTACGGGTGCTGTGCGCTTGGACCGACAAGGAGCCGATAGCGCCTGAAGTACGTACCGTCGATATCAACTTCTCCGTCAGGGCGAAACCCTAGGCGCAGTACACCTTTGATTCGAACTCTGGTTGGTGGAAGCAGTAGGGTAATCGACTCCAGCCTCAACTCCTGAACAGCGCGCCGTACGATTTCATTGAAAATTACCTTTCCCAATCCCCAGTAGTGTGGATGGAGCACCAAGGCAAGATCGGCGTCGTCGCCCTCTTTCTGTAGCCCACCCCAACCGGCAAATTCATTCTCGACGAAGAAGGCCCAGGGCCCATATCCGTTAAGGACCCATTGGGCCTCTTTTTGGGCGACCCATGCCTTGCATTTTTTTTCGTCAAAGTCGGGGCGGCCCAAGGGCATCTGGCGTAAGACATCTGGATTGTTGTTAAGCGCCATGATGTCATCGGTTGAAACATCGCTGAGATGTCGGAACGTTAGCTGCATGATTTGCCTTGCGGATGACTTGATGTTCACCAATACCGGCAACCCACCATTATTTCAATGTCCAGGGGGCGTGATGAGCAGACCGATGCCGCCACTATCGCCGACCGGATCAACCAGCAAAAGCTGAACCTGGCCAACCAGTACGGTGACAGCGCCTGCGGCATGAGCCTCGACGAGTACAACCAGAAGCTGGCGGCCCTTAAATTATGCTCATGCAGAAAAATGGCTCAAAAAAAGCCCGCGCTAGACGGGCTCAAGTACGCGTCGGGACAGTGACCTCACACGTTATGAGGGCTGAAATCGGGTGCCGCAAGCATGACAAAGCCAACTACGGCGCCAGACTTCCAACTTGTCGTATTGCGCGACGTTGAACCGCCAATGACGAACAAAACCGATCACGCCGATTGCAATGAACGCAACGCCAATGAAGAACCTGGTCCAATCGACTCCCCACCAGGTGTTCATGAGTTTAAGGCCGTCATACAGGATGATGGAGCCCACGATCGTAAGTATGACGGGCCCCAGCAAGCGTTTGCCTGGTGGGGGAGAGACGCTGGCGGCCAGGTCAGTCTGATGTTTACCCGTCGTCTCGACCGTAACACTTGGCCCTACTCCGGATTGCACTTGATGAGTGGTTTTGATGCGGGAGGTGCCTGCGGCATGGATAACGGACAGCAGTTGAACATTTTGCCCGTGACAGTGTGGGCACGCGACGGCATTGTGACTTACCACTAGTTCATTCCTTTGAAATGACAAAGTGCGCATTTTAAAACAGCTCCGAACATTCTTGCACTTGGTGGCATTTTGCTTGCAGCCACTTTGCTGGTTGACCGAGAGGGGCTCTTTTCATCTTGAATCCATCGCTGTGGTAGCGCAGTCAATTCATCCGCCCCTGCACCAGGGTGGCGTGCACCGTTGAAGTGAGCTATTGCTGATGTTTCGGCACCTGGCCGACTCAGGAGACAATTCGATGAAACAGCTACTGTTGGGCGCCTTGCTGGTGAGCGCTGCCGGCATTGCCCATGCGGACATCCCGCTGCTTAACGCCACCTGCCCAGGCAACATCGAGGTTCACGCCGATGAAGGCGGGCCGATCTATATCAATGGCAAAGAGGCCACGTTGAAGAAAGTCAACGACAACTATTTCGAAGCCAAGGGCAGCGGGATAACCGTGTCGCTCACCATCAGGCCCGACGGCTCGCCGGATGTGTCGTACACCGGCAAGAATCGTGCGAATGGCGTCTGCGAACTGGCCGATCAGGACTGAAACGCCAGCGCCCGGTAAGCGCTGGCACGATGCGTCACTCAACCGCTGCGAAGGCAAGTGCCGCAAGCGTTCTGGCGCGAGGGTCCATCAGCACATGGCTGCCCATGGTGGTGGTCACGAAACCAAAGCTCATCTCCCGGTCTGGGTCTGCGAACGCCACCGGCCCGCCCAGCCCAACATGACCGAATGCCTGCGGCCCCATGCAATAGGACGCGTCAGGGTCGGCGGCATGTTCCATCATGCAACCCAGGCCATAGCGCATGGGGCGCCGCAGGGTCTGGTCGAACCCTGCACTTTGCTCTGTGCCGAACGCCTTCAACAGTTGTGGCCCCAACAACTTGCCTTGCAGCAGGGCACTGTAGAAGCCCGCCAGGCCATGGGCGTTGCCATGGCTGCAAACGCCCGGCTGGTGGTAGCCCCACCAGCGCGGATTACCCGTACGGGTGGGTGAAAGGCTGGGGTTGGTGAATGCCAGGGTCGCCACATGCGCAGGCTCATTGAGGATGAGGGTGCGCAGGTCCTGTGCGAACCGGTCACCCACTCGGCCGGGCGCATGCTCGAAGTGAGCGATACGCTTGAACTGATCGGCAGGCACGCCCAGGAACACATCCAGCGCATGGGGTTCGAGGATCTCCTGGTGTATGAAAACCCCGGCGTCGCGACCGTCCACGCGGCGGATCAGCTCACCGATGATCCACCCATAGGTGGTCGCGCCGTACCCCACCTGTGTGCCTGGCGACCACCACGGCTGTTCGTCTGCTGTCACCTGGACCATGTGGTTCCAGTCGTACATGTGGGGCGTGCGATCCGGCAGGCGCAGCGCAGGCAAGCCGCTGGTATGGCTCAACACCTGGCGAAGGGTGATTCGTTCTTTGCCGTGTCGAGCGAATTCAGGCCAGTGTTTGGCCACGGGATCATCCAGACCCAGTCGGCCCCGTTCCACCAGCATGAGTACCGCCACAGCGGTGATCGGCTTGATGGTGCAATAGGCGTTGACCAGGGTATCGCGCTGCCAGGGGGCATGGCCGTGCGCATCCTTCACGCCGCCCCAGATGTCTACGACGGTCTTGCCGCCGACCTGTATGCAGACACCGCCACCGCGCTCGTGGGGCTCTTCCAGGATGGCGGCGAAGGCCTGGCGGACCGGTTCAAAAGCAGCGTCACATCGTCCTTGTACCTGCATCTCATTGACTCCATTCGATCGAGCGCTGAACTCTAGCCCGTACTGCGCGGTGGGGGTGCCGGTGCCCTGCGCTTGTGCGCACCGTTCGTCCAATGCCCGGCACTCCCACACCCTGCGAGGCTTCTCACGCTTATGCGCGGGCATCCCGTGCAGCAGCCTGGAGAAGCACCATGGACATCGACGAGAACGCACCTGGCAACAGGTCACAGCAGGGCGTTACGCGCACCACCGACAACGAAACCGGTCACGATCCAAGGCGCGAGGCGCCAGAGGTGCCACTGCCGCCTGACGACGAAGCGGCGGTCGAAGAAGACATGACCGATGTGGAGGCCGGCAACTCGGTACTGAGCGAGCATCCCGAGGCAGGAAACCACAGTCGCGACGACCACCCGCATGCGGGCTCGCCATTGCGCGAGCAGGGCGATGAGAGAAAGGAGACGCGCGACGTGCCTGCGAGCGATCCTGAGTCCGGTGCCTGAACCCTCGCCTGGTCAGTAGGTGGCGGTGATCGCCTGAGCCAGCTGCCGATCTGTCATCAAAGGTGGCCGGGCGGTCGCACGATAATGCCGAGACGCCTGCTCGAACTGTGCGCCGCGTATCTGGCCATCCGAGCCAACGAAGGCCAGCGCGTCGCTTCTGGCCGACTTGAACAGATCGGGCGCATTGAAGGTCAGCGCGGTGGTGCCCGCCACCAGGATGCTCGGCACGAACGTGGTGTACATCAGCGCCTTGTCGAACGGATTGGCGTTTTCGGCAGCCGCAGCGTGGCTGCTGGCCAGGACAAGCAGGGCGGCGCCCAGGGCGTTCCATACGGTCATTTGCGGTTCCATGGCATCGGGTTGCTTAGCGTGATCTCAGGCTTCGATGCAGGCTCAGCACGCCCTTGTCGTCGAACAGAAAGATGATCTGGTTGCCCACGTTGTCCTGGCAGATGACGCCTTCATTCTGGCTGTCGACGATGCCCTGGCATGCCATGTTCGACACGTAGGGGCGCAGTTGGCACTTGAGCGTCTTGCCATCTTCGATCACCAGTTGGTGGTTGGGCGAGATGCTCTGCGGGTCTGGGGCCGGGCAAGTGCCCTGGCCCCAGTCGATGCCTTGATGATTGGGCTGATGATTGGGCTGGGTGGTGCAGCCGGCCAGCAGCACCAGGGGCAACAGGTACTTGCACTTCATGGTCACGGGTCCTGGTAGTTGCATCATTGTTGCGTTAGCGCTGCAGACTACAGGGTGAGGGTTTTCATTACCCTGCACTGAGTCTCGTTTTGAAAGATTCGCCCGGGCGATGCCAGTGCTGCGCCGGGCGGTTCCGCCATCGATGGGGAGTTCGCTAGCGCGCGGGCTCACCGTCGGCCAGCCCTCTGGCCAGGTCCACGGCTGCGGTAATGGCGGCCCTGGCCTGGGGGCTGTTCTTCCAGCAGGTCGAGCCCAATGCGGCAGATGCCTGGGCAAGGATGTCAGTGACATCCGATCTGCCCAGCTCGGCCAGGGAATCGATGCCCATCTGCTCGAGCCGGGTGATAACGGTGGGGCCTACGCCCTTGAGCGCCAGCAGGGCAGTACGTTCTGTCGGGGAAAATGCCATCGATGAAATCCTTTTCTGTTCTGTAGAAGCCTGGCGACAAGCCCACTCAACGCATGAACTTCACGAACACCAGTTCCGGGTCGCCCGGGTCGAGGTTTTCGATTGTCCCGCTGTGTTGATAGCCCAGCTGTGCCAGGAGTTGGCGCATCGGCAGGTTGGAGGTGTTGGTGGATGTGAACACCTTCTGCGCCGAGGCGACTCGCTCCAGGTGTGTCATCAGCTGGCGGCCGACACCGGTGCGCCTGGATGCATCTGAAACGACCACCAGGGGAATGAAGTACTCACCGAAAAAGCTTCGGTCCAGGCAACCATAACCCAAGGGGGTGGCGGCGTCGTTCGCTTCGCATGCAATCCAGCACTCACGTGCGCGGATGGCCTGCGCAAGCTGCTCGCGGCGGCGTTCATCGTTGCGTGCAACAGCGTCAATGCCTGTCAGGTGGTGGATGTCCTCTGCCAGGGCCTGCCTGATAGATAGGCTCATGGTCTCGCCTTGTCGGTTTGATGCCGCGAAGTGTACTTCAGGGACACTGAATCCATAAAAGTCGCGATATACGCAACTTGGCGCTACAGTGCCGAATAGTCCCGTCATGGTCTGAACAAGGAAGTTTGCGATGATAGCGAAGTTGATGGTCACCGTTGGTATCGTGTTTTACGCCGTCGTGGTACCGATCCTCGAAATCAATGATACCCACGTCTTCAATCAGGCCTGGGAGCCACACGCGCGCCTGCATGAAACCTGGCAACTCTTCACCAATACCGCCATTGGTGCGTACAGCGTCTGGCTGGTGTGGGGGCGCGACAACCTGAGGCTGGCGAGCCTGCTGACCCTGTTCGTTACAGGCGGGTTCCTGATGGCGTACTGGCTGCGCGATGGCTACGGCGGCTCGATGGTACTCACAGACGGTTCGGAGAAGATGATCCTGGGCGTCAACCTTGGTCTTTTTGCCTACGCGCTGGCCATTTTGCTGGCGGGGCTTGCGGTCGCCCTCGAGCGGCGCGGGCCCGATAGGTCGCTGGGGGCTGACCAGCGCTAAGCCGTTGACCAAGGGGGGGATGAAGGGGCGCGTCACCCCGCCTGCCGTTCCCGCCGCAGTGTATGCCACAACAGGGCGGCCGACAGCAGGCCGGGCATCATGAAGATATACACGAGCTGCGGGAACTTGTGAGTGAAGCCGGCCAGCACGCCGCCCCATATCAGTGTGACTGCCACCCCGCAGATCAGCAGGCGGCGGTTGGGTACCACGGGTATTTCAGCCATCGCCAGCAGGTAGATCTTCCAGCACGACCAGAGGCCGAACAACGAAATCGACATCAGGCCCATGGCTATGGGTATCGCGAACAGCGGTTGCTCACTGATGACCAACATCGGGAAGAAAAAACCGATGCACCCGGCAATGAACAGCAGCGTCAGGGGCATCAGGCCCAGTACGGCAGCCAGGGTGAGGCCCATTCGAAAGGTGGTGAGTTTGTCCATACAGCTACCTGCGACAACGAAGAGAAAACACTGCAGCCCACGCACTGTGCCATGGCCATGGGCATTTTCAAGGGCGCGAAAAACGCGATGTAGACGCTCTGCGGCAGTGCGCAAGGGGCCAATTCATGCATGATGGCTGATTGATGTCAATGTTGCCTCCCTGCTGCGCCTTTAAAATCGAGGCACATATCGATAGGCGTTGCGTGCCGGGGAGTTGTGGCAATGTTTGGTAGAAAGTGGCGAGAACAGGTCAACGCACAGGCGCGTGAGTTGCAGGAGCTGAAGCAGCAGAATCTGGCGCTCCAGCAGGAAAACCAGCAACTGACCGATTTGCTGGCGCAAACCCAGGGTGAGCAGGCCGAGCTCAATGCCTACAGCCGTTACCAATGTGATCTGCACAGCAAGATGGGTATGTTCGACGAGTCGATGAAGCAGACCCGTGATGGGGTGGTCAGCCAGGCCGAAACCCTGCGCGGGGAGGTCGACCACCTCAAGGCCAACAGCGGCGTGTTCAGCGAGACGTCCGAACTGCTTTCGTCGTTCTCCACCTCGCTCACGCACATGGCCGGTCAAGGCGTGAGCAGTGTCGAGAGCGTGACCCACCTGCAGGCGCGGGTCAGCGAAATCAGCAGCATCGTGGGCTTGATCAAGGCCATTTCAGACCAGACCAACCTGCTGGCACTCAACGCCGCCATCGAGGCGGCGCGGGCCGGTGAGCAGGGGCGCGGGTTTGCGGTGGTGGCCGACGAGGTACGGGCCCTGGCCCAGCGCACCCACCAGGCCACCCAGGACATCAGCGTGCTGGTGGACGCCATCAATGTCGATACCACGGCGGCGAGCAACTCGATCGGCAACCTCTCCAATGAAGCCACGCGCCTGGCTGGCGACGTGTCGACCTCGGCGCAGACCCTGGACGAAATGGTGGTGATGGGGGACCACATGACCACCCTGATCGAGAACATGGCCCTCAGTTCGTTCTGCGAGGCGGTCAAGCTCGACCACCTGTTGTTCAAGCTGATGGTGTACCTGCGCCTGTTCAATCAGGACCCGAACCTTGAGCTGTCGGACCACAAGCATTGCCGCCTGGGCAAGTGGTACCTGATGCCGGAAACCCAGCAGATCTACCAGCACGACCGGGCATTCGCCCAGCTCGACGACCCCCACCGTATCTGCCACGAATCGGCCAGCCATGCGCTGCACCAGGCGCAGCACAAGGACTGGAGCGCGGTGGTGGCCTCGCTGGACAGCATGGAGACCGCCAGCCTCAAGGTGAACCAGGTGCTGCAGGCGCTCGCCCATCGCGGCGACTGATCGACAGTTGCAGGCACAGGCGCGAGGGAGCAAGAGTGGTAGGAT
The DNA here is from genome assembly GCF_052850635.1 of Pseudomonas sp. 1176_21. NCBI lineage: Bacteria > Pseudomonadati > Pseudomonadota > Gammaproteobacteria > Pseudomonadales > Pseudomonadaceae > Pseudomonas > Pseudomonas sp. 1176_21. The sequence continues at coordinate 236,696 of NZ_VXCV01000001.1, forward strand.
CCGTGCGATCGGATCGGGTAAAGGGAGTGTCGCATGGTTGGGGAGCTGGATGAGCGCGACGTCGCGCGTCGTTTCTGCGTTGTCTGCGCAGTCATCATTGCGGCGGTTGGTCTCTGTGCTTCCCTGTACTGCCTGTTGAGCCCGGCCAGCATGTTCCCCTCGCTGGGCCCGGTGCTGGCGATCTTCACGCTGGCACTGACCAATCTGCTGTGCCTGCCACTGGTGTTTGCCTATTGGCTGTTGGCGTTCCGGCCCCATGGCGCTCGCGTGCTGCTTGTGGTGCAAGGCATTGCAATGGCGCTGTTTGCGCTGTGGTACGGCCTTTTGCTGCTTTGACGTTGGTTGGCTGCGTCGGCACGTGCTGGCAAGGTTTTATCGCGGGTTTTCCACCATCTCCGGGTGGCTGTCGAGGTTGCTGAACCTCGCCGAGTAGCGTCGGTAGTCTTCAGCATCGCGCTGCAGCGTAATGGCTACGTGCTTGCCGTCCCAGATCAGAATGTCGTTGTTGAACAGAAGCCCTGAGCGCATCTCCAGGTTCTGGTTCTCGCGCCGATTCGGTTGGCCGTATTTGGACACGAGCAACTGTTGCACCTCGTTGAAGCCTTCCGCGCTGCCCGATATAGACAGGTACTCCAACTGCCCTGCGTTGAGCTTCATGCCCAGCTGGTAGTCCGCGCCAAGTCCGATGTAGGGAGCGCCCCTGACCTGGTAGTAATCACTCATCGACGTCTGCTCCAGGCACATCACCTCGGGAGGGATATGCGTAGCGTCGGCGGAACAGGGTGCGAATTCGGCAAGGTTGTTGCCATTGAGCTTGATGCCAGCAAAGTTGTCGGGTTCGAACTTCCAGATTTTGGCGTTTCCCGGCCAGTAGTCGGCCCAAGTGGCAGGTGCCAGGAGCAGCCCCAAGGTGATGGTCAGCAGATGAGCGTTCAAGTCGAAACCTTTTGATCAGACGGTGCCGCGTGATGCACGCGAAAAAGCCACGCCTATTTGGCGGCGTATGCACTCAGTCAAACAGAAAGCCGATTCGCTTTATGTAGGATTTTTCTCAAAAGTGTTTCTGATTCAAAAGAAAATCGTGATTTGCACAAGGCTTGAACGCAAACGTCCGGCCATGTGCCGGACGTTTGCGTAGTGGCAGGCGACTTAACGGTGGCGGTGCTTGCGCTTGTGCTTGCTGGCGCTGTGCCTGTTGTCATCTGCCAGATGATTGCCCACCGCGCCCCCGGCCGCGCCGCCCAGGCCGGCGCCGACGGTCGAACCGGTGGAGCCGCCCAGCGCATTGCCGATCAGCGAGCCGCCAGCCGACCCCAGGCCACCGCTCACGGCGGCCTGGGTGCGGTTGCCCTTGCGCGCACCGGCCGCGCTACCTGCAGCGCCACCCAGCCCGGCACCGATGGCGGCGCCGGTGCTGCCGCCGATCTGCTGGCCAACCACATTGCCCAGTGCGCCGCCCAGCCCGCCACCGATGGCGGTGGTGCCGTCGCCGGCAACGGCAGTCAGGGGCAGCAGGATACCCAGGGCGAGGGTAGGCAGGGTGAAACGCATGATGTGAACCTCAGGTACTTGATCTGCAAGATGATTTTTTGGTGCTGTTCAGACCGCGCGCTGAAGGTTTAGTTTCCCGTCGCGCCATTTAAAAACGTGGTGCGCCCTTGCGAGGCTTCGCAGGCCTCGGCGAAGATGGCCGATTGGCTTTTGCACAGTGAGGTTGATATGGCGCAGTACAAGACCGTTGGCGAGCTGGTGGCAGCCTTGTCGCGGCTTCCGCAGGATGCACGGGTGGTGGTTCAGGGTGGCCTGGGCCTGAAGGACATCAGCCTGTTCGGGGCAGGGCAGGTCCAGATCGAGTTCAAGGAGCAGATCATCGACTCCTCGCCGTCGTGGGTAGTGTTCGTCAAGCAGTGACTTCTGCAGGCTGTGCTAGCGTGTACAGATACGGCAATTAACTTGTACAGAAAATTTTCCATGTGCAAGTATCGCCGCAACCCCCGCCCAAGGGGCTGCCAGGGAGTACCGCATGCGACCACCACCCATCGCGCTGTGCAGGCTGCTGTTGCTGATCGGTGTGCTGGCCTGCGGTTACGCCCAGGCGGGGTGGCGGGCCGACCTGCCGGATGCGCTTCTGGTAGGCAGTGCTGAATTCAGGACCTGGGGCCTGGATATCTATACGGCGCGATTGTGGGCCCCCGGTGCACGCTTGAACGAGGGCGATGGCTTCGCCCTCGAGATCACCTACCGGCGCGCGGTCAGTCGCGAGCGGTTGGTCAAGGTCAGCCTCGAGGAGATCCAGCGTCTGTCTGCCACCCCGCTGACGGCAGCGCAACGGGACCAGTGGCAGGCGCAGATGCAGCAGGCGTTCGTGGATGTCGAGGCGGGTATGCGCATCGCGGGCGTGTACGTTCCCGGGCTGGGCTGTCGCTTCTATGTGGGGGAGCGCCTGCAGCACGAAGTGCGTGACCAGGCATTCGCCCGTGCGTTCTTTGCCATCTGGCTGGACCCTCGCAGCCGCTACCCCGACTTGCGTCGGCAACTCCTTGGAGCTTCCCCATGAAAGCCTGGTACCTGTTGGTGTTCCTGCTGCTGGCCGGCTGCGGCAATGTCGATGTCGAGGCTTACCGCAACCAGTCACCGGCGTTCGACCTGCGTCAGTACTTCAACGGCCGCGTCGACGGCTGGGGCATCGTGCAGAAGCGTTCCGGCGAGGTCATCAAGCGTTTTCACGTGCTGATCGAAGGGCGCAGCGAAGGCGATAACGTGGTGCTGAACGAGCACTTCACCTACAGCGACGGCACCCGGCAGCAACGCACCTGGACCATTCGCCCGGACGGCCCGGGACGTTGGCGCGGCACGGCCGGGGATGTGGTGGAAGAGGCGCGCGGGCAGAACGCCGGTTTCGCCTTGCGCTGGCAGTACGTGCTCGACGTACCGGTGGACGGCAAGACCTGGGCCATCCGCTTCGACGACTGGATGTACCTGCTGGACGATAACACCCTGGCCAACCGCTCCTACATGACCAAGTTCGGCATCGAAGTCGGGCAGGTCACCTTGTTCTTTCGCAAGCAGGTGCAGTAGGCCGGCCGAGACGGTGCAGTACCGGCAGCAGCAAGGCCCACACGGCGGCAAGCACCAGCAGGCTCGGCCAGGTGCCCAATGGCAGCCTGGCACCGGCAAGCTGCACACCGCCCCAGTAGGACAACGGGCCGCCCACCGCGCCCAGCAGGCTGGCCCGCCACCAGGGGTTGGCGGTCCAGTGCAGGCTGTGGCGCAAGGTGCAGGCGAACACCGGCCACAGCAACAGCAGCCAGAACGGCGGCAGCCAGCGATGACCGCCAAACTCGAACACCCCGAGCGCCAGCAGCAGGCTGTCGGTCAGCCAGCCGCACAGGCTGACGGCGACGATCAGGCGTACCTCGCCGGGCCTGGCCAGGCAGCTCAGGTGCGTCACCAGGCAGGCCACTGCCACTGCCAGCAAGGCGGGGTGGCGAGCACCCAGCACGCAGGCGAACCAGCCAAGCTGAAACAGCAGCGCATTGCCCAGCACCGGTGCCCAATGCGCTGTCCGCCGGTTCAGCCTGGTTGCCCCAGCAGCGGTGCGGGCCGTGCGCCGGCCTTGGCCAGCAACAGCTGGGCGGTGCCGATGGCACGCTCCAGAAAGCCCCCCTCGCAGTAGCACAGGTAGAACTCCCACAAGCGGTAGAACGTGTCGTCATAACCCAACGCCTGCAACGGCTGGCGCGCCTGCTGCAGGTTCTGGTGCCAGCAGCGCAGGGTGCGCGCATAGTGCAGGCCGAATTCTTCCATGTGGTGCAGGTTCAGATCGGTGTCGCGGCCCATCACCTGCAGCATCACCCCTACCGAAGGCAGGGCGCCGCCCGGAAAGATGTAGCGCTGGATGAAGTCGACCGAGCGGCACGCCTGTGCGTAGCGCTGTTCGCGGATGGTGATGCTCTGCAGCAGCATCAGGCCATCGGGCTTGAGCAGCCGCGCGCATTGCCTGAAGTAGCTGCTGAGGTAGCGATGGCCGACAGCTTCGATCATCTCGATGGAAACCAGCTTGTCGTACTGGCCCTGCAGGTCGCGGTAATCCTCCAGCAGCAGGGTGATGCGGTCCTGCAGGCCGGCTTCGTCGATGCGTCGACGGGCATAGGCGAACTGTTCGGCCGACACCGTGGTGGTGGTTACCCGGCAGCCGTGGTGGCGTGCCGCGTAAATGGCCAGGCCGCCCCAGCCGGTGCCGATCTCCAGCAGGTGATCGTCGCGGTTGAGGGCGAGCTTCTGGCAGATGCGCTGCAACTTGTAGTGCTGGGCCTGTTCCAGGGTATCGTCGGCGCTCTGAAACATGGCCGCCGAGTACATCATGCTCGGGTCCAGCAGGCGCTCGAACAGTTCGTTGCCCAGGTCGTAATGGGCGGCGATGTTGCGTCTGGCGCCGCGCCGGGTATTGCGGTTGAGCCAGTGCAGGCCATGCAGCAGCGGGCGCCCCAGGCGTGCCAGCCCGCCTTCCAGGCCGTCGAGTACCTCCAGGTTCGCCACCAGCACGCGGACCACGGCGGTGAGGTCCGGGCTGGTCCAGTAGCCGTGGACGTAGGCTTCGCCTGCGCCAATCGAGCCGTTGCTGGCCACCAGGCCCCATAGCGCGTCGTCCACTACCTGGACATGCCCTTGCAGGCTCGCGCCGGCGTTGCCGAAGTGGTGCACCACATTGGCTTCGATGACCACCAGTGCGCCGTGGCGCAGGCGTTCGAGCTGGCGCAGCACAGCGCGCCGCAGCAGCATCACGCCGATGCCGTTGCCGGCGGACGCGAAGCGTTTTGCCGGGATTGCCTCAGGGCTCTTCATGGGGGGTGTCCTTTGCGCTGTCGGGTGCATTGATCGGTTTGGCTCGCCGCCAGGTGCCCCGGGCGGCGAAGTGGTCGAACAGGCGATGACGCTTGAGCAGCAGGCGCAACGCCTGCCAATGGATGGCCAGCAGGGTCTTGGCGGTCATCCACGGGAAGCTCAGCAGGTGCCGGTGCAGGCTGCGTCGGTTCAGGTCGATGCGCGCCAGGTTCAGCACGGCGCTGAACACCCGGGTGTGTGCCTGCCAGTCCTCCATGCGCACACGGATACGCGCTGCAGGTGTGCAGAAGTGCATGCGGTATTCCAGGTCGGCGGGCAGGAACGGCGACACATGAAACGCCTTGGCCACGCTGAAGTTCCACGGCCCCGGGCCGTCGGCGGGCAACACGTAGTGAAAGCGTTCGCGCCAGGGCGTGTTGGTGACCTCGCAGAGAATCGCAGCCAGACGCCCGTCACCTTCAAAGCAGTAGAAAAAGCTCACCGGGTTGAAGGCCAGGCCCCAGCTGCGGGGTTGGGTCAGTACGCACACCGGCCCTTGGGGGCGGTGGTGCAGCACCTGTTCGAGCAGGTCCAGCACGGCGCTCTTGAGGGGCGTGCCCTGGTGAGTGGCGGCTGGCAGATAGTCCCGCTCGTCGAAGGCAAAGGCGCTCCACCGGCCCCCGCCGGCCAGCCTCGACAGCGCTGGCAGCTGCGCCTGCTCGTCCAGGTCCAGGTACAGCAGGCCGATGCGGTAGGCAAAGCCGAAATCCCCCCTGGCGGGGCGGCGGTGGCTGACCCAGCCCTGGTAGAGCGCGCTGTTCACAACTGCTCACCAAATTCGGCGGCCACGCGCAGCGCGCTGACCACGCCGTCTTCATGAAAGCCGTTGCCCCAGTACGCGCCGCAGTAGTAGCTGTGTCGGGCACCGCACAGTTCGGCGTGACGGGCCTGGGCCCGTACCCCGGCAAGGCTGAACTGCGGGTGGGCATAGGTGTAGCGGCCAAGGACCTTGCCGGGGTCGATGGCGCCGGTCTGGTTGAGGCTCACGCAGAAGGTCTGCGGGGCATCGATGCCCTGCAGAATGTTCATGTTGTAGGTGACGGCGGCCGGCTGGGACTGCGAGCCGCCCAGGCGGTAGTTCCAGCTGGCCCAGGCCAAGGGGCGACGCGGCAGTAGGCGGGTGTCGGTGTGCAGGACCACGTCGTTGTCGGCATAGCGCAGCGCGCCAAGAATCTCGCGCTCGGCCTGGCTGGGATCATGCAGCATCAGCAGCGCCTGGTCGCTGTGGCAGGCGAACACCACCTTGTCGTAACGCTCCATGCCTGCTCGGCTGAACAGGCTGACACCGTCGGCATCGCGGGTCACGCCCAGTACAGGGCAGTTGAGGCGAATGCGTTCGGCAAACGGTGCGCACAGCGGGGCCAGGTAACTGCGCGAGCCACCTTCCACTACCCGCCATTGCGGGCGATCGTTGACCGACAGCAGCCCGTGGTGCTTGAAGAAGCGCACGAAAAACTGCAGCGGGAAGCCCAGCATCTGCGCCAGCGGCATCGACCAGATGGCGGCTCCCATCGGCACGATATAGTGGTCGATGAAACGCTCGCCGTAGCCGTTCATGTACAGGTAGTCGCCCAGCGAAAGGGTGTCGTTGACTCGCTGCTGCTCCAGGTCGTTCAGGGCCTGGCGATTGAAGCGCAGGATGTCGTAGAGCATGCCCCAGAAGGGCGGCGACAACAGGTTGCGGCGCTGCGCGAAGAGGCTGTTGAGGGTGTTGCCGTTGTACTCGTGGGCGGTCTGCGGGTCGTGGACCGAAAAGCTCATTTCGGTAGGGCGCGAGGTGATGCCCAGCTGATCGAGCAGGCGGATGAAGTTGGGGTAGGTCCAGTCGTTGAATACGATGAACCCGGTATCCACCGCGTAGTGTCGCTCGCCAAGCTGCACGTCGACGGTATGGGTGTGCCCGCCAATCCGGTCACTGGACTCGTACAGCGTGATGGCGTGCTGGCGCTGCAGCAGGTGGGCGCAGGTAAGCCCGGCGATACCGCTGCCGATGATGGCTATCTTCATGGGTGGGGTTCCTGGCGCAGTGGCCGTGACAGGTGCTTGCCCAGTGCCAGTTGCAGGCTCACCGGCAGCAGCGCGACCAGGCGCAGGCCGGCGATGAACAGGAGCGGAAAGGCAATGGTGTACGGGCGCTTGTGCAGGCGCCGGGCAATATGGCGTGCGGCCTTTTCGGCGGGCCAGCACAGCGGCATGGGGAAGTCGTTGCGCCGGGTCAGCGGGGTGTCGACGAAGCCCGGGCTGACCAGCGTCACGGCAATGCCTTCGCGGGCCAGGTCGATGCGCAGCGATTCGAACAGGTAGCGCACCGCGGCCTTGGAGGCGCCATAGGCACCGGCGCGTGGCAGCGCCAGAAAGGTCACGGCGCTGGCCACGGCCACCAGGTGCGGCTGTCGGCCCTGGCGCAGCAGGGGCAGGGCAGCCTCCACGCAGTGGCTGGCACTGAACAGGTTGGAAGCCACCACGCGCTCGACCATGGCGGCTTCGAAGGCTTCGCTGTCCAGGTACTCACAGGTGCCAGCGTTGAGTATCACCTGGTCCAGGCCACCCCAGGCCTGGGCGATCTGCTGGGCGATCGCGCGCACCTGGTCACCCTCGCGAAGGTCGCCCGGTACCACCAGTACCTGGTCGGGGTAGCGCTGCGCCAATGCCTGCAAGGGCTGGACATTGCGCGCGCTGACCGCCAGGCGATGCCCCTGGGCCAGCAGCAGGGGGGCCAGTGCCGCACCAATGCCGCTGCTGGCGCCGGTCAGCCAGATGCGTCTCATGCCAGCCTCCGCTTGAGCCAACCGATCACGCTGCCCATCACCGGCAGGTGCTCGTACAGCAGCGCCCCGGCGTCGAAGTAGTCATGGTGCAGGTAGACCTTGTCGCGCCACATCAGGTGCGAGCAACCCTGTACCTGAACCGGGCGCCCACCGTTCAGGCGCGCATGCCGGTAGTGCAGGGTCCAGCGCAGGTAGCCCTTCCCGTCGTTGACCTGGTCATAACCGTGGAACTCGAAGCGCACCTGATCGACGTTGGCGTACAGCTGAGCGAAATAATCCTGCAGCGCGGCCATGCCGTGGATCTGATGCAGCGGGTCGCGGAACTGGACATCGTCGCTGTACAACTCGCGCAGCACACCCAGGTTGTGCGCGTCGATCGCGCAGAATCGCTCTGCAAAGCGTTTGAGATACTCGGACATTGCCTGCACCCATGACCATTGTGGTCATTTAGTTGTACATGTGTTGTTATTTGTACAAGATATTTGCAGGTTAGAGGGAAATTTGTACAAGTCAATTCATCCCTGCAGATTTTGCTGCAGGGAGATGGACGCAGGGGCAGGGGCAGGTGCAAGGCGAGGGATAACGCAGGACGCAGAAAGCAGAAAAGCGCCCCAAGGGGCGCTTTTCAGAAGATGGTGCGAGTGGCGGGACTCGAACCCGCAAGGCTCACGCCGGCAGATTTTAAGTCTGCTGTGTATACCAATTCCACCACACTCGCACGGATCATCCGGCTGCAAGGTCAGGCACAGGGTGTGTGCGACACTTTACCTTCCGGATCAAGGCGGCTTTATAACTCATCGTTATATTCGAGTCAACTCGCGCACCCGCTACTTTGCCATGTAACGCCGCAGCCAGCGACGCGGAATCAGCAGTGACACGATGGCCAGCGCCAGGGCGAAGCCACCGCAGGCCATCAGCGCCGCCAGGCCGTAGCGGTGCTCCAGCAGCCCGCCCAGCACTGCGCCGCCGAACATGCCGGACCACGGCACCAGTTGCACGCGCCAGCCCGGACGCCGCTCCCCCATCAGCCAGCGGCCCAGGCCGCGGCCAAAGCGCGACAGGGCGCCGGTTACATAGGTCAGCCCGATGGGCAGCCCGTTCACCTCTTCGACCGCCGCATTGAGCATGCCCATGGCGATGATCGCGCCCAGCAGCGCCGGCAACTGCGCCTGCGCGCCCCACAGGCCTGCCCCCAGCAGCAGTGCCGCCGACAGGGCGAGCAGCGGCCATGCTCGCTTGGCGCTCAGGCGGGCGATGATCACCCCCAGCGCGTTGCCGGCAATGAAGGCGCCGATCAGCAGGGCCAGGCGGGCCACCAGTGCCCAGTGCGCATCGCCCAGGGCGACGGCCATGCGCGTGGTGTTGCCACTCATGAATGAAACGAAATCGCCGGTGGCGAGAAAGCCGATGGCGTCGGTCATGCCCGCCAGCACCGACAGGGCGGCGACGAAAAACAACCCGACGCGGCCCCGGCGCTTGTAGACGAGGGTAGTCAGCGGCCCGCGTTGGCCCTGTGGGCGCTCTGGCAGCATGGGCGTCTCCGGGGCTAGGGTTCGATGCGGTCGGCCACGCTGCGCAACTGGTCGATCGATGCCTGCAGCCCATTGATGCTGCGCTGCACTTCCAGGGCATCCTGCGGGTGGGCCGAGTGCTGCAGGTAGCGCGCATGCCCGGCCATTTCGCGCGCGATCTGCTCCAGATCGGCGGCGGTGTGCTCCAGGTCATCGTGAATGCCTTTCATCCTTGCATCTGTGGTCAACGTCCTTCCCCCGGTTGCGCTTGCACCTGTGGACTATAACAAGTTGCCCCCCGGCCCGGAACGATTTCCCCGGGCACTGCCCGGATAGGTGAGCACCCGTTGACACCGGGCAATCACTGCGCCACTGTTCCGCCAGTGATTTATCGTTCACGTCCTGCAGGTCGATACGACTGTTTCGAAATTACGGAATTGCAGAGGCACCCGGTTGTCTACCTTCTCATTGTCCTCACTGCGGTGCCTGCGGGTTTGCCATGGATTCTTCCCAGCGCTCTGACCTTCAAACCATGCACGCCAGCCGCTATGAGCAGTTGGTGCAGACCGTTGCGGACTACGCCATTTATATGCTCGACCTCGAGGGCCATGTGGTGTCGTGGAACCTGGGGGCCCAGCGCATCAAGGGCTACAACGCCGACGAGGTCATCGGTCGGCACTTCTCGATGTTCTTCACGCCGCAGGATTGCGCCGAAGGCCGGCCTGGCTGGTTGCTCAATCGTGCGCTGAGCACCGGCGGGGCACAGGACGAAGGCTGGCGCATGCGCAAGGACGGTACGCAGTTCTGGGCCCTGGCGGCACTGGATGTGATTCGGGACGAGCAGGGCGAGGTGGTGGGGCTGGCGAAAATCACCCGCGACATCACCGATCGTCGGGAAGCCGCATTACAGTTGGACGCCATGCGTGCGCAGCTGTTCCAGTCGCAGAAGCTGGAAGCCCTCGGCCAGCTTACCGGGGGCATGGCCCACGATTTCAACAATCTGCTCACGATCATCATCGGCTCGGCCAAGCTGGCCATGACCTCTCGCGACCCGCAGCGTACCGAGCGCCTGTTGCAGCATATCGTCGATGCCGGCGAACGCGGCAGCCAGGTGACCCAGCAGTTGCTCGGGTTTGCCCGGCGCAAGGTGCAGAGCACAAGCCGGGTCGATGTGGCGCAGTTGGTCCGGGCGAGCCAGGCGTTGCTGTCCCAGGCGCTGCCCAAGGGCATCGAATTGCTGGTGGATATCCAGGGCGAGGTATCGGATATCGAGGTGGACAGCGGCCAGTTGCAGATGGTGCTGCTCAACCTGATCTTCAACGCCCGTGACGCCATGGATGCCGAGGGGCGCATCGAACTGGTTGCACGCAACCAGGTGCTGCAGGGGGAGTGGGACGGGCTGGTTGGCGATCATGTGCTCATCAGCGTGCGCGACCCCGGACGTGGTATCGATGCTGCGGTGTTGCCGCGCATCTTCGAACCGTTTTTCACCACCAAGAGTTTTGGCAAGGGAACCGGCCTGGGGTTGAGCCAGGCCTACGGTTTTGCCAAGCAGAGCAACGGTTGCATCAGGGTCGAGAGCGAAAGCGGTCGCGGCACCTGCATGACCCTGTGCCTGCCGGCATGGCAGCCACCCCAGCCCGACAACCTTCAAAGCGAGTGAACCTATCGTGGAGCAGCTCAAGCGTCTTGCTACAGGCATCGAAGGTCTGGACGACCTGCTCAAGGGCGGCCTTGTGGCCGGCTCGTCCTATATCGTCCAGGGTCGCCCGGGCTCGGGCAAGACCATCCTGGCCAACCAGTTGGCGTTCAACCATGTGGCCACGGGCGGGCGGGTGCTGGTGGCGACGCTGCTGAGCGAGTCCCATGAGCGTCTGTTCCAGTACCTGTCCACCCTGAGCTTTTTCGACCCTGCGCTGGTGGGCAACCAGCTGCAGTTCGTCAGTGCCTTCGATACCCTCGAAAGCGAGGGGCTGGAGGCGGTGGTCAAGCTGCTGCGCGGTGAAATCGGCCGCCAGGGCGCCTCCCTGCTGATTGTCGACGGCCTGCTCAATGCACGTTCACGCGCCGAAAACGTGCTCGACACCAAGAAGTTCATTTCAGAGCTGCAAGGCCATGCCGCGTTTGCCGGCTGCACCTTGCTGCTGCTTACCAGTTCGCGCCTGGATGACGGCAGCCCGGAACACACCATGGTCGATGGCGTCATCGAGCTGGGCGAGGACCTGTACGGCGCACGTTCGGTGCGACGCATCCAGTTGCGCAAGACCCGCGGCAGCGGGGCGCTGTCCGGGGTACACGAATGCGAGATCACCGAGCAGGGGCTGAAGGTGTATCCGCGCCTTGAAGCACTCTACAGCCACCCCTCCAGCCCGGGCAGCGAGGTGTTGACCCGCGTCGGCACGGGCCTGGCCAGTCTCGATGGCTTGCTGGGCGGGGGCTTTCCCAGCGCTTCGGTCTCGCTGGCGATGGGGCCGTCGGGCATTGGCAAGACCTCCCTGGGCCTGAGTTTTCTGGCCGGTGCCACAGTGGCCGAGCCGGGCCTGCATTTCGGCTTCTACGAGACCCCGCAGCGCTTGCGCATCAAGGCCAAGGCCATCGGTATCGATCTGCCGGCACTGGAGAAAAGCGGGGCGGTGCACCTGGCGTGGCAGCCCACTACCGAAGGGTTGCTCGATGGCGTGGGCGCCCGTTTGCTCAGCCATGTACGCAAGCACCGCATCAAACGGGTGCTGATCGACAGCCTGGGCGCGTTTGCCCGGCTCGCCACCAACCAGGGGCGGCTCAACGAGTTCTTCCGTGCGCTGATGGGCGAGCTGCGTGCCGAGGATGTGACGGTGTTGGCGACCTGGGAGATGCGCGACCTGTTCGGCTCTGAAATCAACGCACCCGCGTCGGAGCTGTCGTCGATCGTCGACAACCTGTTCCTGATGCGTTTCGTCGAGCTGGACGCCGAGCTCAAACGCTTGCTGTCGATCCTCAAGGTGCGCGACAGTGAATACGATCCGGCGCTGCTGGAGCTGGTCATCCGTTCGACAGGCATCGAGCTCGACAAGGCGTTCGTTCAGGCGAGCGCGGTGATGTCGGGCACCGCTTCATCGGCGCAAGGGGCATGAAAGCCCTGGGCTGGCAGCCATGAGCACGATTCTGGTCGTGGACGACGAGTATGTGATCGCCGATATCCTGGGGTATGCCCTGGAGGATGCCGGCTACAAGGTCGAGAAGGCGCCCAATGGCAAGACGGCCCTGGACGTGCTGGAGAAGGTGCGAATCGACCTGGTCATCACCGACTACATGATGCCGATAATGAATGGCGAGGAGTTGGCCAAAGCGATTCGCAGCAATGCGCAGTTTGCGGACCTACCGGTCATTCTCATGAGCGGGGCCCAGGCAAGTATCGGCAAAGCCATACCTGACCTGTTTTCTGCAGTGTTCGACAAGCCGTTCGATACTGCCAGCATGGTGGCCAGGGTCAGGGCATTCATCGGTGTGGCGGAGGCCGGGCGGGATACGCCAGAGCTTCAGTGAACCGTGTTGCCGGGACCAAGCGCATCCGTGCGACTCGATTAGCCCTGGTTACTGATGATCATCCCCCTTCTCCGGCGCCGGGCTGCCGGCTTGAATGCGCTTGTAAATCTCTTCACGGTGCACCTGGACATCTTTGGGTGCATCGATGCCGATCCTCACTTGCATCCCCTTGACCCCTAGAATGGTGACCTTGATGTCATCATTGATGACGATGCTTTCGCCAACTTTGCGGGTGAGTATCAGCATGTACTTCTCCTTGGTAACTTTGAATGCCTTGCAGGCGGTAGCTGCACAGGCCGGGTGTGCGCGGTGGCACAGCCGTCTTTCCCTTCATTAAAGACGCATTCGATGGAAATTAATTCCCCGAGCACAAGATTCTGTTGAGGTCTTTAGTCACAGGTTCCGATTGGGCAGATGGGCAATTACGCACAACCGGTATCGCCCATGGACGCAAGCATAGGGGGCTTCAACGCATATGGGAAATTTCTCTGCCTGATGGGGGATATGTCTTTTTTCTATGGAACGGCGGCGTTTAAAAAGTAGGGTTATTTAATGTGCTAGTTAATGATTTTCATTCGTATCTCATGTATTCAATGTCATGAGAAAACGTGCCAGGGCCACCTCGGCCAGCTCCATGCGCTGGCGCGCCCGTGGCCGGGGCAGCGCGTGGAGCTCGCCCAGCACGAAGCGCTCCAGCAGCGCCGGGTGCACATAGCTGCGCCGGCATACGGCGGGGGTATTGCCCAGTCGCGACGCCACCTGCTTGAGCATGGCCACGATCTGTCGGCGCGCTTCGGTTTCCGGTTGCCATTGCAGCTCGCGCAGCAACTCCAGCGCCAGCGCGCTGCCGGCCCAGGTGCGATAGTCCTTGGCGGTGAAGTCGGCACCGGTCAATTGCTGCAGGTAGGCGTTCACGTCTGCCGAACCGACGGTGTGACATTGCCCCAACTCGTCCTGCCACTGGAACAGGTCCTGGCCCGGCAATTCCAGGCAGCGTTTGACGATGCGTGCCAGGCGACGGTCCTTGAGGGTCACCTGGTGCTCGATGCCGCTCTTGCCGCGAAAGCGAAACCGTATCGCGCTGCCTTCGACCTGCACATGGCGAGTGCGCAGCGTGGTCAGCCCGTAGGAGCGGTTGTCGCGGGCATACTGACGGTTGCCCACGCGGATCAGCGTGTTGTCGAGCAGGCTGACCACCAGTGCCATGACCTTTTCGCGGTCCAGGCCGGGCCGCGCCAGGTGTTCGTCGAGTTGCTTGCGCAGCCTCGGCAGGCGTTTGGCGAAGGCCAGCATGCGGTCGTACTTGTGGCTGTCGCGCAGTTCGCGCCAGTCGGGGTGATAGCGGTACTGCTTGCGACCACGTGCGTCGCGTCCGGTGGCTTGCAGGTGGCCGCGCGGGTCGGCGCAGATCCATACATCGGTATAGGCCGGCGGTATGGCCAGCGCCTTGATGCGGGCCAGGGTATCCGGTGCGGTGATGCGCTGGCCGTGCGCGTCGAAATAGGCGAAGTGCTTGCGCAGCAGGCGCCGATGGAAACCGGGGCGGCTGTCATCCACGTAATGCAGGCCACTGGGCAAAGGGGGCAGGTCGACACTCATGCTGGGCGCTCGCGTAGGGGCTCTGACGATGGACAGCAGCCGTTCGCGCAAGTTAGCCCAGCAATGCCACCGATTTTATCTGCGCCCACAACTGCTGGCCTTCGTGCAGCCCCAGCTGGTCGCTCGAGTAGCGCGTCACCCGCGCCAGCAGGGCTGTGCCATCGGCGTCCAGGCTCACCAGCATCTGCGCCGGGTTGTCACCGGCGCGCAACGCGCACACGCGCACCGGCAGGCGGTTGAGAATGCTCGAACGGCTGTCGTCGGCCAGGCTCAGGCTCACGTCGCGTGCCTGGACCTTGACCCGCAGGCGCGCCCCCGGGGCCAGCGCCTCGTGGGTGAGGCGCAACCTGAGGTCGCTGCCCGGCAGTTTCAGGTCCAGCAACTGGTAGGCCGCGTCGTGGGCGTCCACCTCGCCCTCGATGACCACCCCGGCGTCCTCCTGCAGGGCCAGCGGCAGGTCCAGGCGGGCCAGGGTCTGGCTGATCGGCCCGCTGGCCTGCACCTTGCCCTGTTCGAGCAGCACCAGGTGATCGGCCAGGCGCGCCACTTCGTCCTGCGCATGGCTGACGTAGATCAGCGGGATCTGCAACTGGTCGTGCAGGCGCTCCAGGTACGGCAGGATCTCGCGTTTGCGCGGGCCGTCCAGGGCTGCCAGGGGTTCGTCCATCAGCAGCACCTTGGGGCTGGTGAGCAGCGCACGGGCGATCCCCACGCGCTGTCGTTCACCGCCCGACAGGGTGTCCGGCTTGCGCGCGAGCAGGTGGCTGATGCCCAGCAGCTCGCAGGCGTGCTCCAGGCCGACCTGGCGCTGGTGCTGGGCGATGCGTCGCCAGCCGAAGATCAGGTTGTTCTTCACGCTCAGGTGGGGGAACAGGCTGGCTTCCTGGAACACGTAGCCGATGGGGCGTTGGTGGGGCGGCATGAAGTACTGGCGTGCGGAATCCTGCCAGACCTCGCCATTGACCTCGATGTAGGCCTGGTCGGCCCGCTCCAGGCCTGCCAGGCAGCGCAGGCAGGTGGTCTTGCCCGAGCCCGAATGGCCGAACAGGGCGCTGACACCGCGCCCGGGCAGTTGCAGGTCGACATCCAGCCGGAAATCGTCGAAGGCCACCTGCAACCGGGCCTGGATCAATGCACTCATCGGTCAGCTCCAGGCCGGCTTGCCGCGGCGGCTGGCGTACAGCGCCAGCAGCACCAGGAACGAGAACACCAGCATGGCGCCGGCCAGCCAGTGGGCCTGCATGTACTCCATGGCCTCGACATGGTCGAAGATCTGCACGGAAACCACGCGGGTCTTGTCGGGAATATTGCCGCCGATCATCAGCACCACGCCGAACTCGCCGACGGTGTGGGCAAAGCCCAGGATGCTCGCGGTAATGAAGCCAGGGCGGGCCAGGGGCAGCACCACGCTGAAAAAACAGTCCCACGGGCTGGCGCGCAAGGTGGCAGCCACCTCCAGCGGGCGTTCGCCAATGGCGCTGAAGGCGTTTTGCAGCGGTTGCACCACGAACGGCATCGAGTACACCACCGACCCGATCACCAGGCCTGTGAAACTGAACACCACGGTGCCCAGGCCCAGCGCCTGGGTGGCCTGGCCAAGCCAGCCGTGGGGGCCCAGGGCGATCAGCAGATAGAAGCCGATCACCGTGGGCGGCAACACCAGGGGCAGGGCCACGATCGCCCCGATCGGCCCGCGCAGCCAGGAGCGCGTGCGCGCCAGCCACCAGGCGATCGGGGTGCCGATCAGCAGCAGGATCAGGGTAGTCAGCGACGCCAGCTTGAACGTCAGCCAGATGGCGCCCAGGTCGCCGGCGTCCAGTGGCATCAGAGTTCGTAGCCGTACGACTTGATCACTTCAGCGGCCTTGGGGCCCTTGAGGTAATCGACCAGCGCCTTGGCGGCGGCGTTGTCCTTGCCCTTGTTGAGAATCACAGCGTCCTGCTTGATCGGGTCGTGCAGGTTGGCCGGCACGATCCAGGCCGAGCCGTTGCTGACCTTGCCGTCCTTGTAGATCTGCGACAGCGCCACGAAGCCCAGCTCGGCGTTGCCGGTGGAAACGAACTGGAACGCCTGGGTGATGTTCTGGCCTTCGACCAGCTTGCCCTTGGTGGCTTCGGTCAGGTTCAGCTTGGCCAGTACCTGCGTGGCGGCCAGGCCGTAGGGCGCGGCCTTGGGGTTGGCGATGGACAGGTGCTTGTAGTCGTTTTTCTTCAGGACTTCGCCCTTGTCATCCACATAGCCCGCTTTGGGCGACCACAGCGCGAGGGTGCCGATGGCGTAGGTAAAGCGCGAGCCCTTGACGGTTTCGCCTTCGTTCTCGAGTTTTTCGGGGGTGGTGTCGTCGGCCGACAGGAACACCTCGAAGGGCGCGCCATTCTTGATCTGCGCGTAGAACTGCCCGGTAGCGCCGAAGGAGGCGACCAGCTTGTGGCCGGTGTCCTTTTCGAAATCCTTGGCAATAGCCTGGATGGGCGCGGTGAAGTTGGCCGCGACGGCCACCTGGACTTCATCGGCCCAGGCGCTGTTGAGGGTCAGCATGCCGAATACGGCGGTCAGGGCAAAACGAGGGGCGCGCATTCTCATCAAACAGCTCCATGTGCATGAGGTAATCGTTATGCATTGGAATATATAGCGATTGCCCGACAAACGGAAAGATCTGTTTTACCGTGACATCAATGCCAGCGCCTTTTCTGCCAGTTGGCGCGTCAGTTCGGCTGCCGGCAGGGCTTGGCCAAGGCGCAGCGCCTGGCCGGCCCACAGGTTGCTGAAATCGCTGTTGCCCTGCGGCTCGCTGATGGCGCGAAGGGGCATCAAGGCGCCGCCGGCCAGGGGGAAGGCAGGGGCCAGGGGGCTCATCGGGCCCAACTCACGCATGATGCGGGTATTGATGCCGCGTGCCGGGCGCCCGGTAAACAGGTTGGTGAGCGCGGTATCGCTGGCCTGTGCGCTGTGCAGTGCCTGGCGATGCGCGGCCGACACCTTGGCCTCGGGGCAGAACAGGTAGGCGGTGCCCAGCTGAACGGCCGAGGCGCCCAGTGCGAAGGCCGCCACAACACCGCGGGCATCGCCGATGCCGCCAGCCGCGATCACCGGCACCTTGACCGCATCGGCCACCTGGGGCACCAGCGCCAGGGTGCCGATCTGGGTGGTGAGGTCATCGCTCAGGAACATGCCGCGGTGCCCACCTGCTTCATAGCCCATGGCGATGATCGCGTCGCAGCCATGGGCTTCGAGCCAGCGTGCTTCCTCGACCGTGGTGGCACTGGACAGTACCTTGGCCCCGCTGGCCTTGACCCGCGCCAGCAGCTCGGGCGCAGGCAGGCCGAAGTGAAAGCTCACCACTGCAGGCTTGCAGTCTTCCACCAAGACACAGCCCGCTTCGTCGAAGGGCGCGCGATTGGAGACCGGGGTGGTGGCGCCGAAGTCGGCACCCACTTCTTCGTAGTACGGCTTGAGTGCCTGCTTCCAGCGGATTGCACGTTCGCCATCGGTGGCGGGTGGCCGATGGCAGAAGAAATTGAGGTTGAGCGGGCCGCGACTGGCCTGGCTGAAGGTCGCGATCTCCTGGCGTATCTGCTCGGGGGTGAGCATCGCGCATGGCAGCGAGCCCAGCCCCCCGGCGTTACTGACCGCGATGGCCATGGCCGACCCCGTGGCGCCCGCCATCGGTGCCTGGATGATGGGCAACTCGATACCGAGCAGGTCGAGGATACGTGGGTCCGGCCATTGGCTCATCGCGGGGCTCCTTGTGTGGGCGTGGGTTACAGCGCCTTGCTTACCTTGATGTCGGTGATCTTGCTGAAGTCTTCGCCGTGCAGTTTGCGCAAGGCTTCCTCGACCTGCTGTGGCGCCGTGCTGCTGAGCACGGCGAAGTCGAAACGACGCTCGCCGTCGAGGTTGTACTTGATGACGTACTTGATGTTTTCGCTCATGGGGTTATCTCAGCTTCGACGACGAACGGCGGATGATCTTGATCGTGTGGGTGAAGGTCGGCTTGCTTACCGCCGACAGGGCACGGGGGCCAACAGTGTCGATGGTGATGTTCCAGAAGCCGTCGCTGGGCACGGTGATCTTCGCCGGGAAGTCGACGAAGGCGCCGCCGTGATAGGTATGCCGGCCGCCATTCTTGAAGCTGCGGAAGTTGGCATCGTTCATCAGGCGGATATTGCAGCGCTGGGAGCAGTGGATGACGACGATGTCGTCTTCATTGAGGTGCTCGCGCTGGTGTACGAATTTCATGTCGCTCTCCGCAAGGGATCTTTTGGCAAATCAAAACGATAGCACGATGTCGGGTTACACTGTGGGGCTGAGTGCCAAGGCCAGAGATAAAACTGCCAATCCAGGGAGCAAATCGGCCTGGCCATGGTCCAACGGTTTTTTATGGAGGGGTACCGATGAAATGGGTTGTACCAGCGCTGGCAGTTGCGCTGACCGGTTGTGCCAATGTAGCCGAAATCGAACAGAGCCCCGAGACCATGAGCGTGATCTCGGGCAAGTCGCCACGCGAGTTTGCCACCTGCGTCCAGCAAAAACTGGCCGATAGCCGTGGCCCGCTGACCATCGAGGAGCGGGGCAGCGGCCTGCGCGTGGTGGTACCGCAGAAGCTCTCGGACAAGTCCCCGGCTGCAGTGCTGGAGATCAGCGAGCGCTCGAGTGGCAGCGCGGTCAAGTTGCATGAGCGGTTGAGCAATTTTCCCCTGCGCCCGGGGGATGTCAAAGCGGCTGTGAGCGTGTGCATCTCCAAGTGACGGCGTGAGCCTCGTTTAAACGATTCAGTGGTTGTCCCTGCATTTTTCTGTGCCTGCCCGCGTTGTAGCGCTGGCCGGATAGGCCTAGTATCGGTAGGCTTATATTTTATAAGTCTAAGCTTATAACAAGAAAAATGGAGTCCGTGATGATCCCACTGGATCGAATCCTGATAGGCAGCCTGCTGTTGCTTTCAATGCAAGCCGCCACTGCCGCCGATGGCCAGAAAATATTCACCCAGGGAGGGGAGAACCCCTCTGCCATGGCCTGCATGAGCTGCCATGGCCCCGATGGCCTGGGCATGGCCGCCGCCGGCTTCCCACGCCTGGCTGGCCTGCCGGCCGCCTATGTGAGCAAACAGCTCAAGGACTTTCGTGACGGCAGCCGCAAGCAGCCGATCATGGAGCCGCTGGCCAAGGCCCTGAGCGACGCCGAGATCAGCGCCATCAGCGCCACGCTGGCGGCAATGCCGGTACCGCCCACCCCTGATACCCGTCGCCAGCAGATGGCAACCGACCCGGTCGAGTCGCTGGCGCTTTACGGCGACTGGAGCCGAGGCATCCCCGGGTGCGTGCAATGTCACGGGCCGGGTGGTGTGGGGGTAGGCGAGCACTTTCCGCCATTGGCCCACCAGCCTGCCAGCTACCTGGCCGGGCAACTTGACGCATGGCGCGACGGCCGGCGCAGCAACGACCCTAACCAGTTGATGGTCGGTGTCGCCAAAGCCCTGACCGATACCGAGGTCAAGGCGCTGGCTGAATACTTTGCCACCCGCGCCAGCCAGGAGGCCGCTCAATGAATCGCTTGCTACTCACTACCCTGACCCTGTTCATGGGCGGCGTTCAGGCGGCCCCGATCGCCATGGAAGACCAGTCGCAACTGAAGGTGGCGCCGGCCAGCACGCCGGCCAGCTTCAAGCCCCCCGCCGAAAGCGAGTTGCCCGACAACGCCTTTGGCAAGATGGTGCGCGACGGCTATGCGCTGTTCGTCGACACCAAGCGCCTGGCCCCCGAGTATGTGGGCAACGGCCTTAACTGCAGCAACTGCCACCTGGATCAGGGGCGGCTGGCGCATTCGGCGCCGCTGTGGGGGGCTTACCCGATGTACCCTGCCTATCGCAAGAAAAACGACAAGGTCAATACCTTTGCCGAGCGTATCCAGGGCTGCTTCCAGTTCAGTATGAACGGCAAGCCGCCGGCGGCCGACAGCCCCGAGATGACGGCGTTGTCGGTGTATGCCTACTGGCTGGCGAGCAAGGCACCGATCGGCGTCGAGACACCGGGGCGTGGCTACCCGGAGGTCGACAAGCCTGCGCAGGGCTATGACATCAAGCGCGGTGCCCAGGTGTATCAGCAGCAGTGCGCCATCTGCCACGGCGACAGCGGCCAGGGCCAGAAGGTGGCCAAGGACTACGTGATGCCACCGCTGTGGGGCAAGGACTCCTACAACTGGGGTGCCGGCATGCACCGCATCAACACGGCGGCCTCGTTCATCAAGCACAACATGCCGCTGGGCAAGCCAGGCACGCTGACCGACCAGCAGGCCTGGGACGTGGCGGCCTTCATCAACGCGCATGAGCGCCCGCAGGACCCGCGCCTGGTTGAAGGCTCGGTGGAAAAAACCCGGCTCAAGTTCCACGCCAATGACGGCGTCAACCTCTACGGCCAGAAGGTCGACGGGGTGCTGATCGGGCAGGGCACAGGCGGCTAGAACGCTCGCCCATCCGCGTATCCAGGCCTGCCTGCGGGCCTGGATACGCGGATTATTTGCAACCTGCGGGAACTATCTACACTGAGTTTTTCTCTATCATTCATTCGGCCGGGTCACGGGGGCATTGTAAGCGCATCGCCGCCTGATTAGACTGCGCCGAATTTCGTACTGCACAGCCCCTTGTTAAGGACGTTTATGATCAAGAAATGCTTGTTCCCGGCAGCCGGTTACGGCACCCGCTTCCTGCCAGCAACCAAAGCCATGCCAAAGGAAATGCTGCCAGTGGTGAACAAGCCACTGATCCAGTACGGCGTTGAAGAAGCGCTGGACGCTGGGTTGAACGAAATCTCCATTGTCACCGGCCGCGGCAAGCGCGCTCTGGAAGACCATTTCGACATCAGCTACGAGCTGGAAAACCAGATCAAGGGCACCGACAAGGAAAAGTACCTGGTCGGTATTCGTCGCCTGCTCGACGAGTGCTCGTTCTCCTACACCCGCCAGACCGAAATGAAAGGCCTGGGCCACGCGATCCTGACCGGTCGCCCGCTGATCGGTGACGAGCCGTTTGCCGTGGTGCTGGCCGACGACCTGTGCGTCAACCTTGACGGTGACGGCGTGCTCAAGCAGATGGTCAAGCTGTACAAGCAGTACCGCTGCACCATCGTTGCGATCATGGAAGTCGACCCGCAGGAAACCAGCAAGTATGGCGTGATCGCCGGCGACCTGATCGGCGACGACCTGTACCGTGTACGCAACATGGTCGAGAAGCCAAAGCCGGAAGACGCCCCGTCGAACCTGGCGATCATCGGCCGCTACATCATGACCCCGGACATCTTCAAGCTGATCGAAGAGACCGAGCCGGGCAAGGGCGGTGAAATCCAGATCACCGACGCCCTGATGAAGCAGGCCCAGGACGGCTGCGTGATTGCCTACAAGTTCAAGGGCAAGCGTTTCGACTGCGGTGGCGCCGAGGGTTACATCGACGCGACCAACTTCTGCTTCGAAAATTTCTACAAGACCGGCAAGGCCTACTGAGTTCACTCGGTCGGTTGCGTCACAAAGCCACCTTCGGGTGGCTTTTTTGTTTATGGGCCTGGCTGGCGGTATGCTGGCGGCCTGCCAAGGAGACTGATATGGCCTACGATTTTGATCTGTTCGTGATTGGCGCCGGTTCCGGCGGTGTGCGTGCAGCACGTTTTGCTGCCGGTTTCGGCGCAAAAGTGGCGGTGGTCGAAAGCCGCTACCTGGGCGGCACGTGTGTCAACGTCGGCTGCGTGCCGAAAAAACTGCTGGTGTATGGCGCGCACTTTGCCGATGACTTCGAGCAGGCGGCAGGCTACGGCTGGTCGCTGGAAGATGCACAGTTCGACTGGGCACAGCTGATCGCCAACAAGAACCGTGAAATCGAGCGGCTCAACGGCATCTACCGCAACCTGCTGGTCAACAGTGGCGTGACCCTGCTCGAAGGCCACGGCCGCCTCACCGGGCCCCATGAGGTCGAGGTGGACGGCACGCGCTACAGCGCGAAGAACATCCTGATCGCCACCGGCGGCTGGCCTCAGATTCCGGACATCCCCGGGCGCGAGCTGGCCATCAGTTCCAACGAGGCGTTCTACCTCAAGACCCTGCCCAAGCGTGTGCTGGTGGTGGGGGGTGGTTACATCGCGGTGGAGTTCGCCGGAATCTTCCAGGGGCTGGGCGCCAAGACCAGCTTGCTCTACCGGGGCGACCTGTTCCTGCGCGGCTTCGATGGCGCAGTGCGCACGCACCTGAAGGAAGAGCTGGAAAAACGCGGTCTCGACCTGCAGTTCAACAGCGACATACAGCGTATCGACCAGCAGCCCGATGGCAGCCTCAAGGCGACCCTCAAGGATGGCCGCGAGCTGATTGCCGACTGCGTGTTCTACGCCACCGGCCGGCGCCCCATGCTCGACAACCTGGGGCTTGAGAACACCGAAGTGCAACTGGACAAGCGCGGCTACGTGCAGGTCGATGACCAGTACCAGACCGACGAGCCGTCGATTCTGGCCATTGGCGATGTGATCGGCCGCGTGCAGCTCACTCCGGTGGCCCTGGCCGAAGGCATGGCCGTGGCGCGGCGCCTGTTCAAGCCGGAGCAGTATCGCCCGGTGGATTACCGGAACATCCCGACGGCGGTGTTCAGTCAGCCGCCGATCGGCACCGTGGGCCTGACCGAGGAGCAGGCGCTGGAGGCGGGGCACAAGGTGCAGATCTTCGAAAGCCGCTTCCGGCCAATGAAGCTGACCCTCACCGACGTGCAGGAGAAGACCCTGATGAAACTGGTGGTCGATGCCGACACCGACCGCGTGCTGGGCTGTCACATGGTCGGGCCGGATGCCGGCGAGATCATCCAGGGCCTGGGCATCGCGCTCAAGGCCGGGGCGACCAAGCAGCAGTTCGACGAAACCATCGGTGTGCACCCGACAGCCGCGGAGGAGTTCGTGACGCTGCGTACGCCTACGCGCTAAGCGGTGCCTCCAGCGCGGGTCAAGCCCGCTCTCACAGCGATTGCAACGGTCTTTGTGGGAGCGGGCTTGGCCCGCGATTGCATCAACATAAATCGTCTATCTGAACTGAGCTTTATAGCCAAAACCAATCACCAGCATCAGCTTTGCCAATGAGCGCTATCGGCGATGAATGGTTAGGATTCTCCCATCAAGTTTTTCAACCCTGAGGAGAGTCACCGATGCCTATCATCAACAGCCAGGTCAAACCGTTCAACGCTACTGCCTACCACAACGGCGAATTCGTCCCTGTTTCCGAAGCCGACCTGAAGGGCAAGTGGTCCGTGGTGTTCTTCTACCCGGCCGACTTCACCTTCGTCTGCCCGACCGAACTGGGCGACCTGGCCGACAACTACGCTGAATTCAAGAAGCTGGGCGTGGAAATCTACGGTGTGTCGACTGACACCCACTTCACCCACAAAGCCTGGCACGACACCTCGGAAACCATCGGCAAGATCCAGTACCCGCTGATCGGTGACCCGACCCACGTCATCTCGCGCAACTTCGACGTGCTGATCGAAGAAGCCGGCCTGGCCGACCGCGGTACCTTCGTGATCAACCCTGAAGGCCAGATCAAGATCGTCGAACTCAACGACGGCGGTGTAGGCCGTGATGCCAGCGAGCTGCTGCGCAAGGTCAAGGCTGCCCAGTACGTCGCTGCCCACCCAGGCGAAGTCTGCCCGGCCAAGTGGAAAGAAGGCGAAGCTACCCTGGCGCCATCGCTGGACCTGGTCGGCAAGATCTAAGACCGTGAACCAGCCGAGGGCGGGCCACCGCACCTGAAGTCTGTCCCGCCCCGCAAAACGCCCGGGCGACTCTGCCCGGGCGTTGTTTTTTCTACCGTTTGAAAAGGAATCGCCCGTATGTTGGACGCCACGCTTAAAACTCAGTTGAAAGCCTACCTGGAGCGGGTCACCCAGCCGATCGAGATCGTTGCCTCCCTCGACGACGGCGCGAAGTCCCGTGAAATGCACGACCTGCTGCGGGAAATCGCCAGCCTGTCGGATCTGATTACCTTGCGCGAGGACGGTGCCGACGCCCGTCGCCCGTCGTTCTCGCTCAATCGCCCGGGGGGCGATATCAGCCTGCGCTTTGCCGGCATCCCCATGGGCCACGAATTCACCTCGCTGGTGCTGGCGCTGCTGCAAGTCGGTGGCCACCCCTCCAAGGCGAGCGCCGAGCTGATCGAACAGGTCGCCGGGCTCAAGGGTGAGTTCAACTTCGAAACCTACTTCTCGCTGTCGTGCCAGAACTGCCCGGACGTGGTGCAGGCGCTGAACCTGATGGCGGTACTCAACCCCAGCGTGCGCCATGTGGCCATCGACGGCGCGCTGTTCCAGGCCGAAGTCGAGGCACGCCAGGTGATGGCAGTGCCCAGCGTCTACCTCAATGGCGAGGTGTTCGGCCAGGGCCGCATGGGCCTGGAGGAGATCGTCGCCAAGCTCGACACCGGCACCAGCGAGCGCCAGGCCGAGAAACTCAACGCCAAGGACGCCTTCGACGTGCTGGTGGTCGGTGGTGGGCCGGCAGGCGCGGCAGCAGCGATCTACGCGGCCCGCAAAGGCATTCGCACCGGCGTGGCTGCCGAGCGCTTCGGCGGGCAGGTGCTGGACACCATGGCCATCGAGAACTTCATCTCCGTGCAGGAGACCGAAGGGCCGAAGCTGGCCACGGCGCTGGAAGAGCACGTCAAGCAGTACGACGTCGACATCATGAACCTGCAGCGCGCCGATGCGCTGGTGCCGGGCCAGGACGGCGCGCTGCACCAGGTGCGCATGGCCAACGGTGCCACGCTCAAGGCCAAGACCGTGATCCTGGCCACCGGCGCACGCTGGCGCGAGATGAACGTGCCGGGCGAAAAGGAGTACCGCAGCCGTGGCGTGGCCTACTGCCCGCACTGCGACGGGCCGCTGTTCAAGGGCAAGCGTGTGGCGGTGATCGGTGGTGGCAACTCCGGTGTGGAGGCGGCCATCGACCTGGCCGGCATCGTCGCCCATGTCACGCTGATCGAGTTCGACAGCCAGTTGCGTGCCGACGCGGTGCTGCAGCGCAAGCTGCACAGCCTGGCCAACGTGACCGTGATCACCAGCGCCTTGACCACCGAAGTGCTGGGCGACGGCCAGAAGGTCAACGGGCTGCGCTACAAGGACCGCAACAGCGACGTGCAGCATGACATCGCGCTGGAAGGGATCTTCGTCCAGATCGGCCTGCTGCCCAACACCGACTGGCTCAAGGGCACCCTCGAGCTGTCGCCCCGTGGCGAGATCATTGTCGATGCGCGTGGCCAGACCAGCGTGCCGGGCGTGTTTGCCGCCGGTGACGTGACCACGGTGCCCTACAAACAGATCGTGATCGCGGTGGGTGAGGGGGCCAAGGCGTCGCTGGCAGCGTTCGACCACCTGATCCGTACCAGCGCTCCGGCCTGAGGCGCATCGCCGGCCTTGCCGGCCTGTGACGGTGCAACAACGCAAAAGCCCTGACAGGTCAGCCTGTCAGGGCTTTTGCGTGGCCTATTCGAACAGCGACCGGCCCTTGTCCAGCTGCTGGTCGACCAGCGACTTGCCCAGTGCAATCGACGCGCGCTGGGCGTTTTCCAGGTCGGCCAGAAACAGCGGCGCGTGGGCACACAATCGCCGGGTGCTGTGCTTGTCTGGGGAGGTGATGCGGCATCCGACTTCGAACGGCAGGGGAATGCCGGCATGCGGAACCACGTTTGCCGTGACCGTGTAGTTGCGGTGGACACATTCAAGGGTGTGCATGAGCGCTACCTCGCTGTGGTGGCTTCAACCGGTATCAGCTCCGGTATACCACAGCCAGGTGCGCCGGGGCGGCGCGCCGACGAGCGCGCCCCCGGGGCCGCTGTCAGAACTCGGTCGGCTGGATGATCTCTACCCAGTAATCGTCCGGGTCCTTGATGAAGGCCAGGTGCTTCATGCGCCCGTCGCTCAGGCGCTTCTGGAAGTTCACGCCCAGCTGTTCGAAGCGCTCGCAGGCCGCGCGGATGTCCGGTACGGCAATGCAGATATGGCCGAAACCGCGCGGGTCGGTGTTGCCGTTGTGGTAGGCGAACGCGGGATCGTTTTCGGTGCCGTGGTTGTGGGTCAGCTCGAGGATGCCCGGGATCGACTTCATCCACTCGGTACGCTTGGCCGGGTCGGCCGGAATCTGCGCCTTGTCCACCAGCGCCAGGAAGTACAGGCTGAATTCGGCTTCCGGGAAGTCGCGTTTTTCCACGAGGCTGAAGCCCAGAACGCGGGTGTAGAAGTCCAGGGACTTGGCGACGTCCTTGACCCGCAGCATGGTGTGGTTGAACACGAAGTTGTGGGTCGCGGCATCCGGTTGCGCGGTGACGCCGGGGAGGGTGTCGAGGTTTTGCAGGCTCATGGGCACTCCGCAGATAGGGCCGGCGCTTGGCGCGCCAGCAAAACAGTCAGGGAGCAATGATACGGAACTGAAGCGATTGCGCAAACGGTTTGCGCCCCGTCGGCCAGGCCTGACGGGGCGCAAGAATTAGAAGCCCGCCGAAGCGGGCGTATGGGGCGCTAATCCTTTAGCAGTCTTCATCCTGAGCCAGTACATGTGAAAAAAGTGTGAAGTACTGTTTCACTTGCGCAACCAGCTGTCGACTGTCTGTGCGCCGTACTCCTGCTTCCATGCCTTGAGGCCGTGGTGATTGCCGCCCTTGGTTTCGATCAGCTCGCCGGTATGCGGATTTTCATAGACTTTCACCACGCGCGCACGGCGTTGTTTGGGCGCGCTGGCAGGCCGGCGCGTAGTGGCCGCCGGGTCGAGAATATTGATGATGTCGCGCAAGCCCTTGTCATAGGTTTTCATCAGGCTGACAAGTTTCTGCTCGAATTCGATTTCCCGTTTGAGGCCGGCGTCTTTTTTCAGTGCCTCCAGTTGAGCAAGCTGTTCCTGAAGGGCTTTTTCGGCAGCACGAAACTCTGCAAGTCTGGACACTGTCATCTCTCCTGTTGGTCGGTAAGGGCCGTGCGCGGCGCAACCGCTTGAGGCCGCTATTGATGCCGCGTCACCGGGTAGAAAACAAACAACACAGTAAAAAGAGTGTAGTCAATCGCCCTGCGATAAACATCAAACTTTTACGACAACACACTACGGAACTTTCTTATTGCACAGTGCTCGCCACACTAAAGAATTAATTACCGCATCGGCATCTGTTCTAGACCATGGTCCAATGGCCCGTGCCAGAGCGCTTTGGAGACAATAAGCGGTCGCTGCCTAGTTGTGTGCAGCGGCCCTTGCCCAGCCCCGTCGGGGCTGATGGATACCTTGCCCTTCGTTCTGGATACTGCTTTTCATGCGTGCCCCAACTCCCTTCATTGCCCAACGCCCGGTGGTCGGCGCGTTGTTGTCTCTCGTTACTGTTTCGGCCCAGGCCAGTGGTTTCCTGCAAGACAGCAGTGTCAACATCGAGGCGCGCAATGTGTATTTCAATCGCGACTTTCGTGACGGTCACACCGCCTCCTCCCAGGGCGCGTCGAAACGTGAAGAGTGGGCGCAGGGTTTCATACTCAACGCGCAGTCCGGGTATACCCAGGGCACCGTGGGCTTTGGTATCGATGCGCTGGGCATGCTGGGTTTCAAACTCGATTCCAGCCCGGCCGACAGCAACAGCGGGCTGCTGCCTTCCAGCGGCCACAACCCGCGCCATTCGGCCGATCAGTACGCAAAACTGGGTGTGGCCGGCAAGGTGCGTTACTCGCAGACCGTATTGAAATACGGTGCCATGCTGCCGGACATGCCGCTGCTCAAGTACAACGACGGGCGCCTGTTGCCCACCATGTTCCATGGCGCGATGCTGACGTCCAGAGAGGTCGACAACCTCACCTTCAGCGCCGCGCGGCTCGACAAGTACACCGCCCGCGATTCGACCGACCAGCAAGATATCCGCGTGCACTGCAAGAACAAGCGCTATGCCTGCGACACCCGCGCCGACCACTTCGACACGGCCGGGCTGGAGTACCGCTTCAACGAGCGCCTGAGCGCGCAGTACCAGGTGGCCAAGCTCGAAAACATCTATCGCCAGCATTTCCTCGGGCTGGTGGCCAGCCAGCCCTTGAGCGTGGGCCGCCTCTCGGCCGACCTGCGCCTGATCAAGAGCGACGACATCGGTCGTGCCCGTGCCGGCGACATCGACCACCGTGCATTCAGCGCCATGCTTGGCTACAGCCTGGGCGGGCACAAGCTCAGCGCCGGCTGGCAGCGCATGTACGGCGAGAACGCCATGCCGTACCTCGATGGCAGCAACCCCTACCTGGTCAACTACGCCCAGGTCAACGACTTCGCTGCGGCCCAGGAGCGGTCCTGGCAGGTGCGCTACGACTACGACTTCAAGGCAGTAGGGCTCGAAGGCCTGAGCTTCCTGACCCGCTACATCAGCGGCGATCACGTCAAGGTGCCGGGCAGCCCGGCACAGGGCAAGGAATGGGAGCGCGACAGCGAACTCAAGTACCAGGTGCAGAGCGGCACCTTCAAGGACGTCAGCGTGCGCCTGCGCAACTCCACCTACCGCAGCAACTACGAGAAATTCGCCCGCGACATGGATGAGACCCGGGTGATCGTCAGCTACAACTTCTCGGTACTGTAGGCGCAGGCTTTGCCAAGTGGCGCGGGCCGGCCGACAATGGCCGCGCGCCCCAGGGAGAGCTTGCGATGAAACACCTGCTGCTGATTGGAATAGGCCCGGGCAACCCCCGGCAGATCACCCTCGAAGCCATCGACAGCCTGAACCGCGCCGACGTGTTCTTCGTGCTGGACAAGGGCGCGGCCAAGGACGACCTGCTGCGCCTGCGCAAGGAGCTGCTGGAGCGCCACGTCACCCGGCCCTATCGCCTGGTGCAGGTCGAAGACCCGCAACGCGACGCGGCGGCTGCAGACTACGTCGGTGCCGTGGAGGACTGGCACCGCCAGCGCGCTGCGCTGTATGGGCGCCTGCTGCACGACGAGCTTGCCGAGGGGCAATGCGGCGCGTTCCTGCTGTGGGGCGAGCCGACGCTTTACGACAGCACCCTGCGCATTCTGGAGCGGGTGGCGCAGCCGGCGTTCAGCCTTGAAGTCATCCCCGGCATCAGCAGCGTCCAGGCCCTGGCGGCCGCTCACCGCATTGCACTGAACCGTATCGGCGAGCCGCTGCATATCCTGCCGGGCCGACGCCTGGCTGATGAGTCAGGCATCGACAACGTGGTGGTGATGCTTGACGGGCAATGCGCCTTTGCCGAACTGGACGATCCGCACCTGCACATCTATTGGGGCGCCTACCTGGGCACTGCCGACGAGCTGCTGATCGAGGGGCCGCTGATGCAGGTCAAGGCGCAGATCCTGGCGCAGCGCGAGCAGGCCCGCGCGCGCAAGGGCTGGATCATGGACACGTATCTGCTGCGCCGCCGCTAGGCCGGTTCTTGGCCTCGATCCACTGGGCCATGTACTGGGTGCTCTTGTGGTGATGGTGGCGCAGCATGGCCCCGGTGAAGTTGTACAGGCGCTGTTCATCCAGGTGCGCCAGCGTGTGTTCGATGCGCTGCACCAGGGCCTGGCCGTGCCAGCGCCTGTCGTAGCGGGCGCTCAGCAGCTGGCGCCCGTCGCGCTGGGCCTGCTCCCAGCGCGGTTGCTCGCTGTAGAGCCGCGCCGCGGCATCGGCCAACCCTTCGGCGGTGTCGGCCACCAGGCCTGGCCAGGGCAGGTCGCCGTGCATGGCCTCGGCGCCAATCGGGGTGGTCACGCTCGGCGTGCCGCACAGCATCGCATCGGTCAGCTTGCCCTTGATGCCGGCGCCAAAGCGCAGCGGGGCCAGGCACACCCGTGCGCCGCTCATCACCTGCAGGGCGTCCTCAGTCCAGTTCATCACGTGAAACCCTTCGGCAGCATTGTGCAGCGCGGTGGCCTTGGGCGGCGTGTAGGCACCATAGATGTGCAACTGCGCCTTGGGCAGGCGACGGCGGATCATCGGCCACAGGCTGTGCTTCATCCACAGCACCGCATCCCAGTTCGGCGCGTGGCGGAAGTTGCCGATGCTGAGAAAGTGCTCGCGTTCCGCGAACGGCCTGAAGGCTTCGGTGGGCGGCGCCAGCATCAGCGGGCACCAGTGCAGCAACGCCTCGGGCACGCCGAAGCCATTGACCAGCAGGTCTATCTCGACATCCGAGATCATCAGGCTCAGGTCGCTGCGGTAGATCGCCGCCAGTTCGCGCTGGGCCAGGTCGGCACCGGCCATCTGGCGATACAGGTCGGGGCCCGAGGTGTTGAACAGCGCGCGAAAGTCGTTGCTGTCCAGGCCCTCGGCCAGGCGCCGGCGCAGCAACTGATGACGGGCATCGCGCAGGCTCTGCAGGTCGGAGGTCTCGAGCACGCGCAGGGCCGCCGGGCAATGCTTCTCGACGCGCCAGCCGAACTGCTCCTCCATCATGAAGCGATCGAACAGCACCACGTCGGGGGCAAGGTCGGTGATGAAACGGTCGAAACTGGCGTTGTTCAGCTCGATGGCCTGCTCGGCGATGCCCAGGCTCGCGAGGTCGGCCTTGTGTTCGCCGATGGCTGCGGGGCTGCTGAAGGTGATGTGCCAGCCGCGCTCCAGAAAACACTCCAGCAGCTGCATCATGTGCCCGCCGGCGGCCGAAGAGCGGGGTTCGGGCCAGACATAGCCGATGACCAGTACGTGGAGGGCGGTTGGGTGCATGGGGAGGGCGGGCCTTTGGGCAAAAAAGGCGTATTAAACCAGAATCCAGGCCACCCGTTTCGGCCACTTCGGCGGCAGGCCGGCTCCCGCAGGTACAGCGGTGCGGGAGCTGGCGCGCCTAGAGGGCCAGAATCGAGGTCACCTTGTCGCGCAGCTGGTCGATGCTGAACGGCTTGCCGATCATGTGCATGCCCTCGGGCACATCGAAGCTGTCGGCATAGCCACTGGCGAACAGGATGGGCAACAGCGGCCGCAGTTCGCGGGCCCTGCCCGCCAGTTGCTTGCCGTCCATGTCGGGCAAGCCGACATCGGTCATCATCAGGGCAAGGGGTTTGTCCGGGTCGCACAGCACTTGCAGCGCTTGTTCGGCATCTTTGGCCTCCACCACCTGGTAACCCAGTTCATCGAGCACATCCACCATCAGCATGCGCACGATGGTGTCGTCTTCGACGACCAGAAGAGGGTGATTATCGGGCATGGCAGGATCCTGTGAAAATGGGTGACACACTATCTGTAAACAGCACGCGGTGCTTAGTTCCCTGGATCGTCAAACGTACCAGCCAGTGAGCATAGCGGGCTCTGGCCAAACAGGGAACGTTTGGCGCAGCACTGGCTCAAATACGGGCTCGATGCCCGGCCAACACGGGCACGGCGCCACGCTGCGGGCATTGAACTGGCGGAAAACTGGAACAATTGCTCGAAAATCCGTCACACTCTTTCGTTCGTCTACTTGCTCGGGCCTTTCCAATGAGTCAACCAGCCTCGACCGATCAGCAGAGCTTTCGCAAGCTGCTGAGCCGCAACATCGGCCTGCCCCTGGGGGTCGGTCTGATCAGTGCGGTGGTTTTCGTCGCCGTGATTGCCTACCTGCTGTCGGTCATCCAGTGGGTCGCCCACACCGACCGGGTGATCAACAACGCCAACGAGGCGGTCAAGCTGTCCATCGACATGGAAACCGGCATGCGCGGGTTCCTGCTCACTGGCGACGAGCAGTTCCTCGACCCCTATGAAGTGGCCAAGCCACGCATACAGGCCGAACTCGAGACGCTCAAGGAACTGGTGGCCGACAACCCGCAGCAGGTCGACCGCCTGAGCCGCCTGCAAGCCCTGCAGGCCGCCTGGAACAACTTCGGCAAGGACATGATCGCCCTGCGCCGCGCCAATGACGACTACCGCACGCCCATCAAGCTCGGTCAGGGCAAGCGCCTGACCGACGAGATCCGCAAGGAGTTCGACGATTTCGTCGCGATGGAGCAACAGTTGCGTCTTGCCCGCAACGATCAGGTCAGCAACACCACGAAGTGGTCCATTTCCCTTTATCTGGCCTTCGTGGTGCTGCTCAGCGCATTGCTGGCCTATATCGGCCGCCGCGACCTGCTCAACCTGTCCAGTAACTACGCGGCCAACCTGGAGGCCCAGCAGCGCGCTGCCGAGCGCCTCGAACAGCAGGCCTGGCAGCGCGCCGGGCAATCGCGTCTGGCCGAGCAGGTGCTGGGGCAACTGACCCTGCCGATGCTGGGCAACAACATCCTGCAGTTCTTCGCCCATTACCTGGGCAGCGTGGTGGCGGCCGTGTACGTGCGCGACGAGCATGGCAGCCTGCGCCGCGTGGCCAGCTACGGCTTCTCCCGCGAGCAGCAGGGGCAGGAGCAGGTTGTCGGCGCCCAGGAGGGCATCCTTGCCCAGGCCGTGGCGCAGCGTCGCCTGATGCGCCTGGACGAGGTGCCGCAGGACTACTTCAAGGTCAGCTCCGGGCTGGGCGAGGGGTGCCCGCGCAACGTGCTGGTGATTCCGGCGATCAACGACGGCCAGGTCAATGGCGTGGTCGAGCTGGGCTTTCTGCGCGCAGTGGAGGACCGCGACATCGAGTTTCTCGAGCGGTTGGCCGACAACCTGGGCACCTCCATCGAGAGTGCGCGCTATCGCCAGCGCCTGCAGGAAGTGCTGGCCGAAACCCAGCAGCTCAACGAAGAGCTGCAGGTGCAGCAGGAAGAGCTCAAGACCGCCAACGAAGAGCTCGAGGAACAGTCCCGGGTGCTCAAGGAGTCCCAGGCCCATCTGGAGACGCAGCAGGCCGAGCTGGAGCAGACCAACGAGCAACTGGCCGAGCGTACCGACGCGCTGGCCGAGCAGCGCGATGCGCTGGACCGCAAGAACGGCGAGCTGAACCGGGTGCAGGTCGAGTTGCAGGAGCGTGCAGAGGAACTGCAGCGCTCGAGCAAGTACAAGTCCGAATTCCTCGCCAACATGTCCCACGAGCTGCGCACCCCGCTCAACAGCTCGCTGATCCTGGCCAAGCTGCTGGCCGAGAACCCGCAGGACAACCTCAGCGCCGAGCAGGTCAAGTTCGCCGAGTCGATCTATTCGGCCGGCAACGACCTGCTCAACCTGATCAACGACATTCTCGACATCGCCAAGGTCGAGGCCGGCAAGCTCGATGTACGCGCCGAAACCACCCACATCAGCCGCATGGCCGAAGGCCTGCGCAGCCTGTTCGAGCCGCTGGCGCAGCAGAAGCAGCTGGCCTTCAGCGTCACCGTAGAGCCGCAGGTGCCGGCCACCCTGTTCACCGATCGACAGCGCCTGGAGCAGATCCTCAAGAACCTGCTGTCCAACGCGCTGAAGTTCACCGAGCGCGGCCAGGTGGCGCTGACCATCGGCTACCAGGCCGGCACCGGCATCGTGTTCTCGGTGCGCGACAGTGGCATCGGCATTGCCGACGACCAGCAGCAGAGCATCTTCGAAGCCTTCCACCAGGCCGACGGCACCACCAACCGGCGCTACGGCGGCACGGGCCTGGGGCTGTCGATTTCCCGTGACCTGGCGCAGTTGCTGGGCGGCCAGATCCGTGTCGAAAGCCAACTGGGCCAGGGCAGCGTGTTCAGCCTGATACTGCCCGAGTCGTACGAGCCGAGCGTCGAGGCGCAGCCGCTGGCACTGGTGGCCCGCGCCGCCGCGCCGTTGCCCGCGGCGGCACCCGTCGTGCTGCCGGCCGCCGAAGCCCCGCGGCCGGCGGCCAGCTTCGCCGACGACCGTCACCTGGCACCGTTCAGCAACCGCTGCATCCTGGTGATCGAAGACGAGCCCAACTTTGCCCGCATCCTCTTCGACCTGGCCCACGAACTGGGCTACAGCTGCCTGGTGGCCCAGGCCGCCGACGAAGGCTTCGAACTGGCGGCCAGCTACATCCCCGACGCCATCCTGCTGGACATGCGCCTGCCCGACCATTCCGGCCTTACCGTGCTGCAGCGGCTCAAGGAGCAGGCGTCCACCCGGCACATACCGGTACACATCATCTCGGTCGAGGACCGTGTCGAGGCGGCCATGCACATGGGCGCGATCGGCTATGCGGTCAAGCCCACCAGCCGTGAGGAGCTCAAGGCCGTGTTCGGCCGCCTGGAAGCCAAGCTGACCCAGAAGCTCAAGCACATCCTGCTGGTGGAAGACGATGACCTGCAGCGCGAAAGCATCGCCCGCCTGATCGGCGACGAAGACATCAAGATCACCGCGGTGGGCATGGCCCAGGAAGCCCTGGAGCTGCTGCGCGAGAACATCTACGACTGCATGATCATCGACCTCAAGCTGCCCGACATGCTCGGCAACGAGCTGCTCAAGCGCATGACCGCCGACGATATCCGCTCGTTCCCGCCGGTGATCGTCTACACCGGGCGCAACCTGACCCGCGACGAAGAGGCCGACCTGCTCAAGTACTCGCGCTCGATCATCATCAAGGGCGCGCGTTCACCCGAGCGGTTGCTGGATGAAGTCACGCTGTTTCTGCACAAAGTCGAGTCCACGCTGTCCCATGAACGTCAGCGCATGCTCAAGACCGCGCGCAGCCGCGACAAGGTGTTCGAGGGGCGCAAGATCCTGCTGGTGGACGACGACGTGCGCAACATCTTCGCCCTCACCAGTGCGCTGGAGCACAAGGGCGCGATCGTGGAGATCGGTCGCAATGGCCGCGAGGCCATCGAAAAACTCGAGCAGGTCAGCGATATCGACCTGGTGCTGATGGACGTGATGATGCCGGAGATGGACGGCTATGAAGCCACCCGGCGCATTCGCAAGGACCCGCGCTGGCGCAAGCTGCCGATCATCGCCGTCACCGCCAAGGCCATGAAGGATGACCAGGAGCGCTGCCTGCAGGCCGGCGCCAACGACTACCTGGCCAAGCCGATAGAGCTGGACCGGCTGTTCTCCCTGATTCGGGTATGGCTGCCGCAACTGGAGCGAATTTGAGTATCGAACGTAACACCGACATTGAAATCCGGCTGCTGATCGAGGCGATCTACCTCAAGTACAGCTACGACTTTCGCGACTATTCCGGCGCTTCGATCAAGCGCCGGGTGCTGCATGCCGTGCGCCAGTTCGAATGTGCCACGGTGTCGGCCCTGCAGGAACGGGTGCTGCACGACCCGAGTGTGTTCATGCAGTTGCTGCAGTACCTCACCATCCCGGTGAGCGAGATGTTTCGCGACCCCGGTCACTTCCTCGCGCTGCGCGAGGAGGTGGTGCCGCACCTCAAGACCTGGCCCTCGATCAAGATCTGGATTGCCGGCTGCAGCACGGGCGAGGAGGTCTACTCCATGGCCATCCTGCTGCGCGAAGAGGGGCTGCTCGAACGCACCATCATCTACGCCACCGACATCAACCCCAGCTCGCTGGAAAAGGCCAAGCAGGGCATCTACTCGATGCAGAACATGCGCGAGTACACCGAGAACTACCAGAAGGCCGGCGGGCGCCGGGCCTTCAGTGACTACTACACTGCCGCCTATGGCAACGCGATCATCGACAGCAGCCTGCGCGAAAACGTGACCTTCGCCGACCACAGCCTGGCCACCGACAGCGTGTTCTCCGAAACCCAGCTGATCTCGTGCCGCAACGTGCTCATCTACTTCAACAAGACCCTGCAGGACCGGGCCTTCGGCCTGTTTCACGACTCGCTGTGCCACCGTGGCTTTCTGGTGCTGGGCAGCAAGGAAACACTGGATTTTTCCGCTTACGCCAACCGCTTCGACGCGCTGGTCAAGCCAGAACGGATCTACCGAAAGTCATGAAAGGCACCGATGCGATCGTGGTGGGGGCTTCAGCCGGGGGCGTGTCGGCGCTGCTCACGGTGTTTGCCGCCTTGCCCGCCGACTACGCCATTGCGCTGCTGTGCGTGCTGCACCTGCCCGACGACCGCCACAGCCAGCTGGCCGAAGTCTTCAGTCGCCGCTTGCAGCGCCCCGTGCAGGAGGCCCGCGACAAGGAAAGCGTGGTGCCGGGGATGATCTACGTGGCCGGCCCCGGCTATCACCTGTCGGTGGAGCGTGACCGCAGCCTGTCCCTGAGCCAGGAGGACCGCGTGCACTTTTCCCGGCCCTCGATCGACATCCTCTTCGAGTCGGCCGCCGATGCCTATGGCGACGGCCTGGTCGGCGTGTTGCTGACCGGCGCCAACGAAGACGGTGCGCGCGGGCTGGCGCGCATCAAGGAGCACGGCGGTACCACCCTGATTCAGGACCCGCATGAGGCGCAAGTCGCGGTCATGCCCGAGGCGGCGCTGGCGCTGCACCGGCCCGACCACATACTCCCATTGAATGGCATCGGGCAATTGCTCGCCAAGCTGGAACCACGTGCATGCTAAGCCATATCCAAGCAAACCTGCTGATCGTCGACGACCTGCCGGAAAACCTGCTGGCGCTCGAGGCGCTGATCAAGGGGCCGGACCGCAACGTGTACCAGGCGCAATCGGCCGACCATGCGTTGTCGCTGTTGCTCGAGCACGAGTTCGCGCTGGCCATCCTCGACGTCCAGATGCCCGGAATGAACGGTTTCGAACTGGCCGAGATGATGCGCGGTACGGAAAAGACCAAGAACATTCCCATCGTGTTCGTGAGCGCTGCGGCGCGCGAGATGAACTACGCCTTCAAGGGCTACGAGAGCGGCGCGGTGGACTTCCTGCACAAGCCGCTGGACACCCAGGCGGTGAAGAGCAAGGTGGCGGTGTTCATCGACCTGTACCGCCAGCGCAAGGCCCTCGGCCAGCAGTTGGAGGCCCTGGAGCGCAGCCGCCAGGAGCAGGAGCTGCTGCTGGCGCAACTGCAGGTCACGCGCAGCGAGCTGGAGCACGCGGTACGCATGCGCGACGACTTCATGTCGATCGTCTCCCACGAGGTGCGCACACCGCTCAACGGTCTGATACTGGAGACCCAGCTGCGCAAGCTGCACCTGGCGCGCAACAACGCCGATGCCTTCACCCTGGACAAGATGCACGCCATGGTCGAGCGTGACGAGCGCCAGATCAACAGCCTGATCCGGCTGATCGAAGACATGCTCGACGTGTCGCGCATCCGTACCGGCAAGCTGTCGATCCGGCCCGCATCGTTCGACCTGTGCCAGCTGGTCAGCGGCCTGGTCGAGAATTTCGCCGCCCAGGCGGCTGCGGTCGACTCGAGCATCAGCCTGCAGGCCGGCGCCGAACTGGTCGGCTACTGGGACGAGTTTCGTATCGAGCAGGTGATCGCCAACCTGCTCACCAACGCCCTGCGCTATGGCGCCAAGTCGCCGGTGCAGGTGCGCGTGTTCGAGGAGCAGGGCATGGCCTGCGTGCAGGTGCGCGACCATGGCATCGGCATCAGTGCCGAGAACCAGCAGCGCATCTTCCAGCAGTTCGAGCGGGTATGCTCCAACCAGAGCAGTGCCGGCCTGGGGCTGGGCCTGTATATTTCCGAACAGATCGTGCTGGCCCATGGCGGCAGCATCACGGTCAGCAGTACCGAGGGCCAGGGCGCGACATTCAGCGTGCGCCTGCCACTGGTACGCAGCCCGCAAGAAAGTGGCGCGCAGCAGGCAACCTCTGCGTGAGGCCGGGGTCGTATAGCGATCCCCCATGAATCAAATACGAGTTGAAGGCATTGGCATGAGTGAAGATGCGCAAGATGTAGTACTGGTCGTCGAAGACGAACCGGTCATTCGCATGATCCTGAAGGACTATCTTCAAGGCGAGGGCTATCACGTGCTGGTGGCCGAAGATGGCGAGCAGGCATTCAAGATCCTGGCCAGCAAGCCGCACCTGGACCTTATCGTGACCGACTTCCGCCTGCCGGGCGGCATTTCAGGGGTACAGATCGCCGAACCTGCGGTCAAGCTGCGCCCGGACCTGAAGGTGATCTTCATCAGTGGCTACCCGGCGGAGATCCGCGAGTCGGGCAGCCCGATCGCGTTCAAGGCACCGATCCTGGCCAAGCCGTTCGACCTGGACAGCCTGCGCGACCAGATTCAGGAACTCCTGAAATAGGCCTGACGTTGGCGTGAGTTCAAGCGGCAGCGTCCAGCGCACCGGTCTGCAGGGTGCGCCCTATCGCCCCCAGCAGCATGTTTTCCATCAGCGCCAGGCGTTGTGGCTGCCCCAGCGGTGAGGCCTGCAACCAGCCGGGCAGGCTGTTGAGCAGCGTGGCGATGACATGGCCGGTCGCCTCCCGGGCCGGCGGCGGCAGGGCCGCGTGAGGGGCGATCAGCTGCAACAGGCGGGTTTCGTATTCACGGCGCAGCTGGGCGATACGTGCCTGTTGTTCCTCGCTCAGGCAGCACAGGTCACGTTCGGCCAGGCGAAACTGCAACGGGCGCTCGGCATGCAGCGCCCAGTGTGCCTTTATCACCCGGCTCAACGCAGTGGCCTCGGGCTTGCCTCGCCCACGGGGCTGCAGGGTGGCCAGCAACTCCTCGAACAGCTCTTCGATCAGGTCGAACAGCAGGTGCTGCTTGCTCGGGAAGTGGTGATACAGCGAGCCCGCCGTCAGCCCCAGGTGGCTGGCCAGTTCACGCATGCTGACCTGGCCGAACCCCTTGACCGCAAAGAGTTCGAGTGCCTTGTCCCGACGTTCTTCAAAGTTGGCGCAACGTTCGGCGCAGGTCTGCGGCATGCCCGTACCTCAGTAGGTGAAGAAGCCGCGGCCGCTCTTGCGCCCCAGGTAGCCGGCGGCGACCATTTCCTTGAGCAGGGCAGCGGGGCGGTACTTGCTGTCGTTGAAGCCGTCGTGGAACGACTCGATGATCGCCAGCAGCGTGTCCAGGCCGATCAGGTCGGCCAGGGCCAGCGGGCCGATGGGCTGGTTGCAGCCCAGGCGCATGCCGGTGTCGATGTCCTCGGCGCTGGCCAGGCCTTCCTGCAGCACCATGATCGCCTCGTTGATCATCGGCACCAGGATGCGGTTGACCACGAAGCCCGGGCGGTTGCCGGCACTGATGGCGGTCTTGCCCACGCGCTCGGTCAGGGCCATGGCGCTGGCGTAGGTGGCGTCGCTGGTCTGCAGGCCGCGAATGATCTCGACCAGCGCCATCATCGGCACCGGGTTGAAGAAGTGCACGCCGATGAAACGTTCGGGCTGGCTCACCGA
This sequence comes from Pseudomonas sp. 1176_21, assembly GCF_052850635.1. Taxonomy (NCBI): domain Bacteria; kingdom Pseudomonadati; phylum Pseudomonadota; class Gammaproteobacteria; order Pseudomonadales; family Pseudomonadaceae; genus Pseudomonas; species Pseudomonas sp. 1176_21. The sequence goes on from NZ_VXCV01000001.1 coordinate 276,041, forward strand.
TGCGCCCAGCTGGGTGATCGACAGCGACGAGGTGTTGGTGGCGATGACGCAGTCGTCGGCCACGCTGGCGGCCACCTGCTGCAGAATCTTCACCTTAAGGGCGAGGTTCTCGGTGGCTGCCTCGATCACCAGCTGCGCGCCCTTGAGCTGCGCGTAGTCGGTGCTGGTGGCGATGCGCGTCAGGGCTGCCTCGGCCTGTTCGGCCTGCAGGGTCTGCTTGCTGACCTGGCGCTCCAGGTTCTTGCGCAGGGTGGCCAGGCCACGCTCCAGCGCGGCCTCGGACACGTCGATCAGGGTGACCTGGTAGCCGGCCACTGCACACACCTGGGCAATCCCGTTGCCCATGGTGCCGGCGCCGATCACGGCGATGTTTTCAATACTCACGGTTAACTCCGACTCAAACACGTTCGAACACGACGGCGATACCCTGACCGCCGCCGATGCACATGGTGGCCAGCGCGTAGCGGCCCTGGATACGTTGCAGCTCATGGATCGCCTTGGTGGCGATGATGGCCCCGGTGGCCCCCACCGGGTGGCCCAGGGAAATGCCCGAGCCGTTGGGGTTGACCTTTTCGGGGTCCAGGCCCAGTTCCCGCGACACGGCGCAGGCCTGGGCAGCGAAGGCTTCGTTGGACTCGATCACGTCCAGGTCGGCGACGCTCAGGCCGGCCTTTTCCAGCACCTTGCGCGTGGCCGGCACCGGGCCCAGGCCCATCAGCTCGGGCTCGACGCCTGCATGTGCATAGGCCACCAGGCGCGCCAGCGGGCGCAAGCCCAGGCGCTCGACCATTTCGCCGGTGGCCAGCACCAGGGCGCCGGCGCCGTCGTTGAGGCCGCTGGCGTTGCCGGCGGTGACGGTGCCGTCCTTCTTGAAGGCAGGCTTCATGCCGGCCAGTTGCTCGGCACTCACATCGCCACGCACATGCTCGTCCACCTCGAAACGTACCGGACCTTTGCGGCTCGGGATCTCGATGGGCACGATCTGGCTGGTGAAACGGCCTTCGGCGATGGCGCGGGCGGCGCGCTGCTGGCTGGTCAGGGCCACCTCGTCCTGCATCTGGCGGGTGATGCCGTTTTTCGCCGCCACGTTCTCGGCGGTGATGCCCATGTGAAAGCCTTCGAACGGGTCCTGCAGAATGCCCAGCATGTAGTCGACACCCTTCAGGTCACCCATGCGCGCGCCCCAGCGCGCCTGCGGCAGCAGGTACGGGCCGCGGCTCATGGATTCGGCGCCGGCGGCAATCACCGCCTCGGCCTCGCCCAGCAGCAGGCTCTGCGCGGCCGAGACGATGGCCTGCAGGCCCGAGCCGCACAGGCGGTTGACGTTGAATGCCGGGGTTTCCTTGGGTACGCCGGCGTTCATCGCAGCCACGCGGCCAAGGTACGCGTCACGCGGCTCGGTGGGGATCACGTTGCCCATGACCATGTGGCCGATCTGTTCGGGGGCAATGCCGGAGCGTTCGATGGCGGCGCGGGTCACCTGGGTGGCCAGGTCGGCCAGGGGCAGGTCCTTGAGCGAGCCGCCGAAGGTGCCGATGGCCGAGCGAACGGCGCTCACTACATAGATTTGCGGGGTGTTCATACGCGACTCCAGTGTGCGAAAGCGTGGCGGGGCGCTGCCTGGCTCTGCCAGAATGGCGCCCGGGGCCACGCTCGGGATGGGTTCGAGTCTAGGCAAAGGTCACGCCTGGGCCTATGCCATAACTGCCCAGCGAGGCTGGCACTTTTTGCCATATTCTTACGCTGCATAGCGGAAACAGTCATGCGGGAAAACGATTCGGTCGCGGTGTACTTCGTGCACATCATGCTGTACACACTGCGCCAACAGCCGGCGCGCGCCAGTGCGTTGCTGGTGCAGGCGGGCATCGACCCGGCGGTGGTGGACGCACCCGATGCACGGGTGCCGGCCAGGGCGTTCGCACGGCTGTGGCTGCTGCTCATTGAAGACCTGGGCGACGAATTCTTCAACCTCGACAGCCACGGCATGCCGCTGGGCAGTTTCGCCCTGATCTGTCGTGGGCTGATCCAGGAGCCGACGCTGGAAAAGGCCTTGCGCCAGTGCCTGAGCAACTTCGGCCTGTTCCTGCGTGACGTGCGCGGGCGCCTGGTGGTGCGTGGGCAGCGTGCGGTGATCAGCCTGGAGTCGCATTTCGACGATGCGCAGACTCGGGTATATGCAGAGGAGACCTTCCTGGTGCTGGTGGTCAGCCTGCTGTGCTGGCTGGGGGGGCGGCGCATCGCCATCGACCGTACCGAACTGCGCGACGGGCGTGCGGTGCTGGAGGACGACGCGTTGCTGTGGGGGCCGAACCTGCAGTTGGGCAGTGGCCGCACCCAGGTCGAGTTCTCGGCGCACTACCTGCGCTTGCCGGTGGTGCAGGACCTGGGTGCGCTCAAGACCTTCCTGCGCAGTGCGCCGCAGTGGCTGGTGGTGCGCTACCGCAACCAGAACGGATTGGCGGCGCGGGTATACCGGCATCTGCGCGGGCGTCAGTACGGGCAGTGGCCAACCTTGCTGGGCATGGCGGCAGCCGAGGGCCTGAGCCCGAGCAGTTTTCGCCGGCAGTTGGAGCGTGAGGGGTGTTCGTACCAGCAGATCAAGGACGAGGTGCGCCGTGCACTGGCGTTCGAGTGTCTGCGCGATGGTGTGTTGAGCGTGGCGCAGATTGCCGAGCAGACCGGCTTCCAGGAGCCCAGCGCGTTTCATCGCGCGTTCAAGAAATGGACGGGGGAGAGCCCGGGGAGCTACCGGGCGCGGGTGGCGGGGGAGTAGGGGGCTGGCCCCCTCGACACCCTGCGCGCTGCTCGCACAGGGTCTGCAGCAGCTCGCGCAGCGCCAGGCCATCGGCGTCCAGCCCCTTGCGCCCGTACAACGCCAGCTCCAGGCCCTGGACCGGGGTAAACCCCTGCGCTTCACCCAGCACCCGATGGGTCGGCAACACGCTGCGGGTCGGTATCAGGCTCACGCCCAACCCCGCACTCACCGCCGCCCCCAGGCTGGCCAGACTGGTGCTCGAATAGCTGATACGCCAGCTGCGCCCACGGGCTTCCAGCGCATTGATCATTTCCTGCCGGTACAGCGCCCCCACCGGAAACACCACCAGCGGCACCGGGTCGGCCAGCTGCGTCTGCCCGGCACTGCACACCCACGACAACGGCTCGCGCCAGCCGGCATGGCGGTCGCGGTCCGCACCCCATTGCTTGACCAGCAGCAAGTCCAGCTCGCCATCACGGTACAGGCGCAGCAGCGGGCTGCTCAGCCCGCTCTCGACCTCCAGGCGCACATGCGGGCGCTCGCCGATGAACCGGCTCAATGGCTCGGTCAGCACTTCCCCGGCCAGGTCTTCCGGCACCCCCAGGCGTAGTGCCCGTTGCGCCTGCACCGGGCTGAACGCCTGGCGCGCCTCTTCGTCCAGGCGCAGCAGGCGCCGGGCATACCCCAGCAGGCGCTCGCCGTCTTCGGTCGGCCACACCTGGCGCTGGCTGCGATCCAGCAGGCGCACCCCCAGGTGCTGCTCCAGCCGAATCATCTGCTGGCTGATGGTCGACTGGGTCAGGTGCAGGCGTTCGGCGGCGCGGGTGAAATTGCCGGTTTCCACCACGGTCACGAAGCTGCGCAGCAGTACGGGGTCAAGCATTCGATTACCCACTGGTATGCATGAAATCAATTAATTTCATGCTACACCCCAAGCCTCGGATAATCCCGCTTCATTGCACCAAAGGAGGCGCCATGTCATTGCTCAGACACTGGATGTACGGGGTTGCCGGGCTGTGCGCCAGCCTCGGCATCGCCGGGGCCGCCGGGGCGGCCGACACCTTGCTCGAAGCCGCCGCCAGCGGCAACCCCACCCGCGTCGGCGCCTTGCTGGCCCAGGGCGCCGACGTCGATCAGCGCGACTCGCGCAACAATACGCCGCTGCTGCTGGCCACCGCCGGCGGGCATGTGGCGGCGGCGCGCCGGTTGATCGACGCCGGCGCCGACGTCAACGCCAGCAATTGGATGCACGACAGCCCGTATCTGCTGGCCGGCGCCGAAGGCCAGTTGCAGATTCTGGAGATGACCCTGGCCCATGGCGCGGACCTCAAGAGCACCAACCGCTATGGCGGCACGGCGCTGATCCCCGCATGCGAGCGCGGCCATGTCGAGGTGGTCGCCTGCCTGCTGGCCGCCGGCGTTGCACCCGACCACGTGAACTCGCTGGGCTGGACCGGGCTGCTCGAAGCCATCCTGCTCAGCGATGGCGGCCCGCGCCACCAGGCCATCGTGCAACTGCTGATAGACGCCGGTGCCGACGTCAACCTTGCCGACCGCCAGGGCGTGACGCCCCTGCAGCACGCCCGGGAACGCGGCCAGCAGCGGATCGTCGAGTTGCTGCTGGCCCACGATGCCCATTGAACCTGACAGGAGCCTGACCATGGCCAACGAACATTTCATGCAGCAAGCGCTGGGGCTGGCCCGGGCGAACATCCAGGCCGGCGGCCGCCCGTTCGCGGCGGTGCTGGTGCACCAGGGCCGGGTGATCGCCGAGGCGGTCAACCAGATCCACCTGACCCAGGACCCGACCGCCCACGCCGAACTGCAGGCCATCCGCCTGGCCAGCCAGGTGCTCGGCAGCCCGCGCCTGGAGGGCTGCGAAATCTACGCCACCGGCCACCCCTGCCCGATGTGCCTGGCCGCCATGCACCTGTGCGGTATCGAGCGTGCCTGGTTCGCCTACAGCAACGAAGACGGCGAGCCCTATGGCCTGTCGACGGCAGCGGTGTACGCGCAGATGGCACGCCCGCCGCAGCAGCAGTCGCTGCCCCTGGCACCCCTGAAGCCAGCCGGCGAGCAGGGCCTGTACGCCGCCTGGCGGCAGGTGCAGGGGTGATGCGCGAGCAGGCTCGCAGTACCTTGCTGCTGTTGCTGGTGGTGGTGATGGCGCTGAACCTGCGGCCCATCCTCACCAGTATCGGCCCATTGCTGGAGGCCATCCGCCAGAGCACCGGCATCGGTTACCAGCAGGCCGCGCTGCTGACCGCCTTGCCCGTGCTGTGCATGGGGCTGGTGCCCTTGCTGCAACCCTGGTTGCGCCGCTGGGTCAGCGAGCAGGGCGCGATGCTCGCCGGGCTGGCCGCCATCGCGCTGGCCTGCGCCTGGCGCCTGACCCTCGACTCCGCCGCTGCGCTGATCGCCAGCGCAGCATTGGCCGGGCTTGGGGTGGCCTGCATTCAGGCGCTGATGCCGGGGCTGGTCAACCGCTGGTTTCCTCACCGCCTGGCCATGGCCATGGGTGTGTATTCGGCAGCCCTGATGAGCGGCGGCGGGGCCGCCGCCGTGCTCGGGCCGCGGGTGGCCGAGCAGTTCTCGCACTGGCAGGCAGGCCTGGGCATCTGGCTGTTGCCGGCCTTGCTGGCGTTCGCGGTATGGGCCTGGGTGCGCCCGCAGCTCGAAGCGGCGGTCGGCGGCGCAGGTGCCAGCGGGCACCTGTTCGGCAGCCGTCGGGCATGGCTGCTGGCGGTCTATTTCGGGCTGATCAATGGCGGCTACACCAGCATGGTGGCGTGGCTGCCGGCCTACTACCAGCAGGTCGGCGGCAGTGCCCAGGGCGGTGGCGAGCTGGTGGGGCTGATGACCGTGTTCCAGGTGGCCGGCGCCCTCGGGCTGCCCTTGCTGCTGCGTCGCCTGGTGGATCGGCGCCCCGGCCTGTGGCTGGCGTTGACCGTGCAACTGGCAGGCTTTGTCGGCCTGCTGCTGGCCCCGGCGATCGCCGGGCTATGGGTGGCCCTGATCGGCTTCGGCCTGGGCGCGTGCTTCAGCCTCAGCCTCACGCTGACCCTCGAACACCTCAAGGCCCCGGCCAGTGCGGGGGCGCTGGCGGCGTTCGTGCAGGGCGTGGGCTTCATCATCACCGGCATCGTGCCTTACGTCACCGGCTGGTTGCGCGACGTCAGCGGCGACTTCCAGGCCTCCTGGCTGCTGCTGAGCGTGACGGTGCTGCTGATGCTGCTGGTGACCTGGCGCTTCGCCCCCAGCGGCTATGCGCAGGCGATGGGCATGCCGTTGATCCGCGAAAGCGACGCCAGGGCAGGCATGGCACCACACTGAAAGGGTCGGCGCGCGCCGGTGCCGGGCGTGCCTTCCATTTCACGGGAGAACTGTCATGACGCTGCGAACGCTGCTGCCCCTGGCGCTGTTGCTGGCCGGTGCCGCCCAGGCCCAGACGACCACGGTCTATCAGTACGGCATGCCACTGGACGTGGCGCGCGTGGTGCAACTGGACGAGCCGGCCACCGAGGTCTGCGACGTGGTGAAGGCGTACATGACCTACGTGGACTCTGCCGGCCGGCAGCACACCGTGCAGTACCTGAAACTGGCCAAGGTGTGCACCGACCGCGGTTGATCAGTCCCAGGCGGGTGCAAGCGACTCGGGGTCGACCAGGCGCTCGCCCTTGTCCAGGCCGGCAATCTGCGCCATGTCCTGTTCGCTCAGGCGCAGCTGCGCTGCCTTTAGGTTGCTGGCCAGGTTTTCACGCCGGGTCGAGGAGGGGATCACCGCATAGCCCAGCTGCATCGCCCAGGCCAGGGCCACCTGCGCCGGGGTGGCGCCATGGTGTTCGGCGATCTGCTGGATCAGCGGATCGTGCAGCACCTTGCCATAGCCCAGGGTCATGTAGGAGGTCACCGCGATGCCCTGTTCGTGCATGAAATCCACCAGCGTGCGGTTCTGCAGGTAGGGGTGCAGCTCGATCTGGTTGGTGGCGATCTGTTCGGCGCCAACCACCTCGATGGCCTGACGCAGCAAGGCGATGGTGAAGTTGGACACGCCGATCTGGCGGGTCAGGCCCTGGCGCTTCGCTTCGAGCAGGGCGCCCATGAACTCGGCCACCGGCACGGCGCCCTTGGGCGACGGCCAATGGATCAGGGTCAGGTCCAGATAGTCGGTGCCCAGCTTGTGCAGGCTCTCTTTCAGGCTGGGGATCAGCTTGTCGGCGCCCAGGTTCTCGGTCCAGATCTTGCTGGTCAGGAACAGCTCGTTGCGTGCAACGCCGCTGGCGGCGATGGCGTGCCCGACGTCGGCCTCGTTGCCGTAGATCTGCGCGGTGTCGATGGCCCGATAGCCCAGTTCGAGGGCCTGGCTGACCGAGTCGATGACCACCTGGTCCTTGAGCCGGAAGGTGCCCAGGCCGAGCAGGGGAATAGTCATGGAGTGCGTCCTCTTCTTTGGGATGTAATGCCGTGATGCGCAGTATCGGACAGCGCACGGCGCTGAAAAACACCGCCCGCGGCACAACTTTTTTGAGCGTGCGGCACGAATCGCCCTGGCGGTGGTAGCCTTGCAGGGTCATCCGCAACGGACCCGCCCATGGCCGCGCACAAGCACAGCATTCGCCAACGCAATGTCGACAGCATCCTGCTGGCAGCAGAAAAGGTCTTTGCCGAGAAGGGCTTCGCCGGCACGGCCATGGCCGACATCGCCGAGGCCGCCGCGCTGCCGCGCAGCAACGTGCACTATTACTTCAGCACCAAGGCCGAGCTGTACCAGGCGGTGCTGTTCGGCTTGCTGGAAGTGTGGAAGCAGGACGCCCTGTGCTTCGAGCTCTACGATGACCCGCGCATCGTGCTCAGCACCTATATCCGCGCCAAGATGAACCATTCCTGGACCCGCCCGCACGGCTCCAAGGTGTGGGCGAACGAGATCATCCACGGTGCGCCGCACCTGGGGGCGGCGCTGGATGACAGCCTGTACGGATGGGCCAAGCTCAAGGAGGGCAAGATTCGCCAGTGGGTCGAGGACGGGCGGATTCTGCCGGTGGAGCCCTCGGGGCTGCTGTACATGATCTGGGCCTCGACCCAGCACTACGCCGACTTCAGCCACCAGGTGAACCTGCTCAACGCGCACCAGCCGCTGAGCGAACCGCAGTTCGAGCGGGCGTTGCAGACGGTGACCAGTGTGATACTGCGCGGGATCGGGCTGGAGCCCTGAGGCTGTACCGGCCTTTTCGCCGGCAAGGCCGGCTCCCACAGGGCCACACATGACCTGTAGGAGCCGGCGTTGCCGGCGAAGGCGCCAACGCGGTCGCCTCAGCGGGCGGTGAGGTGCATCGCCAGCTGAACCAGCCCTATCAGCACCAGGATGAACACCAGCGTGAAGGCCGTGCCCAGCGCAATGAAGTGCGCGGGCTTGCCGTGGGTGAAGTCGCGGGCGCGGTTCTTGCCGGTCTGCACGCCAAAGGCTGCAGCCAGCACGCTGTGCAGCATTTGCCAGAAGGTCGGCGGTTTGTGTTCGGCCGGGTCTTCCATGATCTGCTCCTGTAAAAGGCTTCAGCTCAGTGTAGACCCTTACCTCACCAGCGCTTAGTTGTCGTACCCCAGGTTGGGCGCCAGCCAGCGCTCGGTTACCGCCAGGTCCTGCCCCTTGCGCGCGGTGTAGCTCTGGACCTGGTCCTTGTCGACCTTGCCCACGGCAAAGTACTGCGCCTGTGGGTGGGCAAAGTACCAGCCGCTGACCGCCGCCGCCGGGAACATCGCGAAGTGCTCGGTGAGGAACACGCCGCTCGGGCCGGTCTCGCCGATCGCCGTGCCGTCGAGCAGGCGGAACAGGGTTTCCTTCTCGGTGTGGTCCGGGCACGCCGGGTAGCCCGGGGCAGGGCGGATACCCGCGTACTGCTCCTTGATCAGCGCCTCGTTGTCCAGGTGCTCGTCCTTGGCATAGCCCCAGTACTCCTTGCGCACCTGCTCGTGCAGCCACTCGGCGCAGGCCTCGGCCAGGCGGTCGGCCAGGGCCTTGACCATGATCGAGCTGTAGTCGTCGCCCTTGTCCTGGTAGGCCTTGGCCACTTCTTCGGCGCCGATGCCGGCGGTGGTGATGAAGCCGCCCACGTAGTCGGTGATGCCGCTGTCCTTGGGCGCCACGAAGTCGGCCAGGCAGAAATTGGGCTTGCTGTCGGGCTTGATCGTCTGCTGGCGCAGGTGGTGCAGCAGGGCCAGGGGCTGGCCGTCATCGCCGTACACCTCGATGTCGTCGTGCGCCACCTGGTTGGCCGGCCAGAAGCCGAACACCGCGCGGGCACTGATCAGCTTCTCGTCGATCAGCTTGGCCAGCATTTCCTGTGCATCGGCGAACAGGGCGGTGGCCGCTTCGCCCACCACCTCGTCGTTGAGGATGCGCGGGTACTTGCCAGCCAGGTCCCAGGAGATGAAGAACGGCGTCCAGTCGATGTACTCGGCCAGCACCTTGAGGTCGATGTTCTCCAGCACGCGGGTACCGGTAAAGGTCGGTGCCACCGGCTGGTAGGCAGACCAGTCGTACTTCGGCTTGGCCTCGATCGACTGCGCATAGCTCAGGCGCTCGGTGCGCGCGCTGCGGTTGGCGGTGCGTTCGCGCACCTCCACGTAGTCCTCGCGGGTCTTGTGCACGAAGGCCGGCTTGAGCTCTTTGGACAGCAACTGCGTGGCCACGCCCACCGCACGCGAGGCGTCGGTCACGTAGACCACCGCGTCGTTGCTGTACTTGGGCTCGATCTTCACCGCGGTATGCGCCTTGGAGGTGGTTGCCCCCCCGATCATCAGCGGCAGGTGGAAGTCCTGGCGCTGCATCTCGCGGGCCACGTGCACCATTTCGTCCAGCGACGGTGTGATCAGCCCCGACAGGCCGATGATGTCGCACTTCTGCTCGCGCGCCACCTGCAGGATCTTCTCGGCCGGCACCATCACGCCCAGGTCGACGATGTCGTAGCCGTTGCAGCCGAGCACCACGCCGACGATGTTCTTGCCGATGTCGTGCACGTCGCCCTTGACCGTGGCCATCAGGATCTTGCCCTTGGCCTCGGGCTTGTCGCCTTTTTCCAGTTCGATGAACGGGATCAGGTGAGCCACCGCCTGCTTCATCACCCGCGCCGACTTGACCACCTGGGGCAGGAACATCTTGCCTGCGCCGAACAGGTCGCCCACCACGTTCATGCCGCTCATCAGCGGCCCCTCGATCACCTCGATGGGGCGCGCGCACTGCTGGCGGCACTCCTCGGTGTCCTCGACGATGAACGCGGTGATGCCTTTGACCAGGGCGTGCTCGAGGCGCTTGTCCACCGGCAGCGAACGCCACTCCTCGTTCTCGACCTCCTTGACCGCGCCGCCGCCCTTGTAGTCGTCGGCAATCGCCAGCAGCGCATCGGTGCCGTCGGGGGTGCGGTTGAGCACCACGTCCTCGACCTTCTCGCGCAGCAGCGCCGGGATCTCGTCGTAGATCTCCAGCTGGCCGGCGTTGACGATGCCCATGGTCAGGCCGTTCTGGATCGCGTGGTAGAGGAACACCGAGTGGATCGCCTCGCGCACCGGGTTGTTGCCACGGAACGAGAACGACACGTTGGATACCCCGCCGGAGGTCAGTGCATACGGCAGGTGGTCGCGGATGTAGGCACAGGCCTCGATGAAGTCCACCGCGTAGTTGTTGTGTTCCTCGATGCCGGTGGCCACGGCGAAGATGTTCGGGTCGAAGATGATGTCTTCGGGCGGGAAGCCCACCTCATCGACCAGGATGTCGTAGCTGCGCTTGCAGATCTCGCGCTTGCGGGCGGCGGTATCGGCCTGGCCGACCTCGTCGAAGGCCATCACCACCACGGCGGCGCCGTAGCGCTTGCACAGGCGGGCATGGTGCTTGAACGCCTCGACGCCTTCCTTCATCGAGATCGAGTTGACGATGCCCTTGCCCTGGATGCACTTGAGGCCGGCCTCGATCACTTCCCACTTGGAGGAATCGATCATGATCGGCACCCGGGAGATGTCGGGTTCGCCGGCGATCAGGTTGAGGAACTTGACCATGGCCGCCTGGGAATCGAGCATCCCTTCGTCCATGTTGATGTCGATCACCTGGGCGCCGGCCTCGACCTGCTGCAGGGCCACTTCCAGCGCCTCGGTGTAGTTCTCTTCACGGATCAGCCGCGCGAAGCGGGCGGAACCTGTGATGTTGGTGCGCTCGCCGACGTTGACGAACAGCGAGCTGCGGTCGATGGTGAACGGCTCCAGGCCCGACAGGCGGCAGGCCCTGGGAATCTCGGGGATCGCCCGTGGCGGGTACTTGGCCACTGCCTCGGCGATGGCCTGGATATGCCCCGGGGTGGTGCCGCAGCAACCGCCGATGATGTTCAGAAACCCACTGGCGGCGAACTCTTCGATCACCGCGGCGGTTTCGGCCGGGGTCTCGTCGTACTCGCCGAAGGCGTTCGGCAGGCCGGCGTTGGGGTGCGCCGAAACGTGGGTGCCGGCCTTGTTCGACAGCTCTTCGAGGTAGGGGCGCAGGTCCTTGGCGCCCAGTGCGCAGTTCAGGCCCACCGAGATCGGGTTGGCGTGGCGCACCGAGTTCCAGAACGCCTCGGTGGTCTGGCCCGAGAGGGTACGGCCCGAGGCGTCGGTGATGGTGCCCGAGATCATGATCGGCAGCTCGATGCCGTCGTCCTCGAACACCTGCTGCACGGCGAAGATCGCCGCCTTGGCATTGAGGGTGTCGAAGATGGTCTCGATCAGGATCAGGTCGGCGCCGCCCTCGATCAGGCCGCGGGTGGCCTCGATGTAGTTTTCCACCAGCAGGTCGAAGGTGACGTTGCGGTAGCCGGGGTCGTTGACATCCGGGGAGATCGAGCAGGTCCGGCTGGTGGGGCCCAGCACGCCGGCGACGAAGCGCGGCTTGTCGGGGGTTTCGAGGGTCTTGGCATCGGCCACCTGGCGGGCGATGCGCGCACCTTCCACGTTGAGTTCGTACACCAGCGATTCCATGCCGTAGTCGGCCTGGGATACCTGGGTGGCGTTGAAGGTGTTGGTTTCGAGAATGTCGGCGCCGGCATCCAGGTAGGCTTTCTCGATGGCCGCGATCACGTCGGGGCGCGAAAGCAGCAGCAGGTCGTTGTTACCCTTGACGTCGCTAGGCCAGTCGGCAAAGCGCGTGCCACGATAGTCGTGTTCCTCCAGGCGGTAGCTTTGGATCATAGTACCCATGCCGCCATCGAGGATCAGTATGCGCTCTTTGAGGGCTTGCTGAAGTGCTTGGTAACGGGCGCTGCGGTCAGACATAGGACTACCTGGTCGGGCAAATACAAAAGTTGCGGAATAATAACAAACCTGCGCGGTTTTTAGGCGTGTTGCCGGTTTGCATGAATTTGATTCATGTTGGCACGCTGCCGCCACCGGTAGAATCGTGAAGCTATCAATACCCAGGACATTCGGCACATGGTGCATCGTTTACTTGCCGGCGCCTTCGCACTGCTCATCAGCGGCGCGGCGCTCGGACAAGCCCCCGTCACAAGCCCGGCTATTTCCTATACCCGGGACATCCAACCGATCTTCACCGAGAAGTGCGTTGCCTGCCATGCCTGCAACGACGCGGCCTGCCAGCTGAACCTGGGCAGTGCCGAGGGCGCCGCGCGCGGTGCCTCCAAGGTGCCTGTGTATCAGGGCGACCGCAGTACGGCGGTCGCGCCGACCCGGCTGTTCTACGACGCGCACAGTGTCGAGGCCTGGCAGCGCAAGGGCTTCAGTTCGGTGCTCGACAGCCAGGGCAGCCAGGCCGCGCTGATGGCGCGCATGCTCGAGCTGGGCCACAACACGCCGCTCACCCCCAACGCCAAGCTGCCCGAGGAGATCGTGCTGGGGCTCAACCGCAACAACATGTGCCCGCTGCCCGGCGAGTTCGACGCCTACGCCGGCGCCCACCCCAGGGAGGGCATGCCGCTGGCCGTCACCGGCCTTACCGATGCCGAGTACCAGACCCTGCAGCGCTGGTTCGCCGCCGGTGCGCCGGTGGAGTACAACCCGATCCAGCCAAGTGCCAGCGAGGCCGCGCAGATCACCGAATGGGAGGCGCTGCTCAACCGCCCCGGGTCCACCGAGGCGCTGGTGGGGCGCTGGCTGTACGAGCACCTGTTCCTGGCGCACATCTACTTTGTCGGCGGCGAGCAGGGCCACTTCTTCCAGTGGGTGCGCTCGCGCACGCCCAGCGGCCAGCCGATCGACCTGATCGCCACACGCCGCCCCAACGATCCGCCCGGCACCGACTTCTACTACCGCCTGATGCCCGTGCAGGGCGTGATCGTGCACAAGACCCACATCACCTACCCGATGGGGCCGAACAAGCTCAAGCGCGTCAAGCAGCTGTTCTACAGCGGCGACTGGCATGCCACGGCCTTGCCTGGCTACGGCCCGCGCCACCGCGCCAACCCGTTCGAGACCTTCGAGGCGATCCCGGCGATAGCGCGCTACCAGTTCATGCTCGATAACGCCGAGTACTTCGTGCGCACCTTCATTCGCGGCCCGGTATGCCGTGGGCAGATCGCCACCGACGTGATCCGCGACAACTTCTGGACCCTGTTCCAGGAGCCGGCACACGACCGCTACATCACCGATGCCGAGTACCGCGGCAAGGCCACGCCCCTGTTGGCGATGCCCGGTCAGATCGACGACGTGGGCAGCATCCTGACCCTGTGGCACGCCTACCGCGACAAGCGCAACGAGTACGAAAAACTGCGCCGCGACGCCTATGCCGACCTGCCGCCACCGAGCTGGTCGAGCCTGTGGGCTGGCAACGACAATGCCTTGCTGACCATCTTCCGCCACTTCGACAGCGCCTCGGTGAGCAAGGGCCTGATCGGTGATGTGCCCAAGACCCTGTGGCTGTTCGACTACCCGCTGTTCGAGCGCACCTATTACCAGCTGGCGGTGAATTTCGACGTGTACGGCAACGTCTCGCACCAGGCGCAGACGCGCCTGTACTTCGACCTGATCCGCAACGGGGCCGAGGTCAACTTCCTGCGCCTGATGCCGGCCAAGCAGCGCAGCGACATCCTCGGCGACTGGTACCAGAACAGCGGCAAGGTCAAGATGTGGCTGGACTACGAGGCGATCGACAGCAAGACCCCGACCGCCCTCAAGCTCGACCCGCGCGACCCCAAGCGCGACTTCGGCCTCAAGCTGGTGGAGCGCACCGGCAGCCTGAACGCCGCGCCCGACCCGATCAACCGCTGCCAGGGCGCGTACTGCTCGCTGCCCGGCAGCGAGGAGTTCCGTGACGTGGAGCAGGCCCTGAGCCGGCTGGCCTCGCGCCCGGCGGCCGGGCTCAAGGTGATCGGCCAGCTGCCCGAGGCGACCATGCTGCGCATCGAAGGGCAGGGCGGCCAGCGCAAGGTCTACAGCCTGCTGCGCAACCGCGCCCACAGCAACGTGGCCTTCATGCTCGGCGAGGCCTACCGCTACCAGCCGGGGCTGGACACCCTGACCCTCTACCCGGGGGTGATGAGCAGCTACCCCAACTTCATGTTCAACATTCCGGCCAGCGACGTGCCCGAGTGGGTCGAGGACATGGAGGCGGCGCGGGACGATCCGGCCCGCTTCGAGCGCATCGTCATGCGCTGGGGCGTGCGCCGCAGCCACCCGCAGTTCTGGCAGTACTTTCATGACCTGAGCCGCTACATCCAGCAGACCGATCCGGTGGAGGCCGGCGTGCTCGACATGAACCGCTACGAGAACCTCTGAAGCAACCGCCGGGCAGATCGGGCTGATCTTTCCCGGCCTTTCGTAGTCCCACCCGCAAGCGGTCCCGATTTGTGCGGGGCCAGGGTGGGGTAACGAGAGACGGGAATCGACATGCTGTTTTCGCTTCAGGCATTGAGGGCGCTCGCCGCCTGGGTGGTGGTCTGTCACCACTTCATGCAGATCTTCTTCGACTTCAAGGCCAGCGGCCCGGTAGGGCAGTTTCTGGCCGATCGCGGTGCGGTCGGGGTGGACATCTTCTTCGTCATCAGCGGGCTGGTGATCTACCTCTCGACCCGCGACAAACCCATGGCGCCCCGGCGCTTTCTGCTCAACCGGGTGCTGCGCATCGTGCCGGCCTACTGGTTCTATACCGGCCTGATGGCGCTGCTGCTGGTGGTGGCCAGCCAGTGGATGCCGCACCAGACCCTGGAGCTGTCGCACCTGCTGCTGTCGCTGCTGTTCATTCCGGCGGAAAACCCCGGCGGCTACGGCCTGTACCCCACGCTCAACGTGGGCTGGACGCTGAACTACGAGATGTTCTTCTACCTGCTGTTCTCGCTGGTGTTCCTGGTGCGCCAGCGCCATCACCTGTGGCTGGTGGCGCTGGCGCTGTTCGCGGTCAGCGAGGTGCTCACCGGCCTGGGCGTGCTGGGGCGGTTCTACAGCAACAACATCATCTACGAGTTCCTGCTGGGCGTAGCCATCGGCGTGCTCTACCGGCGCGGCTGGATTGCCCAGGGGCTGTGGCTGCCGTTGCTGACCCTGGCGGCCGCATCGGTGGCGATCTACCGCCTGGATGCCTCGTCACGCCTGCTGCACTGGGGCCTGCCTAGCGCGCTGATCGTGCTGGCGTGCATCTCGCTGGAGCCGTATTTCAAGGGCAACCGGGTGCTCAAGGCACTGGGCGACTGCTCCTATTCGGTGTACCTGATCCATGTGCTGGTGCTGTACGGCGGCTGGTTTGCCAGCAAGCGTCTGGGGCTCAACCCCTACCTGGTGTTCGCGCTGTGCGTGCCGCTGATCGGCGGGGCGTCGTGGGCCAGTTACCGCTGGTTGGAAAAGGGCCTGTACCGGCGCATGAGTGGCTGGTTCGAGGCGCGTCTGGGCCCGGCGGTGCCGGTGGCACTTTCCCGACAGAATTACTAGGACTTTGTTCGCCGGCCGTGTTGGCGTAAACTGCGCACAAGTCTGTGAGGAACTTACATGAGCGCCATAACGATTACCGACGCCGCGCACGATTACCTGGCCGATCTGCTGGAAAAGCAGAATACCCCAGGCATTGGCATTCGCATTTTCATTACCCAGCCGGGTACGAGCTACGCCGAAACCTGCATTGCCTACTGCAAGCCAGGTGAAGAAAAGCCAGAAGACGAAGCGGTGGGGCTCAAGTCCTTCACCGCCTACCTGGATGCGGTCAGCATCCCGTTTCTGGAGGATGCGGTGGTGGACTACGCCACCGACCGCATGGGCGGCCAGCTGACCATCAAGGCGCCGAACGCCAAGGTGCCGATGGTCAATGCCGACAGCCCGATCAACGAGCGCATCAACTACTACCTGCAAACCGAGATCAACCCGGGGCTGGCCAGCCACGGCGGTCAGGTCAACCTGATCGAAGTGGTCGAGGACGGTATTGCCGTGCTGCAGTTCGGCGGTGGTTGCCAGGGTTGCGGCCAGGCCGACGTTACCTTGCGCGAAGGCATCGAGCGCACCTTGCTCGAACGCATTCCGGAGCTCAAGGGCGTGCGTGACGTGACCGACCATTCGCAGAAAGAAAACGCCTACTACTGACAGTTATGCCCAATCGCGGGTCAAGCCCGCTCCCACAAGGATCACCGTAGCCGTTGTGGGAGCGGGCTTGACCCGCGATTTGCCGTACGGCGACAGGCAAACTGCGTTCAGGCCACAAAAAAAAGCCCCGCCAATGGCGGGGCAAAGTGGTCGGTGCTAACCAACCAAAGGAGCTCTGAATCAGTTCGCCGCAGCCACGCTGTCGGTTTGCCAGCCACCACCGAGTGCCTTGTAGATCGCCACGATCCCGCGATACAGGTCCACCTCGCCCAACGCCTGCGCGTCCTCGGCAGTGAGCCGTTCACGCTCGGCATCCAGCAGCACCAGGTAATCCACCGTACCCTCGCGGTAACGAATCGACGCCAGGTCCGCCGCCTTGCGGCTCGCCTCGCTCTGGCGCAGCAGCGCCATCAGCCGTTGCTGACGCTTGGCGTAATCGCTGAACGCATTCTCCGACTCTTCCAACGCCAGCAGCACCTGCTGCTCATAGGTCGCCAACGCACCCTCGGCCTCGGCATTCGCGCCGCGCAGACGCGCCCGCACACTGCCCAGGTCGAACGCCGCCCAGGTGATGCTCGGGCCCAGTGCCCACGCCTGCGCCGCACTCGACCCCAACTGCGAACCACGCCCTGCGGTAAAGCCCAGGAAGCCGCTCAGGCTCACCCGCGGGAACAGGTCGGCCGTGGCCACCCCCACATTCGCCGTGGCCGCCGCCAGCTGGCGCTCGGCGCTGCGCACATCCGGGCGACGCTTGAGCAGTTCGCCCGGGTCGCCAATCGGCAGGGCCTTGGCAATCGCCGGCAACTGCGCCGGCGACAGGTCGACACTCAACGCATCCGGCCGCTGCCCCAGCAAGGTGGCGATGCGGTTGCGCGCACGCACCTGCTCGGCCTGCAGCTGCGGCACGCTGGCCTCTACCGCCGCCAGGCGCGCATCGGCGCGCACCACGTCCAATTCGTTGCCAACCCCTGCATCACGCAGGGTTTCGGTAATGCCGCGCGAATCCTGCTGGGTCTTGAGGTTGGCCAGGGCTATCTTCTCGCGCAACTGCGCACCGCGCAGTTGTCCATAAGCATCAACCAGCTCGGCAATCAGGCTCACCTGCAATTGTTGCAGGTCGGCCTGGGCCGCGGCCTCCTGCGCCTCGCTGGCTTCCAGCTGGCGCTGAATGCGGCCGAACAGGTCAAGCTCCCAGGCCATGTCCAGGCCCAGGTCGTAGCGCTCGCTGTTGACCCGGCGGTCGGTCTGGCCAGGTATCTGACCCTTGCCCAGGTCGCTGCTGGCGCGGCTGGTGACGGTGGGCAGCGCATCGTTGCTCACATCGTCACGGATCGCCCGCGCCGCTTTCAGGCGCGCAAACGCCACGCGCAGCTCGCGGTTGTCGGCCAGCGACTGGCTCACCAGCTGGTTGAGGACCGGGTCGTCGAACTGACGCCACCAGATCGCATCGAAGCGGGTGCGGTCGAAGGCCGCCTTGGCCTCCTGCGCATCGGCCGCCGCCAGGTGCGCGGCGTCGGTGTGCGGGGCCTGGTAGTCCGGGCCGACCGCACAGGCGGCCAGGGCCAGCACCAGCAGGCTCGGTGCCCACAGTTTCAAGTGGTTCATGCCTGGTTCTCCAGCTGCAGCTGGCGGGCCGCCTTGCGGGCCTCGCTGCGCTCTACATAACGACGGATCAACACAAAGAACACCGGGGTCAGCAACAGGCCGAAAATCGTCACCCCGATCATCCCGGAGAACACCGCCACGCCCATGGCATGGCGCATTTCGGCGCCGGCCCCGGAGGAGAACACCAGCGGCACCACACCCATGATGAAGGCGAACGAGGTCATCAGGATCGGGCGCAGCCGCAGCCGGCAGGCTTCCAGCACCGCAGCCAGCGGGTCGAGCCCTTCGGCCTGCTTGTCCTTGGCGAACTCGACGATAAGAATCGCGTTCTTGCACGCCAGCCCCACCAGTACGATCAGGCCGATCTGGGTGAAGATGTTGTTGTCGCCACCGGACAGGATCACCCCGGTAATGGCCGACAGCAGGGTCATCGGCACGATCAGGATCACCGCCAGCGGCAGGCTCCAGCTCTCGTACTGGGCAGCCAGTACCAGGAACGCCAGCAGCACGCACAGCGGGAACACGAACAGCGCGGTGTTGCCGGCGAGGATCTGCTGATAGGTCAGCTCGGTCCATTCGAAGGTCATGCCGTTGGGCAGCTCTTCCTTGAGCAGTTTTGCCATGGCCTGTTCGGCCTGGCCGGAGCTGTAGCCGGGTGCTGCGCCACCGTTGATCTCGGCGGTGATGAAGCCGTTGTAGTGCATCACGCGGTCCGGCCCGGAGGTGTCGCTGACCTTGATGAAGGTCGCCAGCGGGATCATCTCGCCCTGGTTGTTGCGCACCTTGAGCTGGCCGATCTGCTCGGCATCCAGGCGGAACTGCTGCTCGGCCTGCACGTTGACCTGGTAGGTACGGCCAAAGCGGTTGAAGTCGTTGGCGTACAGCGAGCCCAGGTAGATCTGCAGGGTGTCGAAGATATCGTTGATCGCCACACCGTGGGTCTTGGCCTTCTCACGGTCGATGGCGGCATCCACCTGCGGCACATTCACCTGGTAGCTGGTGAACAGCCCGGCCAGCTCCGGCACGTTGTGGCTCTTGGCGATGATGTTCTGGGTTTCCTTGTACAGCGCCTCGTAGCCCAGGTTGCCACGGTCTTCGATCTGCAGGCGGAAACCGCCGATGGTACCCAGCCCCTGAACCGGCGGTGGCGGGAAGATCGCGATGTAGGCTTCCTGGATGTCGGCGTACTGCGCGTTCAACGTGGCGGCAATCGCCGCGGCCGACTGGCTGGGGTCCTTGCGCTGGTCGAACGACTTGAGTGCGACGAACACGATGCCGCTGTTGGGGCTGTTGGTGAACCCGTTGATCGACAGGCCCGGGAAGGCGATGGAGTCGGCCACACCCGGTTGCTTGAGGGCGAACTCGCTCATCTTCTTGATGACCGATTCGGTGCGGTCAAGGCTGGCCGCATCCGGCAGTTGCGCGAAGGCCACCAGGTACTGCTTGTCCTGAGCGGGCACGAAACCGGTCGGGGTGGCGGCAAAGCCCATCCAGGTCAGCACCATCAGCCCGGCGTACACGAACAGGGCGATGCCGCTGCTGCGGATCACGCGGCCCACGGTGCCCACGTAGCCATGGCTGGCACGCTCGAAGAAGCGGTTGAACGGCTTGAACAGCCAGCCGCCGAGCAGGCGGTCGAGCAGTTTCGAGAAGCGGTCCTTGGGGGCGTGATGGCCCTTGAGCAACACCGCAGCCAGCGCCGGCGACAGGGTCAGCGAGTTGAACGCCGAGATCACCGTGGAAATCGCGATGGTCAAGGCGAACTGCTTGTAGAACTGCCCGGTCAGGCCGGAGATGAACGCCGCCGGGATGAACACCGCGCACAGCACCAGCGCGGTGGCGATGATCGGCCCGGTCACTTCGCTCATGGCGCGCTTGGTCGCCTCCAGCGGGTTGAGCCCCAGCTCGATGTTGCGCTCCACGTTCTCCACCACCACGATGGCGTCGTCCACCACGATACCGATGGCCAGCACCAGCCCGAACAGCGACAGCGCGTTGAGCGAGAAGCCGAACAGGTGCATCACCGCAAAGGTGCCGATCAGCGAGACCGGTACCGCCACCAGCGGGATGATCGAGGCGCGCCAGGTCTGCAGGAACAGGATCACCACCAGCACCACCAGGATCAGCGCCTCGAACAGGGTGTGCACCACCGCTTCGATCGAGCCGCGCACGAACACGGTGGGGTCATAGACGATGCTGTAGTCCATGCCCTCGGGGAAGTCCTTCTTCAGCTCGGCCATCTTGGCGCGTACTTCGTCGGAGATCTCGATGGCGTTGGAGCCAGGGCGCTGGAAGATCGGGATCGCCACCGCCGGCTGATTGTTGAGCAGCGAACGCAGGGCGTACTGGCTGGAGCCCAGCTCCACCCGGGCGATGTCCTTGAGGCGGGTGATTTCACCGTCGGCGCCAGAGCGGATGATGATGTTCTCGAATTCCTCTTCGCTCACCAGGCGGCCCTGGGTGTTGACCGACAGCTGGAAGCTGGTGGCCCCGGGGGCGGGCGGCGAACCGAGCTGGCCGGCGGCCACCTGGCGGTTCTGCTCGCGAATGGCAGCCACCACGTCGCTGGCAGTCAGGTTGCGTGAGGCGGTCTTGTTCGGGTCCAGCCACACGCGCAGCGAGTAGTCGCCCATGCCGAACAGCTGCACGTCACCCACGCCACCCAGGCGAGCCAGCTCGTCCTTGATGTTGAGGATCGCGTAGTTGGACAGGTAGAGCATGTCGTAGCGGTTGTCCGGCGAGGTCAGGTGCACCACCATGGTCAGGTCGGGCGAGGCCTTGTCGACGGTGATACCGATACGCGTGACTTCCTCGGGCAGCTTGGGCTGGGTGCGGGTCACACGGTTCTGCACCTGCACCTGCGCGTTGTCCAGGTCGGTGCCCAGGGCGAAGGTGATGGTCAGGGTGATCTTGCCGTCGGCGGTGGACTGCGAGGACATGTACAGCATGTTCTCGACACCGGTGATGGCCTGCTCGAGCGGCGCGGCCACGGTTTCGCCGATCACCTTGGGGTTGGCACCGGGGAAGTTGGCGCGCACCACCACGGTGGGCGGTACCACCTCGGGGTATTCGCTGATCGGCAGCTGGAACAGCGAGATGCTGCCGGCGATCAGGATCAGCAGCGACAGCACGGCGGCGAAGATCGGCCGGGTAATGAAGAACTGGGAAAAATTCATCGGTCTGGTCCCTTAACCGCGTGGTGCCGCGGCACTGGCGAGCTTGACCGTGACCGGCTTGCTCGGGGTGCTGGCTTCCAGGGCCTGGCGTTGCTGGGCGAGGGCGGCGAGGGTGGCGTCGCTGGCCATCGGGGTTTCTTCAGGGCTGACCGGCGAGCCAGGGCGTACACGCTGCAGGCCCTTGACCACGATGCGGTCTTCCTTGCTCAGGCCGCTGCGCACGATACGCAGGCCTTCGAGTTTGGGGCCCAGCTCCACGGCGCGGTAATCGGCCTTGTTGTCCTTGTCCATCACCAGCACGAACTTCTTGCCCAGGTCGGTGCCCACGGC
This sequence comes from Pseudomonas sp. 1176_21, assembly GCF_052850635.1. Lineage (NCBI taxonomy): Bacteria > Pseudomonadati > Pseudomonadota > Gammaproteobacteria > Pseudomonadales > Pseudomonadaceae > Pseudomonas > Pseudomonas sp. 1176_21. The sequence continues at coordinate 297,440 of NZ_VXCV01000001.1, forward strand.
CTCGTCGTTGATCAGCACGGCCGAATAGGTGGCGCTGCCGACCAGTTTCAGGCGCGCGTACAGCCCGGGGGTGAACTGGCCGTCGCTGTTGTCGAACACCGCGCGACCGCGAATGGTGCCGGTCTTGGGGTTGACCTGGTTGTCGACGAAGTTCATCTGGCCCAGGTGCGGGTTGCCGGTTTCGTTGGACAGGCCCAGGTACACCGGGGTGCTCTGGCCGCGCTGGCCGTCGCGGGCCAGCTGGGTGTACTTGAGGTACACGCGTTCGTCGGCGTCGAAGTAGGCGTAGACCTTGTCGGTGGACACCACGCTGGTGAGCGCGGTGACATCGGCGGTGACGATGTTGCCGGCGGTGAACTCGGCGCGGCTGACACGCCCGCTGATGGGCGCGGTCACGCGGGTGAAGCTCAGGTTCAGCCTGGCCAGGTCCAGTTGCGCCTGGATCGCGGCCACCCCGGCGCGGGCTTCGGCGGCGGCGCTGGTGCGCGACTCGGCGAGTTCGGCGGAAATCGCGTTGCTGCTGCGCAGGCGCTCGCCGCGCTGGGCTTCGGTCTGGCTGCGGGTGGCGGTGGCGCGGGCTTGTTGCAGTTGGGCTTCAAGTTGGCGTACCTGAGCCTGGAACGGGCGCGGATCGATCTGGAACAGCAGGTCGCCTTTCTTGACCTGGGCACCTTCGGTGAAGGCTACCTGGTCGATCTGGCCGGACACGCGCGGGCGTACTTCGACGGTTTCGGGGGCTTCGAGGCGGCCGGTGAACTCGTCCCATTCGTTGATGGGCTGCTCCAGCACCTTGGCCACCGTGACTTTCGGCGCACCGGGCGCTTGCGGGGCCTCCGGGGTACGACCACAGGCACTCATCACCACCAGTGCCAGGGCAGCAAGGGGATAGCGCAAGGGTTTGAGTGAGTGTTCCATGGATAGATCCGCCAATGTATTGAGAGTGGGCGGATTCTGCGATTTGTAACTATTAACAACGAATCGAATGGGGCGAAGGTAACTATCATTCGGAATGATATGAACACCATCGCGGGTCAAGCCCGCTCCTACACGGACCGCGATGATCCTTGTGGGAGCGGGCTTGACCCGCGATGCAGGCAGCGCCGATTCGAGATGGGCTCAGGCCTGAGCCTTCTCCTCCTGCCCCTGACGCAACCGCGTGCTGATCAGCGCCGCCAGCACCAGCAGGCCGGCGATCACCCACAGCCCGTTACGCGTGCTACCGGTGGTCTGCTCGATCAACCCCATCACCGACGGCCCGACAAACCCGCCGAACAGCCCGCACATGGTCACGAACGCCAGCCCCGCCGCCAGTGCACTGCCGCTCAGGCGGCTGGACGGGAACACGAAGATGATCGACTGCACCACGAACAGCATCAGCGCCGTCAGCGAAAAGCCCACCAGCCCGATGAACGAGTTGGAGAACGAGGCAATCACCAGCCCCGCCGCCATGGTCAGCAAGCCGAAGAACATGATCATCCGGCAGCGGGTGGGGGTGGTGGCCAGGCGCGGGAAGGTCGCGGCGCCAATGGCGGCGGCAATCCACGGTACCGAGGTCAGCAGGCCGATCTGGAACGGCGACAGGTTGCCATAGGTGCCGATGATGCCCGGCAGAAAGAAGATCACCGTGTAGATGGTGATCTGGTGCACGAAGTACACCGCGATCGCCAGCCAGATCTGCTTGTCGCGAAACATCTGGCTCAGGCGGGTCTGTGGCGGCGCGGCGGCTTTTTCGGCGCTCAGGCGCTGCTCGATGTCGCGCTTGTCGGCCTCCGACAGCCATTTGGCCGAGGCCGGCCCGTCAGGCAGTTTCTTCCACACCACATACGCCAGCGCCACTGCCGGCAGGCCTTCGATCACGAACAGCCACTGCCAGCCATGCCAGCCCAGCAGACCGTCCATCTGCAGCAACGCACCGCCCAGCGGCCCGCTGAGGATGTTGGCCAGGCACACGCCCAGCAAAAAGTAACCGGTGGCGCGTGCCCGCTGTTCGCGGTCGAACCAGTAGGTCAGGTACAGCATCACCCCCGGGAACAGCCCGGCCTCGGCCACGCCCAGCAGCAGGCGCATGATGTAGAACGAGGTCTCGCCCTGCACGAACGCCATGCCCGCCGACAGCAGGCCCCAGGTGATCATGATGCGGGTGATCCAGAAACGTGCGCCCACCCGGTGCATGATCAGGTTGCTCGGCACCTCGGCCAGCGCGTAGGTCAGAAAGAACAGCCCGGCGCCCAGGCCGTAGGCAGCGGCCGACAGCCCCAGGTCGATGCCCATGCTGGCCTTGGCCAGGGCAATGTTGGTGCGGTCCAGAAAGCTCATCACGTAGACGATGACCAGCAACGGCAGCAGTTTGCGCAGCAGCAGGCTGTTCAGGCGTTGTTCGGCAGGCACGGCGGGCGCGGCCGCCGCTGTCGCGGTATTGAGGATTGTCATTATTGTTAACCCCGGTATTGATGGTGCGGCCCGCCGACGCGCAGGGCGCGGCGGCGGGCTTGGGTGTCGATCAGGTGCGGGCGATGTCCAGCCACACCGGGCCGTTCGGGTACTGGTAGCGCTCCAGGGTGTCGGCGTGCATCTCGATGCTGTAGCCGGGGCGCAGCGGTGGCATGTAGCGGCCGCGGCGGATCACCACCGGGTCGATGAAGTGCTCGTGCAGGTGGTCGACGTATTCCAGCACGCGGTTGTGCAGCGAGGCCGAAACGCCGATGTAGTCGAACAGCGCGATATTCTGCACGTATTCGCACAAACCCACACCCCCGCCATGCGGGCACACCGGCACGTCGTACTTGGCCGCCATCAGCAGCACGATCAGCACCTCGTTCAGCCCGCCCAGGCGCGCCGCGTCGAGCTGGCAGAAGTCCAGCGCACCGGCCTGGAACATCTGCTTGAACATCACCCGGTTGTGGCAGTGCTCGCCGGTGGCCACGCCGATCGGCGCGATGCGCTGGCGAATGGTGGCATGGCCGAGGATGTCGTCGGGGCTGGTCGGCTCCTCGATCCACAGCGGTGCGAAGGCGGCCAGGCGGCGCATGTTCTCGATCGATTCGTCCACGCCCCACACCTGGTTGGCGTCCATCATCAGGGTGCGTTCCCAGCCCAGCTCGTCACGCAGGATGCCGGCGCGGCGAATGTCGTCTTCCAGGTTGGCGCCGATCTTCTGCTTCACGTGGGTCCAGCCATCGGCCACGGCCTCGCGGGTCAGCTGGCGCATCTTCTCTTCGCTGTAGCCCAGCCAGCCCGGTGCGGTGGTGTAGCCCGGGTAGCCTTCGCGCAGCATCTGCGCCTCGCGCTCGGCCTTGCCCGGCGCATTGCGGCGCAGCAGGGCGATGGCTTCCTCGGGGGTGATCACGTCGGTGACGTAGCTGAAGTCCAGGCAGCGCACCAGCTGCTCGGGGCTCATGTCGGCCAGCAGCTTCCACACCGGTTTTTCTTCGTGCTTGGCCCACAGGTCCCACACGGCATTGATGATGGCCGCGGTGGCGAGGTGGATCACGCCTTTTTCCGGGCCCAGCCAGCGCAGCTGGCTGTCGCCCACGGTGAAGTTGTGCCAGAAGGCGCCCATGTCGGCGGTGATCTCTTCCAGGGTCAGGCCCACCACCATCGGTGCCAGCGACTGGATCGCGGCCACGCAGATCTCGTTGCCGCGGCCGATGGTGAAGGTCAGGCCGTGGCCTTCCAGGGGGCTGTCGGTGTGCAGCACCACGTAGGACGCCGAATAGTCCGGTGCGCTGTTCATCGCGTCGGAGCCGTCGAGCGACAGCGAGGTAGGGAAACGGATATCGCGAACGCTCAGGTGGGTAATTCGAATGCTCATGGCGGGCTCTTGTTCTCGGTGACCACTTGGAGACCCGACTGTAGGTTGCCGAGCGATACGTGCATAATCGCGGTTTCCTAACCAGGGATACCGAATTCGATATGTCTGCGAGCCCTGAAGCCGATCCGCTGCTGCCACGCAGCCTCGGCGCGCTGAAAATTTCCAGCCGCCAGATCACCTTGCTCAACGCCCTGGGCGAGTTCGGCAACCTGCGCCGCGCCGCAGCGGCCATGCACACCACCCAACCGGCGGCGAGCCTGCTGTTGCAGCAGTTGGAGGAGCGCCTGGGCGTACGCCTGTTCGAGCGCCTGCCCCGGGGCATGCAGCCCACCCTGTATGGCGAGGTGATGATCCGCTATGCCCAGGGCGCGCTGCACGAGTTCGAGCACGCCCAGGCGCAGATCGCCGAACTGGCCCGCGGTGCCATGGGCCTGGTGCGGGTGGGCACGGTGATGGGCCCGGTGCCGCGCCTGCTGACCGGCGCGGTGCTGGCCTACAAGCGCGACCATCCCAAGGTGCGCATCAGCATCGAGGTGGGCACCAGCGACACCTTGCTGCCGGCGCTGCTGCGCGGCGACTTCGACGTGGTGCTCGGGCGCCTGCCCGACCAGGGTGACAGCCAGGACCTGGACATCGAGCTGTTCGACATCGGCGAGCAGATGCGCGTGATCGCCAGGGCAGGGCACCCGCTGGCCGGCGCTGCGGCGCTGCAACTGGCCGACCTGGTGAGCCTCACCTGGATCCTTCACCCGCTCGGCAGCCCGATGCGCCGGCGCGTGGAAAGCGCGCTGCAGGCCGGCGGCATGGTGCAGTCGCTGGACATCGTCGAGACCGCCTCGATCCTGGCCACCACCGCCATGCTCGAAGCCTCCGACATGATCGCGGTGGTGCCCAACGACGTGGCCGAGCATTATGCGCGCTATGGCATGGTCGCCATCCTGCCGGTGGAGCTGCCCATCAGCATGGTCAACCTGGGCCTGCTGACCCTGCGTTCGCGCCCACGCTCGGTGGCGCTGAACACCCTGCTGCATTACCTGCGGGCGCAATGACATGACCTGCGCCGCCACCTTCAGGAGGCACTGAGCCGATGCCCTCGGACATTACCCATTCCAGCTTCTGCAACTGGGTGCGCTTCAAGCACCTGGTGCTGATCGACACCCTGGCGCGCACGCGCAACATGCACGCTACCGCCTCGCGCATGAACCTCAGCCAGCCGGCCCTGAGCAAGATGCTGCGCGACCTCGAGGAGCAGTTCGGCTTTGCCCTGTTCGAACGCCTGCCGCGCAGCATGCCGCCCACCGAGCTGGGCGAGTACGTGGTGCGCTATGCGCAGAACGCGCTGGCCGACTCGCACACCTTCGTCGACCAGGTCAATCGCCTGCGCAAGGGCGGGCACGGCTTCATCAAGGTGGGCGGCATCTTCGCCGCCACCTCGGTGGTGCTGCCCCAGGCCATTGCCGCGATCAAGGCGCGCAGCCCGCTGCTGTCGATAGAAGTGGTGGAGCAGTCCAGCGACTACCTGCTGGCGATGCTCGAACAGAACAAGCTCGACCTGATGATCGGGCGCTTCACCGAACCGCGCTTCGCCCAGTTGTTCGACTTCCAGGCACTGGAGCCCGAGCCCTTCTGCCTGGTGGTCAACAGCAGCCACCCGCTCAACCAACTCGAGGTCACGCCGCTGGAGGCCCTGGGCGACTGGCCGTGGGTGCTGTACCCGGTCGGCACGCCGATCCGCGACCGCCTGGAGCGGGCGTTTCGCGCTGCCAACATCGCCACCCCCGCCGACAGCGTGGATACCATCTCGATGCCGATGTTCCTGCAACTGCTGCAGTCGGGGCCGATGATCGCCATGCTGCCGCGCTCGATGGTGGCGGCGCAGCTGGCCAGCGGTCAGTTTCGCGAGCTGCAGACCCCGCTGCACCTGGCACCGCTGGAGTACGGCATCATCACCCGCAAGGACCAGCCGCTGACCGGCTCGGCGCAGGTGTTCGCCGATATCCTGCTGGACTTCGCCCGTCAGCGCCGTCAGGCCGAGGGTCATAAAACGATCTATAAATGAAACGAGAATTCGCACTTCGATAACCCAGGGTTATCGCTTGATCGGATCATCTCATTGGGAATACGCCGGCCGGCTCCTTACAGTTGGTGCAGATTCGCCTGCACAAGACGGGCGTGATGCCATAACAAGAAGCTTGCCGTAGCGCCCTGAGAGGTCCCATGCACCTGATTGCCAGAACCCGCAGCAGCGAAGACCCTGCGGTCATCCGCCTCAACCCGCTGGACAACGTGCTGATTGCCCGCCAGGTGCTGCCCGAGGGCCTGCACCTGGACGCCGAGGCGGTCACCGTGCGCCAGTCGATCCCTTCGGGGCACAAGGTGGCCAGCCAGCGCGTGGAGCAGGGCGAGGCGCTGCGCCGCTATGGCCAGATCATCGGTTTTGCCTCGCAGCCCATCGAGGCCGGCGAACACGTGCATGTGCACAACGTGGAGATGGGCGACTTCGCCCGTGACTACGCCTTTGGCGAAGACGCCCACAGCGTGCCGGCCAGGGAAGCCTTCTTCGAAGGCATCGTGCGCGCCGACGGGCGGGTCGCCACCCGCAACTACGTGGGCATCCTGACCTCGGTGAACTGCTCGGCGACCGTTGCCCGTGCCGTGGCCGACCATTTTCGCCGCGATATCCACCCCGAGGCGCTGGCCGACTACCCCAACGTCGATGGCGTGGTGGCCCTGACCCACGGTGCCGGTTGCGCGGTCGATCCCAGCGGCGAAGCCCTGGGCCTGCTGCGCCGCACCCTGGGCGGCTATGCCGTGCACCCCAACTTCGCCGCCGTGCTGATCATCGGCCTGGGCTGCGAGACCAACCAGATCGAAAGCCTGATGCAGACCCAGGGGCTGACCGCCGGCGCCCAGTTGCGCGCGTTCACCATCCAGGGCATTGGCGGCACCTCCAAGACCATCGCCGCCGGTATCGAGCAGGTCAAGGCGCTGCTGGCCGACGCCAACCAGGTGCGCCGCGAGCCGGTCAGCGCCCGGCACCTGATCGTGGGCCTGCAATGCGGCGGTTCCGACGGCTATTCGGGCATCACCGCCAACCCCGCGCTGGGCAATGCGGTAGACCGCCTGGTGGCTGCGGGCGGCACCGCGATCCTGTCCGAAACCCCGGAAATCTACGGCGCCGAGCACCTGCTGACGCGCCGTGCGGTCAGCCGCGAAGTGGGCGAGAAGCTGATCGCGCGCATCCACTGGTGGGAAGACTACTGCCAGCGCATGAACGCCGAGCTCAACAACAACCCCTCGGCCGGCAACAAGGCCGGTGGCCTCACCACCATTCTCGAAAAATCCCTGGGCGCCGTGGCCAAGGCCGGCTCCAGCAACCTGGTGGACGTGTACCAGTACGCCGAGGCCGTGCGCGCCAAGGGGCTGGTGTTCATGGACACCCCCGGCTACGACCCGGTGTCGGCCACCGGCCAGGTCGCCGGCGGCGCCAACCTGATCGCCTTCACCACCGGTCGCGGTTCGGCCTACGGCTGCGCCCCGGCGCCGTCGATCAAGCTGGCCACCAACAACCGGGTGTTCGAGCACCAGGAAGAAGACATGGACGTGAACTGCGGCGGCATTGCCGACGGTTCCACCAGCATTGAAGAACGCGGCGCCTACATCTTCGAACAGATGCTGCGCATCGCATCGGGCCAGCGCAGCAAGAGCGAGCAACACGGCTACGGGCAGAACGAGTTCGTGCCGTGGCAGATCGGCGCCGTGACCTGATTGACCTTTCCGCACCCTTACAGAGGCGAAATGCACATGAGCTTTTCCGGACACAACTTCATCGCAGGCCAGCGCAGCGCCCTGGGCGACACCCTGGTCTACAGCGTCGACGCCCACACCGGCGAACGCCTGCCGGGCGGTTTCCACCAGGCCACCCTGAGCGAAGTCGACAGTGCCGTTGCCGGTGCCAGCGCGGCCTTCCCGGTGTTTCGCAGCCTGCCGGCCGTGCGCCGGGCCGAATTTCTCGACGCCATTGCCGATGAACTCGACGCCCTGGGCGAGGACTTCGTGGCGCTGACCTGCCGCGAAACCGCGCTGCCAAGCGCACGCATCCAGGGGGAGCGCGGTCGCACCAGCGGCCAGATGCGCCTGTTCGCCAAGGTGCTGCGCCGTGGCGACTTCTACGGTGCGCGCATCGACCAGGCGCTGCCCGAGCGCACGCCGCTGCCACGTCCGGACCTGCGCCAGTACCGCATCGGCGTGGGCCCGGTGGCGGTGTTCGGCGCCAGCAACTTCCCGCTGGCATTCTCCACCGCTGGCGGCGACACCGCCGCAGCGCTGGCAGCCGGTTGCCCGGTGGTGTTCAAGGCCCACAGTGGCCACATGGCCACTGCCGAGCGCGTGGCTGAAGCGCTGCTGCGTGCGGCCGACAAAACCGGCATGCCGGCCTGCGTGTTCAACATGATCTTCGGTGGCGGTGTGGGCGAGGCGCTGGTCAAGCACCCCGGCATCCAGGCCGTGGGCTTCACCGGTTCGCTCAAGGGCGGCCGTGCCCTGTGCGATATGGCGGCGGCGCGGCCGCAGCCGATCCCGGTATTTGCCGAGATGTCGAGCATCAACCCGGTACTGGCGCTGCCGCAGGCACTGGCCAGCCGTGGTGCGCAGATGGCCAGGGAACTGGCCGCCTCGGTGGTGCAGGGCTGCGGCCAGTTCTGTACCAACCCGGGCCTGGTGCTGGGCATCCGCTCGCCGGCCTTCACCACCTTCATCGAGCAACTGGGCGGCCACCTGGCCGAACAGGCGCCGCAGACCATGCTCAACGCCGGCACCCTGGCCAGCTATGGCAAGGGCCTGCAGGCACTGCTGGCGCACCCCGGCATCCAGCACCTGAGCGGCCAGGCACAAGCCGGCAACCAGGCCCAGGCGCAGCTGTTCGGCGCCGATGTCAGCCTGCTGCTGGAACACGACGAACTGCTGCAGGAAGAGGTGTTCGGCCCCTGCACCATCGTGATCCAGGTGGCCGACGACGCCGAGCTGCTGCGCGCCGTCAGCGCCCTGCGGGGCCAGCTCACCGCCACGCTGCTGGCCGACGGTGACGACCTGCCGGCCTTCGCCCAGCTGTTCGGCGTGCTCGAAGACAAGGTCGGCCGCGTGCTGGTCAACGGCTACCCCACCGGTGTGGAGGTGTGTGACGCGATGGTGCACGGCGGCCCGTACCCGGCCACCTCCGATGCCCGCGGCACCTCGGTCGGCACCCTGGCCATCGACCGCTTCCTGCGCCCGGTGTGCTACCAGAACGTGCCCGACGCGTTGCTGCCGGATGCCCTGAAGGACGCCAACCCGCTGGGTATCCAGCGCCTGGTCGATGGCCAGTACAGCCGCCAGGGCCTGAGCGATGTCTGAAGCCCGGCGCTACGACACGGCCACGCTGACCCGGTTCGTCGAACAGTTGTTCGAGGGTGCCGGGGCCGACGCCGAGGTGGCCCGGGTGGTGACCCGCGTGCTGCTCGAGGGCGAGCTGCTGGGGCACCGCACCCACGGCCTGAACCTGGTCAGCCGCTATGTCGATGGCGTACAGCGCGGTGAGGTCAAGGCACGTGCCGCCGACCTCGAACACCTGCAGGGCAGCGGCATCGCCACGCTGCTCGACGGCCACTACGTGCTGGGCCCGTACTGCGTGGAGCGTGCCCTGGCATGCGCCGCGCAGGGTGCCCAGGCGCAGGGTATCGGCATCTCGGTGGTGCGCCGTGCCTCGCACATCGGCTGCCTGGCGGCCTACCTCAAGCCCTACACCGACCGTGGCCTGGTGGCCCTGCTGTATTCCTCCGACCCGTCGGTGGGGCTGGTGTGCGCCCAGGGCGGCATCGACCCGATCTACACCCCCAACCCGATTGCCGCGGGTATTCCGACCCAGGGCGAGCCGATCCTGCTGGATGTGAGCATGTCCAGCGTCACCCTCGGCCTGGTGGGCCAGTGCCGCGATGCCGGCACCACCTTGCCCCACGCCGTGCTGATGAGTAACGACGGCACGCCGAGCAACGACCCGCGCGACTTCTTCACCACGCCCCAGGGCAGCCTGCTGCCATTGGGCGGGCAGGCCTTCGGGCACAAGGGCTTTGCCCTGGCCCTGCTGGTCGAGGCGCTGACCTCGGGCCTGGCCGGGCACGGGCGCAAGGACGCGCCGCAGCAGTGGGGCGCCTCGGCCACCGCAGTGGTGATCGACCCGCGCTTCTTCGGCGGGCTTGAGGCCTTTGCCGCCGAGAGCAGCTTCCTTGGCCAGTTGGTGCTGGCCAGCCGTCCGCTCGACCCGCAGCGCCCGGTGCGCCTGCCGGGCCAGGCCGGGCTGAAACTGCGCGAGCAGGCGTTGCGCGAGGGCCTGGGCCTGTCGCCGGCGGTGCTCGATGCGCTGAACCAGACCGCTGCGCAGTTGCAACTGGCGCCGCTCCCGCAATGACCGACCACCACAACAAGAGTGCACACATGACCAACCAGAACCAGGCGCACGCGCCTCTCGCACTGAGCAACGATCTCGCCGTGTTCGCCACCGGCAGCTGGGTAGGGCGGGTGTGGCTGCCCGAGCAGGGCCCGGCCGTGGTGCTGGTCAGGGCCGGCGCCGTGCATGACATCAGTGCCCATGTGGCCACCGTCTCGGCCCTGCTCGAACAACCCGACCCGGCCGCCTATCTGCGCGCACTGCCGCTGGGCGAGGCGTTGATCGAGCTGCCCGCGCTGCTGGCCAACAGCGACCCGCAGCAGCGCGATGCGCGCCTGCCATGGTTGCTGGCCCCCATCGACCTGCAGGCGGTCAAGGCCGCCGGCGTGACCTTCGCCGCCAGTCTGCTGGAGCGTGTGGTCGAAGAGCAGGCCAAGGGCGACCCGGCCAAGGCCGACGCGATTCGCGACACCCTGGTCAGCCGCATCGGCGCCGACCTGTCGCGTATCGTGCCCGGCTCGGCCCAGGCCGAAGAACTGCGCGTGCTGCTGGTGGAGCAGGGCATGTGGTCGCAGTACCTGGAAGTGGGCATCGGCCCGGACGCCGAAGTGTTCACCAAGGCCCAGCCGTTGTCGGCGGTCGGCCACGGCGCCGATATCGGCCTGCACCCCAAGTCCAGCTGGAACAACCCCGAGCCCGAGGTGGTGCTGGCGGTGTCGAGCAACGGCACCATCCACGGCGCCATGCTGGGCAACGACGTGAACCTGCGCGACTTCGAGGGGCGCAGCGCGCTGCTGCTGTCCAAGGCCAAGGACAACAACGCCTCGACCGCCCTCGGCCCGCTGCTGCGCCTGTTCGACGAGACCTTCAGCCTGGAGGACGTGCGCGCCGCCGAAGTCGACCTGCGCGTCGAAGGCCGGGATGGCTTCGTGCTGCAGGGGCGCAGCTCGATGCGCCAGATCAGCCGCGACCCGGTCGACCTGGTGCAGCAGACCCTCAACGAGAACCACCAGTACCCCGACGGCCTGGTGCTGTTTCTGGGTACCCTGTTCGCGCCCAAGCAGGACCGTGACCAGCCCGGCAGCGGTTTCACCCACAAGCTGGGCGATGTGGTCACCATCAGCAACCCGCTGCTGGGCAGCCTGTGCAACCGCGTGACCACCAGCGACCAGGCGCCACAATGGGCATTCGGCCTGCGTGCGCTGATCGAAAGCCTGAGCCGTCGTGGCTTGCTGGAGGTGGCAGTGACTGCACGCCAGCCCTGAGCGGGCGTGCGTATTCCAGGGATGACGTGTGGATGAAGGATCGCCTCGGCGTTTGACGCTGCAACAACAATAATAAAGGCCATCAGATGAACGCACTGAAGAAGTACCAACGCATCACCGTCGTGTTTCTGCTGTTGATCGGCATCGTCAACTATCTGGACCGCAGCGCGCTGTCGATTGCCAACACCTCGATCCAGCGCGACATGCTCATCAGCCCTTCGCAGATGGGCATCCTGCTGTCGGCCTTCTCCGTGGCCTATGCCTTTGCGCAGTTGCCACTGGGCCTGATCATCGACCGCCTGGGCAGCAAGATCGCCCTGGGCGCCTCGTTGCTGGCCTGGTCGGTGGCGCAGTCGCTGTGCGGGCTGGTCAACAGCTTTGGCGGCTTCATGGGCCTGCGGGTGCTGCTGGGGATCGGCGAGGCGCCGATGTTCCCCTCGGCGGCCAAGGCGCTGTCGGAATGGTTCGACGCCAACGAGCGGGGCACGCCGACCGGCATCGTGTGGTCGTCGACCTGCCTGGGGCCGTGCCTGGCGCCACCGTTGCTGACGCTGTTCATGGTCAACTTCGGCTGGCGCGGGATGTTCATCATCACCGGCGTGATCGGCATTGTGCTGGCGCTGTGCTGGTTGACGTTCTACAAGAGCAAGGCCAGGTACCTGGCCGAACTGGCGGCGCAGGGCCAGGCGCTGCCAAGCGAACAGCCGGCGCCGCGGGCTGACGCGGTGCAGGCGCCCAAGGCGTCGTACTTTGCCGGCTGGCTCGACCTGTTCAAGCATCGCAGCACCTGGGGCGCGGTGCTGGGCTTCATGGGCGTGATCTACATGCTGTGGCTGCACCTGACCTGGCTGCCGGGCTACTTCGAGCGCGAGCACGGGCTGAACCTGTACGACACCGCGTGGGTGGTATCGCTGGCCTATGGTTTCGGCGCGGTGGGCACCATCGTGGCGGGGCGGTTCTGCGACCTGCTGGTACGGCGTGGCATGAGCGTGCTGGCCAGCCGCAAGTTCAGCGTGATCACCGGGCTGGTGCTGGCGGCGCTGTTCACCTTGCCGCTGTCGTATGTGAGCGGGTTGACCGGGTGCGTGATACTGCTGTGCCTGGCGCTGTTCAGCATCAACATGGCCAGTGCCACGGCGTGGATGATCGTCAACACCATCGTCGACAGCCCGCGGGTGGCCTCGTTTGGTTCGATCCAGAACTTTGGCGGCTACATTGCAGGGTCCGTGGCGCCGATCGTGACCGGGTTCAGCATCCAGTATTCGGGCTCGTTCAATACCGCGTTCATGATCAGTGCGGTGGTGGCGCTGTGCTCGGCGCTGGCGTACTTCCTGTTGCTCAAGGCGCCGATCGGCGGGGCGGATGAGCCGGCGGGGCAGATGGCCGGGGCTACCCAGTAGGACAGGTGGCGAGCGCTTCGCGCTCGTTCACTGGCGTGCCAGCGAAGAGGCCGGTGGTCTTCGCTCCTCTGCCATTCATCCACCCAATCGCACCCTGGCGCACCCGTGCCCTCAAACCCCCTGAATGGCCCGTGACACGGGCCCGCATTCAACCGGATCGAGGGTGAGCACCATGCCCCAGGGAAGCAAAGCCAAGTACACCGCCGAGCAGAAACGCAAGGCGCAGCACATCGAAGAAAGCTACGAGCAAAAAGGCACGCCCAAAGCCGAGGCCGAGGCGCGTGCCTGGGCCACGGTGAACAAGCAGTCTGGCGGGGGCGAGAAAAAGGGCGGCTCAGGTCGCAGCACCCCGGCCGGCGAAAAGCACGCCGCTGCCTCCGACTCGGCCAAACGCGCCGCCAGCACCCGCGCCGGCCACGCGCGCACCTCCACCACCTCGTTGGCCAGCCAGACCAAGCAAAGCCTGCTCAAGGAGGCGCGCAGCAAGAACATCAAGGGGCGCTCGAGCATGACCAAGGCGCAGCTGATCGAAGCGCTGCACGCCCACCACTGACCCCGCCCGACGCTGACCGGCGAGGCTGCCGGCCAGCGTCACGGGCTCAGGCCACCACGCCGTCGTCGACGATGGCCATCGGCAACTCGATGCTGCTGTCGCCAGGCGTGAGGATGACCTTGCGGCACTCTTGCTCCTTCTTGTCGAAGATCCTGTAGCCCTCGGCCGCCTGCTCCAGCGACAGGCGGTGGGTGATGATGGTTTCCGGCGTGAGCGCGCCGGTTTCGATGTAGCCCAGCAGTTCGGGCAGGTAGCGCTGCACGTGGGTCTGGCCCATGCGAAAGGTCAGGCCCTTGTCGAACGCATCGCCGAACAGGAGGCCGTGGATGAACCCCGAATACACCCCCGGCACACTGACCACACCACCGCGCCGGGCTGCCGCGATGCACTGGCGCAAGGCCTTGCCGCTGCTGCCCTCGAGCTTGAGCGCGGCCAGCACGGTTTCGGTGGTGCTGCCCTTGGCCTCGAAGCCCACCGCATCGACCACACCATCCACCCCGCGCATGCCCGGGGTCTGGCGGATGATGGTATCGGCCGGGTCGTCGTCATCGTCGAAATTGATCGGGATCACGCCATACGTCTGCTGCGCATAGGCCAGCCGGTAGGGGTGGTGGTCGACCATGAAGATGCGTTCGGCGCCGAGCATCCGCGCTACCGCCGCGCACAGCAGCCCGACCGGCCCCGCGCCGTAGATGGCGAGGCTCGATCCCTGGCCGATCTCGGTGTTCTTCACCGCCTGGAAGGCCGTGGGCAGGATGTCGGACAGAAACAGTACCTTCTCGTCGCTCAGCGTGCCGGGCACGCGGAACGGCCCGGTGTTGGCCTTGGGTACGCGCACGTACTCGGCCTGGCCGCCGGGTACGCCACCGTACAGGTGGCTGTAGCCGAACAGCGCTGCGCCAGAGGGGATGAGCTTCTTGTTGAGGATCGCGCCGCGCCCGGTATTGGTGGTCTCGCACGCGGCGAACAGGTCCTGCTGGCAGAAGAAACAGCTGCCGCAGGCAATCACGAACGGGATCACCACGCGATCGCCCGGCTGCACCGCGGTCACCCCGGTGCCGACTTCCTCGACCACGCCCATGAACTCGTGACCGAAGATGTCGCCGTCTTCGACCGCCGGGATCTTGCCGCGGTACAGGTGCAGGTCCGAGCCGCAGATGGCGGTGGCGGTCACCCGCAGGATCAGGTCGTCGGATTCTTCCAGAATGGGGTCGGTAACGGTATCGACCCTGACGTCGTGGGCGCCGTGGTAGGTGAGTGCTCTCATGGTCTCTCCAGCTTCGCGTAGGTAGGTGCAACACAGAGGGGCGTGCCCCGGCGCGCAGGGCGCCGGGGCGACACTCAGGGCCTGAAGCCCAGGCCGTCGGACAGGTCGGCAGGCCCCTCTCGGGGGGCCTGCGCGGCAGCTGCCGGCGCGTTGGCGTCGGCGTTGTGCACGGCCTGGGTGGCGTCGGCGTACAGCGCCTTGCCGGTGCGGGTCACCTTGTCGGCCAGGGCATCGCGGGTTTCGCCCATCAGTTCGTCCTCCTTGCGCGTGCCGGGCAATGCCGCGCCCAGGGCCGCGCCGAGGGCGATGCCGATGGCGGCCAGCACCAGCGGCTGGTCCTTGAGCAGGTGGTCGAACTGGCCCTTGAGCTGCGCGGCCTGGGCCTGCACCCGGTCGCTGGCGTGGTGCGCGGCCTGGCGCACCTTGTCGGCCGAGCTGCCCAGGCTGTCGCTGGCGTCGCGCGCCTTGTCGTGGGCCACGTCCGAGGCGTGGTGCAGGTGCTCGCCGGCCTGGGCCATGGCGCCCTTGATGCCGCTGGCAGCGTCGCCCAGCGTGTCGGCCAGGCCGCTGCCGCCAAAGGTCGGCGAGCCGGGTGAGAAGGGGCGGTTCTGGTTCAGCGCCAGCCACGCCAGGCCCACGCCGGTGAGCACGGTGGGCACCGGGTTGTTCTTCAGGGTGGTGCCCAGGTTCTGGAAGAACTCGCCGCCGTTGCCCTTGAAGTACGCCATGCCCTGGTCGATCAGCTGGCCGGGGGTGAGGCGGTGTTCCAGCGAGTCCACCAGGTGGCTGATGCTGGCGCGCTTGGCGTCGATCTCCTGCTCCAGGGTTTCCGGGCTCTTGTGCGATTCGGCTTCGAATGAGGTGCTCATGAGACTTTCCTCTTCAGTGCGTCCTTGTCCTGTTGCAGGGCATGCAGGGTGCGGTCAGGGGTGAGGTTGGACGGGTCGAACTGCTTCTTGCCGGCCTGCAGCATCATGAAGCCGATGACCAGGGTCACCGCGCCCACGATCAGCGCCGCCAGCCAGGGCGCGACCACGTAGGCCAGGCCGTACACCGCCGCCATCAGCAGGATGATCAGGCCCGCCAGCAGCACCATGGCGCCGCCGGCCACGGCGGCTGTACCGGCCTTGAGGGTGGTCAGGCTGCGTTGCAGTTCGGCCTTGGCCAGTGCCAGCTCCTTGGTGAACAGCTCGGGCACTTCACGGGTGAGCTGGCGCAGCAGGCTGCCGATGCTGGTGTTGTCGTGCTCGCCCGGTGGCGCGGGGGGCAGGGTATCGAGTGGGTCGCGTTCCATCACACACCTCCCTTGAAGCTGTCCTGGGTGTTGGGGCCATCGGCCAGGGTGCGGCCCAGCGGGTCGGCGGGCACGGGGTTGTCGCGCAGCGGCGGTACCGAGCTCTGGTAGGGCGTGCTGGCACCGTAGGCCTGCGTGGGGGTGCCCGACGCGGTCGGGTGGCTGCTGCTGGCGCGCAGGAAGCGCGACAGGCCAAAGCCGATGGCGACGCTGCCGGCCAGGAACAGCGTGGGGTTGTCGCGGGCCAGTTGCGCGCCCTTGTGCACCAGGTCCTCGATGCTGTTGTCGCGGACCTGGTCGGCAAAATCGCCCAGCCCGCTGGCCAGTTGCGCCATGTACTGGGCCAGCCCGAGGGAATCCTTGCCTTCAAGGGCCGAGGCTGCCGACTGGGCGCCTTCGACCAGCGAGTCGAGCTGTTCGGCGGCCAGGTCGCGATACTGCTCGTACTGTCTGGCGCCGTGTTCCCTGGCGTCGTCGAGCAATGCCCCGGCGTCTTCGGCCAGGGTGTGCAGGTGTTCCTGCGGGGTGCCCTGGGGCGACTGCGAGGCGTCGCCGTGGGCCGACTGATCAGTCCCGTTCATTGTGGTTCTCCCTTACGTTCGGATAAACGCCGGGCACACTGCGCTGATTGCCAAGCACTGTTTTACGGACTCTCAGGCGGATGACGATGGACGTGGCGGCAGAGTTCAAGGCAAGTGACAGGTGACTGCCAAGGGCACGACCAAAGGTGGGGCGGGCCCGCCCGGCGGCGGGCCTGGGGAAGGGGTCAGTGGCTGGTGGTATTCTTGAGGGCCTTCATGTAGTTGGCCTTGAACGCCTGCATCTGTTCGCCAAGGGCCTCGAGTTCGGCTTTTTTCAGCAGCTTGCGGGCCCGCGGGAACATCTCGGACTCTTCTTCCTCGATATGGTGTTCGAGCAGCTCCTTCACCACCTTCACGCGGCCGGTGAACTCCGGGGTCGACGGGTCGGTGGTCTTGAGGTCGGGCAGCACCAGGGAGTCGACGGTGCGGTGCTCTTCCTTGGCCTCGTAGTACATCACGTCCTGTTCCTTGCCGCCGGCCTGCTTGAACGCCGGGTAGAGGATCTGCTCCTCGATCTCGGTGTGCACGGTGATTTCCATCTCCAGTTCGGCAAGCAGCTGGGTGCGCGTCTTGACGCCGCGCTCGGTGGATGCGCTCAGTTTTGCCAACAGGGCCTTTACGCGCTTGTGATCGGCTTCGAGCAGTTCAATGGCATTCATGGTGATCTCCGGTGGCGGGTACGGTGGCGTGTTCGCCTCGGTAGTCGTTGCATCAACGGTGCCAGCCTGCACCGCTGGAAAAACCTCGCTGAATCAACGGCGTCGCCCGCGCATGGGCAGCGTCAGGCTTGCAAATTGCCCGAAACGGCCACCGGATCATGCAGTTTGGATGAAGGCACACTGCCCACGCTGCCTCAGCGAAGTGGCGTGGGCATGTAATCAGCGCTTGCGCTTGGGCAGCACCGCGCTGAGCACCTGCTTGGCGGTCTGGGTGATCACGCCGGCTTCGTCGGGGTCGCCCTTGAGCAGGGTGGTGGCGAAGTTCTTCGCCTGTTGCACGGTGATGTGCGGCGGGAGGGGCGCCACGTTGGGGTCGGTCTTGAACTCGATCAGCACCGGGCAGTCGCTGGCCAGGGCCTGCTCCCAGGCGGCGGCAACGTCTTCTTCACGCTCGACGAAAATGCCCTTGAGCCCGATGGAGATGGCAAACAGGTGGTAGGGCACGTCGGGAATGTTCTGCGACGCCTCGAACTTGGGGTCGCCCTCCATTACCCGCTGCTCCCAGGTGACCTGGTTGAGGTCCTCGTTGTTGAACACCGCGCAGATCCAGTTCGGGGTCTGCCACTGACGCCAGTACTTGGCCACGGTGATCAGCTCGGCCATGTTGTTCATCTGCATGGCGCCGTCGCCCACCAGCGCGATCACCGGGCGCTCGGGGTGGGCGAACTTGGCCGCGATGGCGTAGGGCACGGCCGCACCCATCGAGGCCAGGCCGCCGGACAGCGAGCACTGCATGCCGCGGCGGATCTTCAGGTCGCGGGCGTACCAGTTGGCGCACGAACCCGAGTCGCTGGTGATGATGGCCTGGTCGGGCAGCCGCGGGGACAGCTCGTGCACCACCCGCTGCGGGTTGATCGGGTTGGCGCTGACCAGGGCGCGTTTTTCCAGGGTCTTGTCCCAGCGGGCGCGCCAGCCTTCGACCTTCTTGCGCCAGCTGCGGCTGGTCTTGCTGTCGAGCAGCGGCAGCAGGGCGCTCAGGGTTTCGGCCGCATCGCCCACCAGGTTGACCTCCATCGGGTAGCGCAGGCTGAGCATGTCGGGCTGGATGTCGATCTGCACCGCGCGGGCCTGGCCCTCCTTGGGCAGAAACTCGGCGTAGGGGAAGCCCGAGCCGATCATCAGCAGGGTGTCGCACTCCTGCATCAGCTTGTAGCTGGGCTCGGTGCCGAGCAGGCCGATGGCGCCGGTGACCCAGGGCAGTTCGTCGGGCAGGGCGGCCTTGCCCAGCAGCGCCTTGGCCACGCCGGCGCCGAGTTTTTCGGCCACGGCGATGACCTCGTCGGTGGCGTTCAGCGCGCCCGCACCAACCAGCACGGCGACCTTCTTGCCCGCATTGAGGATGTCGGCGGCGCGCTGCAGGTCGGCCTCGTAGGGCACCACCCTGGGCTTGCTGTAGCCGACGCCCGAATGCAGGGTGCCGTGGGCACGGGCGGGTTCTTTATAGGGCAGATCCTGCAGGTCGTTGGGCAGGATCACCGCCGTGACGCGGCGCTCGCCCACCGCCGTGCGCACGGCACGGTCGATCAGGTGGCGTACCTGGGAGGGTTCGGAGGCCTGCTGCACGAAGGCGCCGGCCACGTCCTTGAACATCGACAACAGGTCCAGTTCCTGCTGGTAATGGCCGCCCAGCGCGGTGCGGGCCTGCTGGCCGACGATGGCGAGCACCGGCATGTGGTCCATGCGCGCATCGTAGAGGCCGGTGAGCAGGTGCGAGGCGCCGGGGCCGGAGGTGGCGATGCACACCCCCAGCTCGCCGGTGAACTTGGCATGGGCTGCGGCCATGAACGCGGCCATTTCCTCGTGCCGCGCCTGGATGAATTCGATCTTGCCCCGGGCCCGGTCGAGCGCGCCGAACACGCCGTTGATGCCATCGCCGGGGTAGCCGTAGATACGTCGCACGCCCCATTGATACAGCCGCTCAACCAGGAAGTCGCCCACTGTCGTCGTCATTCGATCCCTCACGTTTACAAGTGATAGTCAGAGGTCTGGACCGGGCGCGCGCGCAGAAAGTTTCAACTGTCGAGCGTGGCGACGACTATCGCGGCGGGGGCATTTGAAGGCATATTGCCGTGCCACCCGGCGTGCGCTGCACGCTTTACCAGAACAACCAGAAGAGGCAGAACGTGGTGCAACGGCGGCAGTTCAGCGGTGCCCTGCAGGGCTCGAACCTGCGTTTTGTAGGCGGGCAGGGTCACGGCAGCGGGCCCCGGGCGCGGGTGGGCTTTGTGCTGCTCGAACATTTTTCGTTGCCGGCCTTCACCCAGGCGCTCGATACCCTGGTCACCGCCAACCTGATCCAGGCCGATGCCTTCGCCACCACCACCTTCAGCCTTGACGGTGCCTCGGTGGTCAGCGACCTGGGGCTGGTGATCTGCCCGGATGCCCCGCTGGGGCTGAAGACGCTCGAAGGCCTGGACCTGCTGGTGGTGTGTGGTGGCCTGCGCACCGTGCTGCGCCCGCTGCCGGAGCTGGCGCTGTTGCTGCAACGGGCTGCGCAGGTGGGGGTGGCGTTGGCGGGGCTGTGGAATGGTGCCTGGTTTCTGGCCCAGGCCGGCCTGCTCGATGGCTACCAGTGTGCGGTGCACCCGGAAAACCGTGCGGCGCTGGCCGAGCTGGCCAGGCATAGCCAGGTGACAGGGGAGAGCTACACGGTGGACCGAGACCGCCTGACGGCGGGCAGCCCGGCGGGGGCGTTCAACATGGTGCTGGAATGGATCGGCCAGCGTCATGGGCGTGGCCTGGTGGATGCCGTGGTCGATATCCTGGCCTACGAGGCCTCGCGCTTTCGCCGGGTGCAGCCGACCGTGCACCAGAACATGAGTGCGCCGCTGCGCGAGGCGATCAAGCTGATGGGGGCCAACCTTGAAGAGCCGCTGAGCCAGGTGCAGTTGGCGCAGTATGTGGGGTTGTCCCGGCGTCAGATCGAGCGGCTGTTCCAGTCGCAGCTGGGGACCACGCCGGTCCGTTACTACCTGGAGTTGCGCATTACCGAGAGTCGCCGGTTGTTGCAGCACTCGGACCTGGCATTGATCGATGTGGCCCTGGCGTGCGGCTTTGTTTCGCCCAGCCATTTCAGCAAGTGCTACACCTCTTTTTATGGGTACGGCCCGTCGAAGGAGACGCGATTTGGCTGCGTGAACGGGCCGCAAAAGCCGGATATGCCGTAAGCCATGCGGTAACCACCTGTTTTTTGGTTATTTTTTATCGTTGGGGGCTTCCCTGGCGAAGCGAAAGTTGGTACATTTCCGCTCATTCCTGCCGAGGCCTTTCATGGGCTTCCAGTTGCATCACAGGGGCGTCGCCAAGCGGTAAGGCAGCAGGTTTTGATCCTGCCATGCGTTGGTTCGAATCCAGCCGCCCCTGCCATTTTTCTCGTATCAACCTTCCCCAACTATCAAAAGCTGCTTGATTGCGATCGGCTTCCGTTCGTGTTGCGTTTCGCTGCCAGGCCAGCGGCGCCAAGGCATGCAGGCCATGGCGCTCGGTTTAAGCAATGCAGGTTCAAACGCTGGCCGCAGGGCTAGTGATCGTTGTGCTTGACCTTGCGCACCCGCACCAGAATCAACCCCAGCACGCCGATGGCCAGCGGCGCCATGCCCAGCAGTGCGTCCCGTGCGCTGACCTGCAGCCCCATCACCGTCAGGCCTGAATAGATCAGCTTGAACAGGTTGAGCAGGTAGTAGGTGATGGCGATGATCGACAACCCTTCCACTGCGCGCTGGATCTTGATCTGGGTGTCGGCGCGGGTGCTCAGGCTCTTGAGGATCTCCGCGTTCTGCTCCTCCATTTCCACCTGCACCCGTGCCTGCAGCAGGTCGCCCAGGTTGGCCACGCTCTTGGCCAGCTGGTCCAGGCGCTGTTCGGTCACGGCGCAGTAGCGCACCGTGGGCTTGAAGCGCCGTTCGATGAAGATACCCAACCGCTGGCAATCGCCCAGGTGGCTTTCGCGCAGCTCGCCCAGGCGCTCGAACACCAGTTGCGCATAGGCTTGGGTGGCGCTGAAGCGGTGGCGGGTCTTCGCGGCGCTGCGCACCATCTGCGCCGACAGCCCGGCAATGTCGCCCAGCAGTGCCTTGGCGTTGCCCGGCTGCGGGTCGGCGTTGCGCTCGGACAGGCTCACCAGGGTTCTGTCGTAGGCATTGAGCTCCACGCTCAGGGCCTTGGCGGTGTCCAGCGACAGCGAGGCCATCATGCGGTAGGTCTCGATCTCCAGCAGGCGCCGGATCATGCGGCCCTGGCGGTAGGCATTGAGGCGCCTGTTGACGAACAGGAAGCGGTTGGTGCCGTCCTCGCCCAGGCGAAAATCGCTCCATACCCGCGCATCGCCCCCGCCAATGCACGAGCCGCACGGGTCCTTGAAACCGTAGCGCGACAGCTCGCCGGCAAATGCCGTGTCGTTGTGCACCATGATCTGCACGGCATTGATCAGGTACGGCAAAAAGGCATCGATCCTGTCCATCAGCAGCGCGGGCAGGGGCTGCCAGGCCGGCGTCTGCTCGGTGGTGGTGACCACCAGGGTGAGGGTGACGAACTCGGCGTGCCGTTCCCATTTCAGGGCGTGGCCTTGCAGTCGGGTGATGCCCTGCACGGCGCCGGGGCTCACTGGCTCCGGGCAGCACTGCTGCAGCAGCGCCTCGCAACGTGCGTCGTCGCTGAGAAAGGCCAGGTGGTAGACGTGGGCGGGCTCGTCGAAGTACAGCGAGGGGCGGGCGTGCAGCTCGTTGTGCAAGGTCTTGCGCTGTGGGTGCATGTAGATCAGGCCATGTTGGAATTGTTCTTGGCGCTTTCGATGATGCCCGTGACGAAGGTGATCAGGGCCTGGGTCAGGCCCTGTTCGCTGACCTGCACCCCGCGCCACTGCGCGTGCCCGTACAGCATGCCGATGACGGCATGGGTGACGAGGCCGATCGCGCCTCCCTGGCGCCCGTCGCGTGCACACTCGCTAGCAATGATGCCGCTCAGGATCGACGCATGGCTGCGGTTGAGCGCGTCGATCTGCAACTGCTGTTCGTGGGACAGGTTGACGTACTCGCGAGTCACCAATTGCACGCGATGGGCGTGGGCCAGGTTGAACCGCACAAACGCCTGGACGAAGCGCTGCAGGCGTTCTTCGGGGGTTCTGGCGCCTTTCATGCAGCGTTTTGTGTCGAACACCAGGTCGGCCAGGGTCGACTCGATCAGCTCGAACAACAGGCACTGCTTGTTCTCGATGTGGTGGTACAGCGAGCCGGCACGCAGGCCCAGATGGCTGGCCAGGTCGCGCAGGCCGATGGCCTGGTAGCCGCGGGTGGCGAACAGTTCGGTGGCCGCGTCGAGCAGGCGGTCCCGGGGCGAGCAGGCAGTAGCGGCAGCGGGCATGGCGCAGTCCTGTATGGGCATCGAGCGGGGCAAATTCGGTTTGACCAAATGTAAGACAACAGGCATCTTACGTAAAGACTAATGCGCGGAGGTGGTTATGGAAGGTCAGACGGTCGTAATCGTTGGCGGGGCTTCGGGTTTGGGCCTGGAGACCGCCAGGTTGATGGTCAAGCGTGGGGCACGAAAAATCGGCTTGATCGATCGCAATGAGCAGTTGATGGCCGAGGCGGCAAGCACCTTGCGCGCCCTGGATTGCGAGGTGGCCACGGCGGCGGCGGACATTTCGCGCCAGGCCAGCGCCCATGCAGCCTTCGGGCAGGTCGTCGAGGCACTGGGGCGTGTGCACTGCCTGGTCAACAGCGCGGCGATCTACCCGCGCCAGGACATCTTCGAGATCACCGACGAAGAGTGGGACCTGGAAAACGCGGTCAACATCAAGGGCACCTACCACATGATGGTCGCCGCCGTGCGCCACATGCAGGGCTTCGTCGCGGCGCCGCAGGTGACCGGGCGCATCGTCAACGTGACCTCGGTGGACGCCTTCAAGGCGCACCCGCAGAACGCCCACTATGCCGCCACCAAGGCGGCGGTGGTGAGCCTGACCAAATCCTTCGCCCAGGCCTGTGCCAAGGACCAGATCCTGGTCAACTCGGTGGCGCCGGCCGGCTTTGCCACCGAGCGCGCCCGCCAGCTGGGTTTTCTCGGCGAGCTGGCCGCCGCCAACCCGCTGGGCCGCGCGGCGGAACCTGCAGAGATCGCCGAATGGATCGTGATGATGGGCAGCAGCCGCAACAGCTATGCCACGGGTGAGAACGTGATTGTCAGCGGGGGTTACATCTATGCCTGAAGCAGCCGCATTACCGGTGTCCTACCGCTGTGCACTGGTGACCGGTGCCACCAGCGGCATCGGCAAGGCCATCGTACTGGCCCTGCGCGATGCCGGCCTGCAGGTGATTGCCGTGGGCCGCAGCCGCGAGGCGCTGCAGGCGTTGGGCCAGGAGCAGGGCGTGGTGACGGTGGAGGCCGACGTGCGCCAGGCCGACGCCTTTGCCCAGGTGCTGAGCCAGTACCCGGTGGACGTGCTGGTCAACAATGCCGGGGTGCTGTCGAGCCGCGCCGCGTTCCAGGACATGGACCCGGCCGAGATCGACACCATGCTCGACATCAACCTCAAGGCGCCCCTGCACCTGACCCGTCAGGTGCTGCCGGGCATGGTGCAGCGCGGCCATGGCCACCTGTTCTTCATCGGCTCGAGTGCCGGGCGTGCGCCGCACCCCGGGGCGGCGGTGTATGGTTCGTCGAAGGCCGGCATCAGCCTGTTCTGCGACGCGCTGCGCTGCGACCTGCTGGGCAGCGGGGTGCGGGTGACCGAAATCGCCCCGGGTCGCGTGCAGACCCAGCTGTACCGCACCGCCATGGGCATGCAGGCCGCGGGCAGCGAGCTGTATGACGGCTACGCCTCGATCATGCCCGAGGACATCGCCCAGCTGCTGCTGGCGGCCTTGCGCCTGCCCGAGCAGGTGGACGTTTCGCGTCTGGAGGTGTTCCCCACGGCCCAGGCCGTGGGCGGCGCGCGGATGGTCAAGACGCTCGGCTGAGGCAGGCGGTGCCGGTGCGCACGGCGCATCGGCACGCCAGCCCGGGCGAGGGTGGAAAAGCGTGGTGTTAGTGCTTGACCACCTGTAAGACAACATATAACTTACATTAAACCCGCCAACCAGTCGGGTGTGACAAGCACAAGAATTCAGGGGAACGACGATGACTGCTACAGCATGCCGAGTCGGCGTGGACATAGGTGGGACCTTTACGGATATCGCGCTGGATGTCGGCGGGGTGTTGCACTCGACCAAGATTCTGACGGACTACGCATTGCCCGAGCGTGCGATCCTCACGGGTGTGCAGGCGGTCGTCGACGCGGCAGGCCTGAAGCTGTCGGATATCGAGCAACTGATCCACGGCACCACCCTGGCCACCAATGCCCTGATCGAGCGCCGCGGCGCCCGCACTGCGTTCATCACCACCGAAGGTTTTCGCGACACGCTGGAGATGCGCACCGAAAACCGCTTCGAGCAGTACGACATCAACATTGCGCTGCCACCGCCGCTGATCGAGCGCGAGCACCGCTACACCCTGCGCGAGCGCCTGGACGTACGCGGCAACGTGCTGATCGCCCCGCAACAGGCCGATATCGACGCGCTGGTGCAGCGCATCGGCGAGGGTGACTACCAGAGCGTGGCCATCGGCCTGATCCACAGCTACATCAATGGTGCCCACGAGCGCCTGTTGCGCGACGCCCTGCAGGCGCGCCTGCCACACCTGTCGATTTCGATCTCCAGCGAAGTCTCGCCGCAGATGCGCGAGTTCGAACGCTTCAACACCGTGTGCGCCAACGCCTACGTCAAACCCCTGATCAAGTCGTACCTGGACCGCCTGGTGGTCACCCTCAAGGCCGCCGGCGCCGATTGCCCGGTGTTCATGATCCATTCCGGCGGCGGCATCATCTCGGTGCAGAGCGCCGCCGAGTTTCCGGTGCGCCTGGTGGAGTCGGGCCCGGCGGGCGGGGCGATCTTCGCCGCCGACATTGCACGCAAATACGCGCTCGACGCGGTGGTGTCATTCGACATGGGCGGCACCACGGCCAAGATCTGCCTGATCGAGAACCAGGTGCCCAAGACCGCCAAGACCTTCGAAGTGGCGCGCACCTACCGCTTCAAGAAGGGCAGCGGCATGCCGATTTCCATCCCGGTGGTGGAGATGGTCGAGATCGGCGCCGGCGGTGGTTCCATCGCCAGCATCGACAGCATGCGCCAGATTCGTGTGGGCCCGCACAGCGCGGCGTCCGAGCCGGGCCCGGCCTGCTATGACCGCGGTGGCCTTGAGCCGACCATCACCGATGCCAACCTGCTGCTGGGCCGCCTGGATGCCGACAATTTTGCCGGCGGCGCGCTGCGCCTGTCGGTCGACAACGCCGCCAGCGCGGTGGACCGGGTGATCGGCCAGCCGCTGGGCATGGACCCGCGCACCGCCGCCTTCGGCATCTGCGAAGTGGTCGACGAGAACATGGCCAACGCCGGCCGTGTGCACGCGGTGGAGAGCGGCAAGGACATTGCCGACTACACCATGATCACCTTTGGTGGCGGTGGCCCGCTGCACGCTGCGCGTCTGTGCGAAAAGATGGGTGTGTCGCGCTTTCTGGTGCCGGCCGGCGCCGGGGTAGGGTCGGCCATCGGTTTTCTGCGTGCGCCGTTCGGCTATGAAGCGGTACGCAGCGCCTTCGTGCGCCTGGCCGAGTTCGAGGCGGGGCAGGTCAATGCACTGATCGACGACATGAAGGCCGAGGCTCTGGGCTTCCTGCGCCAGGGCATGCCCGAGGGCGAGCCGGAGATGGAGTGCACCGCGTTCATGCGCTACGTCGGCCAGGGCTGGGAGATCCCCGTGAGCCTGCCGTTCAAGGCTTTCAGCAACAGCGACACGGCGCAGTTCAAGACGCTGTTCGAGGCGGCCTACACGGTGTTCTTCGGCCGCCCGATCGAAGGCCCGGACGTGGAGATCGTCAGCTGGTCGGTCAAGGCCAGTTCGCCCTTGCCGCCCGTGGCGCTGGCCAGCCAGGTCAAGGCCTCGCACCGCGCCCACGAAGTGGCGCGTCGCCAGGTGTTCGACGTGGTCGCCGGCGGTTTCGTCGATGCCGGCATCTACCAGCGCGAAGCGCTGCAGGCCGGTGCGCGCATCGATGGCCCGGCGATCATCGCCGAGCGCGAAACCTCGACCTTCGTGTCGTCCTCGTTCACCGCCACGGTCCAGCCCGACGGCTGCCTGCTGGTCGTCCGGCGCTAAGCCGCATTCGTTTGGAAGGCGATAACCCATGAGCGAAACAATGATCGATATTCAAATGCAGGTGATGTGGAACCGCCTGGTGTCGGTGGTCGAAGAACAGGCCCTGACCCTGATCCGCACCGCGTTCTCCACCAGCGTGCGCGAAGCCGGCGACCTCTCGGCCGGGGTGTTCGACCGCGCCGGCAACATGCTGGCCCAGGCCGTCACCGGCACCCCCGGCCACGTCAACACCATGGCCGAGGCTGTGGTGCACTTCATCAACGACATCGGCCCGGACAACATCTTCGAAGGCGACGTGTACGTCACCAACGACCCGTGGAAGGGCACCGGGCACCTGCACGACATCACCATCGTCTCGCCCTCGTTCTACAAGGGCCGGCTGATCGGCTACTTCGCCAGTACCGCCCACGTGGTGGACATCGGCGGGCGCGGTTTCGGCCCGGATGCCCGCGAGGTGTACGAGGAAGGCCTGTTCATCCCGATCATGAAGCTGTTCGAGCGCGGCCAGGTGAACCGCGACCTGATCAACATCCTGCGCAACAACGTGCGCGAGAACGACCGCGTGGTCGGCGACTTCTACGCACTGTCGGCCTGCAACGAGACCGGGCACAAACGCCTGCTGAGCATGCTCGACGAGTTTGCCCTGGACGACCTGGAGCACATCGGCGGGTTCATCCTGGAGCACAGTCGCCGCGCCACCCTGGAATGCTTCAAGTCGCTGCCCCATGGCACCTACCACAACAGCATGACCCTGGACGGCTACGACGTGCCGGTGACGCTGGCGGTGACCCTGACGGTGGGCCCGGACGGCATTCTCACCGACTTCAGCGGTACCTCGGGCATGAGCCAGTTCGGCATCAACGTGCCGCTGGGCTACGCCAAGGCCTATGCCTGCTACGGGCTCAAGTGCATCGTGGCGCCTGAGATCCCCAACAACAGCGCCTCGCTGGAGCCCTTTGCGGTCACTGCGCCCGAAGGCTGCATTCTCAATGCCAAGCACCCGGCGCCGGTATCGGTACGCCATGTACTGGGCCACTTCGTGCCCGACCTGGTGCTGGGTGCGCTGCACAAATGCCTGCCCGGCCAGGTGCCGGCCGAGGGCGCCAGCGCACTGTGGAACCTGCACCTGAGCGTGCGTCCGCTGGACAGCAACCCGACCGGGCGCAACGCCGAGATGCTGATGTTCAACAGCGGCGGCATGGGCGCGCGCTCCGGCATGGACGGCCTGAGCGCCACCGCGTTCCCCAGCGGCGTGCACACCATGCCGGTGGAAGCCACCGAACAGGCCGGCCCGGTGGTGGTGTGGCGCAAGGAACTGCGCGAAGGCTCTGGCGGTGCCGGCCTGCTGCGCGGCGGCCTGGGCCAGGAAATCGAGGTGTCGGCCGCCGAAGGCTACAGCTTCCGCTTCAGCGCCATGTTCGACCGCATCCAGTACCCGGCGCGTGGGCTCGAGGGGGGCAAGGAGGGGGCCCAGGGCTACGTGGGCCTGGACGACGGCACCCTGCTGCGCGGCAAGGGCCAGCAGTTCGTGCCGGCCGATCGGCGCCTGGTGCTGCGCCTGCCGGGTGGCGGCGGTTACGGCGACCCGCGCCAGCGGCCACGCCACGAGGTGGCGCGCGACCTGCGTTTTGGCTACATCAGTGCCAGCCAGGCACGCGACGACTACGCTTTCGAACCCGGCCAGGAGGGCTGACCCATGGACTTTCAGAGTGCCCGTGTGCGGGCGGTGAAAAGCTCGCCGAGCATGGCGGTATCGGTGCTGGCCAAGCAGATGCTGGCCAAGGGCGAGCCGGTGATCAACCTGAGCCTGGGCGAACCGGACTTCAATACCCCGGCCCACGTGATCGAGGCCGCGCACCAGGCGATGCTCGAGGGCAACAACCACTACACCGCGCCCAATGGCCTGGAGGTGCTGCGCCAGGCCATCGTCGACAAGTTCGAGCGGGAAAACGGCCTGCGCTACGCACTGGACGAAATCTGCGTGGGCAATGGCGCCAAGCAGCTGCTATTCAATGCGTTTCTCGCCACCCTGGAGCAGGGCGATGAAGTGCTCACGCCAGCGCCGTACTGGGTGTCGTACACCGACATGGCGATGCTCAACGGCGGCGTGCCGAAGGTGGTGCCGTGCGGCGCCGAACACGGCTTCAAGCTGGATGCCGCGCGCCTTGAGGCCGCCATCACCCCGCGTACCCGCTGGTTGATGCTGAACTCGCCGAACAACCCCTGCGGGGCGATCTACAGCCGTGAAGAGTTCGCGGCCCTGGGCGCCGTGCTGGAGCGCCACCCCCGGGTGCTGGTGATCTCCGACGAGATCTACGAGCACATCGTGCTGGGCAGGCAGCCGTTCGTGTCGTTCGTCAGCGCCTGCCCGCACCTGCGCGAGCGCACTCTGCTGATCAACGGCGTGTCCAAGGCCTACGCCATGACCGGCTACCGCCTGGGCTATGCGGCCGGGCCACGCGAGCTGATCGTGGCAATGAACAAGACCCAGTCGCAGACCACCACCTGCCCGTCGACCATTTCGCAACTGGCGGCTGCTGCGGCGCTCAACGGCCCGCAGGATTTCGTGCGCCAGGCCAATCGCGAGTACCAGGCCCGAGGGGCGCTGGTGGTCGAGGGCCTGGCGGCCATCGAGGGGCTGAGCCTGCAGATGCCCGAGGGCGCGTTCTATGCCTTCCCGCAATGCGCCGCGTTCATCGGCAGGCGCACACCGGACGGGCAGGTGATCGAAACCGACGCCGACCTTGCCAGCTACCTGCTGCGGGTGGGCAAGGTGGCCACGGTGCCGGGCTCGGCCTTTGGCCTCGAACCCTACATTCGCCTGTCGTTCGCCACCTCACGCCAGGAGCTGGAGCAGGCCCTGGGGCAGCTGCGCGATGCGTTCGCGGCGCTGGCCTAGTACCGACAAACCGACTTTCACGAGGTTTCAAGCATGAGCAAGCCGTTCAAACGTTTGTTGATCACCGGTGCAGCCGGCCGCCTGGGCAGCGTGTTGCGCAAGCACATGCAGGCCTTTGCCGACGAGCTGCGCCTGACCGATATCGCCGACATGGGCAGCGCCGCGCCGCACGAAGAGCTGGTGCGCTGCGACCTGGGCAACCTGGCCGATGTGCTGCCGCTGGCCGAGGGCGTGGATGCCATCATCCATGCCGGCGGCGTGCCGGTGGAGGACACCTTCGCGGCGATCCTCAACGGCAACATCGTGGGCACCTACAACATCTATGAAGCGGCGCGCCAGCATGGCGTCAAGCGCGTGATCTACACCAGCTCCAACCACGCCATCGGCTTCTATGACCGCACCGAAACCATCGACGCCAGCGCAGCGCACCGCCCCGACAGCCTGTACGGGGTGAGCAAGTGCTTTGCCGAGGACCTGGGCCGCTACTACTGGGACAAGTTCGCCATCGAGTCGGTGAACCTGCGCATCGGCTCCTCGTTCCCCGAGCCGCTGGACCGGCGCATGCTCGCCACCTGGCTGTCGTTCGCCGACTTCGCGCAGCTGTGCGAGCGCTCGCTGCTGGCGCCACGGGTCGGCCACATGATCGTGTACGGCATGTCCGACAACCGCGAAACCCTGTGGGACAACCGCCTGGCGTCCTCCCTCGGCTACGTGCCCAGGGACAGCGCCGACGACTACCGCGAGAAGGTCCTGGCCGAGCACCCGCCGCTGGACCCGAACGAGCCGGCGGCGCGCTACCACGGCGGCAACTTCGCCGGCGCCGGCCACTTCGAAGACCCGAAATGACCTTTTCCGAGCACTTTTGAAGAGACCCCAGCCATGGCTTCGACAGCAACAAAGCAGCATTACGATGTGGTGATCGTCGGCGGTGCGGTGAATGGCAGCGCCACCGCGTATTTTCTGGCCAGCAACCCGGACTTCACCGGCTCGGTGCTGGTGGTGGAGCGCGACTGGACCTATGCCCAATCGGCCACGGCGTTGTCCAGCAGCTCTATCCGGGTGCAGTTCTCCAACCCGATCAACATCCAGATCTCGCGCTTTGGCGCGCAGTTCATCCGCGACTTCCCCGAACTGATGGCGGTCAATGGCGACAGGCCCGACCTGGCCTTCAAGGAGAACGGCTACCTGTTCCTGGCCGACCAGAAAGGCTTCGACGTGCTCAGGCGTCTGCACCAGACCCAGCTGGACAACGGTGCCGACGTCACGTTGCTGGACACCGAGGCGCTGATCCGCCGCTTCCCGTGGGTCAACCCCGACAGCCTGGCCGGCGGCACCTATGGCGAGAAGGACGAGGGCTGGTTCGACAACTACGGGATCATGAACGGCTTTCGCAGAAAGGCCCGCAGCCTGGGCGTGGAGTATGTCGAGAACGAAGTGGTCCAGGTGCTGCGCGAGGGTGATGTGATCACCGGTGTGCGCCTGGGCGATGGCCAGTTGATCGGCTGTGGCCAACTGGTCAACACCGCCGGCACCCGTGGACGCCAGGTGGCGCGCCTGGCCGGGCTGGACATTCCGGTGGAGGCGCGGCGCCGTTCGCTGTTCGTGTTCGACTGCCATACGCCGCTGCCCGGCACCGTGCCGCTGACCATCGACCCCACCGGGGTGTTCTTCCGCCCCGAAGGCCACCTGTACCTGGGCGGCACCTACCCACGCCACGACCCGGAGGTGGATTTCAGCGACTTCGACGTGATGCACGACGAGTTCGAGGAAGAGGTGTGGCCGGTGCTGGCCGAGCGTGTGCCGGCGTTCGAGGCGATCAAGGTGGTCAACTCCTGGGCCGGGCACTACGACTTCTGCGTGCTCGACCACAACGCCATCGTCGGCCCCCATGACCAGGTGCGCAACTTCCTGTTCTGCAACGGTTTCAGTGGCCACGGCCTGCAGCAGGCACCGGCCATCGGCCGCGGCCTGAGCGAGCTGATCATCTACGGGGGCTACCGCACCCTGGACCTGAGTGCCCTGAGTTATCAACGGGTGATCGAGAACCGTCCTTTCCTGGAAGACTCGGTCATCTGACCGCGCCGCCTGATGGAGAACAACAAGATGAACACTGACAACAACGGGCTGCGCACGGGCGGGCAGGTGCTGGTCGATGCCTTGCGCATCAATGGCGTGGAACGCGCGTTCTGCGTGCCCGGCGAGAGCTACCTGGCGGTGCTCGATGCCTTGCACGATGCCAGGGACGACATCGAGCTGATCGTGTGCCGCCAGGAGGGCGGCGCCGCCTACATGGCCGAAGCCTACGGCAAGCTCACCGGCAAGCCGGGTATCTGCTTCGTCACCCGCGGGCCGGGGGCGACCAATGCCTCGGTCGGCGTGCACACCGCCTTCCAGGACTCCACGCCGATGATCCTGTTCATCGGCCAGGTGGCCCGCGACCAGGTGGAGCGCGAAGCCTTCCAGGAGATCGACTACCGCCGCATGTTCGGCCAGATGGCCAAGTGGGTGGTGGAGGTCGACGATGCCGCGCGCCTGCCCGAGCTGCTCAGCCAGGCGTTCCACCGCGCCACCAACGGCCGCCCCGGCCCGGTGGTGGTGGCCCTGCCCGAAGACATGCTGACGGATCGGGTGGCAGTGGCCGATGCCGGCCCGGCCCGGCGGATCGAAGCGGCGGCGGCATCTGCCGACCTGCAGCGCCTGCAGGCTCTGCTGGGCGAGGCACAGCGCCCGTTGGTGGTGCTGGGCGGTGGCGGCTGGACCGCCGAGGCGGTGGCCGATGCGCGGCGCTTCATCCAGGCCCAGAACCTGCCTGTAGCGGCCTCGTTCCGCTGCCAGGACCTGTTCGACAACACCTTGCCCCAGTACGCCGGCGACCTGGGCCTTGCCGCCGGCCCCGAGCTGGTGGAGGCGGTGAAAAGCAGTGACCTGCTGCTGGTGATCGGTGCACGCCTGGGCGAGATGAGCACCGGCGGCTATGCCCTGGTGGACATTCCGGTGCCCAGGCAGGCGCTGGTGCACATTCACCCCGGCATCGAGGAACTGGGCCGGGTGTACCAGCCGACCCTGGCGATCAACGCCGGCATGCCGACCATCGCCGCGCAACTGGCGGCGCTGGCGCCGGTCAAGCCGCAGGCATTCGCCGAGTGGGTACAGCGCCTGAACAGCGGCTACCGGGCCAACTTCGAATGCCCGCGTTCGCCCGGCGAGGTGCAGATGAGCGAGGTGATCGCCTGGCTCAACCAGCACCTGGCCGCCGACAGCATCATCACCTGCGGTGCCGGCAACTACACCGGCTGGGTGCACCGCGGCTACCAGCACCAGGCGTTTCGCACCTTGCTGGGGCCCACCAACGGCTCGATGGGCTATGGCGTGCCGGCGGCGATTGCGGCCAAGCTCACCGCGCCGCAGCGCAGCGTGGTGGCGTTCGCCGGTGATGGCTGCTTTCTGATGAACGGCCAGGAGCTGGCCACTGCCGCGCACTATGACGCCCGGGTCATCGTGGTGGTGGTGAACAACGGCATGTACGGCACCATCCGCATGCACCAGGAGCGCAGCTACCCGGGGCGGGTGTCGGGTACCGACCTGCACAACCCCGACTTCGCCGCGCTGGCACGGGCCTATGGCCTGCATGCCGAAACGGTGAGCGCCACCGAGCAGTTCGCGGGTGCGTTCGAGCGTTGCGAGGCGTCGGGCAAGCCGGCGCTGATCGAGGTGCAGATCGACCCCGAGGCGCTGACCCCGCGCATGACCCTCAGCCAGATCCGCGAAAAGGCCCTGGCGTCGCGTTGACCCTCCAGGCGGGGGCAGGGTCTGCCTCCCGCCGTTTCCCCTTATTCCCCTGCGAGCCCATCAGCATGAACCTTGCCGATCCTGATCTGCTGCGTGAACGTTGCTATATCGATGGAACCTGGGTGGGCGCCGACAGCGCCCGCAGCATTGACGTGACCAACCCGGCCACCGGCCAGCGCCTGGGTGGCGTGCCGCGCATGGGCGCCGACGAAGCCCGTCGCGCCGTGCTCGCCGCCCAGGCGGCGCTGCCGGCCTGGCGCGCCCTCACCGCCAAGGAACGCGCCAGCCGCTTGCAGGCGTGGTTTCGCGAAATTCTCCTGCACCAGGAAGACCTGGCGCGCATCATGACCGCCGAGCAGGGCAAGCCCCTGGCCGAGGCCCGTGGCGAGATCGCCTTCGCCGCAGCCTATGTGGAGTTCTATGCCGAGGAGGGCAAGCGCCTGTATGGCGACGTGATCCCCTCGCCGCAGGCCGACCGGCGCCTGCTGGTGACCAAGGAGCCGATTGGCGTGTGCGCGGCGATCACGCCGTGGAACTTCCCGGCGGCGATGATCACGCGCAAGGCCGCCCCGGCCCTGGCGGCCGGGTGCACGCTGGTGCTCAAGCCCGCCTCGCAGACCCCGTTCAGCGCCCTGGCGCTGTGCGTGCTGGCCGAACGCGCCGGCATACCGCGTGGCGTGCTCAACGTGGTGACCGGCGACTCGGCCGCCATCGGTGGCGAACTGACCGCCAACCCGGTGGTGCGCAAGCTGTCGTTCACCGGCTCCACGCCCATCGGCATCCAGTTGCTGCAGCAAAGCGCGGCCACGGTGAAGAAGGTGACCCTGGAGCTGGGCGGCAACGCGCCCTTCATCGTGTTCGACGACGCGGACCTTGAGGCGGCGGTGGAGGGCGCACTGGTGGCCAAGTTCCGCAACAGCGGGCAGACCTGCGTGTGCGCCAATCGCTTCTACATCCAGGACGGCATCTACGAGCGCTTTGTCGAGCGTTTTGCCCAGCGGGTCGGCGAGCTGGTGGTGGGCGAGGGCAGCCAGGCCGGCACCACCGTCGGCCCGCTGATCGATGCCAAGGCCGTGGCCGGGGTCGAGGCGATGGTGAGCGACGCACTGGAAGGCGGCGCGCGACTGGTCGCCGGTGGCCGGCGCCACCCCCTCGGCGAGGCGTTCTACCAGCCCACCGTGCTGGCCGAGGTGACACCGGACATGCGCGTGGCCCGCGAGGAGATTTTCGGGCCGGTGGCGCCGCTGTTTCGCTTTCACAGCGAAGAACAGGTCATCGCCCAGGCCAATGCCACCGAGTTCGGCCTGGCCTGCTACCTGTATGCACGGGATGTGGGGCGGATCTGGCGGGTCTCGGAGGCCCTGGAGTACGGCATGGTCGGCGTCAATGTCGGCGTGCTGGCCACCGAGGTCGCACCGTTTGGCGGTGTGAAGTCATCGGGGCTGGGGCGCGAAGGCTCGCGCTACGGGATCGAGGATTACCTCGAGATCAAGTACGTGTGCCTGGGCCTGGGCTGACCCGCGAGGGCAGGGCGACAGCGCCGCTCAGTCGCCGCTGTCGACCAGGCGCTGGTAACGCGAAAGGCTTTCTTCCAGGTGCTTGCGCACCGCCGAACGGGCGGCGTTGAC
Organism: Pseudomonas sp. 1176_21; assembly: GCF_052850635.1. Classification (NCBI taxonomy): domain Bacteria; kingdom Pseudomonadati; phylum Pseudomonadota; class Gammaproteobacteria; order Pseudomonadales; family Pseudomonadaceae; genus Pseudomonas; species Pseudomonas sp. 1176_21. The sequence goes on from NZ_VXCV01000001.1 coordinate 332,259, forward strand.
GTCGCCCATGCTGATGGCCGAGAGAATCGCACCGTGTTCGCGGCCGATCTTCTTGATGTGCGCCAGGCGGTTCTTGCCGGTGGACTGGCCGTGCTTGAGGTTGAGGTCGAAGATGATGTCCGGGCCCAGGGCTTCGAGCAGCTGCGGGAAGTGCGGGTTGTTGGTGGCGCGGGCAATCGCCAGGTGGAACTCGAAGTCGGCACGGGCCTCTTCCTCGAGGTTGGAGCCATCCAGCGCGTTGAAGCGGTCGAAGGCCTCGGTGATCTGCGCCACGCTGGTGGGGCTGCGGCGCTCGGCGGCACGCGCGACCGACTCGGTCTCGATGCCCAGGCGCAGTTCCAGCACGTGGGCGGCGGCGCGCACGTCATCGACTGCGGTGCTCAGGGCAAAGCCCAGGCGCTTGACGTCCTGCTCGACCACGAATACGCCTACACCCTGGCGGGCGATCAGCCGACCGCCCAGACGCAACGAGGCCACGGCCTCGCGAATCACAGGGCGGCTGACGCCGAATTCCTTGCACAGCTCCTGTTCGGACGGAAGCTTCTGCCCCGGCCCGTATGTGCCATTGTCGATCCGGTTGGACAGCTCGTGGATCACTGTCTCCGCCAGATTGGCCCTGCGCGTTCCAAACGACGCATTCATAGTTGTGTAGCTCCTGAAACTGATGTGCTCATCACGATGGATTGAATGGTTGAACAGGTTGGCGCATCCGTCAAACGCGATCTGCGTCGATTTCACCCGACCCGCTAAAAACCCGAAGTAGCGGCGAAAATGTAGCCATATGTTATCAAACATCTGACTTGTTATGGTGCAAGCGCCTGATTCTACTGCAATCCCATGCCTCGTTAAGGTGCATGGATCAAGGCGTGCGTGGCTTTTGTCAGCATTTTCATTTTCCTCAAGCATACACCCATTGACAGTTGCCTGCTGACTGTTATCTTACAAGTGCGCCGGCGAGGTTGGCCAGGCGTGTGCAGTTCGTCCAATGATTACTGGGAGCTGAGAATGAATAAGAACAACCGGGGTTTGACCGCCCTTGCTGCACTGATGGCAACACTGATAGGGGCTGGCACGGCGAACGCGGCGGACACCCAGCTGGTACGGATCGGCTTTGCCGGCCCGCTGACCGGGCCCTCTGCACACCAGGGGCTGGATGTGGAACATGGCGTGAGCATCGCCATCGAAGAGGCCAACCAGCAGCAGTTGAAGCTGGGCGACAAGGTGGCCCAGTTCAAGCTGGTGTCCGAGGACGATGTGGCCGACCCGCGTACCGGTACCGCCGTGGCGCAACGCCTGGTGGATTCGAAGGTGGCGGTGGTGATCGGGCATTACAACTCGGGCACCAGCATCCCGGCCTCGAAGATCTACGCCGATGCCGGCATCCCGCAGATCTCGCCGTCGGCGACCAACCCGGCGCTGACCCGCCAGGGCATCAAGACCGTGTTTCGCGTGGTCAACGACGACGCCACCCTCGGCCGCTATGCCGGCAACTACCTGGTCAAGACCCTGCAGGCCCAGCGCATCGCGATCTTCGACGACCGCACCGCCTACGGCCAGGGCCTGGCCGACGAAGTGACCAAGGCGGTCAAGGCCGCCGGTGGCAACGTGGTGGTACGCGAATACACCAACGACAAGTCCACCGACTTCAATGCCATCCTCACCACCGCCAAGTCGCAGAAGGTCGATGCGGTGTTCTTCGCCGCCCTCGACTACCAGGCCGCCCCCATGGCCAAGCAGATGAAGAACCTGGGCCTGAAGGCCAGGTTCATGAACATCGGCAACCTGCCCAACGACGAGTTCAAGAAGATGGCCGGCAGCGCCGCCGAGGGCGTGTACGCCTGGAACTACGGCACCCCGTTGCTGGAGATGCCCAAGGGCGCGGCGTTCGAGCAGAAGCTCAAGGCCAAGTTCGGCACGGGCGTGGTGCAGTCCTCGCCTGCGGCGTACGACGCCACCTGGGCGGCGATCACCGCCATGGTCAAGGCGCAGTCGGCCGACCCTGCCGTGTACCTGCCGGTACTCAAGAGCGAAAGCTACGAGGGCGTCACCGGCACCATCGCATTCGATGAATTCGGCAACCTGAAAAGCCCGGCCGCCACGGTGTTCCAGTTTGCCGACGGCGGCTGGAAAACCCTCTCGGTCGAGCGCGACTGAGCCGTTGCTCTACCTCGAATAACAAGCGGGCCGCCCGGCTCGCAACAATAAGAAGCGTTCATTTCTGACCTGCCAGGCATGCCGCCGCGTCGCTGTTGCCAGCGCACGCGGTGAGCGACAACGCAGTTTTGAGGATTCAGCTCGTGGAAGGCAATTTCGATATCTTGTTGCAGCAGGTCCTCAACGGCCTGGTGCTGGGCAGCATCTATGCCCTGGTAGCCCTGGGCTACACCATGGTCTACGGCATCATCGGCCTGATTAACTTCGCCCACGGCGAGGTGGTGATGGTGGGCGCCATGGTGACCATCTCGGTGCTGAGCATGCTCGCGGGCATGGGCTTTGCGCCCGGCATCCTGACCCTGCTGCTGGCGATCATGGTGGCGGCGGCGGTGTGCATGCTGATGGCCCAGGGCATGGAGAAGTTCGCCTACCGGCCCTTGCGCAAGGCCCCGCGCCTGACCCCGCTGATCCTCGCGATCGGCATCTCGATCGCCTTGCAGAACCTGGCGATGATGATCTGGGGGCGTGGCTACAAGACCTTCCCCGAAGTGGTCGAAACCCGCCCGATCGAGGTGTTCGGCGCCACCGTCACCAACGTGCAGATGAGCATCATGATCATCTCGGTGGTGATCATGCTGGGGCTGTGGCTGCTGGTCGACAAGACGCGCCTGGGCAAGGCCATGCGCGCCACCGCGCAGAACCAGGAAGTGGCCGGGCTGATGGGTATCAACATCAACCGGGTGATTTCCGCGACCTTCCTGATCGGTGCCGGGCTTGGCGCCATCGCCGGGGTGATGCGCGCGGTCAACTACGGCCAGGCCGACGCCTACATGGGCCTGCTGCTGGGGCTCAAGGCTTTCTCGGCGGCGGTGCTGGGCGGCATCGGCAACCTGTTCGGGGCCATGGCCGGCGGGCTGCTGCTGGGCCTGATCGAGTCGCTGGCCGCCGGCTACACCGGCCACCTCACCGGGGGCTTCCTGGGCGCCAACTACCAGGACATCTTCGCGTTCGCCGTGCTCATTCTGGTGCTGCTGTTCCGACCCAACGGCCTGATGGGCGAACGCCAGGCCGACCGGGCCTAGGAGGCAACGCACATGAAAAACCAAACCGCACAGTACCTGCTGCTGATCCTGGCGTTCGTGGCCTTGCCCTTCGTCGTCGACAGCATTCCGTTCCTGGGGCCCACCTGGGTACGCATCCTCGGCTTTGCCATGCTCTACGTGCTGCTGGCACTGGGCCTGAACATCGTGATCGGCTACGCCGGCCTGCTCGACATGGGCTACATCGGCTTCTACGCCATCGGTGCCTACCTGTATGCCTTGCTGGCCTCGCCGCACCTGAACATGGCCGGCCTGGTGGACGGCGTGCTGAACTGGCCGCTGTGGGTGATCATCCCGCTGGCAGCGATTGCCGCGGCCATCTGCGGGGTGCTGATCGGCGCCCCCGTGCTCAAGCTGCGCGGCGACTACCTGGCCATCGTGACACTGGGCTTTGGCGAGATCATCCGCATCTTCATGAACAACCTCGACCAGCCGGTGAACATCACCAACGGGCCGCAGGGCATCAGCAACATCGCACCCTTGCACATCGACGGTGGGGCCTGGTCGCATGCCGCAGGGCAGGCGCCCGAGGCGCTGCTGTCGCTGCAGACCTCATGGAGCCTGTTCGGGCTCAAGGTCACCCCGGTGATCAGCTACTACCTGTTCTTCCTGGTGGTGGTGATCTTCGCCATCGTGCTGTCCAAGCGCCTCGAAGTCTCGCGCATCGGGCGGGCCTGGATGGCCCTGCGCGAGGACGAGGTGGCGGCCGAGGCCATGGGCCTGAACAAGCGCAACCTCAAGCTGCTGGCATTTGCCATGGGCGCGACCTTTGGCGGGGTATCCGGGGTGCTGTTTTCCAGCTACCAGGGCTTCGTCAGCCCCGAGTCATTCACCCTGATGGAGTCGATCATGGTGCTGGCGATGGTGGTGCTCGGCGGCATGGGCTCTATTCGCGGCGTGGTGCTGGGGGCGTTGATCCTGTCGGTGATGCCCGAGGTGTTCCGCGACCTGGTCAACTGGATACAGCCGTTCGTGATGGACAACGTGACCTTCGTCAGCCGCGAGGTGCTGCGCAACGTGCTGGATGCCTCGACCCTGCGCATGCTGGTGTTCGGCCTGGCGCTGATTCTGGTGATGCGCTACCGGCCCGAGGGCCTGTGGCCGTCCAACCGGCGCCGCGCCGAGCTGCATGACGGCGACCCCGAGCCCACCCCGGCGGCGACCGCGCTGAGCACCACGGTGCCCGCGAGCACGCCGGCCTTCGATCACCCGGCCCAACAGGCGGACAAGGTATGAGCGACGTATTACTGGAGCTGCGTTCGGTCAGCAAGTTCTTTGGCGGCCTGCAGGCCCTGCACGGCATCGACCTGTCGATCCGGCGCGGCGAGATCCGCGGCCTGCTGGGCCCCAACGGCGCGGGCAAGACCACCCTGTTCAACGTGCTTACCGGGCTGTACCGGGCCGAAGAGGGCAAGGTCGAATTCGACGGCAAGCCGCTGAACATCAGCAAGCCGCACAAGGTGGTGGAGGCGGGTATCTCGCGCACCTTCCAGAACATCCGGCTGTTCCACAACATGACCGCGCTGGAAAACGTGATGATCGGTCGCCATGTACGCACCCGCTGCGGGGTGTTCGGGGCCGTGTTCCGCACCCCGGCCTGCGTGCGCGAAGAGCGCGAGATTCGCCAGGCTGCGCGGCACTGGCTGGCCTACGTGGGCATCGGGCACCTGGCCGGGGAGCTGGCCAAGAACCTGTCCTACGGCGACCAGCGGCGTCTGGAAATTGCCCGCTCGCTGGCCACCGAACCCTTGCTGATTGCCCTGGACGAACCGGCGGCCGGCATGAACGCCTCCGAGACCGAAGGCCTGCGCCAGCTGATGTGCAAGATGAAGGCCGACGGCAAGACGGTGCTGCTGATCGAGCATGACGTGAAGCTGGTGATGGGCTTGTGCGATCACGTCACCGTGCTGGAATTCGGCAGGAAGATCGCCGATGGCCTGCCGGCCGATGTGCAAAGGGACCCTCGGGTAATCGAGGCCTATCTGGGTTCGGAGGCGGTGGCCTGAACATGAAGAACATTCTTGAAGTACGCGACCTGCAGGTGGCCTACGGGGCCATCCAGGCGATCAAGGGCATCGACCTGCACATCCGCGAGGGCGAAATGGTCGCGCTGATCGGCGCCAACGGCGCCGGCAAGACCACCACCCTCAAGACCCTGGCCGGCCTGCTCAGCCCGGTGGCCGGGCAGATCACCTTCGATGGCAAGGCGCATGCGGCGATCAAGAGCTACGACCTGATCCGCCAGGGCCTGGCGCTGGTGCCGGAAGGCCGCGGGATCTTCCCCAAGCTGACGGTGTACGAGAACCTGGAGATGGGCGCGTTCTCGCGAACCGACGGCAAGGACGCGATCCAGGCCGATATCGAACGCATGTTCGGCATCTTCCCGCGGCTCAAGGAGCGCGCCTTTCAGCTGGCCGGCACCATGTCGGGCGGCGAGCAGCAGATGCTGGCGATTTCCCGGGCATTGATGGGCAGGCCCAAGCTGCTGTTGCTCGACGAGCCGTCGATGGGCCTGGCGCCGATCATCGTGCAGAAGATCTTCGAAACCATCGTCGAGGTGGTCAAGGGCGGCGTGACCCTGCTGCTGGTGGAGCAGAACGCCAGGCTTGCCTTGCAGACCTGCCAGCGCGCCTATGTGATCGATGGCGGGCGCATCGCGCTGGAAGGCCAGGCCAGCGACCTGCTGCACAACGAGCAGGTGCAGAAGGCGTATCTGGGCGAGTAGGCGCCGTTCAGGGGTGCCGGCGCTGCACCAGGGCCGGGCCCTGGTTGCGGCTGTTGCCCACGGCGCTGTCCACGGGGTACCACTCGAACACCTGGGCGGGCTCGGCGAGGTCCAGCAGCAGCTGTTCGGCGTATGCCTTGGAGGTGGCGGGGTCCAGCCAGTGGCGTGCCGCATCTGCAGCCAGCACCACCGGGCGCCGGTCATGCACATCCAGCAGGCCGCCCTGGCTGTCGGCCGTGATGATCACGCAGCCGTCCTGCTCGCCGGGTGGGTCGCCCAGCTGGCCGATGGCCGCGCACAGGGCAGGGCGTCCATCGCGGCGGCGGATCAGGTAGGGCTGCTTCTTAGGCCCGCCCTCATCGACCCATTCGAACCAGTTATCGACCGGCACGATCAGCCGGTGCGGCCAGATGGCGCGAAAGAACGGGCCGTGGGCCACCTTCTCGACGCGGGCATTGATCGGTGCCGGCTTGTCCTGCGCCCAGTGTGGCCGCCAGCCCCAGCGCAGCAGGTCGGCGTGCAGGGTGTCATGCTGCAGGCCGAGTACCGCCAGCTGGGTGGTGGGGGCCACGTTGTAGTGCCCAAGCGGCGCATCGCCCACGCGGTTGACCAGTGGGTTGGGCATGCTCAGGGCGTCCACGAACTCGTGGATGCCGTGGTACTGGCTCAGTCGTCCGCACATGTGCACCTCCGCCGGCAGGCCTGTTTGAGCATAGGCCGATTTGGTGGGCGGCGGTGCGTGGCCGGTCGGCCGCTGTCAGCCGGGGGCGAGGGTCACGGCGCTTCCTGGCTCAGCGCCGAGCGCCCGGCACTGTGGAACACCACGTCATCCTGCGGGGTGTGGATGCGGCTGCACAGCACGTTGCGGTAGTGCCGCTCCAGCGGGTTGTGCCGCGAAAGCCCTGGGTTGCCGCTGGCCTCGATGGCCAGCTCCACGGCCTGGATGGCGTTGTGCGTGACCAGTTGCTTGAGCTGCCCGGCGTGCTGCGCGGTGACCTGGCCGCTGGCCGCGGAGTCGAGCAGGTTGCGGTTGGCGAACAGCAGGGTATCGATGCGCCCGACCCGCTCCTGAAAGCGCGGCAGGCTGGCCAGCGGCTGGCCGAGGTTGGACGGCACCCGCTCGCGCAGGAAGCTCACCAGCCAGTCGCGTGCGGCCTGGGCCACGCCGTCGTAGAGGCTGGCCAGCAGCACCGCCATCCACAGCTGAGCTTCGCCATCGAGCTCGGCGCGCGGTGCGCTGGCCGGGCTGACGGCCACGGCATGCTCCAGCGGCAGCAGCACATCGTCGAACTCGACGCGGTGGCTGCAGGTGGCACGCATGCCCAGGTGATCCCACTCATCGACGATGCGGATGCCGGGGCTGTCCTTGTGCACCAGAAAGCCGCCCACCAGCGGGTCGGCATCGTCGCTGCGCGCCCACACCAGGTACCAGCTCAGGCCGTGGCTGCCGGTGGAGTAGAGCTTGGTGCCGGACAGGCGCCAGCCTTCGGCGGTACGCCGCGCGAGGGTCGCGGGCAGGCCGCCACGGGCCGGGGTGCCCAGCTCGGGTTCGACCCTGAAGGCATTGATCAGCGCGCCGTGCTCCACCGCTTCGCGGGCCAGGCGCTGGCGCAGCGACACCGGCCAGCGCTGGTCGTCCTGCAGGCGCACGTGCTGCAGGTACTGCATGACCAGAATCAGTGCGGTGGAGGGCTCGCCCTTGGCCACGGCGGCCACCACCTTGCGCGCGGTGGCGAGGTCGGCACCGGCCCCCCCCAGCTCGCGCGGCACGGTGAGCGCGAGCAGGCCATGGCGTTGCAGCAGGGCAAAGTTGGCGGCGGGGAAGGCACCGCTGCGGTCCACCTCGGCGGCGCTGGCGGCCAGCTCGCGGGTCAGGGTAAACAGCAGTGGGTCCAGGTCGGCCAGGGCAGGGGCCGATTCGATCGAACGGTACGGCGCGGCAATAGAAGACAGGCTCATCAGGCACTCATCGCAGAAAATCCAGGGAGCACCCGGGGGTGCCGTCGTCCCGCCCCGAGTTGTGTGTGCAGATCGGCGGGCTTATGACCGTATGCGTTAAATTTTCTGATGTAAAATTCTTTATGGTTATAAGCTAATGGCGATAATTAAACGTTATTTGCATATTAGTATATTCATAAAATGCACTTCACTGATTTATGGCGAGCCGGTAGAGTCGCTCTACAATCGCCTTCAGGAGTGCACTGCATGCCACCCATTTCACGACTTCTCGCCCTCGCTGGCGCCTTGCTGCTGGCCGGGCAGGTGCTGGCCGAACCGCGTATCGAACTGCGTATCGGCGACCAGAAGGGCAACATGCGTGCCCAGCTGGAGGCCGCCGACGGGCTGCGCGACCTGCCGTATGACATCAAGTGGGCGGAGTTTCCGGCTGCCGCGCCGCTGGCCGAGGCGCTCAATGCCGGCGCGGTGGACGCCGGTATCATCGGTGATGCGCCGCTGCTGTTCGCCCTGGCGTCCGGCGCGCAGGTCAAGGCGATTGCCGTGGACAAGTCCGACGCCTATGGCACAGCCGTGCTGGTGGACCCCGGGTCGGCGCTGCACGCGGCGGCCGACCTCAAGGGCAAGCGCATCGCCACCGGGCGCGGCTCGATTGGCCATTACGTGGCGCTCAAGGCGCTGGCCAGCGCGGGGCTGAGCGAGGAGGACGTCGAGTTCCGCTTCCTTGGCCCGGTGGATGCCAGGATGGCCCTGGCCAACGGTTCGGTGGATGCCTGGGCGACGTGGGAGCCCTACACCGCGCTGGCCGAAACCACCGGCCAGGGCCGGGTGCTGGTCAATGGTCGCGGCTTGTCCAGTGGCAACAGCTTTCTGGCGGCGACCGACAAGGCGTTGGCCGACCCGGCCCGGCGCGCGGCCCTGCAGGACTACCTGGCGCGCCTGGCCAAGGCCCAGGTGTGGGCCAACCAGAACCTGGACAGCTACTCCAAGACCCTGGCGCAGATCATCGGCTTCCCGCAGGACGCGGCCCGGCTGCAGTTCGAGCGTCGCCAGTTGCGCTGGCAGGTCGTGGACGCCGGCACCATCGCCGAGCAGCAGGAAACCGCCGACTTCTACCAGGCCCACGGCCTGATTGCCCAACGTCTGGACGTGGCGCCGACCTTTGCCGGCGGCTTCGTGCTGCCCGCCAGCGTCGCCGTGACCCAGGCCCACTGACAGGAGCTGACCCCATGCAACCGTTCAAACGTCTGCGACAACTGGCCATCGGCGCGCTGCTTGGCGCCAGCCTGGTCGGTAGCGCCAGCGCGGGGCAAACCCTGCGCATCGGTTACCAGAAATCCTCGACGCTGCTGATTCTGCTCAAGGCCCAGGGTACGTTGGAGCAGCAGCTGGCGCAGCAGGGCATACAGGTCAGCTGGCATGAGTTCGCCAGCGGCCTGCCGCTGCTGGAGGCCCTGAACCTGGGCAATGTCGATGTGTCGGCGGATGTGGCCGACACCGTGCCGGTGTTCGCCCAGGCGGCGGGGGCGCGGCTGACCTATTTTGCCCGCGAGACGCCATCGCCACTGGCCCAGGCCATTCTGGTGCCGGCGGATTCGCCGCTGCACAGCCTGGCGGACCTCAAGGGCAAGAAGGTGGCGGTGACCAAGGCCGCGGGGAGCCATTACCTGTTGATACAGGCCCTGGCCAGGGCCGGGTTGACCTTCAGCGATATCCAGCCGGCCTACCTGATCCCGGCCGATGGCCGTGCGGCGTTCGAGAACCGCAAGGTCGATGCCTGGGTCACCTGGGACCCGTTCGTGGCCAGCGCCCAGCGCCAGCAGCATGCGCGGGTGCTGAGCGATGGGCAGGGGCTGGCCAGTTACCAGCGTTACTACCTGGCGGGCAGCGATTACGCCAAGGCGCATCCGCAGGTGCTTGAAACCGTGTTCGGTGCGTTGCAGAAGGCGGGGCAGTGGACCAAGGCCAACCCCACGCAGGCGGCGCAGGTGCTGGGGCCGTTGTGGGGCAACCTGGATGTGGCCACGGTGGAGCAGGCCAATGCGCGGCGCAGTTACGACGTGCAGTTGGTGAAGCCGGAGCATCTGGCCGAACAGCAGCAGATTGCCGATGTGTTCTTTGCCCAGGGCCTGTTGCCGCGCAAGGTGGATGCGGCGGCGGTGTCGTTGTTCCAGCCAGTGGCAGGGCGCTGATTGCGGCTCGGCGGGTGGGGGCTGCCTGATCCACGGTGGGTTCAGGTTGTACGAGCGCTTCGCGCTCGATTCGCCGGCAAGGCCGGCGCCTACTGTGCTTGTGCCCGAAGCAAGCAGGAGCGGGCCTTGCCCGCACCTGCGTATGCGGCCTGTCGGCCAGGGGCAGACCTGATACGGTCTGCTCAGGAGGTTCAGATCACCCGGAACCCATGGGTGCTATCACGCCCCAGCTGCGCCACCAACCCGAACTCCCAATCCAGGTACCTCTGCATCGCCTCACGCGGGTTGTCGGTGCCTTCATACGGCCGGCGGTAACGGTCGCTGCGCGGCACCGCCAGGTGCGTCTCGCCCGACTCCAGCGGCCGCCCCTCGGCAATCCAGCGGCCCGTACCACCCTCCAGCACGAACACCGGCACTCGGGTCAGGCGTTGCAGGTCCTGCGCCGCGAACCGCGCCAGCAAGCTGCTGCCGCAGGTCAGCACGTAACGTCCCGCCACCGGCAAGCGCTCCAGTGCCTGCTCCAGCTGTGCCCTGATCGCCCAGTGCGCGCCCGGTATGTGCCGCTGCACGTAATTGGCACTGGTGGTGAAGTCGAGCAGCACCGTGTCGGCGTCGGCCTGCCACTGCACCAACTGCTCGGGGTCGATGGTCGAAGGCTGCGGCAACGCCGGCAACGGCGGCTGCCAATCACCCGTTTCGCTGAAGTCGCCTGCGCCCAAGCCATCGAGCACCGCCACCTCCCAGCCCATCTGCGCCAACCACGACGCACTCATGTTGGCACGCACGCCATCGTCATCGATCAGCACGATGCGCGCCCCGCGCACACTGGCCACATGGTCGGTTTCCTGCACCAGCTGACCACCTGGCGTCGAGCGGCTGCCTGGCAGGTGGCCCCGGGCAAATTCCTCGGGGGTGCGCACATCGAACACATAAGTACTGCGATCGGCCTGGGCGCGCCACGCCGCCAGCGTCTGGCTGTCCGCACGCACGACACCGGCCTTGTCGGCCACGGCGCGGGCCTGTTCGGCGGCGCGCTGCCGGTTGGCCGGGCTCACGTCGCCGAAGCGCCGCGATTGGCCATGGGCCAGGGTCTGCCCCGCCAATGTCCAGCCAATGGTGCCGTTGCGCAAAGCCGATACCGGGTTGGGAATGCCGGCGTTGACCAGCGACTGGGTGCCGATGATGCTGCGGGTGCGCCCGGCGCAATTGACGATCACGCGGGTGGCCGGGTTCGGTGCCAGCTCGGCTACCCGCAGCACAAGTTCGGCACCCGGCACGCTGATGCCGCCCGGAATGCTCATGGTCTGGTATTCGTCGAAGCGACGCGCATCCAGCACCACCACGTCGGCCTTTTCGTTCAGCAGCGCCTGCACTTCTTCGGCCGCCAGCGAAGGGGTGTGGCGCTGGCTTTCCACCAGTTCGCCAAACGCCTTGCTCGGTACGTTCACATCCTGGAACAGCTCGCCGCCGGCCTCGCGCCAGCCGGCCAGGCCGCCTTCGAGCAGGGCCACGTCGCTGTAGCCAAGTTGACTCAGGCGCTGGAGCGCAATCTGCGCCAGGCCCTCGCCATCGTCATACACGGTGATCGGTGTATCGCGCCGGGGCACTCGCGCGTAGATTTCGATTTCAAGCCTGGACAGCGGGATGTTGGCCGCGAACAGCGGATGTTCCACGGCGAAGGGCGCTTCTTCGCGCACATCGATCAGGGCCAGTTCATGCCTGGCCAGCAAGTGCTGGCGCAGGTGGGCGTAGGTGCGGGTGGTCGGGGTGCTCATGGCGCAAGGTTCTCTTTTGACAGGTCCCACAGATTGGGCAGTTGGGTGTTGGAATAACCGGAGATGAAGGGTTTCTCGCTGCCGTCGGCCAGGTACACGGCACGCCTGACCGCGCCGATGTTGGCGCCGTACACGTGGATGCTGATCGACACCTGGTCGTCGAAGGCATTGCTGACCTGATGGATGTCGCCGATGCGCGGCGACACCGCCTCGACCTGGCCGCGCTCGAGGCGCACCGGGCTGCCGGACGGCAGCAGCGCGCCGTGCTCGCTGCGGGCAAACCCCTGGGCGTATTCGGCGCCGCGCAGCATGCCGATCAGGCCCCATACCCGGTGGTCGTGGACCGGCGTGGTCTGCCCAGGCCCCCACACGAAGCTGACGATGGAGAAGCGCTGGCGCGAATCGCAGTGCAGCAGGTACTGCTGATAGCGTTCGGGGCTGGGCTGGGCCAGCTCTGGCGGCAGCCAGTCGTCATGGGCCACCAGTTGCTGCAACAGGCGCTGGCCATCATCGAGAAGGGCCGCTTCATCGGTTTCTCGGTCGAGCAGGCTGGCCAGTTCGTCGATGAACTGACGCAAGCGGTCCAGGCGAAGGGGGTCGGTCATGGTCGGGGCTCTGGCTACGGTTTCGAATCACCCTAGCAACCGCCTGATGATTCTCAAAATTCAAATTGAGCATAAGCTAATATGCGCAAAGTGAATTTTAAAGCTGTTTCGATATAAATCATTTTTTATATTAGGTTATGCCTAAAATGAATTTCACAAGGGGTGGCGGGCTCGGTAGCTTATAAGCGTTCGTTTTGAAGAAAGAACCTTCTATAACCAATAAGCTTTCTTCGCCCTCTTCAAGGAGCCCCCCATGAGCGTTCAATTCATCGGCATGATCGGCCACCGCCTGTCTTCGGAGACCCTCGATCCGACTGGCCCGATCTTCGACAAGGCGTACATCACCCGTTTTGCCCAGGTGCACGAGCAGGCAGGCTTCGACCGGATTCTGGTGGGGTACTGGTCGGATCAGCCCGACGGCTTTCTGGTCACGGCCCTGGCCGGGCTGGCGGCGCCGCGTATCGGCTTTCTGCTGGCGCATCGCCCCGGCTTCGTGGCGCCGACCCTGGCCGCGCGCAAGCTGGCAACCCTCGATCACCTGCTCGACGGACGCCTGGCGCTGCACGTGATCAGTGGCGGCAATGACGGCGAGCAACGCAAGGACGGCGACTACCTCGACCACGACCAGCGCTATGCGCGTAGCGACGAGTTTCTGGAGGTGGTGCGCAAGGTCTGGACCGAAGACACCCCCTTCGATCATCACGGCACCTTCTACCAGGCGCAGAACGCCTTCTCCGCCATCAAGCCTGTGCAAAAGCCGCACCTGCCGGTGTTCTTCGGTGGTTCTTCGGCGGCGGCCCTGGAAGTGGCCGGCAAGCATGCCGATGTGTTCGCGCTGTGGGGCGAGTCGCTGGAGCAGACCCGCGAAACCATTCAGGCAGTACGTGCCCAGGCGGCCTTGCACGGGCGCCAGGTGCAGTTCAGCGTGTCGTTCCGGCCGATCATCGCCGATACCGAAGCTGCGGCCTGGGCCAAGGCCGATGCCATTCTCGATACCGCTCGCCAGCGCCTGGAGCGCGCCGGCCCGGTGGTGGCCAACAAGCCGCAGAGCGTCGGTGCGCAGCGCCTGCTGGACACCGTGGCGCAAGGCGAGCGCGTGGATGAGCGCCTGTGGACCGGTATGGCCGCACTGGTTGGCGGTGGGCACAACTCCACCGCGCTGGTGGGAACCCCCGAGCAGGTGGCCGATGCCTTGCTGGCGTACTACGACCTGGGCGTGACCACCTTTCTGATTCGCGGGTTCGACCCGATCAACGACGCCGCCGACTACGGCCGCGAGCTGATCCCGCTGACCCACGCCAAGGTCGCGGCGCGCCAGGCACAACGCAGCGCCTGAACGGCGCAGCAACCCCAACCCCACCCCGAGACCGCACGCGCGGATCGCCTTGCCTTGTGCCGTACCGGCACCTGGAGACCTGCGTGCGAGATGCTCTGCAACGGGCCGCCACTGCGCGCCCGCATTCCCTGACCCTGAACCTCGATGCCCGCGAAGTGCTGGCCGGCTGCCTGTTCCTGGGCTTCGGCCTGACCGGGCTGCTGGTGGGCAGCGCCTATGCCAGCGGCACGGCGATGCGCATGGGCGCAGGCTACTTTCCCTGGCTGGTGAGCCTGGCCCTGTGCGGGCTGGGCGTGGCCTTGCTGGTGCGCGGCCTGTGGCTGGGCCGCGAGAAGGTCACGCTGGACGGGTTGTTCATCGTCCGCCCGGCGCTGGCCATCAGTGCCAGCGTGGTGGCGTTCGCGCTGCTGCTGCCCAGCCTTGGCCTGGCGCTGGCGACCCTGTGCATGACGCTGCTCAGCGGCCTGGGCCGGCACAAGGCGCACCTGGGCGAACTGCTGGCGGTGGGCAGCGCGCTGGGGCTGTTCAGCGTGCTGGTGTTCGGCTACGGGCTGGGCCTGAACCTGCCGGCCTGGCCTGTCTGAGGAGTGACCCATGGAGCTGTTGGCACACCTGGGTATCGGCCTTGAAGCCGCCTTCACCCTGAACAACCTGCTGTACTGCCTGATCGGTGTGACCCTGGGCACGCTGGTGGGGGTGCTGCCCGGCCTGGGGCCGGTGGCCACCATCGCCATGCTGCTGCCGATCACCTACGGCCTGAGCCCGGCCGCGGCATTGATCATGCTGTCGGGCATCTATTACGGCGCCCAGTACGGCGGCTCGACCACGGCGATCCTGGTCAACCTGCCGGGCGAGTCGTCCTCGGTGGTGACCTGCCTGGACGGCCATGCCATGGCACGCAAGGGCCGGGCCGGGGCGGCCCTGGCCATTGCCGCGATCGGTTCGTTCATCGCCGGCAGCCTGTCGATCCTGCTGCTGGCCGCTGCTGCCGCACCGCTGGCCGAGGTGGCGCTGAAGTTCGGCCCGGCCGAGTACTTCTCGCTGATGCTGCTGGGCCTGGTGGCCGCCGTGGTGCTGGCCCAGGGCGACGTGCTCAAGGCCGTGGCCATGACCCTGCTGGGCCTGCTGCTGGGCCTGGTGGGCACCGACGTGAATTCCGGGGTGGAGCGCTTTACCTTCGGCCTGCCCCAGTTGAGCGACGGCATCAGTTTCGTGGTGATCTCGATGGGCATCTTCGGCATCGCCGAAATCATCGCCAACCTGGAGCGCAGCCGCGGCCAGCCGCCCCAGGTGGCGCGGGTGGGCAGCCTGATGCCGACCCGCGAAGACTACCGGCGCAGCTGGAAGCCGATGCTGCGCGGCACCGGCCTGGGCGCGGTGCTGGGCGTGCTGCCGGGGGGCGGGGCGATGCTGGGCGCGTTTGCCTCGTACATGGTCGAAAAGCGTATCGCCAGGCACCCCGAGCGCTTCGGCCAGGGCGCCATCGAGGGCGTGGCCGGGCCGGAGTCTGCCAACAACGCCGGGGCGCAGACCTCGTTCATCCCGATGCTGGTGCTGGGCCTGCCTTCCAACGCGGTGATGGCGCTGATGGCCGGGGCCATGATGATCCACGGCATCGTGCCGGGCCCGCAGGTGATCGACGAGCGCCCCGAGCTGTTCTGGGGGCTGATCGTGAGCATGTGGATCGGCAACCTGTTGCTGCTGGTGCTCAACCTGCCGCTGGTGGGGATCTGGGTGCGGCTGCTGTCGGTGCCGTACCGCCTGCTGTACCCGTCGATCCTGCTGTTCTGCTGCATTGGCGTGTACAGCGTCAACAACAGCCTGTTCGACGTGCTGCTCACGGTGGCGTTCGGCTTGCTGGGCTACCTGTTCATCAAGCTGCGCTGCGAGCCGGCGCCACTGCTTCTGGGCTATCTGCTCGGCCCGTTGATGGAGGAGAACCTGCGCCGGGCGATGCTGCTGTCGCGGGGCGACCCCACGGTGTTCGTCACCCGGCCATTGAGCCTGACCCTGTTGATTCTGTGCGTGCTGGCGGTGGGGCTGATGCTCATCCCGCGGGTGCGCGCCACGCGCCATGTGGCCTTCAGTGAAGACTGAGGGCTGCTTCAACCCTGACTGTTCCAGGACCCTTGCATGAAAATCATCCTACCGCTCAAGTTTGCCCTGGCCGCACTGGCCCTGGGCGTTGCCGCACTGGCCCAGGCCGATACCTACCCGAGCCGCGCCGTGACCCTGGTGGTGCCGTTCCCGCCGGGCGGCGCTGCCGATACCGTGGGGCGCTACTACGCCGAGCAGTTGTCGGCCTCGCTGGGCCAGCCGGTGGTGGTCGACAACAAGCCCGGTGCCGGCACCGCAATCGCCGCCGAGGCCGTGGCCAAGGCCAAACCCGATGGCTACACGCTGTCGCTGGCCACCGCCGGGCAGCTGACCATACTGCCCAACCTGCAGAAGGGCCTGCGCTACGACCCGCTGCAGGACTTCACGCCCGTGGCGGTGCTGGCCTCGGTGCCCAACGTGGTGGCCGTACCGGCTGCCAGCAAGGTCGACACGCTGCAGGCGCTGATCGACCAGGCCAAGGCGCGCCCTGGCGCGTTGAGCTATTCGTCGTGCGGCAACGGCACCCTGTGCCACCTGTCCGGGGAGTTGCTGAAGAACCTGGCGGGCATCGACCTGCTGCACGTGCCGTACAAGTGCAGTGCGCCGGCGGTCACGGCGGTGCTGGGCGGCGAGGTGGATGTGGCGGTGGATACCCTCACCGTGCTGGCCCCGCAGATCCAGGCCGGCAAGCTCAAGGGGCTGGTGCTCAGCAGCGCGCAGCGCTCGCCGTTGCTGCCAGGGGTGCCGAGTGCCAGCGAGGCAGGCCTGCCGGGGTTCGAGGCATCGGGCTGGTTCGGCCTGGTGCTGCCCAAGGGCGCTTCGCCGCAGCTGGTCGAGCAGTTGAGCGCGGCGATTGCCGCGATTGCCCAGGCGCCGCAGACCGCCGAGCGGTTCGCGCAGAACGGGATCAGCGTCGAGCACAGTACCCCGGCGGGGTTTGCCAAGCTGATTGCCGATGACGGCGCACGGTGGGGCGAGGTGATCCGGGCGGGCAACATCACGCTGGAGTGAGGCCCGCTGCCTTGGCTGATGCGGGGCAGGGCGGGGCTGCTACAGCGCCAGCCGCTGCGCCGTGACGCTGCCGAACAGCTCCACCGGCTCCTGCAGGTTGCCCAGGTAGCTGGGGTGAAACAGCCACAGGTCGACCTGGGGCTTGAAGTCGCTGACGTTGACCACTTCAAGCAGGTCGCGATGACGGCTGGCGGCCAGCAGCGGCTCGGGCACCAGCCCCAGGCCCTGGCCGTTGGCGACCAGGCCCAGTTGCAGTTCGGTGCCGAAGGTTTCCAGGTTGATCTGCAGCGACAGCCCCTGCTCGCTCAAGGCGCGCTGCAAGCCGGCGCGAAACCCGCAGCCGTCGGGGTTGAGCACCCAGCCCTGGCTGTAGCAGTCCTTGAGCTTGTAGCTGCGCTTGCTGGCGCTGCCCTTGGCGGCCACCACCCGCAGGTGCATGCGACCGATGGAACGGCTGGCGATGCCTTCGGGGAAGATCTTGCCGGAGGGGAACAGCGCGGCGGCCGCATCCAGCTCGCCGTTTTCCATCCTGGCGATCAGCGCGCTGCCCCAGCCGCTGGCGACCTGGGTCCGCAGCTCGGGGTAGGCCTGGCGAATCTGCGCCAGGGCATCGAGCAGCACCACATCGCCGATGGTCTGCGGCACGCCCAGGCGCAGGGTGCCGCTGGGCGAGCCGTGGCTGGCCACCAGCTCGCGCAGGGTGTCGATCTCGCGCAGGATGGCCTTGCACTGTTCGTACACGCGCCAGCCCATGGGCGTGGGCTTGAGCGGCTTGGTGTTGCGGTCGAGCAGGTTGGTGCCCAGGTCTTCCTCGAAGTTCTGCACGCGTCGTGTGATGGCCGGCTGCGTCAACTGCAGCGACTGCGCCGCAAGGTTGGTCGACTGGCAGCGAATGACGGCGACGAAGGCGTCCATGTCATCGATCTTCATATTCGGCTCTCACATAGTCTGGCGTTGAAAAATGTCTTTCAAGAATAATCTTTTTTGCTCGGCCAGGTAGAAAGCGTGTACAGGTTTTTTCAACGCGCCAGCGCTGCCCAGATCTTGCTGCGCAAGTCGCGCTCGCTGAACGGCTTCTGGATCACCGTCGAATGGCTCAGCCCCAGCACGTCGGTATTGGCATAGCCAGTCACGAACACCACCGGCAACTGCGGGTAGGAGCGCTTGACCAGGGCCGCCAGCTCGCCGCCGGTCATGCCCGGCATGGCGTAGTCGGTCAGCAGCAGGTCGATCTCGGGGCTCAGCATGTTCAGTGCATCCGGGCCGTTGCGCGCCTGCACCACCTTCAGGCCAAACGATTCCAGCAAGGTGGCCGTGAGGGTACGCACGGTGCTGTCATCGTCCACCAGCAGGATGGTCGAGCCCAGCGGCTGATGCGGTTCACTCACCGGCGCAGGGCTGGGCAGCACGGCCACGGCGTCGCCCTGGATCCGCGGCAGGTACACGCTGACCGTGGTGCCGACATCCAGGGTGGTTTCGATGCGCACCCCGCCACCGGACTGCTTGGCGAAACCGAACACCTGGGCCAGCCCCAGCCCCGATCCATGCCCCACCGGCTTGGTGGTGAAGAACGGCTCGAAGGCCCTGAGCAGGGTGTCCTCGTTCATGCCGCTGCCCGAGTCCACGATGGAGAACACCACGTAGTGGCCGGGTTCCGGGTCTTCGGGCCGCAGGGGCGCGGCCTCCACGGTGACGTTGTGGGTACGCAGCAGCACCGAGCCGGGCCCGTTGGCCATGGCGTCGCGGGCGTTGATGATGAGGTTGAGGATGATCATCTCGGTCTGGGTCAGGTCCGCCGAGGCGGTCCACAGGTCCGGGGCCAGCGACATCTCTACCCAGATATTGGCCCCCAGCGCCTTGTTCAGCAGGCTCTGCATGCCGCGCACGGTGGCGTTCAGGTCCACCGGGCGCGGTTGCAGGCGCTGGCGGCGCGAGAACGACAGCAGCTGGGCCGTGAGCCGGGCGCCACGTTCACCGGCATCGGTGATGTGTTCCAGCCGGGTGCGGGCCTTGTCCAGGTTGCCGCGGGCAATGTCGCGCGTGGCAAAGGTCGCGCTGGTGAGGATCACCGTGAGCAGGTTGTTGAAGTCGTGGGCCACTCCAGCCGTCAGCTGGCCGACCACTTCCAGGCGCTGCATCTGCTGCAGCGTGGCTTCCACGCGTTCCTTCTCGTCGATCTGTTCGCGCAGGCGCTTGTTGGTGGCGGCCAGTTCCTCGACCACCGCACGCTCATCGGTGATGTCGCGCACCGCGGCGTACATCAGGCCGTTCTCCGGCACGATGGTCCAGGACAGCCACCGGTAGTCGCCGTTGGCGTGGCGCATGCGGTTGACGAAGCGGGTCGATACGTTGCCGCTGGCGATGCTGCGGGTTTCCTTGATGGTGGCGTCCAGATCGAGGGGGTGGATCAGCTCCCACAGGCGCAGGCTGCCGATCTGGTCCCGCGACCAGCCCAGCGCCGCCTCCCAGGCCGGGTTGAAGTTGATCGGGGTCATGTCGAAGCGCAGCACCCCCAGCAGTTCACGCGACAGCTCCCAGGTGCGGTCGCGCTCGCGGGTGCGTTGCTCCACGCGCTCGCCCAGGGTTTCGGTCAACTGCACCAGGGCCTGGGTGGCGACCTTGCGCTCGCTGATGTCCTGCATCACCCCGCTGAAACGCACGCAACGGCCATCCTTGAACAGCGAACGGCCGTTGGAGTTGATCCAGCGCAGGCGACCGCCCGACAACTGCACGCGGTATTCGGCATGGAACACCGATTCGCAGCTCAGGGCCTGCTCGACCTTGGCCCGCAGCATTGCCCGGTCGTCGGGGTGGCAGTGCTCCAGCACCTGGTCAAGGTGCAGGTTGCAGCTGGGCGTGACTTCGTACAGGGCGCGGCAGCGCTCGTCCCACAGCACCGAGCCGCTGGGCACGCTCAGTTCCCACACGCCCATCTCGGCAGCCTGGATGGCCAGGCGGGCGCGGGTCTCGACCTCTTCGAGGGCGTTTTCCGCAGCGCGGCGCTTCTCGCGTTCGCGCACTTCGAGCACGGCGCGGCGGATGGCCTTGGGCAGCACCTTGAGGTTCTGCTTGAGCACGTAGTCGACCGCGCCCAGGCGCATGGTCTCCACCGCCTGCTGTTCGCCGAAGATGCCGGACAGGAAGATGAACGGCGTTTCCGGGGCCGCCCGCTGGGCCACCTCGAGCACCTGGATGCCCGACGAGGAGGGCAGCAGGTAGTCGCACACGATCACGTCGAAGGTGTGCTGCTGCATGGCCTCGCAGGCGCCGATGTGATCGTGCACCACCACCGGGTCGACCTGCAGGCCATAGCGCTCCAGCGTCAACAGCGTGAGCTCGACGTCGTGGGTGCTGTCTTCGATCAGCAGCAGCTTTATTCTGGGGAGCGGCGTCGGCGCTCCGGGCTCTCGTCTAGGCATGTCTTGTCATCATGACTTGGGGCGACGCACGACCCGGGTGGAACCGGGCGGTGGCTCGTTGAGCACGGCCCAGAAAATCCCCAGGTCGGAGATGGCGCCGACGAACTCCTTGAATTCCACGGGTTTGACCACGTAGGCATTCACGCCCAGCTGATAGGCGCGGTCCAGGTCCGGCTCTTCGCGGGACGAGGTCAGCATCACCACCGGAATGCTGCGCAGGTCGGCCGAGTCGCGCACCTGTTCGAGCACCTCCAGGCCATCGACCTTGGGCAGCTTGAGGTCGAGCAGCAGCACTGCCGGGTTGCCTTGCGGGCGGTCGGCATGGCTGTTCCTGCGGAACAGGTAGTCCAGCGCCTCGGCGCCGTCGCGTACCACGATCACCTCGTTGGCCAGCTGGCTGCGCTCGAGCGCGAGCAGGGTCAGTTCGAGGTCGTTGGGGTTGTCTTCTACCAGGAGTATCGGTTTGAGCATGGAGCGCCCTCGTGTGGGTCATGCAGTGGGCATGAGGGTTTTCTTTGGAAGTGAAAAATAGAACGTCGCGCCCTGGTCCGGGACACCGTGGGCCCATACCGTGCCGCCATGGCGCTCGATGATGCGCCGCACATTGGCCAGGCCGATGCCGGTGCCTTCGAACTCCTCCATGCGGTGCAGGCGCTGGAACACGCCGAACAGCTTGTTGGCGTACTGCATGTCGAAGCCGACGCCGTTGTCGCGCACGCTGATCACGTGGGCGTCGTCGCGTTCCTGCACGTCGACCTCGATCAGCGCCACCGGCCGGCCGCGGGTGTACTTGATGGCGTTGGCGATGAGGTTGCGCAGGGCCAGGTGCAGGAAGGCCGGGTCGGCCACCACGATCGGCAGGGCGTTGAAGGTCCAGCGGATGTCCCGGCCCTCGTAGTCGGGCAGCATCTCCAGCTTGATGGAGGCGACCATCGCCGACAGGTTGACGTCGGACAGGTGCATGGCGCACCGGCCCATCTGCGAGAAGCTCAGCAGGTTGTCCACCAGGGTGCCGGCGAACTTGGCGGAGTTCTCGATGGTGCCCAGAAAGCGCAGGCTGCGCTCGGACATGTTGGCGCCTTCGGCATCGCTGAGCAGCTCGGCGTAGCCGGCGATATGACGCAGCGGCGCGCGCAGGTCGTGGGAAACGCTGTAGGAGAAGGCTTCCAGTTCCTTGTTGGTCTTTTCCAGGGATTCGGACAGTTGCGCCAGTTCTTCGGCCTTGCGCAGCACGATGCCGAGGATGGCCTGGCGCAGCTCCTGCACGCCCTCGATTTCGCTGGGGTCCCAGGGGGTCGAGAAGCCTTCGACGATCTGCTGCCACTGCTCGAAGCTTTCGCGCGGGTTCAGCGAGCCGCTCTGGGCGATGCTTTTTTCCGGGCGGCCGGCCCAGTGCACCACCTGGGACTGCTGGGGTTTGAACCAGATCAGGTAATGCGGGTGCAGTTCGGAAATGGACACGGCAAGGATGCCGCTGGCCATGTCGGCCAGCCCCGTCAGGTGCGGGATATCGCGCCCGGCGTTGTCGGTATGGAACACCTCGGCGTCGCCGCGGGCGGTCAGCCAGCCCACCAGGGCCATGATCCGCGCCTGGGGCGGGGTGTGCCCGTAGGTATCGCAGCCGGTGCTGGACACCACTGCGGCACCGGCGGCGCCGACGAAGTCGGTGAAGATGTCGGGCAGGGCGCGCAGGCCCAGGCGCACGCTGTCCTGGTCGGCGATGGCGCCCAGCAGCTGCACGATGCGCTGGCGGATCTCGAGCATGCGCGCGTGGCGCAGGTGGGCTTCGCGGGTCTCGATCTGCAGCGACAGCACCCGGCCCAGCAGTTCGCAGGCGGTACGCACCTGAAAGCTCACGCTGCGCGGGGTGCGGTGATGACACGACACCAGCCCCCACAACCGGCCCTCGACCACGATGGAAACCGACATCGAGGCCCAGGTCTGCATGTTGCGCATGTATTGCAGGTGCACGGGCGAGACGCTGCGCAGGGTCGAGAAGCTCAGGTCCAGGGGTTGGCCGGTGAGCAGGTTGGCGGCCGGCAGCAGGCGCGCCGGCTGGTAGTCGGCATCCTCGATCACGCGGATGCGGTTGGCACAGTACAGCGCCCGGGCCTGCGCCGGGATGTCCGAAGCAGGGAAGCACAGGCCCTTGTAGCTGGGGTAGTCGTCGTCGACCAGCTCGGCGTTGACCAGCCCGTTGCCCTCGGTGTCGAAGCGGTAGGACTTGACCCGGCCGAACCCGGTCAGGCGCTTGATCACGCGCACCGCCCGCTCGCACAGCTCGTCGATGCTCTCGCTGTCCGGTGCGCCGCCAACGAAGGAGCGCACCAGCGGGTACAGCCGCGAGCTCGGCGCCGGCACGGCGGCCGGGCGCTGGAATTCGGCGATCAGCACCTGGTCGTGGCGGTGCAGCATCATCGGCAGGCGCTGCGCCTGCTGGCCGATCAGAAACTGTACGTCGGCCACGTGATAGGGCTGGGACTGGTCTTCGTCGAGTTCGCCCAGTTGCTCGACGAAACTGCAACCGTCCTGCACCACCGCATCGAAATGCACGCCCAGCAAGGCGTCGATCTCCACCCCCAGCCAGTCCGGCAGGTTCTCGCTGACCTGGCGGATCAACATGGCCGGCTCCTGCACCACGACCATGAACCCCTGGGGCTGAATGCTGCCGGGGGTACGGATCTGTTCACGGGCGCAGTTGGCCAGGGCGATCTGGAAAGCGTCGCTGGGGTGGGTGGTGGTCACAAGATCCCTCCTGAAGGCGTGTTGGCAGGCCGTGCAGGGGAAGGGCACAAGCGATCCCGGCCAAGTGTAGAAAGCGCGGACAAGGTATCAAATCCTGTGGTTTCACGATGCTAAAACTGATCCTTAGCTGATGAATTGGTTCAGTTTGATAGCGTTTTGCCCGTGCCCTGGCGCCGCCGCGGCCCGATCCAAGGGAACCCCACTGACTGCACCGGGTCGCTTGTACGGCTTGTCATGCGCGATCCATGAGCCACACTCACTGGATCGTCTCGTAATGCAATTGGGGGGATATGCCATGAAGTTCGCAAGGAACGTGGCCACATTGGGCCTGGCCGTGTCACTGGCGGCCGGCCAGGCGCAGGGGGCGGAATCGAAGAAAGTCGATGTACTGCTGGTGGGAGGCGGCATCATGAGCGCCACGCTGGCAATCTGGCTCAACGAGCTGGAGCCGGGCTGGTCGATGGAGATGGTCGAGCGCCTGGACGGGGTGGCCGAGGAAAGCTCCAACGGCTGGAACAACGCCGGCACCGGGCACTCGGCGCTGGCCGAGCTGAACTACACGCCCGAGGACAAGGACGGCAAGATCAACATCACCAAGGCGGTCGAGATCAACGAGGCGTTCCAGGTGACGCGCCAGTTCCTGGCCTGGCAGGTCAAGAACGGGGTGCTGAAGAACCCGCGCTCGTTCATCAATTCCACGCCGCACATGAGCTTCGTGTGGGGTGACGACAACATCAGTTTCCTCAAGCGCCGCTACGAGGCGCTGCAGGCCAGCCCCCTGTTCCGGCCGATGCAGTACTCCGAAGACCCGGCGCAGATCCGCAAGTGGGTGCCGCTGATGATGGAGGGCCGCGACCCCAACCAGAAGATCGCCGCCACCTGGACGCCGATCGGCACCGACGTGAACTTCGGCGAGATCACCCGCCAGTTCGTGGCGCACCTGCAGCAGCAGGAGAATTTCTCGCTCAAGCTGTCCAGCGAGGTCGAGGACATCCGTCGCAATGACGACGGCTCCTGGCATGTGGAGTACAAGAACCTCAAGAGCGGCGAGAAGTCGACCGCCGATGCCAAGTTCCTGTTCATCGGTGCCGGCGGCGCGGCGCTGCCGCTGCTGCAGAAGTCCGGCATTCCCGAGGCCCAGGACTACGCGGGCTTCCCGGTGGGCGGCTCGTTCCTGGTCACCGACAACCCCACCATCGCCCAGCAGCACATGGCCAAGGCCTACGGCATCGCCGCCACGGGCGCGCCGCCGATGTCGGTGCCGCACCTGGATACCCGGGTACTCGATGGCAAGCGGGTGATCCTGTTCGGGCCGTTCGCGACCTTCTCCACCAAGTTTCTCAAGGAAGGCTCGTACCTGGACCTGTTCTCCAGCATGACCACCCATAACCTGTGGCCCATGACCAAGGTGGGGATCGACCAGTTCGACCTGGTGCAGTACCTGGCAGGCCAGCTGATGCAATCGGACGACGACCGCTTCGAGGCGCTGCAGACCTACTTCCCCCAGGCCAAGAAGGAAGACTGGCGCCTGTGGCAGGCCGGGCAACGGGTGCAGATCATCAAGCGCGACAAGGAAAAGGGCGGGGTGCTCAAGCTGGGCACCGAGGTGGTGAGCGCGGCCGATGGCAGCATTGCCGGGCTGCTGGGCGCATCGCCCGGCGCATCCACGGCGGCGCCGATCATGCTCGAAGTGCTGCAGAAGGTGTTCAAGGACAAGGTCGCCAGCCCGGCCTGGCAGCAGAAGCTGCACCAGATCGTGCCCAGCTACGGCACCCACCTGAACGACGACCCGGCCCGGGTGCAGCAGGAGTGGGCCTACACCAGCGAGATACTGCAGCTTGCGCCGCCACCGGGCATCGATACCCAGGCGCCGCAGCAGTCGCCGGCCACCGACCCGATCGGCCAGAAGCACAGCGACTCGGACCCTGACCTGGCGCCATGACCGTCGATGGCTACCTGTCAGCGGGGGGGCGGGTTCAGTCCAGCGCAATCTCCAGGGTTGCGCACAGCCCGCCGGTGGCCATGTTCTCCAGCCGGACCTGACCGCCCAGCCGCATGGCGACCGCTTGGACGATGGCCAGGCCAAGGCCGGCGCCCTGTGCATTGCCACGACTGTAGAAGCGTTCGAACAGGCGCTCGCGTTCAGCTTCGTCGATACCAGGCCCCTCGTCCTGTATCGACAGCACGAAATGCGTCGGCTGGCGGCTCAGGCGAACGCTGATGATCCCTCCCTCGGGGGAGAAGTTCGCGGCATTGGTCACCAGGTTGTTGAGTGCGATATCGATCGCCCCGCCATCCACTCGGGCAAGGTAGTTGCCCGGGGCGGCCTCGAACACCAGTTCAAGGCCCTGGTCCAGTAGCCATGGGGTCATCTGCACCAGGCTGTCGCGCACAGTGTGTTCAAGGTCGATTCGCGGGGCATGGGCATGACCCGGCTGCGGTTCCAGGCGTGCCATGGTGAGCAGCTGGTTGACCAGACGGCTGGCGCGGTCCACCCCGTGTATCAGGTGCGCCAGCGATTCACGGTGCTCCTGTTCGGTCCCGGCCTCCTGCAGGTTTTGCGCGTGCACCCGCAGGACCGCCAGGGGCGTGCGCATTTCATGAGCCGCGTCGGCAATGAAGCGGCGCTCGCGTTCCAGCACTTCCTGGATCTGCGCCAGCATGCGGTTCAGCGCGGCCTGCATCGGTTCGAGTTCTGCAGGCAATGGCATCAGTTGCAGAGGTTCAAGCGACCCTGAATGACGGGCACGCAGGGTGGCTGCCATGTTGGCCAGGGGTTTGAGCCCCCAGCCAATGGCCAGCCAGACCATTGCTGCCAGGATCAGGCTGCCGAGCATATTGGGCCACAGGGTGTGGCGTACGATGCGGTCGACCAGGTCAGTGCGTACGTCGTCGCGCTCGCCCACCCAGATCCGCACCTGGTTGATTTTGTCTTCGAGCAGGAAGGCGCGCCACTGCCGGCCATGCAGGTCATGCACGTCACTGAAGCCCGGTGCCGACGGTGGCGAGGTGAAGGCGGGGGCGCTGTTGGTATGTACCAGCACCTGGCCCTGCGCATCCCACACCTGAAACGCGATCTTGCTTTCATAAGGGTGGCCGTCAAGCCTGGGTGTGGCTTCGCTCAGGGCCTGGTTGAACGCCTGGTACAGTTCGGTGTGTTGGTCGCCAGCCAGCGGCATGCGCATGACGCCCTGCAGCAGCCGCGCATTCTGGGCCAGTTGTGCGTCATACACCTCGGCTATCTCGTGGTTGCTGTCATGCAGGTTGAAGGCGCTGAGAATCATAAGGCCGGTAAGCATCAGGCCGATGATCAGGGTCAGGGTACGGCGTCGGATCGACATCATCGGCGCTCCTCCACCAGATAACCCACGCCGCGTACGGTTCGGATCAGGTCGGCGGAGAATTTCCTGCGCAGGTGATGGATGTGCACCTCCAGGGTGTTGCTTTCTGCTTCTTCGTTCCAGCCGTAAAGCAACTGGGTCAGCCGCTCGCGGGTCATGACACGCCCCGGCGGTGAAAGCAGCTCATGCAGCAGCTGATATTCCTTGGGCGTCAGGGGCACGTTCTGCCCATGGAAGGACACCTGCTGAGTGCCGGGGTCCAGGCTGATGCCTGCATGCTCGATTCTTGCCTTGGCCCGCCCGGCGCTGCGGCGCAGCAGGGCCCGCAGGCGCGCCTTGAGCTCCGCCAGGTCGAAGGGTTTGATCAGGTAGTCGTCGGCACCGGCATCCAGCCCGGCAATGCGGTCTTCGGTGGCATCGCGCGCGGTGAGTATCAGCACCGGCAGGGTGGAGCCGCTATGACGCAGGCGACGCAGCACCTGGAGGCCGTCCATACGCGGCAGCCCCAGGTCGAGCACCGCCAGGTCGAAGGTTTCACTGAGCAGCGCATGCAGGGCGCTGCTGCCGTCCCGGAGCCAGTCGACGGTGTAGCCTTCGCGCCCCAGGGCCTGATGAATGCCTTCACCCAGGGCCACGTCATCTTCTATCAGCAGCAAGCGCACGGTGACTCCTGTCAGTCGAGTTTCTTGTCGATGTCCGCCAGCAGCGCGTTGATTTCATGGCGACGTCCGCTATCGGCGATTTCACGCCCTGGCCTCGGGGTGGCTTGCAGTGCCTTGAGCAAGGCTGCCCTGGCCTCGGGGTAACGCTTTTGACGGTAGAGGTGATCGCCCCAGAAGTACAGGCTGTCGATGCCATCGGGATTGATCAGCAAGGCCTGCTTGAGCAGCTGTTCGGCCTTGTCGGCGTCACCAAAGCCGATTGGCCAGCCTGGTACGCGATCATACAGGGCTGCAAGGCTGGTGTAGGCGGAGCCCTGCAGCGCCCTGGGGTCCAGCGTCAGCGCCTTTTCAAGGTCGGCCTTGGCCGTCTTGGCCTTGCCCAGCGCGCCCAGCCCGCCCTGCGCACCGGCCCAACTGCTGGTGACGATGCCCGCCCAGATCCAGGCTTCAGCCGTGGTCGGACGTTCCCGGGTAAATGCCGAGGCCTGGCTGGACAATTGCTCGAAGGCTGTCGCGCGTTGGTCTGGCGGCAATTGGTATTGGATGTGTGCCCAGCTGTGCTGAAGCATGTTCAGGCGTTGCTGGTCGGCATTGTCCAGGGCCCAGGCGCCTTGGCTCAGCCCCCAGACCAGCAGGCAGGTAGCGATCTTTTTCATGGTTTGGGCGGCTCGCGGTCGGTCTTGTGGCTGAGGCGGCGGATCAGTGGCAACTGCTTGCGCAGACCGCGGTCCACCAGGTGCGGCAGCAGGTTGTTCAGGCGCACGAAAAAACGCTCCTGCCAACCCAGGTAAAGGTCGCGCCGATCACCGGCAATGGCGTGAATCACGGCGCTGGCCACGGTTTTCGGATCATCGACATTGGCCTTGAGGGCAACGTTCAGGGCCTGCGCCGCCGGGCTGTTCATGGGGGTGCGGGTGGCCCGCGGGGCGACGTACAGGACGTTGACCCGGGTGTCGGCCAGTTCCCGGCGCAGCGCTTCGGAAAACCCGCGCAGGGCGAACTTGCTCGCGCAGTAGGCCGCGTAGCCGGGGTAGCCGATCGAGCCGTAGGTAGACCCGACATTGACCACCATGGCGCTGTCGGCCTGTTTGAGCAGCGGCAACAACAGCCTAGTCAGGCACATGGGGGCACTGATGTTCACTGCCAGCATGGCATTGATGTCACTGTCGTCCAGTTGCTCGAACATGGCGAAATGGTTCACGCCCGCGGCATTGATCAGCAGGTTCGCGCCGCCCAGGGCCTGGGCCGCGTTGAGCACCTTGCGCCTGTCCACGAGAAAGGTCAGGTCGGCGCCCATCCAGGTCAGTTGCGCGGGGTACTCCTGCAGCAGCGTTTGCAGGGGTTCGGCATGCCGGGCCACCGCCAGCACGCGGGCGCCGTTGGCGCAAAGGGCGGCGGCTATGGCCAGGCCGATCCCGCCACTGGCACCGGTCAGGACCACGCGGGCGTCAGACAGGCGCATGCTGTGCTCCATCGTGCGGCAGGCCGCGAAACATGTCGGCATACAGGCGGTAGACCACGCGCGACGCATCGATCACCGCGGCCTGGTCATCAGGGGCCTGCAGGGTGTTCATCAAACGGCGATAGGTCTGCATGTGCTCGAGGTCCAGCGAGCCATGGGAACTGAGGTAGCTGAAGGCGGCCTCCGGCAGCGCCAGGCGCGCGCGGATGCTGTGCGCGGCATGGGTGGCCAGGGCGATACTGGTACCTTCCAGCACATTGACCATGCCGAACAGCCCTACCGGGTTGCCCCGCGCGATCAGGTCGTAGAGGTAGGCGACCATCAGCTCGATCGGCAGTGAAGGCCGACCTTCGCGCACGGCATCGCTGTCACCGCCGCAGGCAGCAATGTCGTTGAGTATCCATTGCTCGTGGCCATACTCCTCTTCGATGTACTCGCACACGGCTTTGCGCAGCCACTCCAGCCGCGAGGGCAGGCGGGCGCCGCATGCCATCATCAAGGGTACGGTGTGACGCACATGGTAGTAGGCCTGGGCCAGGAAGGCCTGGTAGCTATCGAGGCTGACCTTGCCTTCGAGGGCATCGCGAATCACCGGCAGGTTGAACAGCGCATGGCGTTGCTGATGGGTTGCTTCTTGCAACGTGTCGAAAAAGCTCATGGTCGGGTAGCCTCGCAGGCAAGGGGGTCGGTGAGTTGGGAGCGGTAGCGCTCGACGATGGCATCGCGGCGCGGGCGGCCATTGGCCGTGAGCAGGCCATTGGCGGTCGTGAACGGTTGTTCCAGGCGCGTCCAGCGATGCACCTGGGCGTAATCGGGCAGGGCCTGATTGGCCTGGGCCACGGCCGCTGCCAGTTCGGTGTCGGTGCAGCCCGGTTGATGTGGCCACAGCAAGGCGTGGTTGTGAGCCATGGCTTCGCCATAGACGAAGGCCTGGGCGAACACCCCTCGCTGGGTCAGTTCGGCTTCGACCCATTCGGGGTTGATGTTGCGGCCGAAGCTGGTGACGAACTGGTGTTTCTTGCGCCCCTTGATGTACAGGAACCCTTCGGCGTCCAGCTCGCCCAGGTCACCGCTGGGCCACCAGGCGTCGGTGTGCGGCGGTTGGCCCAGGTAGCCGAGCAGGGCCGAGCCCTTGATCAGCACCTCGCCGTCTTCGGCCAGCCTGACCTGCAGGTGGGGCAGTGGCTGACCCACGCTGCCGGGGCGATGGGCCTGTGGCCGGTTCAGGCACACCACCGAGGCGCATTCCGACAGGCCGTAGCCTTCATACACCGGCAGGCCGATGCGCTGCGCGCGGATCAGCAGTTCGGTGGCGACCCTGGCCCCGCCCACTGCGGCAAAGCGCAACGTGCGCGGGTCGAAGGCGCGCTGTTCAGCGGCGCTGACCAGCACCAGCAGCAGTTGCGGCACCAGGATCAGGCTGTGGGGCGCACGGTCGGCGAGGGTGCCGAGCAGGCGCGCAGCATCGACGCCACTTGCGCCCTGGATGCCCAGAGCCGCCAGGCTGGGGACACTCACCGTGGCCCCGGCCATCAGCGCGGCGTAGCCACCCAGGTTCTCCAGCAGGATCGCCAGCGGCAGCAGGGTCAGGTGGTGCTGTGGCGCGGTGATTCGGCTGGCCTGCTCCAGCGCCCGGGCAACGCGCAGCATGCTCTCGGCGCCCAGGCATACGCCCTTGGGGGTTCCGGTGGTGCCGGAGGTGAAGGTCAGCTTGGCGGTGCCCTCGGGCATCAGGTCGGGCCCCGACCATTGCCTGCGCCAGAACGCGCCGTCTTCGACATAGCCGCACGCCAGCAGTTCGGGGGCCAGGGCCGGCTCGGCAATCACCAGGCTGGCCTGGCTCTGCGCCAGGCAATGGCTGCGCTGTGCGGGGCTGAAAAAGGGCGGCAGCAGCACGCAGGTCACGCCTGCAAACAGCAATGCCAGATCCCACAGCATGGCTTCCACACCGTTATCCAGGGCCAGTGCCACGACCCTGGCCGACTCATCGCGCAGGCGTTGCTGGCGGTACTGCACCTCGGCCTGCAGCGTGG
The DNA here is from genome assembly GCF_052850635.1 of Pseudomonas sp. 1176_21. Classification (NCBI taxonomy): domain Bacteria; kingdom Pseudomonadati; phylum Pseudomonadota; class Gammaproteobacteria; order Pseudomonadales; family Pseudomonadaceae; genus Pseudomonas; species Pseudomonas sp. 1176_21. The sequence continues at coordinate 362,872 of NZ_VXCV01000001.1, forward strand.
CGTAGTCCAGCTTCAACTGGTCGCCCCACAACGCAATGGCGTTGGGCGTGTGTTCGGCGTACCTGCGCAGCACCTGTTCGAAATGCTGCAGTTCAGGCGACATGACAGGCCTCCCCGGCGGCGGTAGGCAGGCCCAGGCGTGTGAACACGCCCATGTTGCGCAAATGGATGAAGCCTGCACGGATGTTGCCAACATGCACCTGGGGTTGGCTCTGGTAGTAGTTGCCCCAGTTATGGCGTTCTTCGCCCAGGCGCATGGGGTCGGCCGTGCACAGCCTCACTGGCTTGAGCCCAAGGCGGTGGAAGCTGTTTACCAGGCCGATGCTGCCGGTGAACGCTACCCATTCCAGACCGCCCATGGCCAGCAGGTAGGTAACGGCAATGATGCTCAGGCGCGCGCTGCCGGTATCGGCGGCCGCCAGGTTGCCGACCTCGACGATGGCGCTGCGATCGACAGGGTTGTTCTCGGTGGCGCTGATCAGGGGGTCGATCGGCTCGTCCAGGTAGCGCTCCAGAAACAGCGCCTCACTGCTGGCCAGCCGCACACCGGCCACGGCGCACAGCGCGCCAGAGGCATTGCTGATGCCGAACAGCTGCGGCATGAACTGTGCGATATGCGCACCATGGGCCTTGCGAAAGCGCTGCTGGATGAAGGCCTCGTAGGCCGGGCGCAGGCTATCGCCGGGCAAGGCCCTGGCAAGGCTCATCACCGAACCGCCTGCGGCTGCGAAGTGCAGGGGCAGGGGGATGTTCCAGTCAGAATCGGGCATCGATCACGCCTCCCGGGGTGTGTGTCGGGAGGAGTATCCGAGGCAATTCTTAACGGAGTCTGAAGATCGCGAAAACAGCCAGCGGTCTGTTCAGACCGCGGCTTTCGATGCCTGTCGCATCATTGCCAGGTACCGGCCGGGGCGTCGCGCAGCGCGGCGTGCAGCAGGCGCAGCACCGGCTGCTCCAGCGCAGTGCCGCTGTAGCACAGGCCCACCCGGCGACTGGGCAGCGGGCTGTTGAGCGCATGCACCTGCACCCCTTGTGCCGCGCTCACCAGCGAGTGCGGCAGCGCCGCCACGCCGACCCCGGCCGCCACCAGCAGCAGCGACTGCTGCAGCGAGCCGCTGCTGGCCACCGCCGACGCGGTGGAGTTGCCATACAGCGCCATCAGGCGCTGGTGGGAGGGGTGTTCGGGGCAGATGACCCAGGGGTACAGGCTGGTGACCGTGCCCGGTTGCCTGCCGGCTGCGCTCACCAGCACGAACGGGTCGTCCCACACCGGCAGGAACAGCTCGTCTTCGCAGCACTGTTCTTCCACCGCCAGGCGCGCATCGCCGGCACAGCCCTCGTGCAGCGTGATGTACAGGTGCGCCACCACCTGGTGGGCAAAGCGCAGAAACGCAGCGACCTGCGCGGGGCTCAGGTCCGGCTCGATGCCCAGGCTCAGGTGCTGGCGCGCATCGCTGGTGCGAAAGCGCTGGCGCAGGGCCTCGGCCTCGCTGACCAGCGCGCAGGCCTGCGGGTACAGCGAACGCGCCGCCTCGCTCACCTCCACCCCTCGCGACTGGCGGTTGAACAGGTTGGCGCCCAGGGCTTCTTCGAGCTGGCGGATGGTCACCGACAAGGTCGGCTGGCTGATGCACAGGCGCTGGGCGGCGCTGGTGATGTTGCGTTCTTCGAACACCGCCACAAAGGCTTTGAGGTGCCGGATATCCATAGGTAAGGCCGATGTCTGCAAGAGGAATTAAGCATTTTATCTGCTGTGGCCGGCACTATACGCTTTGCGTCATCTGATAAACCAATGACGGAAGCACTTTCATGAACAAACCCCTGATCATCGTGACCGGCGCCAGCTCGGGCATCGGCGAGGCCGTCGCGCGCCTGTTCTCTGCCCAGGGCCACCCCCTGCTGCTGCTGGCCCGGCGCGTGGAGCGCCTGCTCGCACTGGGCTTGCCCGCCACCCTGTGCAAGGGTGTCGACGTCACCGACCGCGAGGCGCTGCTGGCTGCGGTGAAGGAGGCCGAGGCGCAGTACGGCCCGGCCGATGCGATCGTCAACAATGCGGGGGTGATGCTGCTGGGAGATACCGCCACCCAGGCCCCCGAGCAGTGGGAGCGCATGCTGGATGTGAACGTCAAGGGCCTGCTCAACGGCATCCACGCGGTACTGGGCGGCATGATCGAACGCAACCACGGCACGGTGATCAACGTCGGCTCGGTGGCCGGGCGCAAGACCTTCCCCAACCATGTGGCCTACGTGGGCACCAAGTTTGCCGTGCACGCGATCTCGGAAAACCTGCGCGAAGAAGTGGCGGCGCACAACGTGCGGGTCATCACCATCGCGCCGGGTGCGGTGGAAACCGAGCTGCTCGGCCACACCACCGATGAGGCGATCAAGTCCGGCTACCAGGACTGGAAGGCCGGCATGGGCGGCGTGGTACTGTCGGCGGACGATGTGGCCAATGCGATCCGCTACGCCTACGAACAGCCTCAGGGCGTGTGCATCCGCGAGATCGTGCTGGCGGCGACCCGCCAGCAGGCCTGATGGCGTGCGCGTTGCGCGTCAGAAGCTGTACCTGACGTTGAACATCACGTTGCGCGGGTCGCCGTAGTAGACCGAGTAGTAGTTGCCGATGCCGCTGTAGTACGTCTTGTCGAACAGGTTGTTGAGGTTGGCCGACACCTTCAGTTGCTTGCTCACGTCATACGCGGCCATCAGGCCGACCACGCCGTAGGCGTCCTGGAAGAACTTGTGGCTGGGCAGCGCCACGTCGTTGACGTCGTCGTAGAAGGTGTCGTCGACGAAGTAGGTGCGGCTCTGCCACTGCCAGTTGCCGCCCACGGTGAGCTTGTTCAGCTCGGCCGGCAGGCGGTAGCTGGTGGCGACCTTGAGCAGGTGCTGGGGCTGGTTGGTCGCCACGCGCCGGTGATCGGCGTCGTAGGAGGCCTGATAGACGTAGCCGGCGTTGATGTTCCAGTCGGGCAGGATCTCGCCGGACATTTCCAGCTCCACACCGCGGGTGGTGGCGCCCTGCACGGCGCGCATCACTTCATTGCCGAACTCCCCGGTGGTGCCGGTCGACTGCGCCAGGTTGTCCTGCTTGAGCTCGAACAGCGCCAGGCTGGCATTCAGGCGACGGTCGAAATACTCGCCCTTGATTCCCACTTCGTAGCTTTGCCCGGTGAGCGGGTCCAGCGGCTTGTTGTCGGCACCCCGGTTGTAGGGCTGCGGCTTGAAGATGTCGGTGTAGCTGGCGTACACGGTGTGCTGGTCGTCGAGGTCGTAGGTGATGCCGGCATAGGGGATCACTTCACCGGTGTCGCGGGTGGCGGTGCGGCTGCTGCGCGGCAGCGCGTTGATGCTGTCCAGGCTCCACGCGTAGTCGGTGACCCGCGCCCCCAGCACCAGGTTGAGTGCGTCGGTGGGCTTGAGCACGACCGCAGCATAGCCGACCTTCTGCGTGGTCTTGATATCGAAGGTCGACCACCAGGCCCAGTCGGTGGGGTAGGCGGCGTTGTTGTTCCAGTCGAAGGCATCGGGTGCCACGGCGTCGGTGCTGCCGTCGGTACGGTCCGATTGCGCGGTGGTGTGGGCATAGGTGTAGCCCACCACCAGGTCGTGGCTTCTGCCCAGCAGCGAGAACGGGCCCTTGGCGTAGATATCGAAGGACTTCTCGTCGGTATCGGTGTTGAACTTGGCCGCACCGCCCGGGTAGTAGCCGTGGGCGACGCTGTTGTCGTTCGGGTCGACATGGGCGGTGGCCAGGCCTGCGATGATCTCGCGCGAGGCATAGTTGCGGTAGCTGGCGGTGGCCTTGAGCGACCACTCGTTGTCGAACTGGTGGTCGATGCTGGCGAATGCGCGCTGGGTGCGATGGTTGCGGTAGGCCCACTTGTCCGCCGGGTTGGTGGAGCGCGAGAAGCGCACCGGCGTGCCGTTCTTGTAGAAGGCCGGCAGGTGGGTGGTGGAGGACGCGTCGTTGTCGTTCTGCTGGTACTCGTAGCCCACGCTCAGCACGGTGGCGTCAGACAGGTCGCCGTCGAGCACGCCGTAGAAGATGTCCTGTTGCTGCTTCTGGTAGTCGATGAAGGTGTGCTGCTGTTCACGGGCCGCGACGAAACGCCCGCGCAGGGCGCCGCTGTCGAGCAGCGGTCCGGACACGTCCAGCTCGGTGCGGTAGTGATCCCATGAGCCTGCGCCGGCGGACACATGGCCCTGAAACTGGGCAGTGGGACGCTTGCGCACCAGGTTGATCACCCCCGATGGGTAGCCGATGCCGTTGACCAGCCCGGTGGCGCCCTTGAGCACCTCGACGCGGTCGTAGATCACCGAGTTGGTGATGCTGTAGTTGTCGCGCAGGTTGCCGGCGTCGGTGCTCAGGCTGGGCACGCCGTCGTACTGGAAGTTCTGGATCTCGAAGCCGCGCGAGTAGAAGGTGAAGCCTTCGGAGTTCTCGCGGTTGACGGTGATGCCCGGGGTTTGCTGCATCACCTCGGACAGGTTGTTCAGGCCCTGGTCGTCCATCTGCTGGCGGGTGATCACGCTGATCGACTGCGGGGTCTTGCGCAGCGACATGTCCAGGCGCGTGGCGGTGCTGGTCTGCCCGGTGGTGTAGGAGCCGCTGCCCTCGGTGGTGCTGCCCAGGCTCCAGGCGCTGTTGATGGTGGTGGCACCCAGTTCGATGTTGTTGCCGGCGCTGTCTGGCAGCGGAACCAGGTACAGGGTCGAGGCGTCACTGCGCCCGAAGGTGAAGCCGCTGCCGGCCAGCAGTTGGGCCAGGGCCTGATCGGCGGAGTAGCTGCCCTTGACCGGTGCGCTGCGCAGGCCGGCGTCCAGGTTGCCGTCGAGCATCACGTTCTGCCCGGTCTGCTGGCTGAACACCAGCAATGCCTGGCGCAGTTGCTGGGCGGGGATATCGAATGCCGTGTGCACGCTGACCGCCCCTGTACCGGGCGCGGGCACCTGGGCCTGGGCCGGTTGTGCCAGCAGCGCGCAACTGATCGCGGCGCCCAGCGCCGACATGCGCCAGCACGAACCCTGGGGGAACAACGTCTGGGGTGTTGCCATTTCCTTGACTCCTCGGCAGAACGACTTCGCCTGTTTGCGAATGGGTTTCATCTGCTGGTGATGACGCACGAGGAGTGCAAATGTCTGATGGGTACTGCAAATAATTTTCAATCAGCCATCGGCGGGTCAGGCAGGGCGGATGATGGTCACCAGGTCGGTGTAGCGGCTCAGGCGGATCGGCAGGGTGCGCGCCAGCACATCGAGCATCTGCTCGGGGTGCTGGCGATTGAGGATCAGGCTCACCGGGCGTGCCGCCAGGCGCTCGTCGGCGATGAAGATGCGGCCCTCGCGCCAGCGCTGCAGGTGATTGACCACCTTGGCCAGGGGCGTGTCGAAGAACACCAGGCTGCCGTTGCGCCAGGCCAGCACCTGGTCCAGTTCGGCGCGCTGCACCGGGCCGAGCCCGGCGGCGCCGAAGGTCACGGCCTCGCCCTGGCCCAACTGTGCCTGCTGGCCGGGGATTTGCACCCCGGCATTGTGCTCACTGACGGCCAGGTCGGCGCTGCCCGCGTCGCAGGACAGGCAAAACGCACCCTGGTGGCTGACCACGGTGCCGGCCTCGGTGTCGATGCGCAGCGGGCGGGTATCGGCGGCCACCTTGAAATAGGCCTGACCACGCAGCATGCGCAGGCGCCGCGTGGTGCCGGAAAAGTCGAGGTCCAGGGCGGTGTTGCCGGCCAGTTCGATCACGCTGCCATCGGGCAGGCGCTCGGTGCGGGTTTCACCCACGCGCGTGTGCAGGTCGGCAAACGACAGGCCGTCGCCCTTGAGCCACAGGGTGGCCGAGCCGGTGGCGACTGCGGCGGTGCACGCCGCCATGGCCAGCTGCATGAAGCGCCGCCGCGAGACGCCGCGGGCCTTGGGGGCAGGCGGCGCCTGCACGGCAGGCAGCTCGGCGGCCAGGGCCCACAGCGCTTCGAGTTCCAGGTAGGCCTTGGCATGGCGCGGGTCGGCCAGCATCCACTCAAGCCATTGCTCGTGCTCGGCCTGGCTGGCCGAGCCTTCGAAGATCAGCGCGAACCAGGCGCAGGCCTGCTGCGAGATGGGGTCGGCCTGGGGCTCGTCGGGCGAGGCCGGGGCCGGCGTGGGGAAGGGCGGTTCAGCCATGGGTCGGGTCACTGTGCGGCGGTGAGGTGTACAGGGGCGCATGATAGTCCACTCTCACTCGGACATGCCCAGCTTGAGCAATTCCAGTGCCCGCACCATGCGGCTGTAGGCGGTCTTGGGCGAAATGCCCAGGCGTTCACCGATCTCCACGTAGGTCAGGCCTTCGCCGCGCGCTAGCAGAAACACCTCGCGGCAAGGCTCGGGCATGCGCTGCATCACGCGGTTGAGCGTGGCCAGCTGGTCCTGGGCGATCACCGTGCGTTCCAGGCTCGGGGTCTTCTGCTCCAGCGCCTGCAGCTCGGTGGGCTCGACCACCTCGCCCTTGCGGTGGCGCTCGCGACGCAGGTAGTCGATGAACAGGTTGCGCGCGCACAGAAACAGGTACGCGCGAAAGTTGTCGATGGGTGTGCGCCCCAGCTGTTCGGACAGGCGAATGAAGGTTTCCTGAGTCAGGTCTGCGGCGGTGTCCTTGCAGCGCACCTGACGATTCAGGTAGTCCTGAATTTCTTCACGGTGGGCAAGGTACAACGCCTTGAGGTCTGCGCTTGACACGAAACACCTGCGAGCTGGGGGTCAGGGAGCGCAGGAAGATAACAGGAATTAATATCATTTAAAACAACGCGGCCGAGGCGCTGGGGTAGCGTCTCTAGCGGTTCGGGAGCAACCGGTAGTGGCTCTGCACGAAACCGTTGTCCGACGCGCAGGTGGCGACATGCTGCAGCTGGCGTTCGCTGCCTGCGTGGCTGAACAGCGCAATGCCCTGGCCAAGCAGTACCGGAATGCGCGTGATGATCAATTCGTCGATCAGCCCGGCCTGCAGAAACGCCTGGAGGGTCTGGCCGCCATCGATGTAGAAGTGCTTGAGCCCTCGTGCTGCCAGTTGCTCGACGATGTCGGTCACGTCGCCTGCCAGCACCTCGACGTTGGCCTGCGGGTGCGCAGACATGTCCACGGGCCGGTTGGACAGCACGATGACCGGGATGCCTGCATACGGCCATTCGGGGAAGGACAGCACCTTGTCCAGGGTCTTGCGGCCCATCACCAGGGCATCGACGCCGGCGATGAACTGTTCGTAGGTCACGCCGTTGAGCTCAGCGGTTTCATAGTCGGGGCGGTGCAGCCACTCGATGTCGCCGTCGGGGCGCGCGATGAAGCCGTCGATGCTCGCGGCGATGAATACGGAGCACTTGATTGTCATTGAACGTGAATTCCTCGTTGCTGTAGGCACGCCTTTGAAAACGGGCGGTTGGTTGGCGACCGAATATACCGCGTTGCCAGCTCGTTACCAGTCATCAGCCAAAGGGCCTGGGCCTGCTGGAGCCAGACGCTGCCCTTCAACGCTGGTTGAGCCAATGCTGCTGGTAGGCCCCTTGCGGGTCCTGCACCGGGCCGTGATCGGGAAAGGGCAGGTTGGCGATACACGCAAGCTGGGCCTGGGTTGGCGCTTCGCGTCGGATGTCTGCGTGCTGCCCGGGCGGGTAGGCCCCCACCACCAGAAAGCCCGGGCTGCAATCGAGTTTGCAGTGGCCCGTGCCGGCGGGCAGCAACAGCACATCGCCTGCACTCACCTGTACTTCGCGGCCCCGCGGGCCGCCCAGCATCAGCCTTGCCTGGCCACACACCACGCCGAGCGCTTCGTGGCCCTCGGTGTGGTAGTGGTGGTAGGCGTAGATGCCATCGCGCCATTGCGCCGGCCAGCCATTGGCCTCGAAAGTGCGTTCGATTTGCGCCGCCGGATCACTGCCATGCAGCGCAATCGCGTGGGGGTAGATCAGCACCGGCAGCCGGGTGTTGTTGGGCACCCAGTCGTCGGGTTGCAGCCTCAGTACCTGCGAGGCTGTTGAAGGTGTGTGTCGAGTGTTCATGGTCGACCCTCGGCGATGAAGCCGGGGCGGCATCGGGTTGCCAGCCCGGCGTGGTGACAGGGAAGGGGCAGGTGGATGCCTGCCCCGGTCATCTAGCTTCGCAGGAACGCGAGCAGATCGGCGTTGATCGTGTCGGCGTCGGTGGTCGGCATGCCATGCGGCAAGCCCGCATAGGTTTTCAGGGTGCCGTTCTGCAACAGCTTCGCTGACCGCGGCCCTGAGTTTGCATAGGGCACGATCTGGTCATCGTCCCCGTGCATCACCAGGACGGGAATCGTGATGCGCTTGAGGTCGTCGGTGAAGTCGGTCTGGGAGAAGGCCACGATCCCGTCAAGGTGTGCCTTGGCGCAGCCCATCAAGCCCTGGCGCCACCAGTTCAGGATGGTGCCCTCGCTGGCGTTTGCGCCTGGGCGGTTGTAGCCATAGAACGGGCCCGACGGCAGGTCATGGTAGAACTGTGCGCGGTTGGCCTTGAGCTGCGCCTGCAAGTCATCGAATACCGACCTGGGCAAGCCGTCCGGATTGTTCGGGGTCTGGACCATCAGCGGTGGCACGGCACTGATGAGGACAGCCTTCGACACACGCTCCTGGCCATGGCGAACGATGTAGCGGATCACCTCGCCGCCGCCGGTGGAGTGCCCCACGTGGGCTGCACCCTGCACGCCAAGATGGTCGACCACGGCCGCAACGTCGTCCGCATAGTGATCCATGTCGTGCCCGTCCCACACCTGGCTGGAGCGCCCGTGGCCGCGGCGGTCGTGTGCGACGACCCGGTAGCCGTGATCAAGGAAGAACAGCATCTGCGCATCCCAGTCGTCGGCACTGAGTGGCCATCCGTGGTGAAAGACGATCACCGGGGCATCGCGTGGGCCCCAGTCCTTGTAGAAGATCTCGACACCGTCCCGCGTAGTGACATACCCCATGTTCGTGGCTCCCGAGTGAAGTGGAGGGCGTGGTCAGTATCGTGTTGTGATCATGACCAGGTGAACAAAGTGCAGATCAGCGGATGAACGGCCTGCACAGACGCTGCGATAGCCGTTGACCACGGACCATTGCAGGCTTGTACGGCTCAGTCCTGATGCATGGCCTGTGCTACCCCCTGATCCTCACCCAGGAACCCGCCACTCTGGTGATGCCACAGCTGCGCATAGGTGCCATTTCTGGCAAGCAACTCGGCGTGGGTACCCTGCTCGATGATGCGCCCGTCATCCATCACCACCAGCCGGTCCATGGCTGCAATGGTGGACAGACGGTGGGCGATGGCGATCACGGTCTTGCCCTGCATCATCTCGTCGAGGCTTTCCTGGATGGCCACTTCGACCTCGGAGTCCAGTGCGCTGGTGGCTTCGTCCAGCAGCAGGATCGGGGCGTTCTTGAGCATTACTCGGGCGATCGCGACGCGCTGGCGCTGGCCCCCCGACAGCTTGATGCCGCGCTCGCCCACCAGGGTGTCGTAGCCGCTATGGCCTTGCTGGTCGCTCAACTGGCTGATGAAACCGTCGGCCTGGGCACTGGCGGCTGCGCTGCGGACCTGTTCGTCGGTGGCGTCGGGCCGGCCATAGGCGATGTTGTCGCGAATGGAACGGTGCAGCAGCGAGGTGTCCTGGGTGACCATGCCGATGGCGCTGCGCAGGCTGTCTTGAGTCACATGGGCGATGTCCTGCCCGTCGATGCGGATCTGGCCGCTGTCGACGTCATAGAAGCGCAGCAGCAGGTTGATGAGCGTGGACTTGCCCGCGCCGGAGCGCCCCACCAGGCCGATCTTTTCACCCGGGCGAATGCTCAGGCTCAGGCCGTCGAGCACCTGGCGCTCGCCGTTGTAGTTGAAGCTCACCTTGTCGAAGGTGACCGCGCCGCCGCGGGTCTGCAGCACCTTGGCGTCCGGGGCATCCTTGACCTTGGGGCCGCGGGTCAGGGTGGCCATGCCGTCCTGCACGGTGCCGATGTTCTCGAACAGCGAGGTCATCTGCCACATGATCCAGTGCGACATGCCATTGATGCGCAGCGCCATGGCGGTGATTGCCGCCACGGCACCTGCGCCGACCTCGCCCTGGTGCCACAGCCACAGGGCATAGCCGCCGGCGGCCATGATCAGGGCCACCACCAGTGCCTGGTTGACGATCTCGAACTGGCTGACCAGGCGCATCTGGCGAAAGCCGGTCTGCTTGAAGTCTTCCATCGCCGCACGGGCGAAGTGCGCCTCGCGGTTGGAGTGGGAGAACAGCTTCACCGTGGTGATGTTGGTGTAGGCGTCGGAAATGCGCCCGGTCATCATCGAGCGGGCGTTGGCCTGCTCCTGTCCGACCTTGCCCAGGCGCGGCACGAAGTACAGCATGGCCAGGCCGAACAGCACCACCCAGGCAACGAAGGGCAGCATGAGCTTGAGCGCGAAGCCGCCGGCCAGCGCGATGATCGCGATGAAGTACACCCCGATGCCGGGGGCGATCTCGATCAGGGTGAACAGCAGGTCGCGCACCGCCAGTGCGGTCTGCATGACCTTGGTGGTGACGCGCCCGGAGAATTCGTCGGAAAAGAACGACAGGCTCTGGCGCAGCATCAGGCGGTGGAAGTCCCAGCGCAGGCGCAAGGGCAGGTTGATTGCCAGTATCTGGTGCTGAACCATGGTGCGCAGGGCCACCAGCCCGACGCTGCACAGCATCACGATGCCGATGCCCCACAGCACGCGGCGTTCCTGCGCTGCCGCATCGCCCCCGGCCTGCCAGGTGGAGAGCAGGTCCACGACCTGGCCCAGGAACGAAAACAGCCAGGCTTCATAGATGGACACCGCAGCGCTGAGCAGTGCGAACGCCAGAATGTAGCCGCGCGCACCCCGCGTGCACGCCCACAGAAAGCGTGCCAGGCCCACGGGCGGCGGGGGCACCTCGTCAGGAGGGAAAGGGTCGAGCCTTCGTTCAAATGCACGAAGCATGGTGGTCTCCAAAACGATCGAATGGGGGCAATTCTGACATCGAACGGCGGGCTTGCGGGATTTGTGGGGAGTGAAGAGGCGGTGGTGGTTTGCTGCGCTGGTTGAGAGAAAGCCGCAATCGACCCAACGCGGGTTCCCGCTTCAGGATTTCAACAATAAATTGATAATTCAACGCCTGGTTGATATTTTCTAGGCCAGACGATCATTACTTGGGTGCCCGATGCAACTCGATATTTTCCAGGTGGACGCTTTTTCTTCCGAGACGTTCGGCGGCAACCCGGCGGCTGTGTGCCCGCTGGACGCCTGGCTGCCTGATGCAACGCTGCAACGGATCGCAGCAGAGAACAATGTGTCCGAGACGGCCTATTGGGTACGCAACGGTGAGGTGTTCGAGCTGCGCTGGTTTACCCCCGCAGTGGAGGTCGATCTGTGCGGGCACGCCACGTTGGCCGCCGCCTGGGTGCTGTTCGAACAGCTTGGTGAATGCCGCGACACGCTGCGGTTTTCCACCCGCAGCGGTGAATTGCGAGTGCGCCGCGAAGGCGGTCGCCTGGCCATGGACTTTCCGGCCAAGCAGCCTGAAGCCGTAGCCCTGCCGCCTGGCCTGCTGCAGGCCCTGGGGCTGCAAGAGGCCGAGGCGCTGTATCGCACGGACGATTACCTGGTAGTGGTCGAGGATGAAAGCATCGTCGCCGGGCTCGACCCCGACTTTGCCGCCCTGGCCGCATTCGAGGTGCGCGGGGTTGCCGTGACCGCGCCGGGTCGTCACATGGACTTCGTCTCGCGCTGGTTCGGGCCGCGAGTGGGGGTCAACGAAGACCCTGTCACCGGCTCGGCCCACACTTCGCTGGCGACCTACTGGGCCCAACGCCTGGGCAAGCGCAGCCTGAGTGCCGAGCAGGGCGGGGCGCGCAAGGGCCAACTGCACTGCGAAGTCCTGGACAACGACCGGGTCATCATCAGCGGTCACGCGGCGCTCTACCTGCGCGGCACCATCTTCATCTGAGACCGGCCGGCCAAATCACTTCAAACTTTTCCTACCTCACGGGTTCTGCTTAGTAACACCCCGCACTTGAAGGAGAACCCGATGAAACCCACCGATACCAAGCAGGGCGACAAGGTCCCGCGGCCACTCTCGTCGGACCAGGCGCAGAAGGGCACGCCATCCCCCGACCCGGTGCTGGAACAACCGGACCCGGATACCGAGGCAGTGGACAAGGTGATCACGCCGACGTCCATCAAGGAGCAGGAAGAAAAGACCCGCGAAATCCAGCGGCGCCTGGCCGAGGCGCAAAGGAAGGGCTGAAAGCGGCCCTGCCGGGCCCTGCGTGCCTTGGCGTGCCAGCGCCAGTCACAGCTTGGCGAGCAGGTGCTGCAGTTTTTTCGTGGCTTCGCGCCCGGAACAGGCGCGGCTGAGCAGGTCGCTGGACATGTTCTTGTACATGTCCACGGCCTGGGCAGAGGAGGTGACGCTGGCAATGCCCACATGCAGGTTGGGCAGCTCCCCTAGCCGGTAAGGGCTCACCGCCACGTAGCTGGTGGTCTTCTGCTCGAAGATCTGGAAGGTGGCGCTGGGCAGTGCCTCGTCGATCAGGTAGATACCCGGGTGATCGCTGTTGGTCTCGACGATGGAGATCAGGTTCTCGATTTCCTTGCGTGCCAGCAGGGCGCGCTCCATTCGCACGCTGGGGGGCAGGTCCAGGCGGCCTACCAGGCCGATGTGCAGGTAACGCTCGATCTGACGCAGGCTGACAATCGACCTGACCTGGAATTTTTCGCGAAAGAAGGTGGATTTGCGCTCGTCCAGAATGCTCAGAATCTGGCTCTCCATCGCTTCCTGTGCCGGGCTGAAGCCCTGCGGTCGAGCCTCGTGGAGCATGGTCTGAAACAGCGCCGAGTATTCGGGCGTGGTCAGCAGGTAGGAAAACGGGTCGAAGTAGGAGATGACGCTGCTGGAACGGGCCTCCAGTTGGCGCATGCGCTCGAAGTAGCCGAGGGCGTTGTCGAAGTACTCCGTATCGGAACCCAGCAGGCTGGTCAGCGACACCTTCAGCAGGTCGGCCAGGCGCTCCAGGGTGTCGAGTTTGACGATCTTGCCCAGTTCCAGGCGGTACACCGCAGCCCGCGAGATGCCGAGCTTGTCGGCCACCTGGTCGGCGTTGAGCTGGCGGCCGATGCGAAAGGCCCGGAGGCGCTCGCCGATTGCCTGGTAATCAATCTGGTTCACTGGGGGATCCTTGTCGTTTTTCGTGGTGGCATGTTCTACCAGATCGGCTTGACGAGGCCATGGCGCGAGTGTATCAATATTTAGACATGAACTGTTGCTTGTCCAAAAAATATAAAAAAGGCCGACACATGTCCACACCACCCTGCACCTGCTGCGGCATCGCCTGCGCTGCCACCTGATACCACAACCCCACCCCCCACCTGATAGGAGCTTCCCTGATGAAGACTCGCATCGGCGCGCCCGCGTTCGCGCTTTTCATGACCCCTATGGTGATGGCTGGCCCGCCGCCAGCCTTCAGCGATACCTTTATCGGCTATCGCTACAGCAGCCATTTCTCGGACCCGGGCAAGCGCCAGGACATAGCCAAGCACATTGTCCAGCTTGCCCATGTGAGCAGCTACGCCCTGGGCCAGCAGTTCGCCAACGTGGATGTGTTCAAGTCCGACCGCGATGACCCGCGCAAGGACAGCAGCAGCGGCGCCACCGAGGTCTACCTGACCTACCGCAATCAGTTGCAGCATGCACGGGTGTTCGATCGGCCGCTGGCCTTCGGGCCGGTGAAGGACGTCGCGCTGACCCTGGGCCTGGACTGGAACACCAAGAACAACGCGTTCCAGTCGCGAAAGCGCATGATTTTGATAGGCCCGACCCTCAAGTTCGCGCTGCCGGCAGGGTTTCTCGACCTCAGCCTGTTCTACGCCAGGGAATGGAACCACTGCGGGCTCGACAGTTGCCGGCAGCCGGGCAACCATTCGCGCATGGCGTTCGACCCGTTCTACCAGTTGAACCTGACCTGGGGCATACCGTTCGCGCTGGGCAGCCTGCCGATGAAGTTCCAGGGCTTCTACAGCTACAGCGGCGAGAAGGGCGATGACTACCGGCGCAACCCGACGGCGGATGAACAGCTGATGCGCACCTCGCTGATGCTGGATGCAGGGGCTGTGCTGGGCGGCGCAAGAAACACGCTATGGGTCGGGCCCGGATACGAGTACTGGCGCAACAAGTTCGGCAACCGCCGTGGCGACGGGATCGACGTGGACGCCTTGTCGATCAACCTGGAGTGGCATTTCTGAGCGCGGCTTTTTTTTTGCGAGCCCGCAATCTAAATATTTAGACAATCGCGCAGGCTGGCAGTACGCTTTGTGAAGCCTTGCACGGGCGGACCGGCGGCGATCCTGGGCGGGTTCAGGCGTCAGCTGTCTAAAAAACCATACAAAAACAAGAGGTAAACCAAGATGGCTTCTTCCGAAAAGCGTCCGAAGAAGGACGCGTCACCCAAGAAGGCCCTGATAGCCAGCGTGACCGGCTATGCGATGGACGGTTTCGACCTGCTGATTCTCGGGTTCATGCTGCCGGCGATCACCATCGGTCTCGGTCTGAGTTCCTCGGAGGCTGGCTCGCTGGTGACATGGACGTTGCTGGGCGCCGTGGCCGGGGGGCTGATCTTCGGCCAATTGAGCGACCGCTATGGCCGGGTACGCATGCTGACCCTGTGCATCCTCACCTTCTCGATATTCACCGGGCTGTGCGCATTCGCCCAGGGCTACTGGGACCTGCTGATCTATCGAACCCTGGCCGGGTTCGGCCTGGGCGGGGAGTTCGGCATCGGCATGGCACTGATCGCCGAAACCTGGCCGGCCAACCGGCGCAATCGTGCTTCTTCCTATGTGGGCATGGGGTGGCAGGCCGGCGTGCTCGCCGCTGCATTGCTCACGCCATTGCTGCTGCCCTACATCGGCTGGCGCGGCATGTTCCTGGTCGGGTTGCTGCCGGCGTTCGTCTCGCTCGTGGTTCGCCATACCATGAGCGAGCCGGCAGAATTCGTGAAGGCCGCAGCCGACCCGGTGCCTTTCGCGCGGCGCTTCACCGACCTGTTCAAGGACCGGCCGACCAGCAAGGCGAGCCTGGGGGTGATGGTGCTCACCTCGGTGCAGAACTTCGGCTACTACGGGCTGATGATCTGGATGCCCAGCTACCTGTCGAACAAGTTCGGCTTCTCGCTGATGGCCTCCGGAACCTGGACCGCAGTGACGGTGCTGGGCATGGCGTTCGGTATCTGGCTGTTCGGGCACCTGGCCGACCGTTTCGGACGCAAGCGCATGTTCCTGCTGTATCAGGCCGGCGCAGCGTTCATGGTCATCGCCTATGCCAACCTCGACAACCCCACGGTCATGCTGTTTGCCGGCGCGATCATGGGCATCTTCGTCAACGGCATGATCGGTGGCTACGGCGCATTGATCTCCGATCTGTACCCCGCGCAGATCCGTGCCACGGCGCAGAACGTGCTGTTCAACGTGGGCAGGGCCGCCGGTGGCTTCGGGCCGCTGGTGGTGGGCGCCGTAGCGCTGCACTATTCGTTCTCGGCGGCCATCATGCTGCTTGCCTCGTTGTATGGGGTGGCGATGCTCGCGACGGTGTTGCTGCTTCCCGCCTGCCAGGCCCATGACGTGCCGAAGCCGCAGCCGGCCTAGCCCGGCGGGATGGTTATGAATTTGCCCTGGCTTATTCGTATCAAAAATTAGACAGAAACACCGAGCTGCAGTACAGTCAGCTTACGCAATCGCTGAAACATCGCTTCATCTGCCGCTTCATCACTGAGGCGGCATCTACTTTTGACCGTGCTGTATAAAAAATTAGACAAATGCGAGGCCACCTCAATGAACGTGATTTCCGGCTGCTGCCAGGCGAGTGCCCTGACTCCCCCAGACGACACCTTGGCGGTCGTGATTTCCAACCAATGGGTCAACGATGAATACAAGCGCCTGGTGCTACAGGCCGACGGCGCCGCCAGCCAGTCGTTGCCGGGGCAGTTCTTCAACCTGCTGTGCCCGAGTGAAGGCGAGCACAAGCCGTACTTCCGTCGCCCCATGAGCACCTACAAGGCCGACCCGGCCACGGGCCAGGTGGAGTTTCTGTACAAGGTGACCGGCAAGGGCACCTATGGCCTGGAGACGCTTGGCCAGGCGCAGACCGTGGAGATTCTTGGCCCGCTGGGCAAGGGCTTCGACCTGCAGCCGGGGTGGCAGCACATGATCATCGTGGCCCGGGGTGTGGGGCTGGCCACCCTGGCGCCGCTGGCCGAAGCGGCGCATCGGCTGGGCATCCGCCTGACCGCAGTGCTGAGTGCCCGCAGCGAGAAGAGCCTGCTTTCGCGCGAGCGCTTCGCCTCGCTGGGGGCCGACGTGCGGGTGGTGCTGGATGAGGATGGCAGCAGCTCGCCCGAACGGCTCGAACCGCTGCTGCGCCAGATCATCGCCCGTGAAGGCACCGATGCGCTGTTCACGTGTGGCTCCAGGCGGCTGACCCAGTTGCTGAAGAAGCTGAGCGCCGAGCTCGGCCTGGTGGGCCAGGTAGCGCTGGAGCAACAGATGGTGTGCGGCCTGGGCATGTGCCAGTGCTGCGTCGAGGTGTTCGAGGTGGACGGGCTCAGGGTGGGCAAGCGGGTATGCCTCGAAGGCCCTGTATTCGACCTGGCGGAGGTGGTGTGATGATCAATCTGAGCGTACAGGTCGGCGGGTTGCGCCTGAAGAACCCGGTGATGCCGGCATCGGGCACCTTTGCCGAAGAGCTTGCCCACCTGCTGGACTTCAACCAGCTGGGTGCACTGGTGACCAAGACCATCACCACCGAAAAGCGCAGCGGCAACCCGATGCCGCGGGTCTGCGAGCTGAATGACGGGATGATGAATGCCATCGGCATTCCCAGCAAAGGCGCGCAGCTGTTCATCGACAAGGTGGTGCCGTTCTACCGCGACTACGACGCGCCGTTGATCGTGAGCATTTCGGCGCCCACGGCCCAGGGCTTTGCCGACCTGGCGGCGCGGCTGAGCGATGTGCCAGGCGTGGCCGGCATCGAGGCCAATATCTCGTGCCCCAACCTGGAAGCGCATGGCCAGTCGTTCGGCATGCAGGCTGAAAGTACCCGCGACGTGGTGGAGCTGATGCGCCAGGTCACCTCGTTGCCGCTGTGGGTGAAGCTGACTCCCAATGCCGGCGAGGTGGTGCCGGTTGCCCTGGCTGCGCAGGAGGCCGGGGCCGATGCCGTCGTGGTGGGCAACACGCTGCTCGGGTTGTCGGTGGACATCGAGCGAGGCCGCGCGCGGCTGGGCAACTTCATGGGCGGCATATCCGGCGCCGCCATCCGCCCGCTGATGGTGCGCCTGACCTATCAATGCGCCCAGGCGCTGGAAATTCCGGTGATTGGCTGCGGTGGCATTGCCACGGCCGACGATGCGCTGGAGTTCATCTATGCCGGCGCCTCGGCGGTGCAAGTGGGCACGGCCACCTTCCTGCACCCGAAAACCATGAACACCATGGTGTCTGAACTGGAGGCCTACTGCCGGCGCAAGGGCGTTGCCTCGATCAGCACCCTGATCGGCGCCCTCGACGATTTGCCCGCCGAGCCGTTTGGAGCCTTGCCATGATCGCGCAATGGTCTGAACAGGCCGCCAGACTGTTCGACACCATCGCCGCCTTGTCACGCGATGCCCAGGAGGGGATCACCCGCGAAAGCTACGGCCCCGGCGAGAGTGACGCCATCGCCTGCCTGAGCGACTTCGCCTTGACCCAGGGGCTGGAGGTGGCAACCGACCGTGCGGGCAACGTGATCTTCACGCGCAAGAGCGACAATGGCCAGCCCGCACTGTGGTACGGCTCGCACCTGGACTCGGTGCCCCAGGGCGGCAACTACGACGGCCTGGCCGGCGTTGTGGCGGGCCTGCTGTGCCTGTGCCGGCTCGACCGCGAGGGCGTGGCCACGGCGCAGCCGGTGCGGGTCATCGGGCTGCGTGGCGAGGAGAGCGCCTGGTACGGCAAGTCGTACATCGGTTCGCGTGCGCTGGTCGGCGGGTTGAGCGAGCACGACCTGCAGCTGACCAACCGCTTCAGCCAGCGCACCCTGGGCCAGGCCATGCAGGCCGTGGGCGCCGACCTGGCAGCGATTGGCCGTCGGCAGTGGCTGGTCGATCGCACCCAGTTTGCCGGCTATCTGGAAGTGCATATCGAGCAGGCGCAGTCGCTGGAGCGCATGGGGCAGGCCGTGGGGATCGTGCCCGGCATCCGCGGCAACCTGCGCCATAACCAGGTTCGCTGCCTGGGCGAAGATGGCCATTCGGGCGCCGTGGCTCGGGAGGACCGCCACGACGCCGTGTTTGCCGTGAGCGAGCTGGTGGCCCGCATCGACCAATGCTGGCGCGAGTACCTCGCCGCCGGGCGAGACCTGGTGGTTACCGTCGGCACACTGGGGACCAACGCGGCGCACCATGCCGTCTCGCGTATTCCCGGCGAGGTCAGCTTCAGCCTCGAGATGCGCAGCCTCGACATGGGCACGCTCGAGGCCTTTCACGCGGTTGCGCTGCACGAGGCAAAGGCCATCGAGCAGGCCCGCCAGGTTCGCTTCGAGTTCGACCTGCGTATCGACACGGCCCCGGCGGCCATGCACGCCCCCTGGGTCGAGGCGCTGGTGCGCCAGGCCCGCCAACAAGGCTGGCAGGGCGTGCTCACCCCCAGCGGGGCCGGCCATGACGCTGCGGTTTTCGCCAACGTCGGCATCCCCAGCGCCATGCTGTTCATCCGCAACCAGCACGGCTCGCACAACCCCCACGAGGCCATGGCCCTGGACGACTTTCTGGTGGCCACCGAGGTGCTCTATCACACGACACTGGAGCTGACACCATGAGCGTACCCAGCAATGCCTGGCTGATCCGCAACGCGACCCTGGTCAACGAAGGCCGCACCTGGGCGGCCGATGTGCGGCTGCGCGAGGGCCGCATCGACTGTATCGGGCAGGCCCTGCAGCCGCTTGCCGGGGAGGGCGTGATCGAGGCGCACGGCCTGTGGCTGATGCCGGGAATGATCGACGATCAGGTGCACTTCAGGGAGCCCGGCCTGACCCACAAGGCAGACATCGCCAGCGAGTCGCGGGCCTGTGCAGCGGGCGGCATCACCAGTTTCATGGAGATGCCCAACACCAACCCGCCCGCGCTCGATCGGGCCAGCCTTGAAGCCAAGTACGCCATCGCCGCCGCATCGAGCGCGGTCAACTACGCCTTCTACATGGGGGCAAGCAACGACAACCTGGCCGCCATTCGCGCCATCGACCCGGCCAGCACGCCAGGGCTGAAGGTGTTCATGGGGGCCTCGACCGGCAACATGCTGGTGGACGACCCCGAGGTATTGAACGAGATCTTCCGGGTTTCGCCGGTGCCGATCATCACCCATTGCGAAGACACGCCCATGATCAATGCCGAGCTGGAAAAGGCCAGGGCGCGCTTTGGCGAGGACATTCCGGCTCGCGAGCACCCGCTGATCCGTTCGCGCCAGGCGTGCATCAGGTCCACTCGGCTGGCCATCGAGCTGGCGCGCAAGCACGGCACGCGCCTGCATGTGCTGCACATCTCCACGGCAGAAGAGCTGCAGCTGTTCGAGCCCGGCCCCCTCAGCGGCAAGCGCATCACCGCCGAAACCTGCGTGCACTTTCTGCACTTCACCGATCACGACTACGAGCGGCTGGGCTTTCTGATCAAGTGCAACCCGGCGATCAAGTCGGCCAGCGACCGCGACGCCATCGTCAAGGCGCTGGCCGAAGGTCGGCTCGACGTGCTGGCGACCGACCATGCCCCGCACCTGCTCGAAGAAAAGCGCAGCACTTACGCCAAGGCGCCGTCAGGCATTCCGTTGGTGCAGTACGCGCTGCAGGCCGCCCTGGAGCGCGTCTTCTGCGGGGAGCTGAGCCTGGAGCGCCTGGTCGAGGTGGTCAGCCACGCACCGGCGCAGCTGTTCCAGGTCAGTGGCCGGGGCTACCTGCGCGAGGGCTACGCCGCCGACCTGGTGCTCGTCGACCCGCAGCGCCCGCACCGGGTGAGCAATGACCAGGTGCTGTCCAAATGCGGCTGGACGCCGTTTGCCGGTACCGAGTTCTCATCGAGCATCGTCGCCACGTTCGTCAATGGCGAACGGGTGTGGGACGGCGCCACGGTGAACAGTGCAGTCCGTGGGCAACGACTTTCCTTCAACCGCGCCACGCCTGCCTAGTGGCGCAACAAGAGGTATGAACAACGATGAATTTTCATGAAATGGTGCAACGCTTCGCCGCCGCGCTGCCGGGCACCGACTCGTTCAAGCAGGCCAACGCCGACTGTGAGGCCATCATCCGTGACCAGCCGTTCCAGGCCGGCGCGGCCTTTCTGGTCGCGGGCTTTTGCCGCAGCTACGTGCTCATCTACGAGGATCAGGGGCTGGAGCACGACTTCGCCCTGCGCAACCAGCGCCAGCTGCTCGAGTACATGAACAGCCTGCAGGCGGCCCTGGCGACGTGCGATCACGCGATTGCGCACCAGGCACTGATCGAGGTGGTGACCCATTACGCCAGGAGCGAGCGGATTTTCTAGGGCGGCGGCTGGCGGCGCCAGCAGGCCGGAGCCAACGGCCTAGAGCGCCGTCCAGGACTGCCTCGAAGCCTGCAGCTGGTTCTTGATCCAGTTGGTAAAGGCCCGCACGGCGGGCCGCTCGCACTTCTGCAGGTCGGTGACCAGGTAGTAGCCGCGGTGCGAGTGGATGACGATATCGAAGGGGCGCACCAGCAGCCCCTTGGCCATGGAGTCGCCACACAGCAGGTTGTCGCCCATGGCAACGCCCTGGGCCGCGATGCACGCCGCCTGTGCGCAATGTGCATCGGAAAACAGGATGCCCGTGGCCACGTTCAGCTCCGGGGTGTTCGCCGCCGCCTGCCACACCCGCCAGTCGCTGTAGTCGCTCATGTGCAGCAATGGGAACGCGGCCAGGTCCTGCGGGGTCTTGAGCCCGCCCAGGGCGTTGATCAGCCGCGGGCTGCAGACCGGAAAGTAGTTCAGCGCCGCTATCTGTTCCACCTGCATGCCAGGCCAGTCGCCGATACCGTAGGAGATGAACAGGTCGGCGTTGTGGTTGCTCACGTCATCCGCCGTGGTCGGTGTGACCATGTGCAACTGGACCTGGGGGTATTCCTTCACGAAGCCGCCGATGTGGTGGCACAGCCAGTAGGTGGAAAACCCCGAGCTGCAACTGATGGTCAACTTGCCATACACCTCCTGGTCATCGACCCGCCGGCCTGCATCCTCCAGGTTGGCCAGCAGGCGCTGGATCTCCCGGGCGTAGCGTTCGCCGCGAAACGTCAGCGAGATACCCCGGCCCTGGCGCTCGGTCAGGGCAAAGCCGAGGGTGTCCTCCATGCCCGTGATCTGATGGCTGATGGCGCTGCGGGTGAGGTTGAGCTCAAGCGCCGCGGCAGTCACGCTGCCCAACCGGGCAACCGCTTCCAGGGCACGTAACGCGGGCATCGAGGGTAGACGCATGGGGCGCTCCACTGACTTATTGTTGAGCAAATATAAACATTAATGGCGAAATAAATCGATTGTCGTATTTTCTGGTTCAACAATACTAGGCAGGCCCTGCGGGTCCGAGCCGCTCAGCGGGGTCACATACCAATAAGGAATGCCCTGCATGATCGAGCCCAAGGCCTTTGCCCAGAACTGGGTGGACCAACAGCAAACGACCCTGTCCGACTGGCACCAGGTGATCTGGCACTATGCCGAGCCGGCCTTTCGCGAGTACAAGTCCTGCGCCTGGTACGTCGAGCTGCTGCGCAGGCAAGGGTTCGAGGTGGAGGAGGGCAGCGGCGGCATGCCTACCGCCTTCTGCGCCACGTTTCGCAACGGCGACGGCCCTGTGCTGGCGACCTACGCGGAGTACGACGCGGTGCCGGGCAACAACCAGGCGGCGACCACCCGGCGCCAGCCGCGCGAAGGGCTGTCGCGTTTCGCCCCGGGGCATACCGACCCTCATTCGGCGCTGGGCATCAGTGCCCTGGGTGGCCTGCTGGCCGCCAAGGCCGCCATGCTCGAACATGGCATCGCGGGCACGCTGAAATTCTTCGGCGAGCCGGCGGAAAAGCTGCGCGCCTCCAAGCCGGTGCACGCGGCCAAGGGCTATTACGATGACCTGGACGCGGCCATCAGCTTCCACCCCACGTACATGCTGCCGCTGAACAACACCACTACCTGGGATACGCACTGCGGCATCGCCTACGCCTACATCTATACCTTCACCTGCGATTCGCCCCAGGACTGGATCGCAGCGGACAAGTACAGCCCGATTCCGCAGAACCACCTGGCCGCCAGGGCGCCTGGGGCCAACGACGCGCTGGTGCACTTCTATACCCTGAACGAGAGCATGCGCCGCTCCACGTTGCCGTTCACCGGGCTGTGGAGCTACAACGAGGCGATCCTCACCGCCGGCCAGGCCACAGCCGACAACCTGCCGCCGCACATCGCGCAGATCCAGTACCTGTCGCGCTGCGACTCGCTCGAGCAGGCCGAGGCCATCTCCCAGGTGATGGACAACAACGCCGCCGCCGCCGCCCTGGCCACCGGCTGCCAGTGGAACAAGACCTGGGTGTGCAAGTCCCGTGGCGGGCTGCCCAACCATGTGCTGGCGCAGGCCACCTACGACAACCTGCAGGCCATCGGCGCCCCCACCTGGGACGACGAGGCCATCGCCATCGCGCAGCAGATCCAGGGCAACCTGGGGCTCGAACCCATGGCCCGGCCGTTTCTGCCCGAAACCGAAACCCTGATCGACCCACAGGAGTGCGAGCGCCTGCTGCGCCAGCAGATGCCCGCCTGGCAAAAGCACCTGACCTCGGACGACTACCCCGAATACACCTGGCATTGCCCGACCGTGCGCCTGCTGGTGGCCCGCCCGATGCTCTCGGCACCGCCTGGCTACACCTACCCGGACTGGGTGCCCAATGCCCTGGGCGGCATCCGCCAGACCATCGACCCGATGATCCAGGTGGCGGCCAAGACCATCGGTGCCACCCTGATCGACCTGCTCACGCGGCCCGAGCTGCTGGCCGCCGCCCGCCAGGAATTCACCGAGCGTACCGGCGGCGGCATTGGCGGCACACGCTGGCAGGCGCCGCTGCTGCCCCGGGACTTCAAGGTCCCGCATGACTTCCGCTGGCCCGAATACATCCGCACCGCCCGTGGCGAGGAGTGGTGGATTCCGGCCCGGGACGACGAATAGCCGACCGGCGACGGCGCCTGCGGCGCCTTTTACCCAACCTGGTTTTCTTGGACTGGTGCCGCGCGGCGGTGCCATGCAAAGGTGTTCCCTGCGATGAGTGCGATGACCGATTACCGCTCCAGCCATGTGCCCGGCCCCCAAGGCGCCGCCGACCTGGTGTTTCTGAATGGCCGCATCTATACGGTCGATGAGTCTGCCCCCTGGGCCGAAGCCGTGGCCATTCGCAATGGCAGCTTCGTCGCGGTGGGCAGCAACGACGAGGCGAAGGCGTTCGTCGGCCCGCGCACCCAGGTGGTGGACCTGGACGGCCGTTTCGTGATGCCGGGTATCTACGACATGCACACCCACCCGGACCTCAAGCTTGCGCCCGGTTACTCCGGCTACCTCGAAGTCGGCGTCAGCGATCCGACCCCGGAGCAGGTGCGCCAGGCCATTCTCGACTATGCGGCCGAGCACCCGGGCGACGGCTGGGTGTATGGGCAGTACTTCGTGCGCTACACCTTCAAGCAGGCCGGGCTGGTGCCGTCGCGCCAATGGCTGGACAGCGTGCTGCCGGACCGCCCGGTGGCGATCCTGGATCGCTCCTGGGGCTGCATGATGGTCAACTCCAGGGCGCTCGAGATCGCCGGGATCGACGCCGACACCATCGACCCGCGCCACGGCTACATCGAGCGCGACAGCGTCACCGGCGAGCCGACCGGCATCCTGGTGGACGGTGCCTATGCACTGATGCACGCCGCCATGCCGCCCACGCCGCAACACGCCCTGAAGCGTGCCTATCGCGAAGGGGTGTGGTTCCAGAGCGGTCATGGGGTGGTGGGCACCAAGTATGTGCACGTGTGCGAGCACCGTCTCAATGCGCTCAAGGCCATCGACCAGGCGGGCGAGCTGTCGGTGCGCGTGGAGGCCGCGATCAGCTGGCAGGACGACATCTTCCCGGTCAAGCGTCGCTGGGAGCTGCTGGCGGGTGAGCGTCACTTCTATCGCAGCGCACGGCTCAACGCCAATGCGGTCAAGTTCCACTTCGACGGCACCCACGAATCGCGCTCGTCGTACCTGTCCAGCGCATGGCCGGGGGAGGAGCGCTGGCGCGGCCACCTCAACCTGACCCCCGAGCACATCACCGACATGGTGGTGGACATGGACCGCCGGGGTATCCGGGTCATCGCCCATTGCACCGGTGACGGCGCCTCCGACCTGTTCCTCGATGCCGTGGCCATGGCGCGGGCCAAGAACGGGCCCGACGGCGTGCGCCACCAGTGCGCGCACAGCACCACCTTGCTGGATGCCAACCTGCCGCGTTTTGCCGCGCTCAACGTCACCGCCGAGTTCTCCCCGGTGGGCTGGTTCCCTTCATCGTTCGCCAACGCCCGCGCCGTGTTCGGCGAGGACCGCATGCAGCGCGCCTACAACTTCAAGGGCGTGTTCGAGCATGGCGGCGTCGCGGTGATGGGCACCGACTGGCCGGTGTCCAGCATCAACCCCTGGATCGGCTTCGAGGCCATGGTCACCCGGCAGAACCCGTTCGGCGAGGAGCAGGGCAGTTTCTACGGCTCGCCCATCAGCCTGGAGCAGGCCATGCGCGTGATGACCATCAACGGGGCGTGGTGCATGGGTATCGAGGACAAGGCCGGCTCCATCGAGACGGGCAAGTCCGCCGACCTGATCGTGCTCGATCGCAACCTGTTCGAGGTGGAGCCCAAGGGCAACATCCACAACACCCAGGTGCAGATCACCGTGCTCGAAGGTGAAATCACCTGGGACCGCAACGGCGAGTTCGATGCCGGCATCCACGCGGCCACCTGGCGCCGTGAACTCCCCAACTTCTGAGGCGGGCCGTTTTGATGAACAAGCAGTCTCCCATTCCGGTGACATTGGTGTCGGGGTTTCTCGGCTCCGGCAAGACCACCCTGCTCAACAAGATCCTGGGCAGCGATCACGGCTTGCGCATGGCGGTGATGGTCAATGACTTTGGCGCGATCAACATCGACAGCGAGCTGATCGTCAGCCAGACCCAGACCACCCTCAGCCTGGCCAACGGGTGCATCTGCTGCACGGTTGAAAGTGACCTGATCGAGCAACTGGGGCGCCTGCTCGGCGACCGGCAGAACCGCCCGGAGTACATTCTGATCGAGGCGAGCGGGGTGTCGAGCCCGGGCAAGATCGCCCGCACGCTGAAGTACCCGCAGTTTCGCGATGCGCTGTCGATCGACAGCATCATCACGGTGGTGGACACCGAGCAGTTCGGGCAGCTCGAGGGCGAGATGGCGCAGTTGGCCATGGACCAGCTGGACGTGGCGGACATCATCGTGCTGAACAAGGTGGACCGGGTCGAACGCAGCCAGATCGAGGCGCTCAAGAGCCGCTGGCTGTACCCCCGGGCGCGAATGCTCGAATGCCAGTATGGCGATGTGCCGCTGGAGCTGGTGCTGGGCGTGGGGCGCGGCAACCCGCTGGCGTCGTTCACGCCGGTCAAGGCGGCCTCAGCGCCGAGCCTGGGCGGGCACGCGGCAGATCACGCCAGCGTGTTCGAGTCCTGGAGTTTCGCCAGCGACAGACCGATGGCACTCGACACGCTGCGCGCGACGCTGGCGCAGCTGCCGGCGTCGATCTATCGGGCCAAGGGCACGCTGCACATCGCCGAAGTGCCGGGCAAGCGGTTCATCATGCACCTGGTCGGCAGCCGCTGCGAGATCCTGCCCGACCGCGCCTGGGGCGATGAAACGCCCCACACCCGGCTCGTGTGCATCGGCAAGCGCGGCACCCTGGCCCCCGAGGCGCTCGAGGCCGGCTTCCAGGCGTGCGTTGTCCACACAAATGACAAGCTTTATTCACATCATGGGTGAAGCGGAGTTGGCGACGGCCTCTATCAGGTTCAGCAATGTGGGTGGTAGTGGCCTTCTGGCCTGTGCGGAGGGGGCAGGAGTGGTGAGCAGATATCAACAATCAGCCAAATTTAATTCGATTGTGGTTGCCCAGCATCTACTGAAAAATGCCTCGGCGGTCTGGTAAAAATAACAGGAGAAGACCCAATGACTAGTTGTGCTCAGGCGCTCGTCAAACTGCTTGAAGGTTATGGTGTGGACACCGTGTTCGGTATTCCGGGCGTGCACACTGTTGAGTTGTATCGCGGATTGCACGGTAGCCGGCTTCGCCATGTCAGCCCTCGCCACGAGCAGGGCGCAGGGTTCATGGCGGACGGCTATGCCCGAGTCAGTGGCAAGCCGGGGGTGTGCTTCATCATCACAGGCCCCGGCATGACCAACATTCTGACCGCCATGGGCCAGGCCTACGCCGACTCGGTGCCGATGCTGGTGATTTCCACCACCAGCCGTCGCGAGCACCAGCGGCTGGGGCACGGTTACCTGCACGAACTGCCTGACCAGCGCGCCATGGTGGCCGGCGTGTGCGCCTTCAGCCATACCCTGCAGCGCCCGCAGGAACTGCCGGAGGTGATTGCCCGGGCCTTCGCGCTGTTCGGTTGCGCCCGGCCGCGCCCGGTTCATATCGAGATCCCGCTGGATGTGCTGGAAATGCCGGCCGATGGCCTGGACCTGAGCCCTCGCGCATTGCCGCTGGCCAGCGCGCCTGCCGAGGCGGCCGTACAGCAGGCCGCCGCCTTGCTGGGCGCGGCACGGCGGCCGCTGATTCTCGCCGGCGGCGGCGCGCGCGGTGCCAGTGATGCACTGCGGGCACTGGCCGAGCGTCTCCAGGCTCCCGTTGCGCTGACCACCAATGCACGCGGCATCCTGCCGCCTGCGCACCCGCTGCTGCTCGATGGCGTGCAATCGTCCGCCCATGGCCGTGCACTCTTTGCCCAGGCGGATGTGGTGCTGGCGGTGGGCACCGAGCTGGGCGAAACCGACTACGACTTCTTCGGCCTCGGGCCACTGGCCCTGCAGGTGCCGGTGATTCGCCTGGACATCGACCCGATGCAGATCCTGGGCGTGCAACGCGCAGCCGTCGGGCTGCTTGGCGACGCACGGTTGGGGCTGCAGGCCCTGATCGCAGCGCTGCCCGGGGCGGCCGCAGACAGTGACTGGGCCGCGTTGAACGTGCCGCGGGTCAATGCCGCCGAGCGCGGCAGCTGGACCGGCAGGCAGCAGGCCATGCAGGCGCTGCTGGATACGCTGCGCGACAGCCTGCCGGCGCCGATCCTGGTTGGCGATTCGACGCAGCCGGTGTACCAGGGCGCGCTGGGCTACCGCGCACCGGCCCCGTGCACCTGGTTCAACGCCGGTACCGGGTACGGAACGCTGGGCTACGGCCTGCCGGCGGCCATCGGTGCCAAGGTTGCCCTGCCTGAACGTGCCGTGGTGGCGCTGGTGGGCGATGGTGGTTTGCAGTTCTCGAGCGCCGAACTGATCGCGGCGCGCGAGCACGGCATCGGGGTCATCCTGGTGCTGTGGAACAACCAGTGCTACGGCGAAATTCGCGACTACATGACGGCGCGCGACATTGCGCCCCTGGGCGTGGACATCCTCACGCCGGACTTCGCGGCCTTCGCACGCTCCTGTCATGTGCAGTACCACACCGCCGGCAGCCTGGAAGGGTTGCGCGATCTGCTGCAAGGCCTGGAGAGCGGCGAGCCGCACGTCATCGAACTGAACGCCTCGGACTTTCTGCCTGCCTGACGGGGCTGTCCGGTCGGGTTGATCAACAACAATGGGACATCGAAGCATGATCCACGAAAAAGGGCTGCCAAGCATGCAGTCGACCCCCGTCGTCGCCATCGATGACCTGCACAAGAGCTACGGCGACCATCACGTCCTCAAAGGGATCTCCCTGCGTGCCCATGAGGGGGACGTGGTGTCCCTGATCGGTTCCAGCGGCTCGGGCAAGAGCACCTTGCTGCGCTGCATCAACCTGCTGGAGATTCCCAACGCCGGCAGCCTGCGCGTGAACGACGAGGAAGTCAGGTTCAGGCAGGGGCGTGGCGGGGTGCGCGAGATCGCCGACCTGCGCCAGGTCGAGCGGCTGCGTGCGACCCTGAGCATGGTGTTCCAGAACTTCAACCTGTGGCCGCATCGCACCGTGCTGGAGAACGTGATCGAGGCCCCGGTGCATGTACTGGGTGAGAAGCGCCAGGACGCGATCGCGCATGCCGAGCAGTTGCTGGAGAAGGTCGGGCTGGCCCACAAGCGCCACGACTATCCCTCGTTTCTGTCCGGTGGCCAGCAGCAACGGGTCGCCATTGCGCGGGCACTGGCGGTACGGCCCAAGGTGATGCTGTTCGACGAACCTACCTCGGCGCTGGACCCGGAGCTGGTGGGCGACGTGTTGAAGGTGATCCGCGACATCGCGCAGGAGGGCCGCACGATGATCCTGGTGACCCACGAGATGGCGTTCGCGCGGGATGTCTCCACCCAGGTCGTGTACCTGCACCAGGGCCAGATCGAAGAGCAGGGCCCACCGCAACAGGTGATGCTCGACCCGCACAGCGAGCGGTGCCGCCAGTTCGTGATGGCGCAGAACAATCGCTCATAACAACACTATTCATCCGCGGGGGCGTGCCCCTGCATTGTCCGCTGCCAAAAACCAAACAATAGCTGCATAAGGACTGTTAAATGAAAAAGACACTCGTTGCTGTCGTGCACTCGCTCCTGCTGGCCGGGGCGATCAATGTCGCTCACGCCCAGGACAAGGTGGTGTTCGCGATTTCCCAGGAACCCTACCCGCCGTTTTCCTTCAGAAACAGCAATGGTGCGTGGAGCGGTTTCGAGCCTGACCTGATCAGCGAAGTGTGCAAGCGCATGCAGGCCGAGTGCTCGCTCAAGGGAATGGCCTGGGACGGCCTGATTCCGGCGCTGCGCTCCAAGCAGGTGGACGTCATCATGAACTCGATGTCCATCACCCCCGAACGTGAGCAGGTGGTGGACTTCAGCGACCCGTACATCGAGACGCCCGCACTGTGGGTCGGGGATGCCGCCCTGGAACTGACGCCCACCCCGGAAGGGCTCAAGGGCAAGATCATTGGCGTGCAGGGCTCGACCAGCCATTCGGCCTACGTCAAGGAGTACTTCGGCAAAGGCTCGACCATCCGCTACTACAACGACCAGGACGACCTGCTGGCCGACCTGCGCAGCGGCCGCATCGACATCATGCTGGCCGACAAGATCTCGGTGGAGCCGATGCTGGCACTGCCCGACAACGCGATGCTGGCCGGCAAGGGCATCGCGCCGGCCGACCCGCTGTTCGGCAAGGGCATCGGCGCGGCGGTGCGCAAGGGCGACGATGCCCTGCGCGAGAAGCTGAACCAGGCGCTCAAGGCCGTGCGCGAAGACGGCACCTACGACGCCATTGGTGCGCGCTACTTCAAATCCAGTGTCACAGCCGCCCAATGAGGCGGTTGAAACCTGCGCGGGTGATCGGGTGCCTGTATGACCATTTCTGAAATGTCCAATCTGCTGTTCGCCGAGGGCTGGATTCAAACCCTGGCCCAGGGCGCGGTGAAAACCCTGGGTATCTCCCTGGGGGCCTTCGCGCTGGGCCTGTGCATCGGCCTGCTCGTCGCGTTGATCAAGCTCAGGGGGCCACGCTGGATGGTCGCCTGTGCCAACTGCTACACCACGCTGTACCGCGCCGTGCCGGAACTGCTGCTGATCCTGCTGCTGTACTACGCAGGCACCGACCTGCTGAACCTGGCGATGGCCGCGATGGGCCGGCCCAGTGTCGAGATCAACGGTTTTCTGGCTGCGGTCGTGGTGCTGGGGATTGTCCAGGGCGCCTACTCGGGTGAGGTGATTCGCGGCGCCGTCGAGGCCATTCCTGCGGGGCTGGTGGAGGCCGGCAGGGCCTACGGCATGTCGCGGGCAAAGCTGTTGAGCCGGATCATCCTGCCGTGCATGTTGCCGTTCGCCATCGCGGGCCTGTCGAACCTGTGGCTGGTGCTGGTCAAGGAAAGTGCGCTGATCAGCGTGGTGGGCTACAGCGAACTGCTGACCGCCGGGCGTCAGGCTGCGGCCAGCACCAAGCACTACCTGCTGTTCTACCTGGTGGTCGCGGCGTTCTATTACGTCATCACCCTGGTTTCCAGCATGGTGTTCCGCAAGTTCGAGGCCGGCTTCGAACGCTGGATGCCCAGGAACGTATAAGGGGACGATCATGGATTTGACTTGGCTGAATGATTTTTCCAGTGAACTGCTGCGCGGTGCCGGCCTGACCGTGCAGTTGCTGCTCATCTCGGCAGGCTTCGGGTTTGTACTGGCCATCGCGATGGCCCTGGGGCGCCTGTCCAACAGCGTCGTGCTGGCCAACGCCTGCCGGTTTGTCAGCAGCGTGATTCGCGGCACGCCGCTGCTGGTGCAGATCTACATCCTGTATTACGGCGTCGGCAGCGTGCTGGCCAGCTACCCGCTGATCAGGGGCGGGGTGTTGTGGCCCTACCTGCGCGAAGGGTTCTGGTATGTGGCCCTTGCACTGACCTTGAGCGTGGGGGCGTATGTGGGCGAAGTGCTGCGCAGTGGCCTGCGCGCCGTACCCAGGGGCGAGCTTGAAGCGGCACGCGCCTATGGCATGCGCCGCGGGCAGATCCTGCGCAGGGTCTGGTTGCCGCGTGCATTGCAGATGGTCAGGCCGACCCTGGCGGGGGAGAGCGTGATGCTGCTCAAATCCACGGCGCTGGCCTCCACCGTCGCGGTTACCGACCTGCTCGGCGCCGCCAACATCGTGCGTTCGCAGACCCTGCGGGTCTATGAGCCGCTGCTGTTGGTGGCGATCACCTACATCGTCCTGGCCCTGATCATCGAAAAGAGCTTCAAGTTGATGGGCACCACCTCGCAGCGTCGAGTCTAGTGGCTAACGTATTGGCGTCGGTCTGTACGCCACAAGGAATTCAAATGAAGTATTCATCTCTGGTTCAACGCATCAGCGGCGAGAGCGTAGCCGCATGGGACATTCACTATGCTGCCTGCCAGGCGCAGGAGCGGGGCGAGAACGCGATCATCCTCAGCATCGGCGACCCCGATTTCGCGACGGACGATGCGATCTGCGAGGCCGCGATCCAGGCCCTAAAGGCCGGCGATACCCACTACACCCCGGTAGTGGGCCGGGAAAAGCTGCGCGAAGCCATCGCGGCCAAGCAGCGCAAGCTGCTGGGCATACCGGTGGCCGCCGAGAACGTCGCGCTGGTGGCCGGTGCGCAGAACGGCCTGTACGCCGCAGCCATGTGCCTGTTCGAAAGCGGCGATGACGTGCTGGTGCCCGAGCCGATGTACCTGACCTACGCTGCCAGCGTGCAGGCATCCGGTGCGCGGCTGGTGTGCATCGAGCAGCCTGCCGAGAAGGACTTTCGCCTCACGGCCCAGGCGCTTGAAGCCGCACTGACCCCCAACACCCGTGGCATCGCCCTGGCCACGCCGAACAACCCCACCGGCAACGTCTACACCCGCGAGGAGCTGGAGGCCGTGGCGCAGGTGGCCCGGCGTCACGACCTGTGGGTGATCTCGGACGAGGTCTACTGCCAGCTGACCTACGACGCGCCGCACATCAGCATCGCCAGCCTGGAGGGCATGGCCGAGCGCACGGTGGTGCTCAACAGCCTGTCCAAATCCCACGCCATGACCGGCTGGCGGGTCGGCTGGGTGGTGGCGCCCACGAGCCTTGTCCAGCACCTGGACAACCTGCTGCTGTGCATGCTCTACGGTCTGCCGGGCTTTGTTCAGGAAGCCGCGCTCAAGGCCATCGAGCTGGACGATGAGATCGTCGCCTCGGCCCGCGAACTCTACACCCGCCGCCGTGACCTGATCGCCCGGGAGCTGGACGGGGTGCCGCTGATCAAGGGCAAGGTGCCCGAGGCGGGTATGTTCATGCTGCTGGACATTCGTGCCACGGGCCTGTCGGGCGTCGATTTTGCCTGGGCGCTGTTCCGCGAGACCGGCGTCTCGGTGCTCGATGCCCAGGCCTTTGGCGCCAGTTGCGCGGGCTTCGTGCGGGTGTCGTTCACCGTCGCCGACAAGGACCTGCTGGACGCCTGCCAGCGGATCCGCCAGTTCATCGAGAAGCTGCAGGCCGGCCTCTGAGCCGCTTGCGAAGGAATGACGATGCTCCCTCCTGAATGTTCATCCGAAGTGCTCGCCGGCGTGCTGATCGGCGAGCAGTGGCTCGCCGACGGCCCGCTGCTCGAGGTCATCAACCCCTCCACCGAGGCGCTGATCGCCACGGTGGGCGGGGGCAATGCTGAAACCGTCGAGCTTGCCGTGCAAAGCGCCGCTGCAGCGTTTGCGCAGTGGTCAACCAGCACTGGCGCGTTGCGTGCCCAGGTGTTGCGCCGCATTGCCCGGGGCATACAGCAGAACCGCCAAAACCTGATGGCGCTGCAATCGCGCAACAACGGCAAGCCATTGGCCGAAGCGGGGCTGGACGTGGACGACGTGATAGCCACCTTTGACTATTACGCCGACCTGGCCCAGGGCCTTGACGCTGCGCAGGACCGTGGCGTGGAGCTGCCTGCCAGCGACTATGCCGCGCGCTTGCGCCGCGAGCCGTGTGGCGTGGTTGCGCTGATCGTGCCGTGGAACTTCCCCATGGTCACCACGGCCTGGAAACTGGCGCCGGCCCTGGCGGCGGGGTGCACGGTGGTGCTCAAGCCATCGGAGGTCACGCCGTTGCCGGAGCTTGCACTGGCGCGGATCATTCTCGAGGCGGGCCTGCCGGCGGGCGTGTTGAACATCGTGTGCGGTACCGGCCTGGCCGTGGGCGCACCCTTGTCGGCGCACCCGCAGGTGGCCAAGATCTCTTTCACCGGCAGCAACGCGGTGGGGGTTCAGGTAATGCAGCGCGCGGCAGAGACGGTGAAGGGTGTCAGCCTGGAGCTGGGCGGCAAGTCCTCGCTCATCGTGCTGGAGGACGCCGACCTGGAGCTGGCGGTCGAGCTGACCTGTGGCGGCGGCTTCTACAACGCTGGCCAGATGTGCTCGGCCACCAGCCGGGTGCTGGTCGCCGAGCACCTGGCGGACGCCTTCGTGGCAAAGGTCAGGGCCCGCGCCCAGGCGATCACCGTTGGCGACCCCTTTGTCGACGGGGTGCAGATGGGTGCGCTGGTCAACCGTGCCCAGTACGAGCGTGTGCTGGCGCACATCGCGCGCGGGCTGGCTTCGGGCGCCCGGCTCGAGTGCGGCGGTGGGCGCCCGCAGGGCTTGGCGCAGGGGTTCTACGTTGCGCCGACGGTGTTCACCGACGTGGCGCTGGACAGCAGCTTGTGGAACGAGGAGATCTTCGGCCCGGTGATCTGCATCCGCCGTTTCGGCACCGAAGCCGAGGCCATCGCGCTGGCCAACCAGGGTGATTTTGGCCTGGTGGCCACGGTGGTCGGCCGCGACCGCGTTGCGGCCAACCGGGTAGCGGATGCCTTGCAGGCCGGCATGGTCTGGATCAATGCGCCTCAGGTGATCTTCCCGCAGACCGCCTGGGGTGGGTACAAGCAGAGCAGCATCGGGCGCGAGCTCGGCCCCTGGGGGCTGGCAGCGTTTCAGGAGTTGAAGCATGTGGTGAGTGCTGGTTGATTGGCGCTGGCCGCAACACACCCAGCGCAAGCATCACCTCTGGCATCAGATGTTGAATGCCGGTATTGCACCACGTGCTGCCTGGATCTGCGGACACCGGGGGTCGGGCTCTCCCAGCTCGCCGGTATGCTGGTAGCCGCTACCCAGGCAGCCACCGTTGCATACGGCAAAGTAGCGGCAGCCCTGACAGGTGGGATGCTCCACCTTGATCTGCAGTGGCTGGGCAAGAATGGCCGATAGCGGTTGTTGGTACAGGTTGCCCATGGGGTGGGCCTTGAAGCAGGTGCAGGAGCACACGTCGCCATTGGGGTAGATATAGACCTTCGCCGTCGCAGCACCGCAGTTTTTTGTGGTGATGGTTCGGCCAAGTTCGGCGATGTCGTCGTCACCCAGCGCTTGCAGCCGACTGAAGTCGTACATTGGAAACGCCAGGATGCGCGTTTTGTAGGGCTGCTTGCGCAGCGCATAGACATGCTGGTTCCAGGCCTGGCTGCAGACCTCCATGCCTGATGAGGCGCGCCCTGCGTAAGTTGCCCGCTTGATTGCGATATGGGTCAGTTCAAGGTCATCCAGCGGTTGAATGAACTGTTCGATGCGCGCGAAAAAATCGAGGTCGATGACGGTCGCCGACACACTGCACGAAATGCCTTGTGCCCGCAGCCTGGCGAGTGTGCGCAGCGCGCGCCTGTAGGTGCCGGCCCCACGCACCAGGTCATGTTCGGCTTCTGTACCATCCAGGGATATCTGTACCGAGAGTGACGGCTGCCCGGCCCATTGCTCCAGGATGTTCTGCTTGTAGAACGACGTCACGCCGTTGCTGTTGATCTTGGTCTGCAGTCCGAGCGCAAGGCTGTGCCGCAGAATGCTGTCGAAATGGCGATGCAGCGTGGGCTCTCCGCCCGTGAGCAGCACCAGGCTATGCGCATGGTCCTGGCGGATCTGCGACAGCGCGTCGAGGATCATCGCCTTCTCGGCGGTTTCGTCGCGATAGGGCGAAGAGTCGCGGATACAGTGGCTGCAGGCCAGGTTGCAGCGTTCGGTCAGTACGAAATAGAACTGTTCCATCATTCAAGCTCGAGATAGGGCCGTGCGTGCAGGTCGAGGTCGAAGTCTGCCTGCGAGGTGGCGCTCAGGTGATCGACCAGGGCCTGCACCGGCGCCTGTTGGATGGGCGAGGTCGAAGGTTGGAACGGTTGGCGCACGTAGGTTTCCAGCAGTGTGGCGAAGTTCTCATCCTGCTCCTGGCGCACCAGCCACTCCCTCAAGGTCAGTGGGTACAGCCCCACAGCCAGGTGCGCCGAGTGCCGGGCTTCGGTACGAGTGAAGTGCCAGAGGCCGCGAGGGCAATAGAAGACATCGCCCTGTTCGAGCAGCACCGAAGACCAGCCGGTGGCAGCCGCATCGATTGCAGGAACGCGCTGATGACGGATGGCCTTTGACAACACATGCTGTTCGTCGCGGTAGTACCAGCGTTTGCTGCCGTGGATCTGCAGCACCAGTACATCGTGCCTGTCGAAGTGAGGATTGACGCCTCGCTGGTTGGCGGCGGTGTAGTAGCCGTTCATGCCGATGCGCGTATTGAGTTCCGAGGCGAGCGTATCGGTGAAATTCTCCAGTCGCGCACTGTGTTGCTGGATGTTGTCGAAAACCAGCGTGCCGCCGCGGGCAATCGCGTGCAGCATCTTTTTCTTGTTCAGCGTGTTGTTCTGGTTGTTTGCATAGCGATCCACATCATCGATCAGATCGTATTTGTGAATGGTGTTGTTGTGGTTGGTGATGCGCACCTTCGGGTACAGCAAGGTGTTGCTGTTGAGAATCTGGTTGAAGGCCTGCATATCCAACAGGCTGGAAAATTTCTGCGGGCTGCCCTTGATGTGCAACGCAGCGCGATCGAAGTATTCATCCAGAAACTGCTGCTGGCTGATGTGTTCGAAGATGAAGTTGAATAGGGTCATGGGGCAGGGCTCTACCTGGGCTTGTTTATGAGCGTGATACCTGAATCGATCAACTTGCCAAGTTGCGCGGGCGGCAATTGGTCTTCGATATGACTGATATCGATTTCCACCAGCGCGGGCAGCTCGAACAGCCAGTCCGGCAGGCGGCGTATGTGAGTCCGGGCAATGCCCAGACAGCGCAGATGACGGGCCTGGGCCAACTGCTCGGGCAGTGCCTCGACAGGGTTGGCTCCCAGGTTGAGCCGCTCGATGTCCAGCTGATCGACCGGCCAGTCGATATGTCGAAACCTGTTGCGATAGAGGCTCAGGTGCTTGAGGCGACACCCAGCAGTGGCGGGCCATCGCAGCTCCCGCAGACTGTTCTTGTACACCAGCAGGGTATCGAGCCCGGGGGGTGCAGCGGTGAGGTCCAGAGTCTGCAAGCTGTTCGCCCCCAGGCCGAGCCATTTGCAGCCGGGAAACACCGTGGACGCGCTCTGCAGGCTCATGCAGTTGCTGCCCAGCTCTGCCGCCAGCACGCTGGGGATGGCAGGCAGCCGGGTCATATCGCTGTCGCACAACCGTGCCCGATTGAGCTTGAGTGTGCGGGGGGTCAATGCCCGGATGGCGTGAAAGATATCGTTCAACCGCGCTCGGGGAGTCTCGAGTAGCAGGCTCGACCCATTCTCTTCGTCATCGAAGTCGAGCAGCTTGCGGTCGGGGGCCCACATGGGGGGCCTGCCGGTGAGCTGCGCCAGATGGTCCCACGCTTTGCAGGGGGCTGTGCTGCCTGCTTGCAGTTCTGCGGCGATGAGCGATGCAATGCGTGCCGGCGTGTCGCTGTCCAGCTTGATGGGCAGAATCTTCAACCCACCGAGAAAATAGAACAGCTTGCGCAACTTGATGTGGATGGGGTGGTGTGGGGATACGAATTCATCCGATACATGACGATCGCCCTTGAGGGTGACAAAAATGCGTCGGCCCGCCAGGCTCCGGGTATCGCGCCAGTGCCGCAGGCTCAGCAGGTGTTCGTCCGACAGGTCGTTATCGCCCAGGATGGGAAGCACCAGCACGATGGCTGCAGTAGAGGGTGTGTCCGGGTGCCTTGCACATCCAGCAGCGCCGGTATCGAGTGTATCGATACGCTGGTGCACAGGATGTCCAAGGGCTTCAAGATGCGCCCCGAGGACGCCGGGCAAAGCGGCGGCCGACGACAAGCCTGAAACGATCTGCAAATCAACTGACATTGTCATTGCCGCCACCGCCCTTGGCGTCAGTCGCGCAGTTCCTTGTCGCAGTGATCCGCTTCTTTCCACAGGCCGAACATGGCCTCGAAGTCACTGAGGGTACCAGGATCCAGCTCGCTCAATTTCAGTGCCGGGCGCTTGATTTCGGTCATCGAGTCCAGTGCCGGGGATTGAAGTTCAACTGTTTTCGATTGCATCACGAGTGTCCTTTATCGGATTGGGCGGGGTTTAACCGCACGATGCTAGGGGTAATACTTTCCGTTGGCAACAGAGGGGCCTGTCGAGCGGAAAGTTCGTTTGCGCAGGTTGCAACATAGCGGCAACCTGCGCGAATAGGTTGCTCGGAAGATGCCACTCGGGGAGGGCTCAATCTTCCTCGCAACTGTCGAGCATCTCTTCCACGGTCTGGCGGGTGTCGTCGTCCAGCCCTTCGATCAACCGCGCCCTGACTGCATCGCTTACGCGGGTGCTTCCATAGCGCAGGGAAACCAGGATCGACAGCCTGACCTCTGTGTCCGGGTCGCTGGCCAGGGTCAACTGCACGTCTTCTTCACTGGGCATGGCCAGCAGGCCAAACAGCCTGTTCGCCAGTTCCTGGCGGACCTTGCTGTCCTTGTCCCTGGCCAGGATCCGCTGCGCCTCTGGGGTGAGCTGATTCATGTAGCTGGATGACTCCACCAGTTTGAGCCTCACGCTTGCCAGCGCGTTCTGGGCCAGCAGCGCCTGGGTTGCGGGAGACAGCCGGCGGTTTTCAGCCAGCGCCAGATGCACGCTGCTTTCCTCGTCGCGCAACAGCTGCAGTTGTGCTTCCTCGCACAGGTCACCTCCATTCCAGTCCTTGTTGCCCCTGGCCAGTGCGATGCGCACGCAGATCTCGTCGTCCTTGGCCAACACCAGTTGCGCCGATGGTTTGAGCTTGGGGTAGGTAGCCAGCGATTCGCGGATGTCCTGTTCGACGTCTTGTGCCAGGATCTCCTGGGCCCGCGAATGCAGGGTGAACATGAAGTGGCTGTCACGTTCTATCAGGCGCGCACGCACGGACTCGTCCGGGTCGTTGGCCAGCAGCAGTTGTGCGGCTGTGCCGACGTGTTGATTGGCGGCCACGGCGAAGCGCACGTTGACATTCTTGTCCTGTGCCAGCTCCAGTTCCATGTCGCGATCCATCCACCAGTCGCGCAGCAGTGCGATGCGCACGTCGGGTTCGGGGTCGCGCAGCAACTGACGCAGAATGTCGCTGTCGACGGCCTTGTTGGCGGCCAGTCGAGCTCTGACCTTGGCGCTCTTGTGCGCCGCCAGGGCCTCTTGCACGGGCCTGGTCAGCGTCGAGTTGTCGGCCAGCGCTTCGAGCAGGGGTTGCGCCTGTGCGCCTTCGGCCAACAGGTCGGCCTGCAGATGAGCAGGCAGCTTGCCTTGCGCAGCCAGCACCAGCTTTTCCTTGCCTGGAGGCTGCTCCTGCCCGCTCACGGGCGATTGTTGCGCGCCCATGTAACCAGAGAAGATCATGCCGATGGCCCTTCCTACCGAATCACTGGCCTCGGTTGGCGCTGCTGTTTTCGTCTGGCAGATCAGGGTCATCAGGGTTTCACCGATGGCCGTGTTTGCTGCCAGGGTTTGGCGGACGTGCTCGCTGCCGATCTTGTACAGACGCAGGCACTGTGCCTCGCTCAGGTGGCGGTTGCCGGCCAGGGCGCGTTGCACCGCTTCCACGTCGCCGATCAGCTTGTCGGCGACCGGCCCGGCCAGCGCCGGGTTGCTTGCCAGGCGGGTTCGTACATCGATGTTGCTGTCATCGGCCAGCCGGGCTTGCAGCGGTGCTGTCACGGCCTGATTGCCCGCCAGCGCACACAGGGTCTGCGCATCGCCTCGTTCCAGCAGGCGCTGCTGGATGTCAGTGCCGAGGGCGGCGTTTTCCGCCAGTTCCTGCTGGATCTCGGGCAGGTCACCGGCCAGTTGCTGCTGCACGTCATCCAGCAGGTCTGCTACGCGTGCCAGGCATCTGCGGACGTCGGTGCTTGGGTCTGCTGCCAGATGGCGCTGCACGCTTGGCTGTACCGTGTCGCGCCAGCGCACCAGACGCTCGCGCACATCGTCCTGCTCATCGTACATCAGTGCCTCGAGGATCTGCTCGGCCAGGTGGTCGTTGCCTGCCAGCGCCTCGCGCACGTTGGGCTCGGGGTCCTTCAGCAGCCGCGCCTGCACCTCGACATTGAGCGCGCTGTTGCCTGCCAGAGCGCGACGCACGTCCTCCGATTCATGCTGGCTCAGGCCCATCTGCAACAAGGCGGACCCCAGGTTGGTGTTGCCAGCCAGGCTTGCCTGTACCTCTTCTACGTCTGTGGTCAGGCATTGCAGGGCGGCGCTGGTGAGGTTCGGGTGGTCGGCAAGAATGCGCCGTACCTGCAGGCTCGGGTCCCGAGCCAGCAGCAACTGGGCAGGGGCACCCAGGTTGTCGTTGCGTGCCAGGGCCTCGCGCACATCAGGGTCGCATTTGACCAGCTCCAGTTGTACCGCGTCGGGGAGGGCGGTCGCGCCTGCGCGGCGGGCCAGCGCTTCGAGTACATCCTGGTCTTCATCACGGGTCAGCAGCAACTGCACGGTTTCGCTCAGTTCGTCACGCCGAGCCAGGCGCTCGCGTACCTCGAAGGAAGGATCGCGGGCCAGTTGTTCCTGTACCTCGGGATGCAGGTTGTCGTTGCCGATCAGGTAATCGCGCACGGTAACGGCTGTGTCCTTGGCCAACTGTTGTTGCACGACCTTGCTCACGGCCTTGTTGGTCGCCAGTGCCCTGCGTACCAGCGGCTCCTGATCCGCCAGCAGACGTTGCTGCAACGATTCGTCGTCGGTTCTTTTCGCCAACTGACGGCGTTGCTCGGCGTCCAGCTCGAGGCGTTCGAACTGCGCCGCTATCAGGTCATGCGGCGCGTGGGCATGCAGGCAGGCGAGGTGCAGCAGGGCGCGATCGAAGCCGGGTTGGCCTTCTTCGATGTTGATCCGCAGCGTCAGCAGCTTTTCCGGGCAGTTGGGGTTGCCGTAGGCCGCGGTGCGAACCTTGGCGTCGGTATCGCCGACCAGCCTCTCCAGCAGGTCGTCAGGGCAGTCTTCATGCCGGGCGACTTCCTCGCGGCGCAGCGCATTGTGGTTTTCGGCCATCTGAATCATCTGCGCCACGCTCAGGCCGTCGCTGGCTGAAGCTGGCTTGAGCTTGAACTTCTCGAACAGCTCTTCGTACTTGGCCACCTGATCGCGCAGGGTTTCACGCAGCGGCACGGTCAGGTCGATGGCGGCTTCGAGGTCTTCGAATTTCAGCGGGCGACCGTCCAGAAAGGCGGTTTCGCGTGCTTCGTTGATGGCGTTCTGGATGTCCGCCCCGGCGTAGTCGCGGCACTGGGTCACCAGCTTGCTGCGCTGCGCGGGTTCGAGCTGCACCGTCTCACCCTTGAGGTGGATATCGAGAATCGCGCCGCGCTCGACCGCATTCGGGAAGCCCACATAGAACACTTCGTCGAAGCGCCCCTTGCGCAACAGTTCCGGCGGCAGGGTAGCGATGTTGTTGGCGGTGGCGATGACGAACACTGCGCCGGTCTTCTCCTGCATCCAGGTCAGGAAGTAGCCGAACAGCCGCGACGAGACTTCGGAGCCGCTGCCGCTGGTCAGGCCGACGAAGGCTTTCTCCAGCTCGTCGATCCACAGGATGCACGGGCTGACCGACTCGGCCATGCTCAGGGCTCGGCGCATGTTGTGCTCACTTTCCCCGACGTACTTGCCCAGCAGCGAGCCGATGTCCAGGCGCAGCAGCGGCAACTGGAACAGGCCGGCGGCGGCCTTGGCAGTGAGCGACTTGCCGCAGCCGGGCATGCCGGCGATAAGCACGCCCTTGGGCGCCTGCACCCGCGCGTCACGCGCTTCGCCGAGGCGACGGAAGATCTGTGCGCGGCGGCCCAGCCAGGTCTTGAGGTTTTCCAGGCCGCCGATGTCGGTGGCGTTCTCGTTGACCCGCAGCATTTCCAGCACGCCGCTTTTGGCGATGATCTGCTCTTTTTCATGCTGGATCAGTACCAGGGCGGCATCGTTGATCTGCTCGTGGTGCTGGCGGACCATCGCCAGTGCCGAGCGGATCTCTTCCTGGTTCAGGCCGCTGCACGCTGCGTGCAGGCGCTGACGCAGGCCCTCGGGTACCAGCAGGTCAAGCTGCTGGCACACCGCTTCAAGCTGGCTGGTGATTTCCTCGCCCCGGGGCAGCGGCAGGGGCAGCAGGGTGATCTGCGCTTCGATCTGCGACGGAATGTGCAGGGTCTCCGAGACCAGTACCACCGCCGACGTGCCGCGATGATGGCGCTGGATACGGTTGAGCAACTGCTTGAGCCGAGCCACCGCCAGCGGCTGGTTTTCCAGCGCACTGCGGGCGTCCTTGATGATGAACAGCTTGTGGTCCAGATCGTCGTCCAGCAGTGATGGCAGGCTTTCGGCCAGGTCTGTCCTAGGCCCCTGGCTGCCCCGTGGCTGCTTGTTGACGAAGTCCACCCAGCCATAGCCCAGGTTCCATTCCTTGGGGTGCATGCCCAACTGGCTCGCGACATCCTGCAGCATGGTATCGACCCTGGCTTCTTCGCCGGAGTGGATGTACAGCCCGGGATAGCCGGCGACCAGATGGGATTTGATCTTGTCCTTGAGTTCGAGCAGGTTCATGGCAGTCACCACAGGGACAAGAGGCTGGAGGCGAGGTTACGCAGGCCGCTGCCCACCGATTCGAGTGCACGGCCTGTGCCTTCGAGCACCACGGCCGCGACCCGGGTAGCCGTCCTGGCGACCGACTTGCCGGCTTCGTACACCACTTCGCCGATCTGCCCGCCGGCGATACCACCGGCCACGCCACCGACAAAACCCCCAATGGCCGTACCTGCCGGGCCGAACACCGTACCCAGCGCTGCACCCAGCGCCGCGCCCTTGGTTGCACCAGCGATGGCCATGGTGGTGGTTACCGTGGTGTTGCCGATGGCGTCGATGGCCTCTTCGCCGGTCAGCTCGCCCTTGCCGAACTTGTAGAGGACCTTGGCGTTCTGCAGACCGACGCACGCGATGTTGGTGATCAGCCCGGCCGGGGTGTTGCGCAGCGCCGCGCCGAGCCAGCCGTTTTTCACTGCCACCACCACGGCACCGGAAACCGCCACTTGCGCAGCGGTGTTGGTGCCGGCGCGCAGCGAGCTCTCGAAGAATTCCTTGAGGTCGTCCTGGCTGCTGGGGTTTTCCCGGCCGTTCAACCGGTTCCAGAAGCGCCGCGCCAGAATCCGCGTGCCCTGCATGCCCACTGCGATGCATGCGCCCATGACCGCCTGCTTGCCGATCTGGCGGGCGATGGTGGCGCGGTTGGTGTCGTTCCAGTCGTACTGGCGCGACTCGGCTTCCTGCTGGGCCTTTTCCTGCAGCTTGCGGGCTTCTTCCTTTGACAGCGGGCGGGATTTCACGCCATCGGCTTCGATCACCTCCGCGCTGTCGGGCACGTCCGCACCTTGGCCTTCGGGTACCAGCGGTTTCTGCCCTTCGTAGTCGCCGCGGTTGAGCAGCTCTTTGGTGGCGTCGGCATCGGCGCCGTACTTGGCCTGGTACTTGCCGACCACATTGCCGTTGCCGTCGACGATCTCGATGTCCACCGAGTTCGCTTCCTGGGAGCCCACCACGCGGGCGCGGTAAGGGCTGCCCTTGCTGACGGCGTCGATGTTGA
This sequence comes from Pseudomonas sp. 1176_21, assembly GCF_052850635.1. Classification (NCBI taxonomy): domain Bacteria; kingdom Pseudomonadati; phylum Pseudomonadota; class Gammaproteobacteria; order Pseudomonadales; family Pseudomonadaceae; genus Pseudomonas; species Pseudomonas sp. 1176_21. The sequence continues at coordinate 405,521 of NZ_VXCV01000001.1, forward strand.
ACGTGTCGACGTGGTGCTGCTCGGCAATCAGGCCGTTGAGGTGCGGGCTGCGGTTGATGTCACCCTTGAGCGTGGTGACCATGTCCCGTGCGTTGGTCGTGGCATCGGCCAGCGCCTTGTCGATGTGTCCGGCGTACTGACCCACGTGTACCGAGCCGGAGAGGCCCGCGTTCTTCTCGATTTCGCCGGCCAGCCACGAGGCCTTGCTGCGGCCCTTGTCCATGTGCGCGTGCAGCGATTCGCGGGACTGGTTGAAGGCCACGGTGGAGGCGATCACCTGCTGGCTGGTGCTCAGCAGTTCCTCTTCGTTGCTCCACAGATGCGGGTACTTGCGAAACTCGTCGCTCAGCCATTGGTCCAGCGGCTTTTCACCCCGCGCGTTGCACGAGTCGACGAAGGAGGCGACCACCGCCGTGGTCTTCTCGCCGTTGCTGCTGTCGCCGTCGAACAGCTCGGCCTCGAGGTAGCGGGCCTGATCCTGATTGACCTGCTCGAAGTCGATGCTGTCGTCCCGGTTGTAGTCGTCGCCCAGGGGCTTTTCCATTTCGGTCATGTCAGTCGTCCTGCTGTTCAGTGCAAGTAGTCGGTGAGCTCGTCGCGCAGTTGCTGCTGCAACCAGGCGGGCTCGAGAATGCGTACATGGGGGATCCAGTAGCGGATGATCGGCAGCAGCTGGTTCGGGTGATTGACCCGGCAGCGCAGCAGCAGGCGACCGTCGGCCTGCTGCTCGATCAGTTGCTGGTGCGGCAGCACGTTGCGCCGAAGAAAGTAGTAGGCGTTGCTGGCGGCGACCTGGACGGTGACCTCGAGGCGGTCTTCGCCGAACCAGATGTCATCGTCGCTCTCGATCTGCGCCTGGGTGGCCGGGTCGGCAACAAAGGATTCGTCCAGCACCTGCAAGGCATCGATACGGGCGAAGGCGAAGCTCTTGAGGCGACCGTCTTCGGTGGCGGCCAGGTACCAGATGCCCTTGTTGTGGATCAGCCTGTAGGGCTCGATTCGGCGTTGCTTGCCGGTGTAGTTCAGCTGGCAGCGGCGCTGTTGCTCGATCGCCCGTCCCAGCTCGCGGAAGTCGCAGCTGTCCGGGCGTTGGGCGGCGAAATGCCCGTCGCGTACCAGGAAGCTGGTGGGGCCGGGTTTTAGCAGGTCCAGCCAGGAGCGTCGGTCGTTGGCCGGGAACAGTTGCTCGACACCGCTGATGCGGGCGAAGGTCTGCAGGTCGGCGGGGGACAGGCTGCTGCGGTGATGGCGGGCCAGTTGGTAGACCCCGTTGGCGCCGGGCTCGATCACATCGCCCAGACGGTTGAGGTCACGGTAGATGGTGCGCTCGCTGACCCCGAAGCGCTCGGCCAGTTGCAGGCGGGTAGGGCGCTCGCCGCTTTGCAGCAACCGCAGGGTATCGGCCAGGCGCAGGGCCAGGGTGTCGTGATCGGTGGCCGCCATGGCGGGTCCTTGTCGATGGGCTTGGCGGCGACTCTAGCGAGGACGACTGACAGGCTGTGTCAGTGGCACTGACACGATTAGAGCGCCTCTGCCGGGAAAAATGTCGACAATAACCTGAATGGTGGCTTGGGGCCATGTTTTGCGGGGTTTGCTGGGAGGCCGGTCTGTCAGAGGCTATCAGGGTCGCCAAAAAACATTTTGACTTGGCTCTAGGGCGGTAGTTTCAGGTCATAAAAAACTAATGATGCCCCCAGTTTTGCCCCCAGTTACACAGGGTGCGAGAGCGCTCGCGAGCGGCGATTTCTCACGAACTCCAGCATGGCAGTTGCTGGCTTTCGGTGTAACTCCTCATTGGATCTGGAGGGAGGGTGCATGGCTCATCAAGGACAAGCTAATCCGCTCTCGCTCGAGAGCAGCGACTCCGATCGGCTGTGTTCGACCAAATATTTGCATCCGCGTAATTGGTTTACTGGGCTTGGAGGCTTCTACGAAACCAGGGGGCGATTCACTGGGCGCCAATCATTGTTGATAGACCCCCTCGTCAAAAGGCACCTGATTAGGGCGCCTTGCGGGTGATTGCGCTAACTGATGTTCGAACATTATTGCTCAACTCGGCTCATGCGACTCAGAGGGGCTCGTACCATCTGCAGATCTACGTGAGTGGACGCCAATGTTCAGAGGGCCGGCAACACCCTCCAACGCGCTCCGTCCCTCTCGTGTTGCTACGAGGGCGACACCTTCGCCCTAGAACTGATCTTGGTTTACGTCCTGAGGGGCACCATCACGCCACCAGATAAGTCCTGCGACGCAGACACCGTTCCTGTCGAGGTAGTGCATCCAATTGCCCTGATCATGCCGCCATTCCAGGTAGTGCAGCCATTCGGGGCACAATACCAGCACATCATCAGAGTAAGTTGGGATACCGCTGATGGAGAGGCGGCCGACAATGCTCTCTGATGGTTCGTCTAGAGCGCATATGCCATCAATCCACAGTGCCGGGGGAAGGGCGCGTCCTGTGCTTGCCCAATAAGCTTCCTCGACATAGAACGGAGCGCGAGCACGCGTCATCTCAAGATTTTGTCTGATAAGACGCCAATAAAAATGAGTGATTTCTGCGATAGCGGAGTCCCCGTCATCGATTATGGCCATGTGTGCGATGGATAAGTGGGGAAGTAGGGTGTTGAAGCTGGAAAAGCCCGAGCAAATTCGAGATCACTGGAATACGGACGAAGCATCGCAGTTCATCTGGGTTGATGACGCCTTTGGGGCGATGCAGTACGAAGCCGACCTGGTGATGGAATGGAACCGGATACTCCCAGCGCTCTCGACGATGATCCGAGCGGGCCATCGGGTAGTCCTGACTAGCCGTGATTACATCTACAACAGCGCACGGCGTGATCTTAAGAGAACGGCATTTCCTTTGATCGAGGAAAGGGCAGGCCCGTGTTTGTGCAGAGACTCGATGTAATGCCTCATGTCATGAAGGGGGTGTTTGACGTATGGTTCCATCAGGATTGGATGATTGCTGCCTGGGATGGCTTTCAGGGGAACAAGGAGTGGTGATGAAAATGCTGTCCAAAGCTGTTGCCAGCAAGCTTGAAAATTTTGCGGCGCCAAAGCGTGGTGATGAATTTGAAGATCTCTGCCTAGATATTTTTGAGCACGTCCTGAGTAAACAAGGGTTTCCCATCATCGGGGGCCCTTACTCACGGATCGTTGCACGGGGTGTCAGTGGCGATTCACAGGGTGGTGTGGACATTTATGATCCGGCGACTCTGGCTGCAGCCCAGTGTAAAAACCAAGGAAAGGTTTACGTCTCCCATCTTGAGGATGAAGTTCAGAAGCTTCAGAGCTTTAGTAAGCCGGTTGCCCACTACATCTTTCTGTTGAGTCGCGACGGCGTGCCCAAGGCCTTGCAGGATTGGGTGGATGAGGCCAATCAGCGCAGGACGAATGCTCGTTCAGATGACGCTAACGCTGCCTCTGAGGTGGGTGTGGCTGTCCCCATGCTTCACATCATGGGGTGGAGGGAACTCAAAGGATATTTGTTTGCGAGTAATTTTTTGATGTGGAAGTGGGGGGTGGCTCACCCCGTGATCCATCAGTACCCCTATCTCCCAACGTTGGATGTGAGCTTCTTGGCTGAGACCATGGACGCGCTCAGGAACAAGCTGGATGCGCTGCCGAATAGACGAGACTCCAAAGACGCTGTTGAAGGACTCTTGCGTTCTGTTGATGCTGAGGGACTTGTCAATCTGGTCGCAGACTCAAAAGTTGAGCGAGAGGTATTCGATGGGCTCGGGGAGTTCATCGAAGAGTTTTGGCGCGCTGTACGGGTGGCCAAAACCTACTCGGTTGCGGTGAAAGACGTAGACAGTCAAGATCCCATCATCATGGAGCAAGGCTTTGCTTTGATGAATGATCTAGCACGTTACTTGCCCCGGATATCTGCTCTGCGGTACCTGCGGCCGGTGTGCAAAGCGAGCGAAGCGCTGTTGAACGTTTTCAGGGATGAGGATAGCTATGACTGGGAGCAAGTCGTTGTCGAACACCAAGGCATGGAAGTCGAGGAAGATGGCGACAGCACGATGCTGTTCAACTTCGAGCATGAGGACTGGACCAGTCCTTACTTTGTCGATCCTGAGCAAGTGAATAGCTTGATCAAGGACATCGTTGAAGGGGTTGAGCATGCAAGGCGGGCAATCGTGGACGTTAGAACCGTTGAATGAGATGTGGGAGGCCAGTGCTGCAGATACAGTCACTGGCCTTGGAGCATTAGATAAGGCTTTCCTCTGCAAACGAAAACGCTTCACCACTGCCGACAATGACATGATCCAGCACCTGTACATCCACCTGGCTGAGCAACTGCTTCAAGGTTCGAGTGAGGGTCCTGTCGGTTTCGCTGGGCTGTGATTGTCGATCAGGCGCAGTGTGGAGGTGGCCTTCAATCCGCTCCCCAAAGCCTCAGCTTTCTGGCCGTTGACGGTATGCGCCACTTGTTCGCCGGTCAAACAGCGTTGCAGGGATGGGTTAATCCAGGGTAAGCAGTCTCCGCAACCAGCCCGCGGCCATTACCCTGCGTATGCAGGTAGACCCAGACCACGGCGTCCCAGAAGCCTTCCCGGCCTTCGAGCTGGCCAACACATTCGACCAACTAGCTTCCCGACTCGCGGCTGGTTCGTGCTGGGGCAATGGCAAATGGTGCCATGCCAAGTTGACGTGATTTTTGGTGACGATCGAGCAGTTGCAACTGCGGCAGGTAACTGGGTACGTTCGATTATGGTCAATGGGGAGTGCGTTGGCGTGCTGACTCAGCACCAGAAGGTAGATCCCACACGTGGCAATCAACGTTAATAGCTGTTTGAACATACTCACGTATTCTGTTCTCGGGAATGACGTGAGCATGTCTGTATCAGGGCCTTACTTCAGTGATCGATCCGGTTGCCGTAGCAACTGAATTTCGGGGTCGGGTCTGGGAGGCTAGAACTGCACCTCCGTGATTGAATCAGCGCCGAACCAGTTCCGTAGAGTTGCGCTTGCGGGGGCAGATATCTCTTGAGTGAACAACAACGCCAATCGGATCTGGGGCCTGGAGCAGGCCACGTAGAATAGATTGCGATTCCGCTCAAATTTCTCTTGCCTGTTCGCGGGCACAGTTGGACGGCTCGCATTCTCAAGCATTTCCCCGAAGTTGTACTTGCTCCAACCTCTACCTACAACGACAAGCACATTTTCGAATTGAGCACCTTTGACGCCGTGCTTCGTTTCGAAAGGTGAATGACCGTCCAAGTATCGGCAGAGCGCCTGTACCTCGGAATAAGGAGTCCCATGAAGTCCCATTAGCTCTGTCAGCCTTCGTGGTATGTCTTCTTCTGCGCTATCGAAGGTTTCAAGCTCGTGCTCAAGCTTTTCGATGGCATCCGGGAGTCGAGGACGGCGTGTACTCTGTAGGTGTTTGATGACCTCTCCCACAGTGCCTTCGTTTCGGAGTTTTTCCAATTGGTTCATGGCGGTGTCCCAAGCCGCTTTGTCCTGATGTCTCTGCAGAAGCGGAGTTCTGCCGCCCAATGCCTCAAACATCAAACCATACCGGTGGTTGGCGAACGCATTGCAGGCAGGCTCCAGCGCGTCCACAAAATAGGCGATGTGAGGGTGCTCCTTCTTGGTGAAAGCTTCATTGAACGTGAAGTTAGCAGCAAGATTTGAGTAGCCCTGTTCTGCAGCGAGCAGGCGATGCGTCAGCATCAGTATCTTCGTATCCTGCTGATTCCAGCCGTCTGCCTCTAGCTGCTGCTTGACGCTATTCAAGGCGACCTTACCAACTTCCGTTGGGAGATCCCCTCCCCAGTGAGCGCCTGCCTGTCTCGTCCCCGTCCACGTGTTGGTCAGAAAGACGCGAACTTGCCCTGGTGCATCGGGATTTGTCACACACTGGTTTAGGCCTGGTCGCATGCGGTTGAGACAGTCCACCACAGGTTTGACGGAGCGGAAATTTGCCCCTTTTCCAATCTCTGTCACCGAGGAGTGAGTAAGCCTGCCGCAGCCACCGTCATAGATTTTCTGCCAGTGGTCGCCAAAGAACCCGAACAAAGGTGACTCTGGTTGGCCAAGAAAAAGAGCCTTGATGGCCTCAATCCAATCTTTGTCGGTGTCCTGATACTCGTCTATCAGAATGATGGGGAAGCGATCCCTGACTATGCTGCGGAATTTTGCATGGCCCATTAGCGCGATAGTGAGAGGGAGCACGTCATCGTGATGCAACAGCGCTCGGCTATCTCGAAGGGATCGATGCCCAAGATTGTACTCGATGCTTCGACTTCCAATGCACTCACCTTTCTCAGCCAGAAGTTCCTGCCACTTTGGCAGTTGCTCTACCAGCGCACGCAGAGGCTTCTGGAAACCGCTGATCAATGACCAGCAGAAGGCGTGGCTTGTCTCGCAAAAGATCGCGGGATTACGATCAGTCCGCGCGGCAATCTCATCCTTGGCTACGTTGGTGAAGGTTATGCAGGCGATCTGCTGGTTCTGTCTCAGCAGTGTGGCCTGGTCCCGCTTGAGCAGGTATCTGAGTGCTTCAATCAGCGAGTAGGTCTTGCCTGCACCAGCGCCAGCCTCCAAAAGGAAGCTCTGCCCGGTGTTGATACAATCGAACATCTGCTCCAACGCTACTTGGCTGGCGTGCTCAGCCGGTGATTGCTTAGGCATTTTCCGGCTCTCCCGATGCCGCTAACGCAGCTCCGATTGAGGCTGCTCCTTTCGTTGGCAGATTGAGCGGGCTGTCGTTATCGGCCAGCCATCGTATGCCGTCAAGCATGTACTTAGGAGCAGTCCAGGTAGTCTCGGTAATGGCGTACTTGAGGGCGAATTCGGACTTTTTCTGCTTGCTAGCAATTGCGCGAGCTTCAAGTTCCAGTGTGTCACTCGTGGTAGCCGTCAAACCAAACAGCGTCGGATTTGCAAGAATGAAGGCATCCTCGAATGTTCTGCCGCAGGGCCCCTCATCATTCTCTGGGCATTGGTAGGCAATGCGATTTCCCTTCAGGATTCGCTGTGAGTCCGTCATAGCCGTCAAGGCTGCCAATGTGACTGGCTGATCTCCCTTGAACCAAGCTTTAAGACATTCGTTACTCGAATGCTTGCCTTGATGAACTGTACAAGCCTCGCCGCCAGGCTTCTCCACTGCGTCAAGATCGGTAATGATTAATGTGCGCAACTCAAGGAAGTCCAGGAGCTCGAAGAACAGATGAGCATAGGCGCCACCCACTTCCATGACCGTCATGTACTGGCTGGATAGTTTTGGTGTCGCACTATCAGTTGCTTCCAGTTTTTTGATGATTTCCGGTAGCAGAAGGCGCTCGCTAAGGCCTTCGACAAGCACAGCTTTGTCCGCAAAGAACAGATCGCACCGCGTTAAGGTCATGTATTGGTGCAGGAACTGTTTGTCTTCTGGCGGGGTTGACTTGAGCCCCTTGCGTAAGTCTTTAATTTTGGTTTGCCGGACACCCGCTGGCCCGCCGTGTGCCGCGCGGCCGAGGAAATAGCGAATACTCTCGAATCCAGCTGCATTCGCAATGTGCGATGAATGCGTAGATACAACGAACTGGACTGGCCAAGGCATCTTGTCGGCTGAGCCTGCAACCAACTCTGTGGCGATCTTGTCCAACTGCCGAATAAAGACCTCTTGCATCTGTGGATGCAGATGCGCTTCCGGCTCCTCAATGAAGATGAGGTGTATCCCAGGCTGTTTTGCCTCTGCCCGGAAGGCTTTGTAGAAGCTGGCTAGCTGCAGGAGGATGAAGATCAAGTTTCGTGCGCCCAGCCCGTTGTAGGCCTCAGGGAGCGTGATGCCGCTGTGGCCTGGATAGCGCACCTTGGTGAAATTCGATAGCAGCTTCTGGATGTCCAGGATGGTTTCTGTATGAAGTTCCTGTTGGCCCAGTCCAGGGTAGCCAAAGATTTGTAACGCCGGTACCAGCGCCTTCAGCTGTTCGCTAAAACTACCATCGACCTGTTTTTGGATATCGTTAACGGTTTCCTTCAGGGCATCTGCGATCATTTTGTCAGCGGGTTCTGCCGAGGCAGAAGACGCGGTGGCGAACAGGCTCTCCAGTGTCTTGGCAAGGACATCTGATTCCCGAGAGGTCACATCGTCCAATCCCCTCTGCGCGTTGATGAACCCCGTCTTGACCAAGCCCGCCAGCGCTGCTGGTGGCAGTTGCCTACAATTTTCCGGATCGTTGGGATCCTCGGCGAACAGCTTTGTGCTGAACATGTTTGGGATGCGTTCTCGCAATGCTCGGAAGAACACAGCTGTCGATTCGCTGTCTTCAGGATCAATGGTTAGATCAGCGAAGAAGACATCCAGCACTCCGTCATTTAGCTCGTAGCGCAGGACGAGCAAAGCCTCATGGCAATCGGGATCAAGGTCAATTACAAACGGCGCGAGTGGTCCCAGCTGCGGTTTGTCTGGGTCATATTTGATCTTGATGCGTAGCTCTATGACAGGTAGTAGCGCACGTACTGCTGCATCATCTGCGCCTTCAGCATGCGCTTGATAGGCTTTGCGGAATCCGTCGTAGCTGGCACTGGAGAAGTCCTCTAGACGAAAACGTGCGTTACCGTCAGCTAGCAGCCGACGCATGACTTCGGATAGCGAAGTTTTGCCACTGTTGTTACGCCCCACAATGACAGTCGTTTGCGCTTCAAGCGCCAAGTTAACGTCGGCAAGAAGGCGAAAATTCTTGATCTCCACTTGATGGATTCGCATCAGGTTCTCCTTGAGCTATGGCGGTTCCATTTAAATTACAGACGGTGCCATACTCTTACGAAGAATGTGGGAATTTATGCTCAGAGATGTCGCGCCTAAAGAGTTTCAAGATATTTCCGCGTGGGCGTGTTGTGCCTGAACCAGCTAAATATGCTTTTTGAGCAGTTGAAACTGGTCCTGCCGCTGGCCAGGCGCCTGGCGACAAGTCAGCCAAGGCAGATCACGACTGCGTCTGATTCCTCTGTGATCAGAGCTGCGGGCGCTACTGAACGAGCTGACCCCTCGTGATAAGGTTCCAGCCATGGAGGCTTTCATTCATTAGTTGGATGACGTTGATCCCCAGTCGTTCGCGTTTCGCTATCCAACCACGAAGAAGGTGAAGTCAGCCTGCCAGACATACGTCACGTCAACGTGCGGCACCTTGGGGAGGTCATGGACAGCGTGTTCTCGCTCTTGGATGGTATCCATGGCGAGTTGGGGGAGATGGACCAGCACGATGCACCTGGATAACGAACATTTGGACAGGGCTATAGGGCGGTATTTCTGGTTTGCAGAAACGGAAATGTACTCCCCCAGAAATACCCCTATACCCCCAGCAGGATGCGTGATCGAGGATGGCGATTTCTAACAGCTGTCGAACGAGGTGGCGCCCACTGGACTCCAGTGTACCTCCATGGCGGACTGTCAGTGGCTCTTTGCGTATCTGCTTCCCGGCCTTCAGGCGGCGTTGCTGGTTCGATTACGGCAGTTACTTCGTCCGTAGCTGTGCGGCAGCAGTCATGCCTGGGGCTTCAGCGCCACCTCGGTGGAAAGCGGAGGGCGTCCGGCATTCTGGCACAGTATAAGGCCGCGCATGGATCAGTTGAGACTCCTAATTGTGAACCCCCGATCACAACCTGACTGAAAGTGATAGCATATTGCCTACACCCCAGTAACGTTGGGAGGTGGGTTCTGCGACCTCCGCTTTGAATGTCTAGGATGAGCATGCGCATAGGGATTGATTTTGGAACGAGCTACACCGCAGCAGCTGCCTACATAGACGGTGAGCTTCGACATATTTCCTTCGGCGGCGACAGCCAGTTTCGAACTGCGGTATTCATACCGGAGAAGTCTATTGACTGGACCCTTTTCCAGCCAGACGCCTATGAGCAGCAGGTCCGCGACAACCTTAGTGCTTCGACGGCGGCGTATACGAAGGCTCTCGGAGAATACGACGAGGCAACCAGCAAAATTCGGTTCCACTATCGATCGCTAGCGAAGAATGGCGACATTACTCAAGAGGAGGCACAGGCTCGAATTTCCTTGGCTACCTCGGAGCTGAGGAAGCCTGTATCGCCTTTGGCTGCGGAAATTCGGAGAGCGACCATTTCCGCAGCTCGACGCCATTGGGCCCATGAGCAGAGGGAGGCGGGTAGGGCTAGCTCGATTAACGTCGACGAATCAGCAGTTTTTGGCGAAGACGCGATTGAGGAATTCTTTTGGTACGAGGAAGGCCGACTCATCCAATCTCCGAAATCCATGCTTGGTTTCAGGTTAGCTGCTCCACAGCGCGAAGCGATTGTGAAAATCGTCTCGAATGTCCTAAAGCACGTCCGGCGTGCGGCGACTGAGCAATTGAGTGTCGATGTCACTGAAGCCACTATTGGCAGGCCTGTTGTATTTAGAAGCTCCATGGGGCCAGAGGGAAGTGACCAGGCAGTGGAGCTACTGCGCGAAGCAGCACATCGTGCGGGATTCAAATCAGTGGATTTCCTGGCAGAGCCCGCAGCAGCCGCAATAACCTATCACATGGATTTCCCAGAGTCCCAGTTTGCGGTAGTCGTGGATGTAGGAGGTGGTACCACTGATATCGCCGTTGGGCATGTCGGTGGTCAGGAGGGGGCGCCGAAGCTGGACGCCAGTTGGGGGTTAGCTAAGGGCGGCACCGATGTGGACCTTGGACTTTCTCTTCGCGCGGTAATGCCACTATTTGGAAAAAATGACTGTCGCCTGCTCGCACCGTTTTACGTCGACGCTGCCATGGTCAGCGACCAGAACCGGCAAGCGGCCTTTCGAAAAGTAGACGTTGATTCGATCAAAGCTCCTTACAAGAAGCGTTTGCTTGCGCTGCAGCGGTATGGGGTCACTGTCAGGATGAATCGTGACGTAGAAAGGCTCAAGGTCGCTCTCAGTTCAGAAGCTGAAGCAGACGTTTCTCTCGATTACGTGCAGAAGGGGCTTCGAGCCAAGGCGGGGACATCTGATCTGGAGTTTGGATATGAAAGGTACATGCGCTCCTTCAACGAGTTGCTCAGTCAGGTGAGGGGGGCGACCGCTGGCCGAACTCCGATTGTGTTGCTTACCGGCGGCATGTCGCGAGCGCCCTATATCGCAGAGGCTGTCAAACGTCACTTTCCAGGTAGTGAGATACACCATGGAGATGCGTCGCTAGGGGTGGTAGGTGGCTTGGCGATGCATGCGTCCACGGTGCACAAGACGCCCTTTGACACTCATGCAAAACTCTGACTGCTTCGGCCACTGCCCAACTCACGCAATGGCGAGAGCCCCAGGTTTGTGCCAGCACATTGTTCCGTATGCGTAATTGCAAGCCAAGGAGACAAGGATGACCCCGATCCACCGGCCAGCGTGCCCAGATTACCTCACCCCCTATCTATCTGATTTCCCGCCTGAGCACTCGGCCAGCATCATCCTGGCCAAGAGCTTAGTTACAACTCGCGCCGGTTATCCGAGCAAAATTTATAACCATCTGAGGTCGCTTCGCGATCTTCTAAGTGAAGTTTTCCAACATCGTTGCTGCTACTGTGAGATATACGCGGATCGTACTTCTGCTGGTGTTATAGAGCGATTTAGGCCTAAATCTTCCCGGTCTGCGTCTGAATCCTTCGATCAGAATTATTGGCATCTGCAGCTTGACTGGCGCAATCTCTATTGGGCTTGTTCTACGTGCAATCGCTACAAGGCTGATCGTTTTCCTCTTTACAACTCCCTCGCAAAAAGCGGCGCTCCATACATCGAAATCGTCGAGTTTGAGAGTCCAGTGCTCCTTGACCCCTGTAGGGACGATCCCGATGAGCATTTGATATTCATGTCGGACGGCTCCGTAGAGGCGCACACGGCTCGCGGCTGGGATAACATCAAACTCTTTGACCTGAACCGTCGGCAGTTGGTGCTCGCACGATCGGAACAGGCAAAACTATTCGAGAGCGCTAGTAATGAGGAGCGGGTCGCACGAGCCGAGGGCCACTCTGCTCACTGTGCTGTTTGGCGACAGTTGCTACGCGCCGGGGATAGACCGCTTACCAGGGATCCGGTCGATGCTGGACCCAGCCGTTTTATGCCTGGTACGGCACAGATTTCCATCGATACTGAATTGGGTATCGGAGTCGAAAGCTATAAAGCCATCTCTCAATACATCACTCGAATCCAGATCAAAAATTATGGCCCCATCCACCACTTGGATCTCGACCTCAGCCAGTCGCTGTCGGAGCAAGCGCCTTGTTTTGCTCTGCTTGGTGAAAACGGGGTGGGTAAGAGCACTGTGTTACGGGCCTTGGCCTTGGCGTTGTCGGGGAAGGCCTACGCGAAACGTCTAAAAATGACCAGCGCCAAGCTACTAACTGCTGACGCCTACGAGGGCGAGGTTAGGGTGTCGGTGGTTGGTGCGGACGAAGACACGGTCGTAACGTTTCGACGATCCAAGCCTCTGAGCTTCAACACTGAGCATTCTAGGTCACTTGTATTGGCTTACGGCGCAACGAGATTACTTCCACGAGGGCGCCATAAGCCAAAGGCGGGGTTAAACCACGCAAAAGTCGATAACCTTTTTGACCCGTTTTTGCCACTGACTGCCCCGGAGGAGTGGTTGGCGGAGCTTGCTCACGAGCAGTTGGATGAAGTCAACCGAGTGCTCGCCAGTCTGATGCCTGATGACCATCTTGTGAAGGTAATCCAAGGGGCTGGAGTGGGCGACCTTTCACTGGAGGTAGGTGGTGCACTAGGGCGTCGAATCAGTCATCTGAGCGATGGCTACCAGTCGATGCTAGGCATGGCGGTGGATATCATGCAAGTACTGTATCGGTTTGGCTCAGACATAGAATCAACAGAAGGAGTCGTCCTGATTGATGAGCTGGGCAATCACTTCCACCCGGCCTGGCGCTTGCAATGCTTGTCCGCTCTGCGAAGTGCATTTCCACGCACTCAGTTCATTTATAGCACCCACGATCCGTTGTGCCTTCGGGGCCTTTACGAGGGGGAAGTGGCGGTACTGAAGCGAGACAGGCTCGGTCATATCTATGCCCTGGAAGACCTACCCCCGGTTTCAAAGCTTCGGGTAGAGCAGTTGCTGTCCTCGGAGCACTTTGGGCTACGCAGTACTGCAGATCCGCAAATGGAAGCGGACATCAAAGAATACGAAACACTGCTGGGAACACCGAATCGTACCGAAGAGGATGAGTCGAGACTCAAGGAGCTCGTCCAGGAATTGACCGATGAACGATATCTGGGGACTACCAAGCGCGAACGGCTGGCTCTACAGCTACTTGATTCCTCAGGCACCGAAGAACTACCAGCGCTGCAGAATGTGAGCGCCGAGAAGCTCTCGAAGGCAACTGTTGCTCGACTGAGGTTTGTCATGCAGGAGATGTCGCCCAAGACATCGCCAGATGAGGTAACTCCACTATGATCAAGGTCGATCGGCCCAAGGATAGTGCGCCAAAGGGTTTTGCTGCTGCGGGGGTCAAAGAACGGCGAAGGAATCGAATCGCCAAAATCGCGAACGAGAAGCTGAAGTTTGCCGCATATTCCACCAAGAGCGTCCGGGACAAGTTGGATAAGCTTTTTGGTCGCAAGTGCGCATTTTGCGAGTCAATCCTTGCCGGCACTCAGTCGGGTGATATCGAGCATTTCCGTCCCAAAGGAGCCGTGATTGTGGAGTCGGCTGTCCCAGGGGGCGATCCGATAAAAAAGGACGGCTACTACTGGTTGGCTGCAAAATGGCCCAATTTGCTGATCTCTTGCGCCGATTGTAATCGGCCGAGAACCCAACCTGACTATGACAACCGCAAGCGAGTAATCGGCAAGGCCAACTACTTCCCGCTAGTCGACGAGTCTCAGCGGGCGACGGGACCCCGGGGGTTAAGGAATGAGGAACCGTTGCTGTTAAATCCTTGCGTCGATGATCCAGCGGAGCACTTGGTGTTCCTTGATGACGGTAGGATAGAACCCGCCATCATCGCCGGTCAGCTCAGCCCGAAAGGGGTCGCGAGCATCCGATATCTTGGCTTGGCCAGGGCTGAACTACTTCAAATGCGCGCTCGTCATCGTCGAGTAGTCATGTCAGCTATTCGTCATACATTCGCCGCCATGAAGGAAGGGCGCGATCCGGGGACTGATCTTGAAGATCTGGTGAAGTTGCTATCGCCTGATGAAGCCTATGTCGCTTACACCCGGGCGCTAGTGAGGGAACATATGAGCCCTTATCTTGAGGAACTACGGTTTGCCATTGAAGGGTAGGTTGGCGAGCCGCTCATACAATTACAAAAGTTGCAAGCGTGATTCGAGCTCGGATAGACACACCCTCCGTATTACGATCCCAACTGAAAAGGTGTTGATGATGTCGGTATCGAGTGCGCTTTCGGAGATCATTGCTACAGGTTTTAAATATGCTTAACTATCGCGGCTTAGCAGAGTTCTGTAACTGACTTGAGGACCGCCGATGGCAACACCAATGATTGATTTCCGAGCCATCCGCACACATCACGGCAGCCAGCACGCGGGTTTCGAGGAGCTCGTCTGCCAATTTGCCGCGCTCGAGTCTCAGGGGGGCGTACCGTTCCACCGCAAGGGTGCGGGTGCCGACGCAGGACTTGAATGTTATCGAGTCGAGCCCAATGGCTCTGAAACTGGATGGCAGGCCAAGTATTTCTTCGAGCTTGGTAGCGGCGAAGCGGGGCAGCTCAAAGACTCCTTTGAAAACGCCGTAGCCAAGCACCCGGCACTCGCCACCTTCATCGTATGCATACCTTTCGACTTGTCTGACGGCCGTGTTGAAGGCCGCAAGTCTGAGCGCGATCGCTGGGATGACTGGGTGATTGCGCGTCAAGCTTCCATCGCGCCTCGTATAGTTGAAATCCAACTCTGGGGCGGCTTTCAGCTCACAGAACGACTCTCACGGAATGATCCACTGTATGTGGGGCGTCGTACCTATTGGTTCGATCTCCCTCATTTTGGGTGCGAATGGTTTAAAGACCGGTTTGCGATCAGCCGTGCCGCTCTCGGTCGCCGCTACACGCCAGAACTTAATATCGAACTGCCTATTCGTCAGGCGTTAGTCGCATTCGCACGAGATCCCGATTTCGCGTGCAAGATCATTGGTTGGGCTGATGATCTCGACGAGGCGAGACATCGTTCGCTACGCAGCATCGGCGCGGCGCTGGGGGGAACATGTGATATAGATTTCACTGCGCTCGGCGACCAAATGGCTGCGATATCTTCAGCAATTCGCGGCGTACCACTTGGCCCAGCGAATCTCATTCCATTCGGGGAATGGAGCGCTTTATTGGCGATTGCAACTGCGGCGCTCAACCGCTGTCGCAGCGGAATCTGGGAGCTACGTCGGCAACCCGGAGCGGCTCAGGACAGTGGTCGCGACGGTCTTCATTTTGCCGAACATTTGCGCGAAGTGATCGATCGCGTTGTCGAGGAAATCAATGCCCCCTCGACCAACTTCGCTAATTCACACCGCCTGCTGCTGAGCGGAGAGGCGGGCGTTGGTAAGTCACACTTGCTGGCTGATGTCGCCGAGCATCATGTTGCGCAGGGCTTTCCCGCCGTCCTAATGCTTGGTGGAGCGTTCAGTGATGCGGAACCTTGGCGACAGATCGCCGAGCAGTTGGGGCTGACAAATGCTCCTCCGGATGCAATTCTCGGTGCGTTTGACTCCGCTGCCGAAGCAGCTGGCACCCGCGCATTAGTGATGGTTGATGCGATCAACGAGCGTAATGGTGTAGCGGTTTGGTCCGAGCGTCTTGTCGCGTTCCTCGCTGTTGCCGACCGCTTTGAGCATATAGCGGTTCTCGTCTCCTGTCGCTCCACCTTCATCCCTTATATCGTGCGCGACCTCGATACGACCACGTTACCCCGCTTGGAACACCCAGGTTTCGCAGGAAGGGCGGCTGAAGCCGCGCGTCGCTACCTCGACCAGCGTGGCATCGTTCGAATGGCAGCCCCGCATTTCGCGCCAGAGTTCGAAAATCCGCTGTTCCTGCGAACTTGCTGTGACATGCTTGAACGTCGTAATGAAAGCGAACTTCCGCGTGGACTGGCTGGCGTGTCGAAGGTCTTCAATTTTTATTTCAACGCGGTGGTCGAGACGCTCAATTTGCGGATGGGCTTGGCGCCAAGGCTAAAGCGTGTAGAGGCGGTCCTCACGGCGCTCACGGAAGAGATGGTGGTTGCGGGTACCGGCTATCTCTCAATTGACGCCGCGAATTCAATCATCGAATGTTTGCACAACTCAAACGGTCTCGCTGAACAAAGCCTTTTCTTCCAGCTCGAAAGCGAAGGTGTGATCGCGGTTGAGCCAGTCCGCGACGGAGAAGAGATCAACGAGATGGTTCGCTTTACCTTCGAGCGGTTAAGTGACCATCGTATAGCCCAGAGGCTACTCAATACGCATGTAGGTGACGGCGATCCTGCGGCAGCTTTCATCACTGGGGGGCCACTCGCATCTTATGTGGTGGGTCGAGGCTCCTCCAGGTTCGCAGGCATCGCCGAGGCATTGGCTGTACAACTGCCAGAGCGTTACGGCGTTGAACTCATTGACGTTGTCGACGGCAAGTTTGCCCGCTGGGATCTTGCTCATGCCTTTCAGCTCAGTCTGCTGTGGCGTCGACAGGACGCCTTCACCAAACGGACCCTCCAACTGGTTGATGAATGCGCTGACGTAATCGGAGGTGACGCAGTTCTTGAGACGCTGCTTGCGATCGCCACTGAACCTGACAATCTCTTTAATGCCGACTATCTTGACCGTTGGCTGCAACCGTTACCGATGTACGAGCGCGACATTGAATGGTCGACTCGCGTGACGCACATCGCCGTGGATGGCGACGGCGACGGCGCGATTGAAACATTGATCGAGTGGGTGCTAGCCAACGGACTAGAGCCAATCGAGCTGCCGCGCGCTCGACTAGTCGCCATCACGCTCGCATGGCTCACTAGTCTCAGCCATCGTTGGATCCGTGATATGGCGACCAAAGCGCTTGCGACACTATTAGTAAATCGCCGTGAACTCGCCGCCCAGATGATCGAGAAATTCTCCAATGTTGACGACGCTTATGTTTTCGACCGCGTGCTTGCTGCTGCATATGGTGCAGCAACGCGAAATTCCAGCGATGAGGGACTTGCCGAGCTCGCGCGAGTTGCCTTCGAGGCGGTGTTTACTGGCGACCAGCTACCAACCCACGCGCTCGTTCGCGACCACGCGCGTGGGATCGTTGAGCTTGCTGCCAGTCGCGGCGTTTTGCCTGCGGACATATCGCTAGATTGCGCTCGGCCTCCTTATCCAGGAGGGAGGGTACTCGAGAAGGTGACCGAAGAAACTCTTGGCAAGTATGTTCAGAACTATGGCGGCAGTTTATTGCGTGATGAAATTTGCAGTTCCGCAGTCGAGGATGGTGATTTTGCACGCTACAAAATCGATAATCTTGCCGGCGACTTCCTGTTACTTCCACGCTCGGAGTATGGTCGTTCCATGCGTGAGATTTACGACGCCTGGTACTTGGAAGCGATCAAACCCCATCCGGCGCGTACCACGGCGTTTGAGCAGGTACTTGAAATCGCAGCTCGCACCAATTCGATGCCTACGGGGCTCTCGCTTTTTCTTCGTCAAGCTCACGACGAAGCCAAAAAACTGATGGAGGCGCGGCGTGCGTCCGAAAAAAAGCGAGACGCGACTATCAGCGAGTTCGAGCGTCTTTTGGACGAGGGAGAGATAGAGGCGTTTCGTATTCGTGCTGCCGGCTTTGTGCGCGGCCGAATGTGGGACGAGCGAGCCGTAGCCGGGCATCCAACATATGCTGGTGATAGGTCGCGCCATTGGGTCGCTTGGCGCGCGCATGAGCTTGGATGGACTCCAGAACGCTTCGCCGAATTCGACCGCGAGATGGCGGGCCATGACCGTAATGAGCACCGAGTCGAGCGCATCGGTAAAAAATATCAATGGATCGCCTACCATGAAATGACCGGACGTCTTTCTGACACCTCGCTCGTAGGTGGTAACTATCAAGAAGATCCCGAGCTCTTTCGCGGGCCTTGGCAAGTCGGCTCACGCGAGATGGATCCGACTATCCTTGTGACTCGTACTAAACAGCGCGACTCGGATCGTCAAGGTCCGACTTGGTGGTCCCCTCATTTTTCGCGCTGGCGCGACGATCCGCCCGAATCGCGAGTCGCGTGGATGGAGGATCAATCGCGAGACGTGCCTGATCCAGTGCAGCAGATTGATGTCATCGACCCGACTGGCCGACGCTGGCTCGTACTCGACACAAATGTTGGCCGTAATCATCTGGCTATGGTTGATGGCGAACGCGTGATTCATCGGATGACTTGGCACAAAGTTAAATCGATATTGGTAGCACGCGATGATGTTGAGCGTTTAACGGTGTTTCTAACCCAATCAGCAGATAATCGGGATCATTTTCCGGCATTCGATATGCCCCTGAATGGCTACCTTGGCGAGTATCCTTGGCATCCGGCATTCGAGACCATCGATGGAAGTTTCGAGATGGATTCAGACGAAGCAATTCACACGCAAGCGACGGTAGCAGACTGGCGTGTCGAGCGATCAGGCCATGACTATTCGATTGAGGAAAGCTTCAATCTTACGGTTCCCGCTCCAGCGCTTATGCGTGGACTTAATCTGCGTCTGGCGGAAGGACGGTCCCTTGCATATGCAACAGCAGATAGCAGAATTCTTTTTAAAGATCCGTCCGTTGACGAGCCCGGGTTCAGTGCGGCTGTTGTAGATCGCGATGTGATGCGGGCATTTTTGGACGCAGAAGGGTTGGAAATCGTGTGGGTTGTTACTGGTGAAAAAAGTGCCCATGGTGGAAGGCGTCATGGCAATGGGTGGGGTGGAATGCTGAATTACAGGGGCATCTACCGATTTGATGGTGACTCTATCCGTGGCCGACTTGAGTTCGAGAAACAGGCCCCCCGGCCTGAGCAGCTAGCGGAGCTTCTGGCCCATCCGTGAAAATAAATGCTATCGGTGTCCGAATGAGGAGCGACATCAACGAGGTAATGAGCATTAATAACGGACTTCGCTTTTAGTCTTGTCCGGCTATCAACCACGAAGCTGATTCAGCCGCAGTCGTTTGCACGACCGCACCGCCACGTAAAAGGAATGACAATGAGGGATCAAAGTGGGTATCGGGCATTTCGTACCCATGCCTTAGAGCAAGGGCGAGACGCGGTCAAACGACTGGCCATTTCCGATTACGATGAAACTGCCGACGTTCACTCCAGATTTACTCAGCGGATTACATTAAGAGCTGCGCGGCGTTGGGTTCAGAACAATGTCAGCGAGCTGCTTGCCGAAGACTCTGACCAGGCACTTCATATCCGCCGAATGCTTGGTATACCCGCTTCGCAGTCACTGATTAAACCAGAGGAATGGCCCTGGTATGGCAAGTTGGGGATGTTCTTCGTCCCGCATTGGCTGACATGGCAATACACGCGTAGGCAGTTAGCAAAAACACGCACCTACGAAGGACGTGCCTTTCTTTACGAGACCTTTTACGACCGAGTCGTGACGTGTCGCTTGAACCGCTACACCCCAGCCGTTGATCAGGCCATACAAGGCATGCCGCTGCTCTCCTATGAACGCGCAAGACAGCTCGACAGATTGGATGCTGGCTGGTTCATGGCCGCGCGTAAGGTTGGCGTGGAGAGCTTTGCGAGGATCGAACATTATGCTCGCTATGGCAACTTCAGATTGAAGGGCCCACTCGCCAAGTTGCTGGTGCTAACCAACGTGGTACGGACAGAAGCGGAGCTGGCCTGGCTAGACTATCAAATGAAAGAGCGCTACCACGCGTCCGAGATCACCCCTGAAGCCCTTCGCACCTTCAAACAGGCCATTGATCTATTGCTGGCCAATGGTGTTAAGCGCAAGCAGGTAGCGAGTATCTTTCGTCATGACCTGGATGCTATAGACCCGGATCGGCTGCAGGTAAACTTGCAACTGATTGTTGCTTCTGGCACAGCAGGCGCAGATGCCATCTACGAGGTCATTGGAGAGTCGCTTTGGCGAGCTTCCAGCGCAAATTGGGCCTTTGTATTGGATGTGGTTAAGGCCCATTCAGCTGATCAGATTCAACACTGCAAGCGTATGCTGGACCATTACTGCGAACCTTCTTCATTGTTGGTCGAGCACTTGATTGCTCTGGGCGCGAGCGTCGAAGACCTAGCGGATTGCCAGACGCTCATATTGGAGCTCAACAAAAAAGAGGGAGAGGGCGAACCGCTCGCCGAGATCGCGCTGTTGGCCGGTGCTCCATACTGCTTGAGCTTCGAGCAGATAGGGCAGTGTCGCACTTACTTGGCGCGCCCCAGAGCATTGCAGGAATACTTGGCAGTGCTTGAGCGCCATGGGTATTGCTACCCTGAGGCAGTTCTGGGTTTTCAGCGTGCGTATACCGTCATGGGTGTCCAGAGCCTTGAGACTTGGCTTGTAATCAAAGGGCACCGTAAACCGCGTAAAGAGCGCGAGTTGGTTGACTGGATCATTCGCTGTGCTGGCACTCTGGCCGCCCAACCGTATCACTATCTGCTCACCGCCGTGCCCATGCCAGAGTTCAGTCATCTGTGCCAAGCGGAGCGCGTTGTACGGTTTGGACTAGGCACTTTGCAGTACTTAGTCGAGAACAAGGGATTGAACTCATTCAAAGCAATCATGGATTGGTACTACAAGGCACGTGGCGTACATACGCTTTGTTGCTGGGACCTGAATTCAACATCTCGTGTACTGCTGGACGATGCCTTCCGTCGTAACCACTTTGCTGCTTTCACTGAGAACCTGAGCTGTGTCATTAGAGCCATTGATGATCGGGTGGTAACGGACATCGGTTATCGCCACCAGCAACCGAACGACGCGGCACGCGAGCGCTACGACGAACGAAGGGAAGTTCTAGCTCAGGCCGAGAGCCTAAAACTTTTGCCTCGTTTACCAGCCATTCTGAACCAAACGGGTGGCGTCCTGCTGCCGAGCATGATTCGCCATGCGTGGTCGTCAACTGAGCAGCTACAAGAACAGATGGACGCAATGGTGCCGTTGGTAGAGAGCCTTCTAAGGGGGCGCGGACCATCAAGCGCTGAGCTGCAAGCTCAGGAGGTTGAGGCTATATCCATGATCTACAAGGCTGATAGCCACAGCGTCAGGTCACAGTGGAAGAATGTCCTGGGTTTCGAATCGCAAATGGCTGGATTGAAATTGTGGGATGGTTACCCGATGCGCTGGGCGCGCTCGATTCGTCGCATGGAAAAGCGCCTTGAGCGCAGTAGTCTGCAAGCGCTTGTTCAGGCAAAGACGATCAGCGCGAAGATCTGTTCAAAAAGGGACTTCACCGACGCGTGTCAGGCCATCCGTTCCAAGCGGCTATACGACAAGTCGCGTGATCCTCAGTCCGTAGCGGCTCATCTAGGTGTACTGTTCGCGGCGAGTCGTGAGGACTCATTGATCGGATCGTGGCTCGAAACCGACCTCGGACAGATAGCTGCCTTGGAGGATTTTAGTGTCGATATCTCCGAGGGGTTGGAGCAGCTCGACACGCTTTTCACCAGCACTTTACCGGACGCTCTTGAGGCGCATATGCCGGCGTTTGTAATGAACTTCAACGATGAGCAGGCTGATAGCCTGGCCAAGCGAATGGTGGGTGAGGCTCATCTGGCTGGGGCGCAAACTGGCCGTGGAAGATTACAGGCCGCAGTCAGACACACCCAAACAATTGTGCTCGCGACATGTGCAGGCTGGTTGAAGCGCGAGCAGGGCAAGTTCACCGCTATGCCTGCTAACGACGAAGTCACTGAATTGCAGGCGTTCGTGTCAAAATATCCGGCAGTGTTTTTCGCTAGGCAAGCCGCGAACCTGTGCACGCGCGATGACACGGACATGTGGAAGGAGGAGCGGCACGCGCATATGGTGGTATTTGACCCTGTGCAACGTCGGCTTGCAGGGATGGCCATGATCTATTTCGAATCGATCCCGGCGCTCCATCCAACCAAGCGTTGCCTGATCGTTCGCGCGATCAACCCGATGGATGAGATGTTGGCTACTCATACGGTACATAGCATCGTCAACGCGTTTTTCGATGTCGCCGTCAGCATCGCTCAAGAAAATGAGCTGGCAGCGGTGCTTTTCCCGAATCCTGGCGGCATGCATCTCCTTTCCAATCAGAGCACTGTTGAGAATTACTTCAAAAAACGCCTCATTGAACGCGCCGAGCCTTACCGGCAGATAGAGCCTGTAGCAAGCGCTGCGCATTGGCGTACCAGACCTAGGCGCCTGAATACACGATTTTATGCCTATGCGCAGGGGCAGCAGCAGGTTTCAGAGTTATACGTCGTTTGGGCGAATAGCCAAATCATTCTGACGGCTCAGAAGCGCAGATCGGTTGAGTACATTGATCTCTGATTGAGAGCTGACGTGCTTTCGCAAAAGGTGCTTCTCTGTCGCGATGCGGTCACTGGGCAGTAGGCATTCGATTGCTACACCTCACTGGAGTGAGAACCGGCAAGCTACGTCTGGCGACTCCCGACTAGTTCACTATGTTAGCGAGCTCCATGACAAAGTCATTTGTGTTTGACAGTTCCTTCGGTGCGAATGCGCTCTATTGGCTGTGTGGTCTAGCAGAAGATGAGCGAGGGCCAACCCGCAGAATGGTGGAAGACCTTAAAGGTCACGGCCGACTGCCAATTCCAGTAATACAGATCAACCTGCATTCGCCCGACGAGATGATTCTCGCCCTCCAAGATTTACGTAACATGGCCGCATGCAACGGAGGGGTCAGACCTATCGTGCACCTTGATATGCACGGTAGCCCGAGCGAGGGCATTAAGGTTGGGACTGGCTTCCTAGACTGGGAAACGCTCGGAAACGCTCTTCGCGATTTGAACATTGCGACAGGCAACAAGCTTCTGGTTGTCGGTGGAGTATGCCATTCGCTTTCAACGATTCGTTCGCTTGACATTCACTCGGCCTCACCGTTTTACACCCTCATCGCACTTGAGGGAGAGGTGTTGACTGGCATGCTCGAAGACAGGGTCGTTCCGTTCTATGACACTCTTTTCAAGACGGCGTCATTGGATCAAGCCGTTGCACAACTAGGTGAGCTGTTTCGATACGTCCACTGCGAAAAAGTCCTTTTCACCGTACTTGCTCGGTATATCAAGAAAGGCTTGAAGGGTAGAACACTTGAGGAGCGCCGGGAGCGCCTGCTTACCGAAGTGTTTCTAGGACATGGAGACGAGATGCCTGACGCGCTTAAGCTAGCCCGAGCGAAGATTAAGAGTGGGCTGAAGCCCTCTCAGGATCTCGTGGACCGATACGCCGGCCGCTTTCTTTGCAACCGTCCTTGCAGCTTTTCCATAGAAGACTTGCTCAATATGGTTTCTTAATCTCTTTAGACTTTCCTAGAGATATCCAAGGGATATCTTCAGTACACGGCCTTCCGCCCCCGCGTCCAGCCAGTGCGACTTGCTGACGAAAAGTCTTCTGGCCTGTTTCCATGCTATCGACTCGCTGTCGCCTTCAGCCGCGCCGGTGAGTACGCAACTTCCTGCAAGACTGGCGGGGCAAGCTGGTCTGCGATGATTTTGGTGGTTACAAAGCCAGTTTCGAACTCGGCGTGACCGAGATCGGCTGCATCGCCCATGTCTCACTAACGGTTGCGCCGACCCGAGGAGTAGAAAATAGAACCGCGCGGAGGAGGGGCGGTGGCGGTGGAACCACGAATGTCTGGCTACCACCCTTGGCTTCAGAGAATGAATGGGCTCGTCGCGTGGGGCAACGTGGCGAGGAACTGGTCTATCACATTGAGTTTCAGAAAGTGCGAGATATGTGGGCTACGCGAATCCTGAGCTGTATGTCGTATGGACATCGCAAGACGAGCCGGTCGCCGACTATGACATCCGCTCCATTGACACCAACGGGCAGCCTCGGTGGGTTGAACTGGAATCAACGCCAGGCGTGGGTGGCAGGTTCGAATGGCCTCGCAGAGAGTTTAAAAAGGCATTACGTGAAGGGACCGCTACGAGTTGTGGCGCGTTTATCGTGTTGCCGATAAAGAACTCGTGGCAAAGTGCTTCACCAGCCCATCGCGCATGCTGGGGCGCGACAGATCACGCTTGAACTCGGCATGTTGCGCGCCAATATCGAAAAGTTGGATTGAACCCCTTTTAGGTCAATTGCAAAGTGTTCGGCAGCGAGCAGCGAGTGATTTTCTAAGAAGGGAATTGTCGAGTGTTAGGCTGGGGCATCCTTTTCAAACCATCCAAAGCATGCCCTCAGATGTGCCCCCAATGTAGCAATCCACTGAAAGTGAATGGATCTCCATGGTTTATAAGAAGGCAGAAATGACCAGCTGAACAGCCCGCCCGATGACGCCTATAGACTCTCAGGGTCGCCAAAGAACATCTGAATCCGCGACCGCAACCACCGCTCCCCCGGATCATTGTCCTGCGATCCGCGCCACGCCATATGCAGCTCGAAGCTCTGCACCTCCAGCGGCGGGTCTTCGGCGCGCAGGCCGCCGGCGGCGGTCAGCTGCTCGGCGGTGTAGTCCGGCACCGTGGCGAGGATGTCGGTGCCAGTCAGCAGGCTGCCCAGGCCGTTGAACTGCGGCACGGCCAGCACCACATGGCGCTTGCGCCCCAGCTTCTCGAGGATCTCGTCCATGAACCCGCTCAGGTCGCCGGCAAACGACACCAGGGCATGCGGGCGTGCGCAGAATTCATCCAGGCTCAGGCTGCCCGGCTTGCTGTCGGCACGCAGCACCTTGGGCCTGCTGCGACGCAGCACCTTGCGCTTGGCGTTGGCCGGCAGGTCGCTGGTCCAGCTCACGCCCACCGAGATTTCACCCGACGCCAGCAGCGAGGGCATCAGCAGGTAGTTGACCCGGCGCACCACCAGCACGATGCCCGGCGCCTCGGCGCGCACACGTTTGAGCAGTTGCGGCAGCAAGGCGAACTCGGCGTCGTCGGAGAGGCCGATGCGAAACACCGCCGTGCTGGTGGCCGGGTCGAAGTCGGCAGCGCGGCTTACCGCCGTGGAGATGGAGTCCAGCGCCGGGGAGAGCAGGGCGAAGATCTCCACCGCCCGCGCCGAGGGCTCCATGCTGCGCCCGGTACGCACGAACAGCGGGTCGTCGAACAGGCTGCGCAGGCGCGACAGCGCCGCACTGATGGCCGGCTGGCCGAGGAACAGTTTTTCCGCGGCGCGGGTGACGCTGCGCTCGTGCATCAAGGTCTCGAACACGATCAGCAGGTTCAGGTCGACGCGACGCAAGTCGTTACGGTTCATCGGCTTCGCTTCATAGGTCTGGTCGGGGCAGGGGTGAATCTTAAGGGCAAAGACGGTACCCTGCACCGCATAAATTGCGCAGCAGGCGCTATCACCAATCAATGACAGGCATGTTGACTATTAATGGCCACTGATGGTCTAACCGCTATAGCCCCGATAGAGTTGCGGGTATTAGAGGTTCACTAGGCGAGGTTTGCGATGTCCCGCATGATCCGTTTTCACAAATTCGGCCAGGCCGAGGTGCTCAAGTGCGAGGACGTGGCCACGCCGCAACCGGCTGCCGGTGAAGTACAGGTGCGGGTGCAGGCTATCGGCATCAGCTGGTACGACGTGCTGTGGCGGCAGAACCTGGCGCCGTCCCATGCGCGCCTGCCGGCCGGCATCGGCCACGAAATGGCCGGTGTGGTGACCGCCCTCGGCGCCGGCGTCGACGACCTGGCCATCGGCGACAAGGTCGCCAGCTTTCCGGCCACCAGCCCCAACGAGCACCCGGTGTATGGCGAGGTCATCGTGTTGCCGCGCAACGCACTGACCCGCTACCCCGATATCCTCAGCCCGATCGAGGCCAGCGTGCACTACACGCCGCTGCTGATCGCCTATTTCGCCTATGTCGACCTGGCGCGGGCCAAGGCCGGGCAGACCGCCCTGGTCACCGACGCCAGCCACTGCGCCGGGCCGGCCTTCGTGCAGCTGGGCAAGGCCCTGGGCCTGAAGGTGATCGCCGCCACCAAGGACAGCGCCGAGCGCGACAACCTGCTCAAGCTGGGGGCAGAGAAGGTCATCGTGACCGAAGAGCAGGACCTGCTCATGCAGATCAACAAGTACACCGACAACCGCGGCGTGGACATGGTGCTCGATGGCCTGGGTGGCCCGCAGATGTCGTTGCTGGGCGATGTGCTGGCGCCACGCGGCAGCCTGGTGCTGTACGGCCTGCAGGGCGGCAACCAGACGCCGTTCCCGGCCTGTGCGGCGTTCCAGAAGAACATCCAGTTCTTCGTGCACTGCGTGAGCAACTTCACCGGCAAGCCGGAGCTGGGCATCACCCAGGACCAGGTGGCGCTGCAGCGCGCACTGCGCGATATCAACCAGTTCACCGCCGACCGCCAGGTATTGCCACACATCATCAAGGCCTACCCGTTCGACGAGGTCGTCGCCGCACACCGCCACATGGACGAGTGCCCGTGTGGAGGCCGCGTGGTACTGGTGCTGCCTGACGCCTGACAGGCTGCGCGACACGCCAAGCCCGAGCCGAGTCTCGGGCTTTTTTGTGGAAATTTCTTATTAAAGTTTCAGATGTTTCCTATTTAACTTGTGCGGACTAAGTACGGCGCTTGCGTTATGTTGTGGGCGTGGGAATAAAGACTTTCCGGTGTCCGTAAAATTACATCTTCGCGTGGAAGGGCTGCTGTTTCCTATGGGCGTCGGGCACTGTCGTGCCTAAGGCGGCGCTGTTCATCCAACCATCAATCATCTCAAGGAGCGAGATATGGTGTGCCAGCTGTACTGTTCATGGAGGTGGGGCCCTCGCACGCAACGCGCCGGGGGGCGCTGTCCGGGGCAAGGGTGGTCATCGGGCGATGCTGTTTCGATCTGAGTCGGAACAATCGTAGGAAGTTGTAAGAAACATCCTAAGACCATCATTCTTTTTTTAATTCACTTTGCCGTTGTTGCGCAACGATGTCCTGTTACCCGCATCGGGTAACTTCCGGCTGCCGGCAGTCGTTATCGAATCAGGTATACACCATGAGTACCCTCCACGATCAAGCCATGACTCACATTTACCAGCAGGTCCTGCAGCGACTGCTCGAGTGCCTTACCCAGGGCCAGCGCGCGTCGCTGCAATTGCTTATCCAGCGCATGCTGGTGGCCGCCGGCGGGATCGAGCGCATAGGCGACTTCAAGGTGATGCTGGCCCATGGCGGCGGCAAGGACAGCTCCTTCGCCCTTGCGTTTCTGCGCGCCGCGCAGTTGAGCATTGCGGCGCGTGCTCCGGCCACCTTCGAGCTGCGCGTGGTCACCGCCCGCCATGTGGGCATGTCGACGGCGGTGATCGAGAACATCGAGCGTGGCTATTCGGCGCTGGTGCTGCATGACGACCTGCGGGTCGAGCTGCTGGTGCTGGACGACGGCGGCCTCCAGCACTTCGATGCACTCAAGCCGCTGTCGCCGCGTCAGCAGCAGGTCGAGCGCTTCGACACCCTGGTTGCCGGGCACCTGACCGCCGGCCAGGTGCGGCCGATGTTCTGCAATCGCTTCTACCTGGCGCTGGCCGAACTGTACCGCCAGGGCATGGGCTGGGAGGGCGGGGTGGACGCATTGATCAACGCCGACCCGATGCCCGAGCGCAAACGCTACCTGGCGTGGGGCCGCCGCATGATGCGCGAGGCCGGGTTGAGCAGTGCAAGGCCGGCCCACTCACACCCTGGCGCCCTGTTGCAGGGCCTTGGCCAACTGCGCCGCATCTACCTCAACGAGGTGCTGGGGCTGCCAGCCGAGCCCCTTCGGCAGGTCCCGGGCCCCCGCCGTATCCCGCGCTTCATCGACATCGCCGACCTGCTGCAGGACAGCCAGCAGGGGCAGAGCGTGCTGCTGCTCGAATTTCTCAGGTTTCGCTATGACGAGCTGGCCCTGGGTTTCAGCCAGTCGGCCTGTGCCAACCCGTTGCTGATGGCACACCTTGCCGGGCTGCGCGCGCAGTGCGTGCAGGGGCAGGACTATGCGCTGGGCATTGCCGAGCACCTGCAGCAGGTCAAGGCCCAGCTGCGGCGCAAACCGGTGCCGGCGGCGCTGCAGGCACTGGCCATGGAAACCTGGCAAGACCGCGAGCGCCACGGCCAGCGCCGCCGCCTGGCGGACGACTTCGCCCTGCAGGGCTACAACCTCAACGAAGAACAGCTGGCCTGCCTGCTGTTCGCGCCCTTCGTCGACCGCGGGCGCAACCTGGAGCGCTTCGTACAGGCGCGGCACCCCGGCATGCAGGCGGCGCTGCCCTACCTGCACAAGGCACTCAAGGGCGTACCCTCGCCACAGCCCATGGTGCAATGGCTGGAGGAGATCAGCGGCTTGTCCCTGAGCACGCTGCAGATGCTCTACCAGCGAGAAAGTGAAGCGGCCGCCGGTGGACGTTCGCTGCTGGCGCGGGCCCGGGATAGCGATCCGGGCCGGTTGCGCCAT
The DNA here is from genome assembly GCF_052850635.1 of Pseudomonas sp. 1176_21. Taxonomy (NCBI): domain Bacteria; kingdom Pseudomonadati; phylum Pseudomonadota; class Gammaproteobacteria; order Pseudomonadales; family Pseudomonadaceae; genus Pseudomonas; species Pseudomonas sp. 1176_21. The sequence continues at coordinate 433,981 of NZ_VXCV01000001.1, forward strand.
TGATCCGCTGAGGTTGCCAAGCTCACCTGTCTGTATGTATAACCAGTGGATTCCTTCTGCTGGTTACCCGCTCCGTGATCGCCCATTCCGTCGCCGACCCGTTCTATTACCTGTGCAACTTTCAGCAGGTACTGGCCTGGGTGCAACTGCGCTACGCCGACCTGCTCGATGAACACGAACACGCCTTCATTCAACAGTTCGCGACGCTGGGTCAGGCCTCCCAGGCCCTGCTGGTACGCATGGTGATGCGCAAGGGCGTGATGTTTCGCGCCAGCAAGCTGACCTACCTGGAAATCGGCGCCATCGAGCCTGCCGCCGCGCCGCTGGTGGCGCTGGGCTGGCTCGACGACCAGCCGAGCCTGGGCCTGGACCACCTGTTCCAGTTGCTGCGCAAGGACGAAATCGCCCGCTGTTTCGCCGACGTGCTGGAGCGCCCGCGGGCTGCCAAGGGCGAACTGCTCGAACAGTTGTCGGCGCTGTATGCCGAGGCCAGGCCCCTGCGTCAGTGGTGGCCCGAATTCGACGAACCGGTGTACGTGCTGCACCTGCAGGCGCTGTGCGATCGTCTGCGTCTGCTGTTTTTCGGCAACCTGCACCAGGACTGGTCGGAGTTCGTGCTCGCCGACCTTGGCCTGCTGCGCTACGAGCAGGTCGCGTTCGGCGAGGATTCCCGGGCGCTGCGCGAGCGCGCCGATATCGACCTGTGCCTGGCCCTGCACACCTGTGCCGAGCAGCTCGAGGCCGGGCAGCCGGTCGAGCAGGTGCTGGCACTGCTGGACGGCCTGCAGCCGAGCAACCCGTGGCTGGAACGGCGCCGCGCCAGGTTGCTGTTCCAGCTTGGCCAGCATTGCGAGCGCAGCGGCGACTGGGCCCAGGCCCTGAACATCTACCCCCGCAGCAACCACCCCCAGGCACGCATCCGGCATATCCGCGTGCTGGAGCGCAGCGCCGATCATGCCGCCGCCCTGGAGCTTGCCAGCGTAGTGGGCGCCAAACCGGCCAACGCGCTGGAGGTCCAGGCGCTGGCGCGCATCGTGCCCCGCCTGCAGCGCAAGCTGGGCGGCCCGCCACAGCGTCGGCGCGCCCCGGCAGCGATCAGCCGGCTGGACCTGTGCCTGCCTGTCGATCTGTCGACGCTTGGCGTGGAGCAGGCGGTGCAGGTGCACCTGGCGGCCGATGACGGGCCGGTGCACTACGTCGAGAACACCCTGTTCAACAGCCTGTTCGGGCTGCTGTGCTGGGAAGCCATCTTCGCGCCCGTGCCCGGCGCGTTCTTCCACCCGTTCCAGAGCGGCCCGCTGGACCTGCACGATGCCGGCTTCCAGGCGCGCCGCGCCGAGCATTTTGCCGCCTGCCTGGGGCAGCTGGACGATGAGCGCTACCGCCACACCATCCTGGCCAACTACCAGGCCAAGCACGGCCTGCAATCACCCTTCGTGTACTGGGAACTGCTGGATGCCACGCTGTTGCAGCAGGCCCTGGACTGCCTGCCGGCGGCGCACCTCAAGCGCTGCTTCGAGCGCCTGCTGGAGGATATCCAGGCCAACCGCGCCGGCATGCCCGACCTGATCCAGTTCTGGCCCGGGCAACGGCGCTACCGCATGATCGAAGTGAAGGGCCCGGGCGATCGCCTGCAGGACAACCAGCTGCGCTGGATCGCCTTCTGCACCGAGCACGGCCTGCCCGTCGAGGTGTGCCACGTGCAGTGGGCACAGCCGGCAGCATGAGCTACAAGGTAGCGGTGCGTGCGCTGTGCGAGTTCACCGCCAAGGTCGGTGACCTGGACCTGCGCTTCACCCCGTCGCCCTCGGCGCAGGAGGGCATCACCGGCCACCGCACGGTGGTTACGCGCCGGGGTCGGGGCTATGAGTCGGAGGTGGCGTTGGCGGGGCAGTTCGAGCAGTTGCAGGTACGCGGGCGCGCCGACGGCTACAACCCGGCGCTCAACCGCCTGGAAGAGATCAAGACCTACCGCGGCGACCTGGCCAGCCAGCCCGACAACCACCGCCAACTGCACTGGGCACAGGCCAGGGTGTATGGCTGGCTGCTGTGCCAGCAGCGAGAACTGGCCGAGGTGAACCTGGCGCTGGTGTACCTAGACGTGGACAGCGACCGCGAAACCCTGGTGGAGGCCCGCCATACCGCCGCCGAACTCGAGCAGTTCTTCATCGCCCAGTGCACGCTGTTCCTGCGCTGGGCCCAGCAGCAGATGCAACGCCAGGCCTTGCGCAACAGCGGCCTGCAGGCGCTCGCGTTCCCCCACGCCAGCTTTCGTACCGGGCAGCGCGAGCTGGCCGAGACCGTGTACAAGGCGGTAAGCACCGGCCGCTGCCTGATGGCCCAGGCCACCACCGGCATCGGCAAGACGCTGGGCACGCTGTTCCCGTTGCTCAAGGCGATGGTGCCGCAGCAACTGGACAAGGTGCTGTTCCTGACCGCCAAGACGCCGGGGCGGGCGCTGGCGCTGGAGGCCGTGCAGCGGGTCATGCACGCCAGCCCCGAGCTGGCCCTGCGTAGCCTGGAACTGGTGGCACGGGAAAAGGCCTGCGAGTTCCCCGGCACCGCATGCCACGGCGAAGCCTGCCCGTTGGCCAAGGGCTTCTACGACCGCTTGCCCGCCGCCCGCCAGGCCGCCGCGCAGCAGCCGGTGCTGGACCAGGCCCGCCTGCGCGAGGTAGCCCTGGCGCACCAGGTGTGCCCGTACTACCTGGGGCAGGAGATGGCGCGCTGGGTGGATGTGCTGGTGGGCGACTACAACTACTACTTCGACCAGAGCGCCTTGCTGTTCGGCCTGGCCCAGCTCGACCAGTGGCGGGTGGCGGTGCTGGTGGACGAGGCGCACAACCTGGTGGAGCGTGCACGCCAGATGTACAGCGTGAGCCTCGATCAATGGCAATTGAAGGCCCTGCGGCGTGATCCCCCGGCAGGCATGGCCAATGCCTTGCAGCGCCTTGACCGGGCCTGGAACGCCGTGCACAAGGACCAGGACGTTCCCTACCGCGCCACCGGCCAGTTGCCCGAGGCCTTTCTCAAGGCGCTGCAGCGTTTTGTCAGCCATGTGCAGGACAGCATGAACCAGCAGCCTGCCGGCGTCGAAGGGCCGCTGTTGCAGCTCTTCTTTCAGGCTTCGCAGTTCCTGCGCCTGTGCGAGGTGTTCGACGAGCATTTCGTGTTCGACATCAGCAAGCGCGACGGCCCGGGCCGGCGCAGCCTGTCCACCCTGTGCCTGCGCAACGTGGTGCCGGCGCCGCTGATCGGCCCGCGCATGGCCGCTGCGCGCAGCGTCACGCTGTTTTCCGCCACCCTCAGCCCACGCCATTACTACGCCGACCTGCTCGGCCTGCCGGCCGACACCGCGTGGCTGGACGTGGCCTCGCCGTTTGCCGCCGAGCAGTTGCAGGTGCGCGTGATCAGCAGCGTGTCGACGCGTTTCCAGCACCGGCAGGCGTCACTGGCGCCGATCGTGGAACTGATCGCCGAGCAGTACCGCCTCCAGCCGGGCAACTACCTGGCGTTCTTCAGCAGCTTCGACTACCAGCAGCAGGTGGCGCGGCTGCTGGCCGAGCGCTACCCGCACATCGTGCAATGGTCGCAGTCGCCCGGCATGGACGAGGCGCAGCGCAAGGGCTTTCTCGAACGCTTTGTCGAAGACGGGCAGGGCGTGGGCTTCGCCGTGCTGGGCGGGGCGTTCGGCGAAGGGGTCGACCTGCCGGGCACCCGGCTGATCGGCGCCTTCGTTGCCACCCTGGGGCTGCCCCAGGTCAACCCGGTGAACGAACAGCTCAAGCTGCGCATGGGCGCTCTGTTCGACGCGGGCTTCGACTACACCTACCTGTACCCCGGCGTGCAGAAGGTGATCCAGGCGGCCGGGCGAGTGATACGTGGCACTGAAGATCGCGGTGTGGTCATGCTGATCGACGACCGTTTTGCCGAGCCCCGGGTGCAGCGGATGTTTCCCGGCTGGTGGGCACCGCAGTACAAATAGTCGCGGCGGGCGGGATCGCCGCCGTCGCGTTGTGGTCGAAGTGCCAGTAAACTGCGTATTTTCATCACCCTGTACATCTTTACTTGAGGTTTTGCATGAAGCTCAGTCCCTTGGCGGGTAAACCGGCGCCAGCCTCCGTGCTGGTCGATATCCCCCAGCTGCTGACCGCGTACTACACCGGCCAGCCCGATGCAGGCGTCGCCACCCAGCGCGTTGCCTTTGGCACGTCGGGGCACCGCGGCAGCTCCGTGGACCTGGGCTTCAACGAAGCGCACGTGCTCGCCATCAGCCAGGCCATCTGCCTGTACCGCAAGGCGCAGGGCATCGACGGGCCGCTGTTCATCGGCATCGACACCCATGCGCTGTCGACCCCGGCGGCAGCTACCGCACTGGAGGTGCTGGCAGCCAACGGCGTCGAGGTGATGCTGGCCAAGGATGACGAGTACACCCCGACCCCGGCCATCTCCCACGCCATCATCTGCTACAACCGTGGCCGCAGCCGTGGCCTGGCCGACGGCATCGTGATCACCCCGTCGCACAACCCGCCGCAAAGTGGCGGCTTCAAGTACAACCCGCCCAATGGCGGCCCGGCCGATAGCGACGTCACCAAGTGGATCGAGGCCAAGGCCAACCAACTGCTGGCCGATGGCCTCAAAGACGTGCAGCGCATGGGCCATGCACAGGCCCTCAAGGCCAGCACCACGCACCGTCACGACTACCTGGGCAGTTACGTCAGCGACCTGGTCAATGTGATTGATTTCGATGTGATTCGTGGTGCGGGCCTGCGCCTGGGTGTCGACCCGCTGGGCGGTGCCGGGGTGCGTTACTGGTCGGCGATTGCCGAGCACTACAAGCTCGACCTGGACGTGGTCAACACCGAGGTCGACCCCACGTTCCGCTTCATGTGCGTGGACTGGGACGGCCAGATCCGCATGGACCCGTCCTCGCCTTACGCCATGCAGGGCCTGATCGGCCTGCGCGATCGGTTCGACGTGGCGTTCGGCTGCGACCCCGACCATGACCGTCACGGCATCGTCACCCCGTCAGGCGGCCTGCTGGCGCCGAACAACTACCTGGCGGTGTCCATCGACTACCTGTTCCAGAACCGCCCGCAATGGCGCGCCGATGCGGCCGTGGGCAAGACCGTGGTCAGCAGCGGCATGATCGACCGCGTGGCGGCACGCCTGGGGCGTCGCCTGTACGAAGTGCCGGTGGGCTTCAAGTATTTCGCCGATGGCCTGTTCGACGGTTCGCTGGGCTTTGGTGGGGAGGAGAGCGCCGGCGCCTCGTTCCTGCGCAAGGACGGCACGGTGTGGAGCACCGACAAGGACGGCCTGATCCCGTCACTGCTGGCGGCAGAGATGACCGCCCGTACCGGGCGCGACCCAAGCCAGGCATACGAGGCGCTGACCGAGGCGCTGGGCAGGCCGTTCTCCACCCGGGTGGATGCCAAGGCCACGCCGCAGCAGAAGGCCCAGTTGGGCAAGCTGTCGCCGCAGCAGGTCAAGTCGACCACGCTGGCGGGCGAGCCGATCGAGCAGATTCTCAGCCATGCGCCGGGCAACGACCAGGCGATTGGCGGCTTGAAGGTGATGACGGCCAACGGCTGGTTCGCGGCGCGGCCGTCGGGCACCGAAGACATCTACAAGATCTATGCGGAGAGCTTCGTCGACGACGCGCACCTGCAGCGCCTGGTGGGTGAGGCGCAGGAGCTGGTGGACGCTGCCATCGCCTAAAAGCTTCGCGGGTCAAGCCCGCTCCCACAAGGTTTTGCGGCGTTCGCAAACCCTGTGGGAGCGGGCTTGACCCGCGATGACGTCGGTACCTACGCCACATCCACCAGCACAATCTCGCTGTCTTGCAGCGCCACCACCCTGAGCACCTGCTCATCCTCCACCGCCACCCCGTCGCGGGCCTCGGCGCGCAGGCCATTGACCTCGATCACGCCCTTGGCCGGCACCAGGTAGGCCCGGCGACCCGCATCGATGCGGTACTCGGCGCTTTCCCCGGCCTTCAGCGTCGCCGCCACCAGCCGCGCATCGGCGCGGATCCCCAGGCTGCCTTCATCCCCCTCGCGCCCGCTGGCCAGGGTCACGAACCCTTCGTCGCGCTCGCCCTTGGGAAACGGCCGCACGCCCCACGACGGTGCCTGGCCCACACGCTGGGGCACAATCCAGATCTGGAAGATCCGCGTGTCCACGGCCTCCACGTTGTACTCGCTGTGGGTGATGCCGGTACCGGCGCTCATCACCTGCACGTCACCGGCTTCGGTACGGCCCTTGTTGCCCAGGCTGTCCTGGTGGGTGATCGCGCCTTCACGCACATAGGTGATGATCTCCATGTCGCGGTGCGGGTGCGGCGGGAACCCGCTGCCGGCGGCGATCAGGTCGTCGTTCCATACCCGCAGCGTGCCCCAGTTCATGCGGCGCGGATCGTGGTATTCGGCAAAGGAGAAGTGATGGTGGGCATCCAGCCAGCCATGGTTGGCGTGGCCAAGGGTGTCGAAGGGGCGCAGTTGCAGCATGCTCGTGTCCTCGGTAATCAGGTGGATGGCGCTGATGATCCTCTCGATAAACATCGAAAAAAAGCGTAAATATCGGCTAAATATGATCGTTATATTCGATATATAACCTGCGGTAGTTTCGCCGCTTCGTCGCCTAATCCACTGATGTGAAAGCATTCGGCTGGTGATTTGGTCGTGATAAGGCGAACATGGCCGCTGATTGAATTGATTGCCGGAGTCGGTGTGTCACACGAGCGTCCCAAGCTACCCACGGATCTAACCCCACCCGCGCAACTGCCCTGGGTCAGACGTCTGGCCGCACGCCTGCTGGGCCGTGGCCTGAGCCGGTTGCAGGCACAGCACCGAGATTCGTGGTTCCAGGGCCATGCCAACGGCCAGCGCACCGGGCATGCCGACGGGCTGCGTGAAGGCTATGAAGAAGGGCGCGTGGACGGTTTCGAGGCCGGGCGCCAGGTGCTGGTGATCCGCGATACGCGCCCGGATGCCCACGGCGTGCCGGGGCTGGACGATGCCCTGTTCGACGACTGGCGCCTGCCGCTGACCCCCGAGCTGAAGAAGCGCTTCAAGGCCGACGTCGCCGCGCGCCTGCCGGCCCACGCCCAACCCAGCGCAGCGCAGTGGAAGATGATCTTCAGCGACACGCCGTCCACCTGCGTGATCGCCGGCGCCGGCGCTGGCAAGTCCACCTCGCTGGTGCTGCGTATCCTGTTGCTGCGCCATTACCTGGGCTTCGAGCTGGAGGCCATGACCGTGGTCACCTTCACCCGCGAGTCGCGCAAGGACTTCATTGCCCGCCTGGTGCAGGTGTTCGGCCTGTGGCAACTGGCCCTGAGCCCGGTGCAGGCGCGTGAGCTGGTGCGCACCTTCCATTCGCGCATCCTGCCCCTGGTGCGCAGCCTGCCGGGCTTCAGCCAGGTGCGGGCATTCGAGACCCTGGGCAGCGAGCAGCCAGGGGGCAGCGAGGCGGGCGTGGACAGCAACCCGTTCGACCTGCGCATCAACGATGCCCAGCGCCAGCAACTCAACCTGTGCTACCGCGACCTGCTGCACACCAGCCCGCGGTTCGCCGAGCTGATTGCCGGGCTGCGCCGCGAAGCGTTGCAGCTCAAGGCCCTGGACCGCGACCACCCCGACGTGCAGAAGCGCGTGGCGGTGACACAGCTGTCGTCCGGGCGCGACGAAGAGCTGTGCGACGTGATCGAAGACCTGTGGTTCCAGGCGGGTGCCTGGCCGATCAAGGGCATTGAGCCCAGCCGCGAAACCGTCGAAATCAACGGCAGCCGCTTTCATTTCCACGGCCATATCGCCGAGCTGGACGCCTGGGTGGTGCTGGGTTTCGACCCCAAGGAGAATCAGCAATACAAGCGCCCCGGCGCCAAGCTGCCGGTGTGGGCCGAATGGGTGATCAAGCGCACGCTGTTCCAGGCGTTCTGCGACAAGCCGGTGATCTGGCTGGAAAACTACGCGGCGGCCAAACGCCTCACCGCCTCGCTGGCCGGCGATGCGGTGGCCGGGCCGGGCTTTGACTACAAGGTAAAGGGCGAGCTGGGCGCGGCGCCCTTGCTGGATGCGTTCGTCGGCGCTGCCGGGTTCATCGAGAACCTGGGGTTGGATGTGAGCGTGGCGGTGGGCGGCATGAGCTTCCCGCAGGGCGACACCGACGCGCTGTTCTTCGAGGCCCTGAGCCTGTACTGGAAGGCGCTGGAGGCGCACCTGCTGGCACAGTCGCCGCCGATCATGAGCTACAACCGCATGTTCGCCCTGTTCGGCGAGAACAACCCGGAAAACCTGCGCCTGCTGCCCGACCCGATGCTGCGCCCGTTGTCGCACCTGATGATCGACGAGTTCCAGGACGTGTCGCCGCAGATCGTCTCGTGGCTGCGCGCCTGCCTGCGCGAGATCCGCCGGCGCGGCCCGGCCATGCACGTGGGGCAGGTGGCGCAGCATTCCTCGCTGCTGTGCGTGGGGGACGACTGGCAGTCGATCTATGGCTGGCGCGGCAGCTCGCCCAAGTACTTCATGGAGTTCGCCAAGCAGTTCGTCGCCCCCAGCACCACCCGCGTGATGCTGGCCGACAACTACCGCAGCCACCAGCACATCATCGATGCAGCCGAGCATATCGTTAAGTCGGCCCCGGCAATTGCCGGCAAGAAGGCCCGTGCCTGCGGCCCGGCGGCCGAGCAGCCGGTGCCGGTGATGGTGATGGAGCGCGACGAAGCCACACTGGCCCGGCAGTTGATGGATCACTACCGCGATGGCGAGTCGGTGATGCTGCTGTACCGCAAAAGCGTCGACAAGTCGGTGATTGCCGAGCACCTGCAGCCCTTGCTCAACCACGAGGCCGGCCTGCCGGCGGCGCAGCGGCGGTTCCGCCAGCTCACCTACCACAGCGCCAAGGGCCTGCAGGCCGATGCGGTGTTCATGCTCGGTGACTGCCAGCACCTGACGCGCTCGCCGTACAAGAACCAGGTGTACCGCCAGGCCGGGCTGGGCCGCGCGGGCGACCCCGAAGGCTACGACAACGCCCAGAAGGACGAGATCCTGCGCCTGGCCTACGTGGCCATCACCCGCGCGATCAAGCACTGCTACTGGCATGTGGAGACGCCGACCGGGGAGGCGGCGAACCTGCCCCGGGCGTCTGTTCAGGTGGACGGGAACAAGGCCTGCTTCGAAGACCTGCGCGGGGCGCAGCCTCAGGACGCCTCGCGGTAGGGGTTGCGTGGGTCGTGCAGCCAGTCCAGGAACGGCTTGCCGGTGTCCTGGGGCACCATCTCGATGCAGCCCTCGACCGGGCAGGTGATCTGGCACAGGTTGCACCCCACGCACTCGGCGTCGATCACCTCGTAGCGGTGCCCGCCCTCGGCCTTGACCAGGCTGGCGATGGCCTGGTGCGAGGTGTCTTCGCAGGCAATGTGGCAGCGCCCGCAGCCGATGCAGGCCTGCTGGTCGATCCTGGCGATCACCTGGTAGTTGATGTCCAGGTACTTCCAGTCGGTGGTGTGGCCCACCGCGCGCCCGCGAAAGTCCTGCAGGCTGTGGTAGCCCTGACTGTCCATCCAGCGCGAGAGGCCGTCCTTCATTTCATCGACGATGCGAAAACCATGCAGCATCGCCGCGGTGCACACTTGCACCGAGCCGCAACCCAATGCAATGAACTCGGCAGCATCCCGCCAGCTGCCAATGCCGCCGATGCCACTGATGGGCAGCCCGTGGGTGGCCGGGTCGCGGGCAATCTCGGCCACCATGTTCAGCGCGATCGGCTTCACTGCCGAACCGCAGTAGCCACCGTGGGTACTGGCCTCGCCGACGATCGGCAGGGCGATCATGCGCTCAAGGTCGACGCTGGTGATCGAGTTGATGGTGTTGATCAGCGACACCGCGTCGGCGCCGCCGCGGTGCGCGGCGCGGGCCGACTGGCGGATGTCGGTGATGTTGGGGGTGAGCTTGACGATTACCGGCAGCGAGCAGTAGGTCTTGCACCAGCGTGTCACCTGCTCGACGTACTCCGGCACCTGGCCCACCGCCGCGCCCATGCCGCGCTCGGGCATGCCGTGGGGGCAGCCGAAGTTCAGCTCGATGCCGTCCGCCCCGGTGGCCTCCACCAGCGGCAGGATGGTTTTCCACGCGTCCTCCACGCACGGCACCATCAGCGACACGATCAGCGCGCGGTCGGGCCAGGCCTTTTTCACCTGGGTGATCTCGCGCAGGTTGATCTCCAGCGAGCGGTCGGTAATCAGCTCGATGTTGTTGATGCCCAGCACCTCGCGGTTGGGCCCGAAGTGCGCCGAGTAGCGTGACGACACGTTGACGGCGGCGGGGTCTTCGCCCAGGGTTTTCCAGACCACGCCACCCCAGCCGGCCTCGAACGCACGTATCACGTTGTAGGCCTTGTCGGTGGGCGGTGCGGAGGCCAGCCAGAACGGGTTGGGCGCCTTGATGCCAGCGAATTCGATCGACAGGTCTGCCATTTATGCGGCCTCCACGTTGAGGGTCAGTTGGGCATGGATGGCCTCGGCGGCCCGCTTGCCGTGCTGCACGGCCTGTACGGTGAGGTCCTGGCCCAGGTGCGTGCAGTCGCCGCCGGCGTACACGCCCGGCAGGCTGGTGCGCAGGTTGTCGTCCACGCGGATACGCTCGCCATCACGCTCCAGTTGCAGGGCCTGCGGGTCGCTCAGGGCCTGGCCGTCGAAGGCCTGGCCGATGGCCTTGAAGATCGCATCCGCCGCCAGTTCGAAGGTTTGCCCGGTGGTTTGCAGGCGTCCGTCCACCAGGTGCGTGCGGGCAAAGCGCATGCCGCGCACCCGGCCCTGGTCGTCGAGCAGCACCTGCTCGGGCTGGGCCCAGGTCAGCAGCCGCACCTGGTTGGCCTTGGCGATATCCTGTTCATGCTGGGTGGCGCCCATGTCCTGCAGGCCACGGCGGTACACCAGGTTGACGTCATGGGCGCCCAGGCGGGCCATCTGTACTGCCATGTCGATGGCGGTGTTGCCGGCGCCGAGCACGATGCAGCGTTCGGCCAGGGGCAGGGTGCTCAGGTCGTCGGCCTGGCGCAGTTCGCGGATGTACTCGGTGGCGCTGAGCAGGCCCGGGGCGCCTTCGTCGGGCAGGCCCAACTGGCGGCTGGCGGCCAGGCCCAGGCCGAGGAACACCGCGTCGAACTGCTGTTGCAGCTCGCCCAGGCTAAGGTTGTCGCCCAGCACCTGGCCGTGGCGGATCTCGATACCGCCCACCTGCAGCACGAAGTCCAGCTCGCGCTGGGCGAAGTCGTCCACCAGCTTGTACTTGGCGATGCCGTATTCGTTGAGGCCGCCGGCCTTTTCCCGTGCTTCGAAAATCACCACCTCATGCCCGTGCCAGGCCAGCCGGTGGGCGCAGGCCAGGCCTGCGGGGCCGGCGCCGACCACGGCGATGCGCTTGCCGGTGCTGGGCGCACGCTGGAACGGGTGCTCGGCGAACTCGGCATGATCGACCGCGTAGCGTTGCAGCAGGCCGATCAGCACCGGGGCGCATTCCTGGGCGTTGTTGCGCACGCAGGCCTGCTGGCAGAGGATCTCGGTGGGGCACACCCGGGCGCAGCTGCCACCGAGGATGTTGGCCGAGAGAATCTTGATGGCCGCACCCTGCACGTTGTCCTGCTGGATGTTGCGGATGAAGGAGGGGATGTCGATGTCGCTGGGGCAGGCGTCGACGCAGGGGGCGTCGTAGCAGTACAGGCAGCGCGCGCTTTCCACGGCGGCCTGGCGCGGGGTGAGGGGCGGAGCCAGGTCGCTGAAATGCGTGGCGAGGGTGGCGTTGTCGTCTTGCGGGTGCGGGAGATGGTTCAAGGCGTTGATCACGGTAGTGGCCTCTTTGTTTTTTTATAGAAACCGGGGCGCTGGCGCGCCCATCGCGGGTCAAGCCCGCTCCCACCGGGATCGCACGATACCTGTGGGAGCGGGCTTGACCCGCGATGCTTTAAAGGCTCAGCGCTTGACCGCGCCGGGCCTGCACTGCTGCGCACGCTTGCTCAGCAGGTCGAACACCGCCGGGTATGCCGGCCGTTCGACATAGCGCCCGGCGCCGCGCTCGGCGCGCAGGTCGCCGTCGGCCCACACCAGCTTGCCCTGGCTGATGGTATGGCTGGGCACCCCGCGCACTGTCTTGCCTTCGAAGATGTTGAAGTCGACATTCTGGTGGTGGGTCTTGGCCGAGATGGTGCGCGTGCCGTGCGGGTCCCACAGCACCAGGTCGGCATCGGCGCCGACCCGCAGCGCACCCTTGCGTGGGTACAGGTTGAAGATCTTGGCGGTGTTGGTGGAGGTGAGGGCGACGAAGTCCTGCATCGACAGCCGGCCGGTGTTCACGCCTTCGTCCCACAGCACCGCCATGCGGTCCTCGATGCCCGCCGTGCCGTTGGGGATACGGCTGAAATCGTCACGCCCCGCGGCCTTCTGCTCGGCGCAGAAGCAGCAATGGTCGGTGGCGGTGGTATGCAGGTTGCCCGATTGCAGCCCGTGCCACAGGGCCTCCTGGTGCCCGCGCGGGCGAAACGGCGGGCTCATCACATAGCCGGCCGCCGTCTGCCAGTCGGGGTGCTGGTACACGCTGTCGTCCAGCAACAGGTGCCCGGCCAGCACTTCGCCGTACACCGGCTGGCCCTTGGCGCGGGCATAGGTGATCTCGTCCAGCGCCTCGCGGGTGGACACGTGCACCAGGTACAGCGGGGTGCCGAGGGTTTCGGCAATGCGGATGGCACGGCTGGCCGCTTCGCCTTCCACCTGCGAAGGGCGCGACAGCGGGTGCGCTTCGGGGCCGGTGATGCCCTGGGCCAGCAGCTTGCGCTGCAGGTGGTACACCAGCTCGCCGTTCTCGGCATGCACCGTGGGCACCGCGCCCAGCTCCAGGCAGCGCTCGAAACTGCCGACCAGGGTGTCGTCGGCGGCCATGATCGCGTTCTTGTAGGCCATGAAGTGCTTGAAGCTGTTCACCCCGTGGTGGTTGACCAGCTCGGCCATTTCCTCGCGCACCTGCTCGCTCCACCAGGTGATGGCCACGTGAAAGCCGTAGTCGGCCGCCGATTTCTCGGCCCAGCCGCGCCACTGGTGAAAGGCTTCGAGCAGCGATTGCTGCGGGTTGGGGATCACGAAGTCGATGATCGAGGTGGTGCCGCCGGCCAGGCCGGCGGCGGTGCCGGTGTAGAAGTCCTCGCTGGCCACCGTGCCCATGAAGGGCAGCTGCATGTGGGTGTGGGGGTCGATGCCGCCGGGCATCAGGTACTGCCCGCTGCCATCGAGCACGGTACAGCCGGCGGGGACGTCGAGGTTGTGGCCGATGGCCTGGATCAGGCCGTCTGCGCAGTACACGTCGGCCGGGTAACTCTCGTCATGGGTAATCAGGGTGGCGCCACGAATCAAAAGCGTCATCACGAAGCTCCTCGCAGGCTTGACCGGTTGCTACCGGCTCTAGATTTTTGTCGTGATCGGCGCCGGAGTAATCCTGTCATCGCCGTCAAGAATTGAATCTAGTTGGCGATCCGGGATTGGGCAAGATTATTTTTTATATGCTTATTCTGTTTTCAACTTATTGAAAAATAAGAATAAAACTTCTTTTTACGGGTTAGGAGAGGTTTCTGGCGAGTCCTGTCTTGCTTGACAGGATGCGTAAATGGTCAAGATTTCTCAGATCACCTGACCGTGATTGCCTTACCTGCACGCGCAAGACTCCGGCGCCTCATCGCGAGGTGCACATAACCAGAAAAGTGGAGCGGCCAATGCACCAGACCCGATCGCAAGTGAGCGAGCGTGACGGCTTGTTCGAGCTCGACGCCGGCACCGACGTCCTCGACAGCCCTCGCTACAACCATGACATCGCCCCGACCAAGGTGGGGCAGCGCACCTGGAACAAATGGCACATCACCGCACTGTGGGTCGGCATGTCGATCTGCGTGCCCACCTACACCCTGGGCGGGGTGCTCACGGCGTACTTCGGCCTGACGGTGGGCGAGGCGCTGCTGGCGATCCTGCTGGCCAACACCATCGTGCTCATCCCGCTGACGCTCAATGCCTTCCCCGGCACCAAGTACGGCATCCCGTTCCCGGTGCTGCTGCGCTCCTCGTTCGGCATCATCGGCTCCAACGTGCCGTGCCTGATCCGCGCGCTGGTGGCGTGCGGCTGGTTCGGTATCCAGACGATGTTCGGCGGGCTGGCCATCCACCTCTTCCTGGGCTCGTTCTGGCCGGAATGGAAGGCGCTGGGCGGCACCGGCGAGGTCATCGGCTTCATGCTGTTCTGGTGCCTCAACCTGTGGGTGGTGCTGCGCGGCGCCGAGTCGATCAAGTGGCTCGAAACCCTGTCGGCACCGCTGCTGGTGCTGGTGGGTGCCGGGCTGCTGGTGTGGGCGCTGCCCAACGTGTCGTTCAGCGAACTGCTGGCGCAGCCGCCCAAGCGCCCCGAAGGCGCCAGCGTGACCGGCTACTTCTTCGCCGGGCTGACCGCCATGGTGGGTTTCTGGGCCACGCTGTCGCTGAACATCCCGGACTTCAGCCGCTACGCCCGAAGCCAGAAGGACCAGATCCTGGGGCAGATCTTCGGCCTGCCGCTGACCATGTTCCTGTTTGCCGCGCTGGGGGTGGTGCTGACCGCTGCCTCGGCCTCGCTGGTGGGCGAGACGGTGTCCGACCCGGTGAGCCTGATCGGGCATATCCAGAGCCCGCTGTGGGTGGCGCTGGCCATGGCGCTGATCATCATCGCCACACTGTCGACCAACACCGCGGCCAACATCGTTTCGCCCACCAACGACTTCCAGAACCTGGCGCCCAAGTGGATCGGGCGTACCACCGCCGTGCTGCTGACCGGGCTGGTGGGCCTGCTGCTGATGGCCCATGAGCTGCTCAAGAAACTCGGCCTGATCGTCTCGGACGTGAGCCTGGAGTCGGTGTATTCCAACTGGCTGCTGGGCTATTCCAGCCTGCTGGGGCCGATTGCCGGGATCATGGTGGTGGACTACTTCCTGCTGCGCAAGCAGACCCTCGACCTTGCCGGGCTGTACCGCGACGACGTGTACCCGGCCTGGAACGCGACCGGCTTCATCGCCTTCGGCGTGCCGGTGGTGCTGACCCTGTTGTCGCTGCACAGCCCGGCGTTCAGCTGGTTCTACGACTTCGGCTGGTTCACCGGCTCGGCGCTGGGCGGGGTGATCTACTACGCCCTGGGCAGCCTGAAGGGCGCGCGTGCCACCAGCCTCAAACCCACCGTGTAACCCCACGGCCCGCAGAGGCCGGCCAAGCAGGAGATGCTCATGCAAACCGCTAAGGACGTTCTGCAAAGTACCCAGGCCCACATCGATGGCCAGCGCCTGTGGCAGTCGCTGATGGAGCTGGCGCAACTGGGTGCCACCGCCAAAGGCGGCGTATGCCGCCTGGCCCTGACCGACCTGGACCGCCAGGCCCGCGACCTGTTCGTGCAATGGACCGAGGCTGCCGGCTGCACCGTCAGCGTGGACGGGGTGGGCAACATCTTTGCCCGCCGGCCCGGGCGCAACCCGCAACTGCCGCCGGTAATGACCGGCAGCCACATCGACACCCAGCCCACCGGCGGCAAGTTCGATGGCTGCTTCGGGGTGCTGGCCGGGCTGGAAGTTCTTCGTACACTCAATGACTTGCAGATAGAAACTGAGGCGCCACTTGAGGTTGTGGTGTGGACCAACGAGGAGGGCTCGCGGTTCGCGCCGTGCATGATGGGCTCGGGCGTGTTCGCCGAGAAGTTCACCCTTCAGGAGACGCTGGCCAAGCGCGATGCCCAGGGCGTGAGCGTGGGCGAGGCGCTGAATGCGATCGGCTACGCCGGCACCCGCGCGGTCAGTGGGCACCCGGTGGGCGCCTATTTCGAGGCGCATATCGAGCAGGGGCCGATCCTGGAGGACCAGCGCAAGACCATCGGCGTGGTGCTCGGCGCGCTGGGGCAGAAATGGTTCGACCTCACCCTGCGCGGTGTCGAGGCCCACGCCGGGCCGACCCCGATGCACCTGCGCAAGGACGCCCTGGTAGGCGCCAGTGCGGTGGTGGCGGCGGTCAACCGCGTGGCTCTGGAGCATCAGCCCCATGCGTGCGGCACGGTGGGCTGCCTGCAGGCGTACCCGGGCTCGCGCAACGTGATCCCCGGCGAGGTGCGCATGACCCTGGATTTTCGCCACCTGGAGCCGGCGCGGCTGGACTCGATGATCGCCCAGGTGCAGGAGGTGATCGCCGCGACCGCGCAGCAGCACGGGCTGACCTACACGCTGACGCCCACCGCGGACTTCCCGCCGCTGTACTTCGACAAGGGCTGCGTGGAGGCGGTGCGCAGCGCGGCGCAGGGGCTGGGCATGTCGCACATGGACATCGTCAGCGGGGCCGGGCACGACGCGATCTTCCTGGCCGAACTGGGCCCGGCCGGGATGATCTTCGTGCCGTGCGAGGGCGGCATCAGCCATAACGAAATCGAGAATGCCGACCCCAAGGACCTGGCGGCCGGGTGCGCCGTGCTGCTCAGGGCGATGCTGGCGGCGGCGCAGGCAGTGGCGCAGCGTGAAGCTGCTTAACTACATGAGGTTGTTGACTTATCTGATTGATATATATGAAATAAAAATCACAACTTAAAGTGATTTCTAGGCTATGGATGCTGGCCTCTTCGCCGGCAAGGCCGGCTCCTGCAACGCCAGTAGGAGCCGGCCTTGCCGGCGAAGGGTTCACCAGGCCCGGCAACAGCCCAGCGTTTTTTTGTCGATTGCCCGGCGCAGCCTGTATAAACTGCACGCCACCTTGCTGGTCGCTACCTGAACCGGCAGCTGAAACAAGAGAGTCGAGATGGGCGCACAGTGGAAAGCCAAGCATAGAGAAGTAGCAGCCAACGCCAAGGGCAAGATCATGGGCAAGCTGTCCAAGGAGATCCAGATCGCGGCCAAGGCCGGTGCCGACCCGGACATGAACCCGCGCCTGCGCCTGGCCGTGGAACAGGCCAAGAAGGCCTCGATGACCAAAGAGACCCTGGAACGCGCCATCCGCAAGGGCGCGGGCCTGGATGGCGACGCGGTGCAGTACCACCACGTTACCTACGAAGGCTTCGCCCCGCATCAGGTGCCGCTGATCGTCGAATGCCTGACCGACAACGTCAACCGCACCGTGGCGCAGATTCGCGTGCTGTTCCGCAAGGGCCAGCTGGGCGCTTCGGGTTCGGTGGCCTGGGACTTCAACCACGTCGGCCTGATCGAAGCCAGCCCTGAAACCCCTGATGCCGACCCGGAAATGGCCGCCATCGAAGCCGGTGCACAGGACTTCGCGGAAGGTGAAGAAGAGGGCTCGACCCTGTTCATCACCGACACCACCGACCTGGACGCGGTACAGAAGGCCTTGCCGCAACAGGGCTTCAAGGTGATCTCGGCCAAGATCGGCTACACCCCCAAGAACCCGGTCAGCGGGCTCAGCGACGAGCACATGGCTGAAGTCGAGGCATTCCTGGAAGCCATCGACGACAACGACGACGTGCAGAACGTGTACGTCGGCCTGGCGGGCTGATAACCCACTTCGCCGGCAAGGCCTGCTCCTACGCCTCTTGCAGGAGCCGGCCTTGCCGGCGAAGCACCCGTTCAACCTGCGCAAAATCCGGCCTTGCCAGCACCTGCGGCTGAACACAGCTCGCCTGCAGGTCCGCCAGTTCCTCTGACGCCTCCCCGCAACACGCCAGCAGTTCCCCCAGCAACACCCCGAACGCCCGCACCTCGATACGCTGCAATGCGTCTGCTGCAACACTGCCATCCTGCGCAAAGAATGATGCCGCGCCAAAGTCCCCGAGCACCGCGCTGCCCTGTGCATCGCACAGGATGTTGTGCGCGTACAGGTCGCCGTGGGTGATGCCGCGCTGGTGCAGGTGCGCCGCGACCGACGCGATGGCCGTCGCCAGCCGGGTTGCGGCTTGCAGGCCAAGGCACAGGTCAGGCGGGTAGACGTCTCGGGTGCAGGTTTGCAGGCTGGGCGGCCCGGCCAGGGCAGACAGGTGGGTGCCCACCAGCGCCATCAGCAACCCCGGCACCTGGTGCGGGTGGTTGGCTACCTGCCCCAGCAGCGGGATCAGGTTCGGGTGGGCGCCAGCTGCCACGCACGCCTGCATTTCGTTGAGCGGCGAGCCATCGCTGGTCATCTGGCCCTTGTACAGCTTGAGCGCCGCCTTTCGGCCCGCCACCTGCACGCGGTGAATCACCCCGGAGGCGCCCTGGCCCAGCACCTCGCCCAGCTCTAGGGCGTGCCAGTCGATGGCGTCGCACCGGCCCGGCGCCTGCGGCGCCGCAAGGCCCTGGGGCAAGGGGTTGCCGGCATACGCCAGCCACGCCAGGCGGGGCATCGTCAGCAGCCACTGGGGCAGTTCGCTCAACCGGTTGGCCGACACCCGCAGCAGTTCGAGCCGCTGGCACCGCGCAAGGCTGGCCGGCAGGGCGCGCAGGCGGTTGCCCGCCAGCATCAGCTTTTGCAGCTGCTGGCAGTCGCCCAGTGCGTCGGGCAACTGTTCAAGGCAATTCTCGGTCAGCACCAGTGCCCGCAGGTTGGGGCCCAATGCGGCGGCCGGCAGGTGCGTGATGCGGTTGTTGCGCAACCCGACCATTTCCAGGCGCAGGCACTGGCCTACGCTGGCCGGCACCTCGGTGAACCGGTTGTGGGAGCAGAACAGCACCTTGAGCCGGTGCAGCCGGCCCAGGTCATGGGGCAGGCTGCTCAACGCATTGCCGCTCAGGTTGAGCACTTCGAGGCTGTCGGCCAGTTCGAAGATCTCATCCGGGAACTGCGTGAGCCCGCAGCTCAGGTCGAGGCGGGTGGCACCTGCCAGGCGGCCGCGCCTGAGGTCGTCGAGGGTGTGCATGAAGGGGCTGCAAGGGCAATGAAGACGGCGGCGATGATACCCGACTTAAGTACCATGGCAGGCGCGCAATTGGCGTCCATACTCGATATTCGCCCTTTTAATAACAACAAAGTTCAGGGTTACCGATCGATGACTTACCAGCACAGCTACGACCGCTCCATTGCCGACCCCGCTGCGTTCTGGGCCGAACAGGCTGACCACCTGGCCTGGTACCGCAAGCCTGCGCAGACCCTTGTGGCCAACCCCGACGGCACCCACCAGTGGTTTGCCGACGGGCAACTCAACAGCTGCTACCTGGCCCTCGACCACCAGATCGAGCAGGGCCGTGGCGAACAGACCGCACTGATCTACGACTCGCCCGTCACCGATACCCGACAGACCTACACCTTCGTGCAACTGCGCGACGAGGTGGCGCGCCTGGCCGGCCTGTTGCGCGAGCTGGGGGTGAAGCAGGGCGATGGGGTGATCATCTACATGCCGATGGTGCCGCAGGCGGCCATGGCAATGCTGGCCTGCGCCCGCATCGGCGCGGTGCATTCGGTGGTGTTCGGTGGCTTTGCCGCCAACGAGCTGGCCCTGCGCATCGACGATGCGCGGCCTGCGCTGCTGCTCACCGCCTCCTGCGGGCTGGAGTTCGACCGCGTCATCGAATACAAGCCGCTGGTGGACAAGGCCCTGCAACTGGCCACCCACCAGCCGCGCCAGGTGCTGGTGCTGCAGCGCCCGCAGGCCCGCGCCGAGCTGCGCGAAGGCCGCGATCTGGACTGGCAGGCGGCAGTGGCTGCGGCCAGCCCGGTGCCACCGGTGACCTTGGCCGCAGGCGACCCGCTGTACATCATGTACACCTCCGGCACCACCGGCAAACCCAAGGGCATCGTGCGTGAGAACGGCGGCAACGCCGTGGCGCTGCGCTTTGCCCTGCGCCATATCTACGGCATGCAGCCGGGGGATGTGTGGTGGGGCATCTCCGACGTGGGCTGGGTGGTGGGGCACTCGCTGATCGTATACGGGCCGCTGATGAACGGCTGCACCACGGTGTTCTACGAGGGCAAGCCGATCCGCACCCCGGACGCTGCCGCCTACTGGCGCGTGGTGGAGCAGTACCGGGTCAACGGGCTGTTCTGCGCACCCACGGCCATGCGCGCAATCCGCAAGGAAGACCCGCAGGGCGAGCTGTTCAAGCGCCATGACCTGAGCTCGCTGCGCCAGATCTTCCTGGCCGGGGAAAAACTCGACTCCAGCACCCATCAATGGCTGGAGGCGGCCAGCGGCAAGGCCGTGCACGACCACTGGTGGCAGACCGAAACCGGCTGGCCGGTGACCGCGCCCTGCGTCGGGCTGGAAGGTTGCGGGGTGCGTCCGGGTTCGAGCAACCGCGCCGTGCCGGGTTACCACGTGCGCGTGCTGGACGACGACGGGCACCTTCTGGGCCCCAACGAGCAGGGTGCCATCGTGATCGCACTGCCGCTGCCACCCGGCTGCAGCCAGACGCTGTGGGGCGACCATGCGCGCTACCTGCAGGCCTACCTGCACAGCCACCCCGGCTACTACCACACCGGCGATGGCGGCTACCTCGACGAGGACGGTTTCGTCTACATCATGGGGCGCACCGATGACGTGATCAACGTGTCCGGGCACCGGCTGTCCACCGGCGAGATGGAAGACCTGGTGGCGCGCCACCCGGCGATTGCCGAGTGCGCGGTGGTGGGGGTGCGCGACGAAATCAAGGGCCAGGTGCCGTTGGGCCTGGTGGTGCTCAAGGACGGGGTCAGCCTGAGCGAGCAGCAGTTGCAGGCCGAACTGGTGGCCAGCGTGCGCGAGCAGATCGGCGCGCTGGCCTGCTTCAACCAGGTGCGGGTGGTCAAGCGCCTGCCCAAGACCCGCTCGGGCAAGATTTTGCGGGCGGTGCTGCGCAAGATCGCCGACCACCAGCCCTACACCCCGCCCTCGACCCTGGACGACCCGGCCGTGCTGGCCGAGATAGAAGGGGTGCTGGCCAGCCTGGCGCGGGCCAGCTGAGGGTCAACCCGGGCAGGCTACCGGGCCCAGCACATTGAGCTGGCCCAGCCGGCTGCGGGTGCGGGCCAGGTCGATGGCGCTGCCGCCCAGGCTTTCGCACAGCGAGGCCTGGCCGACCAGCACCAGATGCTTGTCCTGGTCATACAGCACGTCCACCAGGTTGATGAAGCGCTGCTGCGCCGCCATCGAGCACTGCGCCAGGTCCGGCAGGTGCTCGATCACCCAGTGGTCGTAGCGGCGCGCCAGCTCCAGGTAGTCCATCACCGCCGTGGGTTGCTCGCAGATCGCCTCGAAGCTGAAGCCTACCGCGCGCTCCTGGCTGAACAGGGCGTGCAGCGAGCGCTTGCCCACCTGCAGCCTTACCGGCGCGCCGGCCTGATCCAGGCCGGCGGCATGGCGCTGCGCCGGGCTGCCGGGCCAGAGGTAGTGACCCTGGGTGAAGCGCTGCTGGCTGCCGGAGGCCGGGTGGCTGCGGTAGTCCTGCTCGCCGCCCACTTCAAGCACCTGCATGTGCGCCTCGATCAGGCGGATCACCGGTTCGAAGCGCTGGTGGTAGAGCGGGTTGGGCAGCAGCCCGGCAGGCGGGTAGTTGGAGGTCAGCAGCACGAACACGCGGCGCTCGAACAGCGCCTTGAACAGGCCGGTGATGAGCATCGCGTCGCCGATGTCGTGCACGTGGAACTCGTCGAAGCACAGCACCTGGCAGCCTTGCAGCAGCTCGTCCAGGGTCGCGCCCAGCGCATCGTCCTGCTGGCGATGGCGGAACATGCCCTCGTGCAACTGGGCGAAGAAATCGTGAAAGTGCAGGCGGCGCTTGTGCGGATGCTCCAGTGACTGGAAGAAGCCGTCCAGCAGCCAGCTCTTGCCCCGTCCCACCGCCCCGTACAGGTACAGGCTGCGCGCCGTGCCGTCAGCCAGGTGCGCGGCCTGCTCGGCCATGCAGGCGATCACCCGCTGCTGGCCGTGGCTCAAGGTATAGCCCTGCTCATCGGCCTTTCGTCGGAAGAATTCATCGACTTCAACAGCCGCCAGGCGCTTGGCCGGCGGGTGTGCACGGGCAGCCAGGCGCTGGCGCAGGGCGCGTAGCGGCGAACGGATCCAGGACGGCGGTAAGGCGGTCAATCTCAGGCTCCTTGGGGGTGCCGGGCACAGGGGCCGGCTGAGTGGGCGGCGCTAATGTACCGAATAGGGGGTTGGGCTGCCAGTCATGTCGTGCCTGGCAGGTCATGTAGGAAGGTTCTTGTACGCGGCCTATACATTTCCGAGCTTGCTGGCAGGTTTTTCTTCGGCTGCTACCCTCTGGAACAGATGGATCCTGCATTGCAAGGAGGGTAACGGTGAAGGGACGCTCTCTGGCTGCGCTGCTCGGGCTGGTTGTCGCAGACGCTGCCGCCGCCGCAGATTTTCTGGTGGAAGTTCGCGTGGATGTACAGCGTGGTTGTCAGCTGGTGCACCAGACCCGCGATGCCGGCGCCCAGGCCCAGGGCCTGCTCGACTTCGGCCGTACCGCGCGCCTGGACGATCCGCAAGGCCCGCTGACCGGCGCCTTGCTGCAACAACGCCCCCCACGTCTGGAATGCAACCCCGACACGCTGTACCAGGTAAAGGTCGATGGCGGCCAGCATGGCGGCGTCGGCGAGGTGCGCTACCTGGCCAGCGACACGCCACAGGCCCGTCCCATCCCGTACCGCCTCTACCAGGACCCGGCCTGGCGCACTCCGCTGGCGGTGAACATTGCCCAGCACGCACGCGTACCCGACTCGGGGTCGGTGGAACTGCCGCTGTACGCCCGCATCGACACCCTGGCCCAGGTGCCCCGTGTCGGCCATTACTCGGACTTGCTCAAGGTGACCGTCACCTGGTGACCCTGTGCGTGCTAAAGGAACTGGCAGCATGAAGACATCGCAGATTCTGTTGATCAGCCTCGGGCCCTTGCTGTTGTGTCCGATGGCCAATGCCGCCCTCAGCGGGCATATCCAGGCACGCCTGGTGATCAGCGCAGCCTGCCAGATCAGCAATGTGCCGGACGACAGCCCGGCAGGTGGCGGCCTGGGCCTGCTGGACTTCGGCACCCAGGGGCCAAGCTGGGCCCGCCCGCTGAGCGCCAACCTCGACCAGACCGGCGGCAGCGGCACCCTCCAGGTCAGTTGCAACCCCTCGGTGCGGGCCTTCACGGTGAGCATCAATGGCGGCAGCAACGATGCCAACGGCGTGCGCCGCCTGCGCAACGGCAGCGAGCTCATCCCCTACCAGCTGGCGGCCGATCCAAGCGGTGCAGTGCGCTACGGCATCGGCCAACAGCGCAACTTCTCGATCAGCAGCGCTGCGCAAATCCCCATACCGATCTACGGCGCCGTGGTGGCACACCCCAGGGCGCTGCCGGCCGGCATCTACCGTGACACCCTGATGGTGACCCTGGACTGGTAACAACAAGGAGTGACTCATGCATCCCTACGTCTCACGCATACTCTTCGCCGGGCTTGGCCTGGCCCTTGCCAGCCAGGCCCAGGCGGCCACGGTCACGGGCAATATCAACGCCACCCTGACCCTGACCGCGGCCTGTCAGGTGAACGGTTCGACCGCCACCACCGGGGTCAACTTCGGTAACCTGGATTTCGGCTCGCAGATTGCCCTGTTCACCGAGGCCAGCGCCCAGGTGATCGGCACCGGTGGTGGCGGCGCCATCAGCGTGCTGTGTTCGCCCGGTGCCACGCCGGTGGTGAAGGTGGGCGCAGGCGCGCATGACGCGGCCACCACCGGTGGCAGCCGCGCGCTGGCCATGGGCACCAACTACGTGCCCTATGACTTCTATACCGATGCCGGGCACACCAATCTGCTGGCAATCAACGGCACCATCACCCTCGCCACCAGCACCGGGATGGCGCAGACCGTCAACCTGTACGGCCGCGCCGTGGGCAAGCCGTCGCTGCCGCCAGGGGTGTACACCGACACGGTGGCGGTCGAGCTGAGCTTCTAGGTCATGCGCCGGCTGCTCGGTGGCCTTGCGGTGCTGGCCTGGGCAGTGCCCATGCCGCTGGATGCCGCGCTCACCAGCACGCTTCAGGTCAGCGCAACGATTGCGGCAGGTTGCCTGGTGGTGGGCGGCGCCAGCAACTACGGCACCCTGGACTTCGGCACCCGTCCGGCGCTCGGCGCCGCCAGCGTGAACACCCAGCTGGCAGGCACCACGGTGACCCTGCAATGCACGCCCGGGGTGGCCCTGAAGATGAGCGTCGACGGTGGCCTGAACAACAACGGGGTACGCAACCTCAAGCGCACCAGCGGTACCTCGCTGGTGGCCTATCAGTTGTACCGCGACGCGGCCTTGTCCCAGGTGCTGGGCATCGGTCAGCTCGTGGCGGTCAGTTACAGCGATCCGACGGCGATCAAGCTGCCGGTGTATGCGCAAGCCCAGTTACCCGGCGTGTTGCCGGCGGGCACCTACACCGACGTGGTGCAAGTGGTGTTGTCCTGGTGAGTGCGCTCCCGGGGTTGTATCGGAACAAGCCAAAGGAGAGGGTGCATGGCGCTGTACGCACGTGGATGGCAAGGGATGGGCAAGTGGCTGCTGGTGGGCGCCTTGCTCGGCGCAGGGGGCGCCCAGGCGGCCACATCGGTGTTGATCTGGCCGATCGACCCGGTGCTGGAGGCCGACCAGAAGGCCGGGGCGTTGTGGTTGGAAAACCGTGGCACCACCCCGGCGAACCTGCAGGTCAGGGTGTTCGCCTGGCGCCAGGACGGGTATGACGACCAGTTCCAGCCCCAGCGCGAGATCATCGGCAGCCCGCCGGTGGCGACCATCAAGCCGGGCGAGAAACAGCTGATTCGCCTGACCCGCACCGGCCAGTCGCCGGCCGGCCAGGAACAGGCCTACCGCATCATCATCGACGAAATCCCACCCGCCCTGCCGGCCAGCGATGCGCAGACTTCCCAGGCGCAGATCCGCTTCCAGATGCGCTACTCGGTGCCATTGTTCGTCTACGGCCAGGGGCTGTGGAGCAAGCCGGACGCCGAGGGCAAGCGTGATGCAGCGGGCGTGGGCACGCCGTTGCTGAGCTGGCGACAGGTATTGCAGCAAGGCAAGCCCTTCGTCGAGATCCGCAACGTGGGGCCGGTGCATGCGCGCCTCACCGATGTGGTGATGCAGCAGGGCGCCCAGAGCAAGCCGCTGGTCGACGGCTTGCTGGGTTATGTACTGCCCGGCGCGAGCATGCGCTGGCCGGCACCTGCAGCAGCCTCGGCGGCCAGTGTGCTCAAAGGGCGCGTCAACGGGGCCGAGCCGCCCCAGACCATCAACCAGGGTCACTGAGCCCGGCGCCTCAAGGGCGCATGAAAGATGGAGCAGGGGCCAGGGAGGACCCGGACATGGTGGGACGGCGTGCGTGAGTACTTCTCTGGCCTGCACCCGCAGCGTGACGCTGGCGGTGCTGCTGGCGGGCAGCGCGGTCGCAGGCGAACTGCCGCCACCCCCTGCGAGTATGGAGGCTGTCGCCGATGCGCCGTTGTACCTGGAACTGGTGGTCAACCAGATGAGCAGCGCTAGCGTGGTGCTGGTGCACCAGCGGGCCGGGCGCCTGTACATGGCCACCGCCGACCTGCAGGCAGCGGGCGTGCAACTGCCCGGGCAGCCCGGCCCGGAACTGGCGCTGGACGCCATCGATGGCTTGCACAGCGAGTACGACAGCCAGAACCAGCGGCTGCTGGTGCAGGTGCCGGCGGCGTGGCTGCCCAACCAGCGCATCGGCGAGCGCTCGCTGGGGCCGGCCGGCGAGGCCTTGAGCAGTTTCGGCGCCTTGCTCAACTACGACGCCTACTTCAACGACACCGATGAGGGGGGCACCTACCTGGCGGCCTGGAACGAACTGCGGGTGTTCGACAGCTGGGGCACCTTCTCCACCACCGGGCAGTGGCGCCAGCGCCTCGGCGGGGCAGGCTACGAAGGCGCCCAGGAAGGTTTTCGGCGGTACGACACCACCTGGCGCTACACCGACGAAGCGCGCCTGCTGACCTTCGAGGCCGGCGACGTGCTGACCGGCGCCTTGCCCTGGACCAGCTCGGTGCGGGTGGGCGGGGTGCAGCTGTCGCGGGACTTTGCCGTGCGCCCGGACCTGGTGACCTACCCCTTGCCGGCCTTCGCCGGTGAAGCCGCGGTGCCCTCGTCGGTGGACCTGTTCATCAATGGCTACAAGAGCGCCAGTGCCGACCTGCAGCCAGGCCCCTACACCCTGACCAACGTGCCGTTCATCAACGGTGCCGGCGAGGCGGTGGTGGTGACCACCGACGCCCTTGGCCGGCAGGTCTCGACCACGTTGCCGTTCTACGTCACCAGCAGCCTGCTGCAACAGGGGCTGGCGGACTTCTCGGTGGCGGCCGGCGCCCTGCGCCGCGACTATGCCGTGCGCGACTTTGCCTACGGCCCAGGCGTTGCGGCGGGCAGCCTGCGCTATGGCCTGACCGACTACTTCACGCTGGAAAGCCATGCCGAGGCGGCCGGGTCCCTGGGCCTGGGCGGGCTGGGCGGCAACCTGCGGGTGGGCAACTTCGGCGTGCTCAACACGGCGCTGAGCCAGAGCCGCTTCGAAGGTCGCAGTGGCCAGCAGTTGAGCCTGGGCTACCAGTACAACAACCGCTGGCTGGGCTTCAACTACCAGCGCCTGGAGCGTCATGGCGACTACGCCGACCTGTCGCTGGTCGACAGCCCGTACATCCGCCTCAGCCAGCGCAGCGAGCAGGTCACCCTGAGCCTCAACCTGCAACGCTATGGCAGCCTGGGGGCGGGCTACTTCGACGTGCGCGCCGCCGACAACTCACGCACGCGCCTGCTCAACCTCAGCTGGAGCAAGCCGCTGTGGGGCAACAGCAGCCTGTACCTGTCGGCCAACCGCGACCTGGACGACAGCCAGTGGGCGGTGCAGGCGCAGGTGGTGGTGCCCTTCGACCTGCACGGCACGCTGGCCCTGAGCCTGGAGCGCAACCAGCAGGGCGAGAACCTGCAGCGGGTCAACTACAGCCGCGCCGTACCCGCCCAGGGCGGCGTGGGGTTCAACCTGGGCTATGCCGGCGGCGACCGTGAAACCTACCGTCAGGCCGACCTAACCTGGCGCCTGCAATCGGTGCAGTTGCAGGCCGGGGTGTACGGCAGCAGCGACAACATGACCCGCTGGGCCGACGCCAGCGGCTCGGTGGTGCTGATGGACGCCGGGGTGTTCGCGGCCAATCGCATCGACGACGCCTTCGTGCTGGTCAGCACCGAAGGCTTTGCCGATGTGCCGGTGCGCTACGAGAACCAGGTGGTGGGGCACACCGACAGCCAGGGGCACCTGCTGGTGCCCTACGGCAGCGGCTACTACCGCGGCAAGTACGAGATCGACCCGCTGGAACTGCCCCCCGATGTGCGCTCGCCAAATGTGGAGCAGCGTGTGGCGGTAAGGCGCGGCGCCGGCTACCTGCTGGAATTTCCGTTGCGCCGGGTACTGGCCGCCAGCGTGGTGCTGGTGGATGCCGGCAACAACGAACTGGCCGTGGGCAGCCAGGTACGCCACGAGCAGAGCGGCGCGCTGGCGGTGGTGGGCTGGGATGGCCTGGTGTACCTGGAGGACCTGAGCGAACACAACAGCCTGGTGGTGCAACTGGCCGGAGGCGGCAGTTGCCGGGTGCAGTTCGAGCTCAAGGCGCAGGCCGACCAGGTGCCGCTGATCGGCCCGCTGGTGTGTCAGTGAAGCGCTGGCTGACGGGGCTGCTTGCGCTGCTGGCACTGCTGGCCGGCATGCGCGCCCAGGCGCTGTGCCAGGTGCTGGCAACCACGCCGGCCACTTTCGGCCTGGTCAACTCCACCCTGATACGCACCACGGTGCAGACCACCACGGCGCCCAGTGCCGGCTTGAGCTGCACCGGTTCGCTGCTGACCCTGCTGCGTTCGGATGACTCCTTCAAGGCCACCTTCACCGCCAACAACGGCACCACCGGGCTGGTGGGCCCCACCGGCGACGTCATCCTCTACACGCTGTACGCCAACAACAGCACCAGCTACCCGATCACCCGGGGCCAGCCCTACGATTTTGCGCGCAACGGCATCATCGATGCCCTGGGCCTGCTTGGCGGCACCTCGCCCAAGACCGTGCCCATCTACCTGCGCACGCAAATGACCAGCAACGTGGCGGCCGGCCTGTACCAGGAGACGTTCACCGTGGCCTGGAGCATCGACTATTGCTGGGGGCTGGGTCTGGGCAGCGCCTGCCTGGGGCGGCAGGTGCTCAACGCCACTACCACCCTGACCATCAACCTGACCGTCACCAACGACTGCCAGATCAGCTCGCCCAACATCGTGTTCGGCAGCGCGCCGGTGGTCAGCGGGTTCGCCACGGTGAGCCAGAACGTCAACCTGGCCTGTACCAAGGGCAGTGCCTACACGGTGGGGCTGGATGACGGGCAGAACGTGGCAGGCGGGCGTCGGCGCATGAAATCCAGCGCCGGCAACTACCTGGCCTATGACATCTTCAAGAGTGGCGGGGGCGTGCGCTGGGGCAGCCTGAGCAGTGCGCGGCGCGCCAGCAGCGACGCCGACATCAACCCGGGCAACGGCAATGGCAGTGGCAGCGCGGCCGGCAGCCAGGTGTTCAACTACAACGCCAGGGTCTACACCGACCAGGCCACGCCGCCGGCCGGCGACTACCTGGACAGCGTGATACTCGACGTGCAGTTCTGAGCCGGCTGGCGCACGGTGCGCCACCAGTACCCCAGTGCCAGCACATTCAACCCCGCGCCCAGCGCGCATACCAGCAGCCAGCCGCCCCAGGCGTAGGCCAGCGTCGAGGCCAGCGAGCCCAGTGCACTGCCGATGGAGTAGAACAGCATGTAGGCGGCGGTGAGCCGGCTGTGGGTATCGGCCGGCAGGCGGTAGATCAGGCTCTGGCTGGCCACGTGCAGCGCCTGCAGGCCCAGGTCGAACACCACCACCCCCAGCAGCAGTGCCCACAGCGATTGCTGGGTGAGGGCGATGGCGCCCCATGAACCGATCATCAGCAGCAGCGAGAGGCCGCTGACCCGTTGCCCCAGGCCACGGTCGGCCAGCCCGCCGGCACGCGCGGCGGCCAGCGCCCCGGCTGCGCCGGCCAGGCCGAACAGGCCCACCTCGGTTGCCGACAACGACAGCGGCGGGGCGCTCAGGGGCAGTACCAGCGGGGTCCACAGCACCATGGCCGAGGCGAAGCTGAGCATTGCCAGCAGGGCGCGCTGGCGCAGCACCGGCTGCTCGCGCACCAGTTGCCACAACGACACCAGCAGCGCGCCGTAGCCAGTGTTGGGGCGCGCAGCCGTGTGTGCGGGCAGCACGCGCCACAGCAGCAGGGTCATCAGCAGGGTCAGCGCTGCCGACAGGGCGTAGATCGAGCGCCAGCCGGCCAGATCGGCCATCGCCCCGGACAGGGTGCGGGCCAGCAGGATGCCGATCACGATACCGCTGGTGACCATGCCCACCACATGCCCGCGTTCGGTGTCGGCCGATACGCTGGCGGCATGCGCCACCAGCAGTTGCGCCACCACCGCCAACAGGCCGGTCAGGGCCATGCCGACAAACAGCCAGGCGCTGCTGGTGGCCAGCGCGATCATCAGCAGGGCCAGCACCGACAGCAGCGACTGCAGCACGATCAGCCGGCGCCGCTCGAACAGGTCGCCCAGAGGCACCAGCAGTATCAGGCCCAGGCCGTAGCCCACCTGGGTCAGGGTCACCACCAGCCCCACCAGCGCCGGGTCGATGGCGAAGTCGCGGGCCATCGCGTCCAGCAGTGGCTGGGCGTAATACACGTTGGCCACCGCCAGTGCGCAGGCGACGGAGAACAGCAGGGCGAGCCACGGCGAAAGCCGGGGCGCAGGGGAGGCGGGCATGGCGATATCCTATGTGGTTGCATAATGAAACTGGTTGTATGCTGAGAGGACCGGTTTTATATTGCAACTACTTTTTTCAGCCTGCCGAGAGCGATCATGGTTCAACGTACCCGCCTGCAAGATGCCGAATGCCCGGTGGCCCGGTCACTGGACGCGATCGGTGACTGGTGGTCGCTGTTGATCGTGCGTGATGCGTTTGATGGCTTGCGCCGCTTTGGCGAGTTCCAGCGCAACCTGGGCATGGCCAAGAACATTTTGGCCTCGCGCTTGCGCCAGTTGGTGGAGCACCGGATTCTGGAGCTGGTGCCGGCGTCGGATGGCAGCGCGTACCAGGAGTACGTGCTGACCGAGAAGGGGCGCGGGTTGTTTCCCTTGATCGTGGGGCTGCGCCAGTGGGGCGAGGCGTTTTTCTACCAGCCTGGCGAGGCGCATTCGGTGCTGGTGGACCGCCAGAGCGGGGCGCCGGTGGGCCCACTGCAGCTGCGAGCGGCGGATGGGCGGGTGCTGGGGCCGGATGATTGCGTGCGGGTGGCGGGGCCGCCGCCGGCCTGACCTGCCTCATCGCGGGTCAGGCCGCTCCCACAGGGCACTGCAAGCCTTGTGGGGGCGGGCTTGAACCGCGATGGGGAGCGCTGCGGGGCGGCGGTGCGTCAGCCCTAGCGCAGCTCTGCGACCAGCTTCGCCAAGGTGTCGATCACCGCGCTGCCCAGCGCCTTGGAGCGTTCACCCGACCAGCCGGTCACCGCATCGGGCGCGTCGTCGTGATCCTTGAACGGCATCTCCAGGGTCAGCGACAGGCAGTCATGCGCCTGGCCCACCGCATTGCATGCCAGGGTCATGTTGGCCTGCCCAGGCTTGCTGCGCGGGTAGCCGTGGGTGGTCTGGAAGTCCCGGGTCACGCTGCACAGGGTGCTGCGAAAACGCTCCTCCAGTGCCGCGATCCGATCCGTGTAGCCCGGGTTGCCTTCGCATCCGGCCGTGAACACATGGGGTATTTCCTCATCGCCATGGGCATCCAGGAACAGGTCCACGCCATACAGCTTCATCTGCTGCTGGGCGAACAGCACCTCAGGGGTGTGTTGGATGTTCGCATCCTGCCAGGCGCGGTTGAGGTCCTTGCCCCTGGCATTGGTGCGCAGGTGCCCGGCAGCGGCACCGTCCGGGTTCATGTTGGGGATCAGGTACAGGTCGGCGACCGCCAGCAGGGCCTGCACGGTGGCATCGTTGCCCTGTATGCGGTCGATCACGCCCTCCATGAACCACTCGGCCATGTGCTCGCCGGGGTGCTGCTGGGCGATGATCCACAGCTTGCGCTTGCCCGCGCCCCCGTCGCCCGCCCGCAGCAACGGGATATCGCGCCCTTCGACGCTGCGCCCGGTGGCCAGCAGTTCGACGCCCGGCAAGGCGCTGGCGCGCTCGATCAGCTGATTGTGCCGCGCGCGCGGGTAGGGCTCGAAGTAGGCGAACCAGGCCTGTGTTTCGCGGGGCTCAAGGCTGAAGTGCAGGGCCTTGCCGTCGTAGCGGGTCGGCACGCGAAACCAGTTCTGCTGGTCGTAGGACGCTACCGCCTGGTAGCCCTCCCATGCGGCGCTATAGGACGACTGGCTGGCGTTGTCCAGGCTGAAGGCGTGGGTATGCCCGGGCGTCAGCCCGCTGGCCTTGAAGTGAAACCACTGGAAATGCCCGCTGTGGGTGTCGGGGCGGATGTTCAGGTGAATCCGGGACGGCTTGCCGGCATCGACGAGCAGGATGTTGCCGGCATCGAATGCGCAATCGATGCTAACGGGGGACAGCGTCACGGTCATGGCCAGGCTCCGGTAGAGTTGTTGTGCCAACCACTCTACACCCCTGGATCACGACCAGAAACCGATCGCCAGCGCCGCTGCCAACCCCAGGCCGAGCGCCACCGAGCAGCCTCCCAGCGAAACACCGGCCCAGGCCTGGCGATACCAGTGCCCATCGCCCAGTTGCCGGGCCGGTGCCAGCAGGTTGCGCCAGCGCAGTTCGGTGGCATGGAACGCATGCAGGTGTTCGGGGGCGGCATCCAGCCAGCGACGAAAGTCGATGCGCTCGCTGGCGGTGATGTCCGGGCTCTGCAGGCGCACATACCATTGCGCCGCCGCAGTGCTGGAGGCGCTGCGCACCGGCAGGGCGGCCTGCAGTACCTGGCCCATATGCCGTTCCACGGTCGGTGCGCCGATGTCCAGGCGCTGGGCGATGGCGGCGAACGACAGTTGATCGAGGCGATTGAGCAGGAACACCTGCTGTACCCGACGTGGCAGCTTTTTCAGGCGCACGAGCAGGGCATCTTCGCCGAGGTCGGCGCTATCGTGATGGTGCTCAAGGGGCAGCAACAGACGGGTCATGTACGAGCTCCTTGCAGAAAGAAACGACTGAAGAGAAGGGGGCGTCTTCCCTGACGCTGCGACAGCTTAATCTACATGAGATTGATTCTCAAGTGCTGAATCGGCAAAGGCTTGCCTCGGGGTTACATATCGAGACATACATTTGCTATCATCGCTGCCATTCAAGCACCACCCGCCTTCATTAGCCTGAAGAGCCAAAAAAAAGACCCGGCAAAAAGCCGGGTCAAAAACCGTGATTAGCCTGATGAGGAGATAATCTGAGAGTCCGACCTAAGGGCTTTCAGTTATCCAACCAGTCTCGCGACCAGTTGTTTGCAATAATAATCGTTCTCATTTTCAAGTCAAATGAATTTTCTGTTATCCAGCAAAAAATTCCGCATCGCTGTGCCTGGTCGTTGAACCACGGCCTGCCCCACCGCCGTTCCCGTTGCCCATCATCCCTCCCTTGATTGAAGCTCCTGCCGCCTGGCCTGTTCCGCGAGGCTGCGGTCCAGCAGCGCCCTGGCCATGTTGATCATGTGCATCACCGAGAAGGCCATGTCCCGTGAGTTGCCTTTGAGGTTGTCGGCCGACTCGTAGGCGCTGGCTGCGGCGCAGCGCAGCATGCTCGAGGCGTGTTCGGTGGCCGCTTCGGCCGAGAGGTCCTGGCGGGCGATGAACAGCTGGTCGTCCGTGTGGCTGACCGTAGATGGGGTAGGGTTGAGGTAATAGTCCAGTGCGCGGCGTGCCGCTTCGCTGTCCAGGTCGTTGAAAGGGGGTGGGGTCATGGGGCTGCCTTCCTTGTAGTGAGTAGGAAAAGATTACCCTTCAATCCTAAGTACATGTTGTATTGTATTCCATCGCTTAAATACTACAGAGTATGTATTGAGTCGCTGCTGTCAGTCCGTATCGTGCCAGCGATGAAAAAATGGAATGAACTGGCGAAAGCCAGAATGCGCGAGCTGGGCCTCACGCAGGAGAAACTGGCCGAACGCCTCGGGGTGACCCAAGGTGGCGTTGGCCATTGGATTCGGGGAAGGAACAACCCACCGCTGGCCACCATCGACGAGATCCTGCGGATACTGGGCATGGGGCGCATGGGCGTGGTCTGCGACGACGCCGTCGCGGAGCCGTCCGGGGTCTATGCCACACCTGCGCTGGGGGCGTTCCGCTACCCGCTGTCGGATTGGGAGCACCTGGCCGAGCCTGTCGAAGGCGCGCCGACCGTGCTCAGCGACCACCTGGCCGATGGCCCGTGCTACTGGCTGACGGTGGAAGGTGACGCGATGAATTCGCCCATGGGCCTGAGCGTGCCGGCGGGCATGATGGTGCTGGTGGACAGCGGTCGAATTGCCGAGATCGGCGCGCTGGTGATCGCGCGCCTGCCCGGCAATCCTGTCGCGGTGTTTCGCCAGCTGGTCGAGGAGGGTGGTCAGCGGTACTTGCAGCCGCTCAATCCCACCTGGCCCAAACTGACGTGGGAGGAGGGCACCGAGGTGCTCGGTGTAGTGGTGCAGGCGTCTATCCGGCTGGGCTGAAAAGCGTCGCTGGCAAGCCGGCCCACACAGGGTTTCGTGGCGCCCACAAAACCCTGTGCAGGTGCAGCGCCGTCAGCCTTCCTGAACCTCCAGCTCCACCAGCGCGGCCCCTTCGCTGACCATCTCGCCTTCCTGGCAATACAGCGCCTTGACCGTCCCGGCCTGGGGTGCGCGGATGCTGTGCTCCATCTTCATGGCCTCCAGCACCACCAGTTGCGTGCCGGCCTCGACCGCCTGACCGACCTCCACCAGTACCCGCACGATGCTGCCGTTCATGGGCGCACTCATGCCGCCCTGGTGCGCATGGCCGGCGTCCGCCTCGGCAATCGGGTCGAAAGCGCTTACCCCGTGCAGCTCGCCATCCCACTCCAGATACAGCGTTTGCCCACGGCGCACGGCCAGGTGCCTGCGCCGCACGCCTTCGTGCTCGATCACCAGGTGCTCGCCGTCCATGCGCGCGGACAACGACCCGGGGTTCAGGTTCAGTGCCCGATCTTCGCCATTGCAGCGCAGGTGCAGGGCGGTCTGCGCCGGTACGCCCGGCCTGAAACCGGTGGCGGCTGCCCACGGCGAGTGCCGGTCATCAGCGCGCACGCAGGCGGGGCGCGATTGCTGGAAGGCCTGCCCGGCAGCCTGCCAGAACGCTGTCGGCAACGCGACGGGCGCGGGCAGCAGTTGATCCTGATAGCGCGGGATGAACCCGGTATCCAGTTCGGCCTCGGCGAAGGCGCGGTGGGCCAGGATGCGGCGCAGGAAGGCGATGTTGGTCTTCAGGCCGCCAATGGCGAAGCTGTCGAGCATCGCCAGCAGGCGCAGGCGTGCCTGCTCCCGGTTCTCGCCCCAGGCAATCAGCTTGCCCAGCATCGGGTCGTAGAACGGCGAGATGCTGTCACCTTCGCACACGCCGCTGTCGACCCGGCGCCCTTCGCCCGGCGCCGACTCGCGGTACAGCGCCAGGTGCCCGGTGGCCGGCAGAAAGTCGTTGGCCGGGTCCTCGGCGTACAGGCGTACCTCGATGGCATGCCCGTGCAGCGGCACCTGATCCTGCGTCAGCGGCAGCGCCTCGCCGCACGCCACGCGGATCTGCCAGGCCACCAGGTCCAGGCCGGTGATCGCCTCGGTCACCGGGTGCTCCACCTGCAGGCGGGTGTTCATTTCCATGAAGAAGAATTCGCCACGGGCATCGAGCAGGAACTCGACCGTGCCTGCGCCCACATAGCCGATGGCCTGGGCCGCACGTACCGCCGCCTCGCCCATGGCCTGGCGCTGCGCCGGGCTCAGGCCGGGGGCCGGGGCTTCCTCGACCACCTTCTGGTGACGACGCTGGATCGAGCAGTCGCGCTCGTTCAGGTACAGGCAGTTGCCATGCTGGTCGGCGAACACCTGGATCTCGACGTGACGCGGCTTGAGCACGTACTTTTCGACCAGCATGCGTGCATCGCCGAACGACGACAGCGCTTCACGCTGGGCCGAGGCCAGGGCTTCACCCAGCTGGCTTTCCTGCTCGACCACCTTCATGCCCTTGCCACCGCCACCGGCGGTGGCCTTGAGCAGTACGGGGTAGCCGATGCGCTGGGCGGCCGCGCGGAAGGTCTCCAGGTCCTGGGCTTCGCCGTGGTAGCCAGGCACCAGCGGTACCCCGGCCACTTCCATCAGCGCCTTGGCCGCCGACTTGCTGCCCATTGCGTCGATGGCACTGGCCGGCGGGCCGAGGAAGATCAGCCCGGCTTCTTCGATGGCCCGGGCAAAGCCTGCGTTCTCCGACAGAAAGCCGTAGCCCGGGTGTATCGCCTGGGCGCCGCTGGCCTTGGCCGCGGCAATCAGCCTGGGGATGTCCAGGTAGCTCTCGGCCGCCTTGGCGCCACCTAGGTCAACCCGGATATCCGCTTCGCGGCTGTGCCGCGCATCGCGGTCGATGGCGCTGTGCACGGCCACGGTGGTCAGGCCCATGGCCTTGGCGGTGCGCATCACGCGGCAGGCGATCTCGCCACGGTTGGCGACCAGCAGGGTGGTCAGCAGAGGGCGGCTCATGGGCGTGGCTCCTTGTCCGAAGCGGGGGTTTGCCAGGCTGGCGTGCGTTTTTCGAGGAAGGCGCGCAGGCCCTCCTGGCCTTCGGCGCTCACGCGGATACGCGCAATGGCGCCTTCACAGTAGCGGCGCAGGGCAGGGGTGAGCTCACCATTGCCCACTTCGCGCAGCAGCTCCTTACTGGCGCACATGGCCTGCGGGCTGTTGAGCAGCAGGTTGTCGACCCAGCGCTCGACCTCGGCATCCAGGTGCGCGGCCGGGCAGGTTTCGGCCAGCAGGCCCAGTTCGCGGGCCCGCTCGCCGCTGAAGCGTTCGGCGGTCAGGGCATAGCGGCGGGTGGCGCGCTCGCCCATGGCCTGCACCACGAACGGGCTGATCACCGCCGGCGCCAGGCCGATGCGCACTTCCGACAGGCACAGCTGCGCGTCGTCGGCACCGATGGCCATGTCGCAGCAACTGATCAGCCCCACGGCACCGCCGAAGGCTGCGCCCTGGACCACCGCCAGGGTCGGCACCTTGAGCCGCGCCAGGTTGTACATCAGCTCGGCCAGCTCGCGGGCGTCGTCCAGGTTGGTGTTGTAGTCCAGCTGCGCCGACTGCTGCATCCAGGCAAGGTCGGCGCCGGCACTGAAGTGCCGGCCGCGCCCGCGCAGCACCATGAAGCGCAGGCTGGCGTCGTTGCCGATCTGGTCGATGGCAATGATCAGTTCGCGGATCATCTGCGCGTTGAAGGCGTTGTTCTTGGCCTCGCGGCTCAGCCACAGGGTGGCGAAGCCGCGCGGGTCGCGAATCAGTTCAAGGGTAGAGAAGTCGCTCATCGGTCACATCCGGAAAATGCCGAAACGGCTCGGTTCGATCGGGGCATTGAGGGCTGCCGAGAGGGCCAGGCCGAGAATCTCGCGGGTTTGCGCGGGGTCGATGACGCCGTCGTCCCACAGCCTTGCGCTGGAATAGTAGGGGTGGCCCTGGTGTTCGTACTGGTCCAGGATCGGCTGCTTGAGCTGCGCCTCGTCCTGCGGGCTGAAAACCTGGCCGCTGCGCTCGCTCTGTTCGCGCTTGACCTGGGCCAGCACGCCTGCGGCCTGTTCGGCGCCCATCACGCCGATGCGCGCGTTGGGCCACATCCACAGAAAGCGCGGGTCGTAGGCACGCCCGCACATGCCATAGTTGCCGGCACCGAAGCTGCCGCCGATGATCACAGTGAACTTGGGCACCTGGGCACAGGCCACTGCGGTCACCAGCTTGGCGCCATGCTTGGCGATGCCGCCGGCCTCGTACTTCTGGCCCACCATGAAGCCGGTGATGTTCTGCAGGAACAGCAGCGGGATGCCGCGCTGGCAGGCCAGCTCGATGAAGTGCGCGCCTTTCTGCGCGGCCTCGGCGAACAGGATGCCGTTGTTGGCCAGAATCGCCACCGGGTAGCCGTGCAGGTGGGCAAAGCCGCACACCAGCGTGGTACCGAACAGCGCCTTGAACTCGTCGAACAGCGAGCCGTCCACCAGGCGCGCGATCACCTCGCGCACATCGAACGGCTGCTTGGCATCGGCCGGCACCACGCCGTACAGCTCGTCGGCTGCGTACAGCGGGGCGATCGGGGTGCGCACCTGAAGCTGGCCCAGCTTGCGCCAGTTGAGGTTGGCCACGCAGCGCCGGGCGATGGCCAGGGCGTGTTCGTCGTTGTCGGCATAGTGGTCGGCCACGCCGCTGACCTTGCAGTGCACGTCGGCACCGCCCAGGTCTTCGGCGCTGACCACCTCGCCGGTGGCGGCTTTGACCAGCGGCGGGCCGGCCAGGAAGATGGTGGCCTGCTGGCGCACCATGATCGCCTCGTCGGCCATGGCCGGCACGTAGGCACCGCCGGCGGTGCACGAGCCCATCACCACGGCGATCTGCGGTATGCCCTGGGCGCTCATGGTGGCCTGGTTGAAGAAGATGCGGCCGAAGTGCTCGCGGTCGGGGAACACCTCGTCCTGGCGCGGCAGGTTGGCGCCGCCGGAGTCCACCAGGTACACGCAGGGCAGGCGGTTCTGCTGGGCGATGGTCTGGGCGCGCAGGTGCTTCTTGACGGTCAGCGGGTAGTACGAGCCGCCTTTGACCGTGGCGTCGTTGGCCACGATCATGCACTCCACGCCCTCGATGCGGCCGATGCCGGCGATCACGCCGGCGGCAGGCACGTCTTCGCTGTACACCTCGTGGGCGGCCAGCTGGCCGATCTCCAGAAACGGCGAACCTGGGTCGAGCAGGCGGTCGATGCGGTCGCGCGGCAGCAACTTGCCGCGTGAGGTGTGGCGCTCCTGGGCCTTGGGCCCGCCGCCCTGGTGCACGCTGGCGAGCAGGTCACGCAGGCCTTGCACCTGCTCGAGCATGGCCGCGCTGTTGAGCGCGAATTCGGGCGCGCGGGGGTTCAACTGAGACTTCAGAATCATCGTGGCTCCTGGCGCAGCTTCAAGCGGCAAGCTCCAAGCTGCAAGAGTGGGTCTGCGTTATGGCGGCGTTGCCGCTGAGCGCCTCAGCGCGTCTCGTTGAACAGCTCGCGACCGATCAGCATGCGCCGGATCTCGCTGGTGCCGGCGCCGATCTCGTACAGCTTGGCGTCGCGCAGCAGGCGGCCTGCGGGGAACTCGTTGATGTAGCCGTTGCCGCCCAGAATCTGGATTGCCTCGAGGGCCATCTGGGTGGCGCGCTCGGCGGTATAGAGGATCACCCCGGCGGCGTCCTTGCGGGTGGTCTCGGCGCGATCACAGGCCTGGGCCACGGCATACAGGTAGGCGCGGCTGGCATTGAGCTGGGTGTACATGTCGGCGATCTTGCCCTGGATCAGCTGGAACTCGCCGATGCTCTGGCCGAACTGCTTGCGGTCGTGGATGTAGGGCACCACCAGGTCCATGCACGCCTGCATGATCCCGGTAGGGCCGCCGGAGAGCACCACACGCTCGTAGTCCAGGCCGCTCATCAGCACCTTCACGCCACCGTTGAGCTGGCCGAGGATGCTCTCCTGGGGTACCTCGACGTTGTCGAAGAACAGCTCGCAGGTATTGGAGCCGCGCATGCCCAGCTTGTCGAACTTGTTGCTGCGGCTGAAGCCGGCCCAGTCGCGCTCGACGATGAACGCGGTGATGCCGTGGGGGCCCTTTTCCAGGTCGGTCTTGGCGTAGATCACGTAGGTGTTGGCGTCGGGGCCGTTGGTGATCCAGGTCTTGCTGCCGTTGAGCACGAAGCGGTCGCCGCGCTGTTCGGCACGCAGTTTCATCGACACCACGTCGGAGCCGGCGTTGGGCTCGCTCATGGCCAGGGCGCCGATGTGCTCGCCGCTGATCAGCTTGGGCAGGTATTTGGCTTTCTGTTCGGCGGTGCCGTTGCGGTTGATCTGGTTGACGCAGAGGTTGGAGTGGGCGCCGTAGGAGAGCGCGACCGAGGCCGAGCCGCGGCTGATTTCTTCCATGGCCACCACGTGGGCCAGGTAGCCCAGGCCCGCGCCGCCGTATTCTTCGCTGACGGTGATGCCCAGCAGGCCCATGTCGCCGAACTTGCGCCACATGTCGGCGGGGAACAGGTTGTCCTGGTCGATCTGCGCCGCACGCGGGGCCAGCTCGGCTGCGACGAACGCCTGCACCTGGTCGCGGAGCATGTCGATGGTTTCGCCCAGGGCGAAGTTCAGGGTCGGATAACGCATGCTGGCACCTTTCTTGTCGATTGTTCTTTGAGTGGCGTGGTGGTTGACCCGCGATCAAGGCGCTGCGATCTGTCACCTTTACGTTAACGTAAACCCCGCACCGAACACTGTCAATCTCCCCATGACCTTTACGTTAACGTTAATTTGCGCCACATTAGGTCTCGCGTGAATCAGCACCCACAACAATCACAATACGGGGTCGTCATGAATCAACCGAGCTACACCCAGGGTCGCCAGGACAAACCGCTGCTGGCCATGACCATCGGCCAGGCCCTGGACAACACCGTGGCGCGCTTTGCCGAGCGCGAGGCACTGGTGGTGCGCCACCAGCAACTGCGCTACAGCTGGCGCGAACTGGCCGACAGCATCGACCTGCATGCCCGCGCCCTGATGGCGCTGGGCCTGAAGACCGGCGACCGCCTGGGTATCTGGGCGCCCAACTGCGCGCAGTGGTGCATCGCCCAGTTCGCCACCGCCAAAATCGGCGTGATCCTGGTCAACATCAACCCGGCCTACCGCACCAGCGAACTGGAATACGTGCTGCGCCAGTCTGCCTGCCAGTGGCTGATCTGCGCCGGCACCTTCAAGACCTCCGACTACCATGCCATGCTCGGCGAACTGCTGCCGGAGCTGGCGCACCAGGCGCCAGGCCAGCTCAATGGCGAGCGCCTGCCCGACCTGCGCGGGCTGATCAGCCTCGACGACGCGCCGCCGGGCGGCTTCCTGCCGTGGGCGGCGCTGGCCGGCATGGCCGAGCAGGTCGCCCCGGCCGAGTACCAGCAGCGCCAGCAGAGCCTGCAGTTCGACCAGCCGGTGAACATCCAGTACACCTCCGGCACCACGGGCTTCCCCAAGGGCGCGACCCTGAGTCACTACAACATCCTCAACAACGGCTACATGGTCGGCGAGAGCCTGGGCCTGACCGAGCATGACCGCATGGTGATCCCGGTGCCGCTGTACCACTGCTTCGGCATGGTCATGGGCAACCTGGGCTGCATCACCCACGGTACCACCATGATCTACCCCAACGACGCCTTCGACCCGCTGCTGACCCTCGAAGGCGTGGCCCGCGAGCGCGCCACCGTGCTGTACGGGGTGCCGACCATGTTCATCGCGCTGCTCGACCAGCCGCGGCGCGGCGACTACGACCTGAGTAGCCTGCGCACCGGCATCATGGCCGGCGCCACCTGCCCGATCGAAGTGATGCGTCGGGTGATCGACCAGTTGCACATGGGCGAGGTGCAGATCGCCTACGGCATGACCGAGACCAGCCCGGTGTCGCTGCAGACCGGCCCGGACGACGAGCTGGAGCTGCGCGTGACCACGGTGGGGCGCACCCAGCCGCAGTTGGAGAGCAAGATCGTCGACGAACACGGCTGCATTGTGCCGCGTGGCACCATCGGCGAACTGTGCACCCGCGGCTACAGCGTGATGCTGGGCTACTGGGGCAACCCGGCGGCCACCAGCGAGGCGATCGACCCGGCGGGCTGGATGCACACCGGCGACCTGGCGAGCATGGACGAGCAGGGCTACGTGTGCATTGCCGGGCGCAACAAGGACATGATCATTCGCGGTGGCGAGAACATCTACCCGCGCGAGCTGGAGGAGTTCTTCTTTACCCACCCGTCGGTGGCGGACGTGCAGGTGATCGGCATTCCGGATGAGCGTTACGGCGAGGAGATCGTGGCGTGGATCAAGCTGCACCCTGGGCACAGCGCCACCGATGGGGAGCTGCAGGCCTGGTGCAAGAGCCGCATCGCGCACTTCAAGACGCCGCGACATTTTCGTTTCGTCGAGGAGTTTCCGATGACGGTGACCGGCAAGATCCAGAAGTTTCGCATGCGCGAGATCAGCATCGAGGAGTTGTGCAACCGTTGAGCTCGGCGTTTCAGCCATCGCGGGTCAAGCCCGCTCCCACAGGTATCGCGCATTTCTGTAAACCACCGCACTCCTGTGGGAGCGGGCTTGACCCGCGATGGGCACACCGCAGTGCAACTGCCGGATCCCGGTCTACGCTTGCACCTTCACCGGCGGCTCTTCACTGGGCGGGTCGCCCACGGGCTCCTGCTCCTTGGGCGGCTCAGGCTCCTTCTCGGGCGCCGGTGGTGGCAGATTGGGGTCATCGATATTCGGATCAGGCGTTTCAGCAGGAATAGGAATATTCATGGGCCGAACCTCACATAAAGGGCTGTTCAAAGGCTGACCCATTCTTCGACCGTGGCCGCGCCGCATCGCTCATTTTTTATTGAACCCCCACGCCTGCCATTGCTCTGAACCTTACCGTCACAGCGTAACGGAGCGATGTTCGATGACCCGCGATGAGCCTTTCAGCACCGATGAAACCAGCGAGCACACCCTGACCCTGGCCAGGGCGCTGCTGCTGCCGCGCATAGTGATCGAGAACACCGAACCTGTGCTCGACGCCGGCCAGCACGCGGTCAAGGGCACCGTGGGCGAACAGGTCACCGTTACCAGCAAGGTCTTCGCCGACGGCCACGACGTGCTGGCCGTGCGCCTGAGCTGGCGCCGCCTGCAGCACCCCAACTGGCACGAAGTGCCCATGACGCTGCTGGGCAACGACAGCTGGGAGGGGCGCTTCACGGTCAGCGAGGTGGGCCGCCACCTGTTCATGATCGAGGCCTGGATCGACCAGTACGCCAGCTACTGCTACGAGCTGGAGAAGAAATTCGCCGCCGGCGTCGACGTAGGCCTGGAGCTGGAGGAGGGCCGCCGCCACCTGATGCAGAGCGCCGAGCGCAGCAGCGAGCCGCTGCGTGCGCAACTGGAGGCGGTGGCCCTGCAACTGGCCAGCCTGCCTGCCCAGGCCGGTGTCGAGCTGCTGCTGCACGACGACACCCGCGCCCTGATGGGCCGCGCCGACCACCGTGCCTACCTCAGCCGCAGCGCCGAGTTCCCTATTGAGGTGGAGCGCGAGCGCGCACGCTTTGCCAGCTGGTACGAGCTGTTCCCGCGTTCGGTCACCGACGACCCGGCCCGCCACGGCACCTTCAACGACGTGCATCAGCGCCTGCCGATGATCCGCGACATGGGCTTTGACGTGCTGTACTTCCCGCCCATCCACCCCATCGGCACCCAGCACCGCAAGGGCCGCAACAATGCCTTGCAGGCCGGCCCCGACGACCCCGGCAGCCCCTACGCCATCGGCAGCGCCGACGGCGGGCACGAGGCCATCCACCCGCAGCTGGGCAGCCGCGAAGACTTCCGCCGGCTGGTGGCCGCCGCCGCCGAGCATGGTCTGGAAATCGCCCTGGACTTCGCCATCCAGTGCTCCCAGGACCACCCCTGGCTCACCGAGCACCCGGGCTGGTTCAGTTGGCGCCCCGACGGCACCATCCGCTATGCCGAGAACCCGCCGAAAAAATACCAGGACATCGTCAACGTCGACTTCTATGCCGCCGACGCGGTGCCCGCCCTGTGGCTGGCCCTGCGCGACGTGGTGCTGGGCTGGGTGCAGGAGGGCGTGACCCAGTTTCGCGTGGACAACCCGCACACCAAGCCGCTGCCGTTCTGGGAGTGGCTGATCGCCAACGTGCGCAGCCAGCACCCCCAGGTGATCTTCCTCGCCGAGGCCTTCACCAAGCCGGCGATGATGGCGCGCCTGGGCAAGGTCGGCTATTCGCAGAGCTATACCTACTTCACCTGGCGCAACACCAAGGCCGAGCTGCAACAGTACTTCAGCGAACTCAACCAGCCGCCGTGGTCGTACTGCTACCGCCCCAACTTCTTCGTCAACACGCCGGACATCAACCCGTTCTTCCTGCACGACTCCGGCCGCCCGGGCTTTCTGATTCGCGCAGCGCTGGCCACCATGGGCTCGGGCCTGTGGGGCATGTATTCGGGGTTCGAGCTGTGCGAGGCGGCGGCGATACCGGGCAAGGAGGAATACCTGGACTCGGAGAAGTACGAGATCCGCCCGCGCGACTACACCCAGCCCGGCAACATCATTGCCGAGATCGCCCAGCTCAACCGCATCCGCCGCCAGCACCCGGCCCTGCAGACCCACCTGGGCATCCGCTTCTACAACGCCTGGAACGACAACATCCTGTACTTCGCCAAGGGCGATCCGGCCAGCGGCAGCCTGATCCTGGTGGCCGTCAGCCTCGACCCGCACAACGCCCAGGAGGCGCACTTCGAGTTGCCGCTGTGGGAGCTGGGCCTGGAGGACGACGCCGAAACCTTCGGCGAAGACCTGATGAGCGGCCATCGCTGGAGCTGGTACGGCAAGACCCAGTGGATGCGCATCGAACCCTGGCACCAGCCGTTCGGCATCTGGCGCATCACCCCGGCCCGCTAGCCCCCCGCCAACCAGAAGGAGTCGTACATGGCGAAGAAAGCCCGCCCAGCCACGTTCATCAACGACCCGCTGTGGTACAAGGACGCGATCATCTACCAGGTGCACGTCAAGTCGTTCTTCGACTCCAACGGCGACGGCATCGGTGATTTTCCCGGCCTGATCGCCAAGCTCGACTACATCGCCGAGCTTGGGGTCAACACCCTGTGGCTGCTGCCGTTCTACCCCTCGCCACGGCGCGACGACGGCTACGACATCGCCGCCTACAAGGCCGTGCACAGCGACTACGGCACCCTGGCCGACGTGCGACGCTTCATCGCCGAGGCGCACAAGCGCAACCTGCGGGTGATCACCGAGCTTGTCATCAACCACACCTCCGACCAGCACCCGTGGTTCCAGAAGGCCCGGCGCGCCAAGCCCGGCTCCAGGGCGCGGGACTTTTATGTGTGGTCCGACACCGATACCAGGTACGACGGCACGCGCATCATCTTCCTCGACACCGAGCACTCCAACTGGACCTGGGACCCGGTTGCCGGCCAGTACTTCTGGCACCGCTTCTATTCGCACCAGCCCGACCTCAACTTCGACAACCCGCAGGTGCTCAAGGCGGTGATCGGGGTGATGCGCTACTGGCTCGACCTGGGCGTGGATGGCCTGCGCCTGGATGCCATCCCGTACCTGATCGAGCGCGATGGCACCAACAACGAGAACCTGCCCGAAACCCACCAGGTGCTGAAGAAGATCCGCGCCGAAATCGACGCCAACTACCCCGACCGCATGCTGCTGGCCGAGGCCAACCAGTGGCCCGAGGACACCCAGCTGTACTTCGGCGAAGGGCAGGGCGACGAGTGCCACATGGCCTTTCACTTTCCGCTGATGCCGCGCATGTACATGGCGCTGGCCCAGGAAGACCGCTT
Organism: Pseudomonas sp. 1176_21; assembly: GCF_052850635.1. Taxonomy (NCBI): domain Bacteria; kingdom Pseudomonadati; phylum Pseudomonadota; class Gammaproteobacteria; order Pseudomonadales; family Pseudomonadaceae; genus Pseudomonas; species Pseudomonas sp. 1176_21. The sequence goes on from NZ_VXCV01000001.1 coordinate 478,571, forward strand.
TCCGGTCACCGACATCCTGCGCCAGACCCCGGAGATCCCGGCCAACTGCCAATGGGCGATCTTCCTGCGCAACCACGACGAGCTGACCCTGGAGATGGTCACCGACCGCGAGCGCGACTACCTGTGGAACTACTACGCCCAGGATCGTCGCGCGCGCATCAACCTGGGCATCCGCCGGCGCCTGGCACCGTTGCTGCAACGCGACCGGCGCCGGGTCGAGCTGCTGACCAGCCTGCTGCTGTCGATGCCGGGCACCCCGACCCTGTATTACGGTGACGAGATCGGCATGGGCGACAACATCTACCTGGGCGACCGCGACGGCGTGCGCACGCCGATGCAATGGTCCATCGACCGCAACGGCGGCTTCTCCCGCGCCGACCCGGCACGCCTGGTGCTGCCGCCGATCATGGACCCGCTGTACGGCTACCAGTCGGTGAACGTCGAGGCCCAGGCCAGCGACCCGCATTCGCTGCTCAACTTCAACCGTCGCCTGCTGGCGGTGCGCAAGCAGCAAAAGGCCTTTGGCCGCGGCAGCCTGACCATGCTCTCGCCCAGCAACCGCCGCATCCTGGCGTATGTCCGCGAGTTCACCGGCAGCGACGGCAAGGGCGAAACCATTCTGTGCGTGGCCAACGTGTCCCGCGCCGCCCAGGCGGCAGAGCTGGACCTCTCGGCCTATGTCGACCAGGTGCCGGTGGAGATGCTCGGCGGCAGCGCGTTCCCGCCGATCGGCCAACTGCCGTTTCTGCTGACCTTGCCGCCCTATGGCTTCTACTGGTTCCTGCTCGCGCCCAGGGACCAGATGCCCAGCTGGCATGTGCAGCCCGCGCAGCCGCTACCGGAGTTCACCACCGTGGTGCTCAAGAAACGCATGGAAGAGCTGCTCGAATCGCCGTCGCGCGACACCCTGCAAGACGCCATCCTGCCGCAGTACCTGCCCAAGCGCCGCTGGTTCGCGGGCAAGGGCGCCGCGCTGGAAAAGGTGCGCATCGCCTATGGCGTGCGCTTCGGTGCGGCCACCAGCCCCGTGCTGCTCAGTGAAATCGAGGTCGACAGCGGCGGGCAGACCAGCCGCTATCAGTTGCCGTTCGGCCTGATCGGCGAAGACCAGCTGACCAGCGCATTGCCCCAGCAACTGGCCCTGTCACGGGTACGCCGGGGGCGCCAGGTGGGCCTGATCACCGATGGTTTCGTGCTCGAAAGCTTCATTCGCGCGGTGCTGGCCGGCTTTGCCGATGGCACGCGCCTGAGCTGCAGCGACGGCGAGTTGCAGTTCCAGGCCACCGAGCAGCTGGCCGCCCTGGAGCTGGGCGACGAGCCGGCGGTGCGCTACCTGTCGGCCGAGCAGTCCAACAGCTCGGTGGTGGTAGGGGGCAGCCTGGTGCTCAAGCTGATCCGCCGGGTCAATGGCGGCATCCACCCCGAGCTCGAGATGAGCGCCTACCTCACTGCCGCCGGCTACCCGAACATATCACCGCTGCTGGGCTGGTTGAGCCGGGTGGACGCCACCGGGCAGCCGCACCTGCTGATGATCGCCCAGGGCTACCTGAGCAACCAGGGCGACGCCTGGGACTGGACCCAGAACACCCTGGAACGCGCGATTCGCGACGAAATGGAACCCGGCATCCAGGCCCCGCAGGCCCATGCCGATGCCTTGCAGGAGCTGCAGGCCTTTGCCGCGCAGCTGGGCCAGCGCCTGGGCCAGATGCACAAGGTGCTGGCCGCGCCCACCCAGGACCCGGCGTTCAAGCCGCGGGTGAGTAGCGCGCGCGATGGCAAGGCCTGGGGCAAGCAGGTCAGCGCCCAGCTCAACCAGGCGTTCGACCTGCTGGAGCAGCACCGCGATGAGCTGGATGCCGACAGCCAGGCGCTGGTCGACGACCTGGGCAAGCAGCGCAAGGGCCTGCTCGAACAGGTCAGCGAACTGGCCATGCAGGCGGTCGGTGGCGTGCTGATACGGGTACACGGCGACCTGCACCTGGGCCAGGTGCTGGTGGTGCAGGGCGATGCCTATCTGATCGACTTCGAAGGCGAGCCGGCGCGCCCGCTGGAGGAGCGACGCGGCAAGCACAGCCTGTACAAGGACGTCAGCGGCGTGCTGCGTTCGTTCGACTATGCTGCTGCGATGGTGTTGCGCAGCGCGTCGGGGGTGGACGTCTCGCCGCCGGCCCGCCAGGCCCGTCAGCGCGTGGCGCGGCGCTACCTGCACCAGGCCCGGCATGCCTTTGTTCAGGCCTACGATCTGGCCACCGCCGACCTGCCGCACGCCTGGGAACAGCCCGGCGGGGCACGCGCGGCGCTGGACCTGTTCAGCCTGGAAAAGGCTGCCTACGAAATTATGTATGAAGCCGAGAATCGCCCGAGCTGGTTGGCCGTGCCCTTGCATGGCCTCCATGGGCTTGTCAGTACGTGGGGAGAATGAATGAGCGCGCACAAGCGGGAACAGGCTGGGTTGGGCACAAGGGATATCGATGACCTGGTCAATGCCAGGCACGGCGACCCGTTCGCGGTGCTCGGGCCGCACCCGGATGGCGCGGGCGGGCAGTGGATACGCGCCTACCTGCCCGATGCCCTGAGTGCCCGGGCGGTGGCCCGCGACAGCGGGCAGGTGCTGCTGGAGTTGGAGCAGGGCAGTGTGCCCGGGCTGTTCAGCGGGCGGTTGCAGCAACCGCAGGCGTACGACCTGCACATCAACTGGGCAGGGGGCGAGCAGGTCACCGAAGACCCCTACAGCTTTACCCAGTTGCTGCTGGGCGAGATGGACCTGTACCTGTTCGCCGAAGGCAATCATCGCGACCTGGCCAAGGTGTTCGGCGCGCAGCCCGCACAGGTGGACGGCATCGACGGGGTGCGCTTTGCGGTGTGGGCGCCGAATGCGCGGCGGGTGTCGGTGGTCGGTCACTTCAACAACTGGGACGGGCGCCGCCACCCGATGCGCAAGCGCGTGCCCAGCGGTGTGTGGGAGCTGTTCATCCCGCGCCTGCAGGCCGGCGAGACGTACAAGTACGAACTGCTCGGGCCCGACGGCATCCTGCCGCTCAAGGCCGACCCGCTGGCACTGGCCACCGAGCTGCCGCCCAGCACCGCCTCGAAGGTGGCCGCCGCGCTGGGCCATGTGTGGCAGGACCAGGGCTGGATGCGCGTGCGTGCAGCGCACCAGGCCACCAACGCGCCGCTGTCGATCTACGAACTGCACGCCGGTTCCTGGCAATGCGAGCTGGATGAAAGCGGTGAAGTGGCCCGCTACTACAACTGGCGCGAACTGGCCGAGCGGCTGGTGCCCTACATCCAGGAGCTGGGCTTCACCCATATCGAGCTGATGCCGATCATGGAGCATCCGTTTGGCGGCTCGTGGGGCTACCAGCCGTTGTCGATGTTCGCGCCCACCGCGCGCTATGGCACGGCCGAGGATTTCGCCGCGTTCATCGACGCCTGCCACCAGGCCCACATCGGCGTGATCCTCGACTGGGTGCCGGCGCATTTTCCCACCGACGAACATGGGCTGGCGCAGTTCGACGGCACCGCATTGTATGAGTACGCCAACCCGCTGGAGGGCTTCCACCAGGACTGGGACACGCTGATCTACAACCTGGGGCGCAACGAGGTGCACGGCTTCATGCTGGCTTCGGCATTGCATTGGCTCAAGCATTTTCACATCGACGGGCTGCGGGTGGATGCGGTGGCCTCGATGCTGTACCGCGACTATTCGCGCAAGGCCGGCGAATGGGTGCCCAACCGCCACGGCGGGCGCGAGAACCTGGAGGCCATCGATTTTCTGCGCCACCTCAACGACGTGGTGGCCCAGGAGGCGCCGGGGGCGCTGGTGATCGCCGAGGAATCCACTGCCTGGCCGGGTGTCAGCCAGCCGACCCAGCAGGGCGGCCTGGGTTTCAACTACAAGTGGAACATGGGCTGGATGCACGACACCCTGCATTACATCCAGAACGACCCGATCCACCGTGCGCATCATCACAACGAGATGAGCTTCGGCCTGATCTACGCGTATTCCGAGCATTTCATCCTGCCGATTTCCCATGACGAGGTGGTGCACGGCAAGCACTCGCTGATCGACAAGATGCCGGGCGACCGCTGGCAGAAGTTCGCCAACCTGCGCGCGTACCTGGCCTTCATGTGGTGCCATCCGGGCAAGAAGCTGCTGTTCATGGGCTGCGAATTCGGCCAGTGGCGCGAGTGGAACCATGACGCGGAACTGGACTGGTACCTGTTGCAGTACCCCGAGCACAAGGGTGTGCAGTCGCTGGTGGCCGACCTGAACCGGCTGTACCGCGACGAGAAGGCGCTGCATCAGCAGGACTGCGTGCCGCAAGGGTTCCAGTGGCTGATCGGCGACGATGCGCGCAACAGCGTGTATGCGTGGCTGCGCTGGAGCGCCGAGGGCGAGCCGTTGCTGGTGGTGGCCAACTTCACGCCGGTGCCGAGGGAGGGTTATCGCATCGGGGTGCCGTTTGGCGAACAGTGGGTGGAGGTGCTCAACAGCGATGCCCAGGTGTATGCCGGGTCCAACTACGGCAACCTCGGGGCGGTGAGCAGCGAGGCCTTGCCCAGCCATGGGCAGCCGCTGTCGCTGGCGGTGAACCTGCCGCCACTGGCGGTGCTGGTGCTGCGCCCGGCTTGAAAGACTTCGCCGGCAACGCCGGCTCCTACAGGTTGGGCGATCTGCTGTAGGAGCCGGCGTTGCCGGCGAATCGATTCAAAGGTCCAGCACCAGTCGGGCCGTGCGCGCCCGCGACACGCACAGCATCATGCTCTGTTGCGAAGCCTTCTCTTCATCGCTCAGGTACTGGTCGAAATGCTCGGCCTCACCCTCCAGAATCATGGTCTCGCAGGTGCCGCACACACCCTCGCGGCACAGGCATTCCACCTTGGCCGCCTTGGATTTCTCGATGGCCTGCAAGATGGTCATGCCTTCCTCCACCTGCAACTCCTGCCCCGAGCGCGCCAGCACCACGGTAAACGCCGCACCGGTCACCGGCGCCGCGGCAAACTGCTCCCAGTGCACGCGCTGCTCGGCAATGCCCAGCGATGCTGCGGTGGCGATCACCGCATCGATCAGCGGCTTGGGCCCGCACACATACACATGCGCCGCGTCATCCAGGCCCGCAAACAGCGTGGCCAGGTCCAGCTTGCGCTCCAGGCTGTCGATGTAGAACTGCGTGTTGGCCGCATGCGGCCCGCTGCTCAGTTCGGCCTGGAACGCGCCATGCTCGGGGCTGCGAAAGGCATAGTGCAGCTCGTAGGCGGTGCTGCCGGCCTCCAGTTCATGCAACTGCGCCAGAAACGGCGTGATGCCGATGCCGCCGGCGATCAGTACGTGCCGGCCCGCGCTCGGGTCCAGCGCGAACAGGTTGTTGGGGCTGGAGATGGTCAGCACGCTGCCCACCTCGACCTGCTGGTGCATGAACGCCGAGCCACCCTTGGACTGCTCTTCAAGGCGCACGCCGATCTGGTAGCTGCGGGTGTCGCGCGGGTCGCTCATCAGCGAGTAGGCGTTGCTGAACTGGCGCCCGTCGGCGCCCTGCATCTGCACGATCACGTGGCTGCCACCGGTAAATGCCGGCATCGGCGCGCCGTCCTCACGGGCCAGGGTGAAGCGCTTGATCAGCGGCGTCGCCTGCTCGACGGCGGTTACCTGCACACTGAACATCTCGTATTTGTTGGCCATGATTCACCTCGACTGCCACTGGCTCACACGGCCAGGCACAGGTACTTGATTTGCAGATAGTCTTCGATGCCGTAGCGCGAGCCTTCGCGGCCCAGGCCCGACTGCTTGACGCCGCCAAACGGCGCCACTTCATTGGAGATCAGCCCGGTATTGATACCGACCATGCCGTACTCCAGAGCCTCGGCCACCTTGAACACCCGGGCGATGTCGCGGCTGTAGAAGTACGCCGCCAGGCCGTACAGGGTGTCGTTGGCCTGGGCAATCACCTCTTCGTCGCTGCGAAAGCGCACGATGGCCGCCACCGGGCCGAAGATCTCGTCCTGCAGCAGCTGGGTGCCCGGTGCAATGTTGGCCAGCACCGTGGGTGCGAAGAAGTTGCCACCCAGCGCATGGGCTTCGCCGCCCAGCAGCAGGTCGGCGCCCTTGGCCACGGCGTCGTCGATCAGGCTGCGCACCTTGGCCACGGCCTTGTCGCTGATCAGCGGGCCGACCTGGCTCGCGGCGCTGGTGCCGTGGCCCACGCCCAGGGCGCGCACGCGCTCCACGAAGCGTTCGGTGAACTGCGCATACACGCTGTCATGCACGTAGAAACGGTTGACGCATACGCAGGTCTGGCCGGCGTTGCGGTACTTGGCTGCCAGCGCGCCTTCGACGGCGGCGTCGATGTCGGCATCGTCGAACACGATGAACGGCGCGTTGCCGCCCAGTTCCAGCGACACCTTCTTGATGCTCTGGGCACACTGGCCCATCAGCAGCCGGCCGATCGGGGTGGAGCCGGTAAAGCTCAGCTTGCGCACGGCCGGGTGCCCGGTGAACTGGGCGCCAATGGCCACCGCATCACCGGTGACCACGCTGAACACCCCGGCCGGGATGCCTGCACGTTCGGCCAGCTCCACCAGCGCCAGGGCGCAGAAGGGGGTTTCGTTGGCCGGCTTGACCACGATGGTGCAGCCGGCGGCCAGGGCCGGGGCCACCTTGCGCGTGATCATCGCCGCCGGGAAGTTCCACGGGGTGATGGCGGTGCACACGCCGATGCCCTGCTTGATCACCAGCAGGCGCTTGTCGTTGGAAGGGCTGGGGATGACATCGCCGTAGACGCGCTTGCCTTCCTCGGCAAACCATTCGATGAACGAGGCCGCGTAGCGGATCTCGCCCAGTGCCTCGTGCAGCGGCTTGCCCTGCTCGAAGGTCATCAGCCGGGCCAGGTCGTCTTCGTGTTGAAGCAGCAGTTCGAACCAGCGGCGCAGCACCTGCGCGCGGTCCTTGGCGGTGCGCTCGCGCCAGCCTTGCAGCGCGGCCTCGGCGGCTTCGATGGCGCGTACCGTCTCGGCGCCGCCCATCAGCGGCACGCTGCCCAGGCGCTCGCCGTTGGCCGGGTCGCAGACCTCGACCTGACGACCGTCGTCGGCATCGCACCAGTGGCCGTTGATGTACGCCTGTTGGCGCAGCAGTGTGGGATCGTTGAGTTTCACGCAAGGCACTCCATGCCGCCCCCGGCGTACCGGGGGCGGGCGTTGTCAGTCGTTGAGGTGGGCGACGGCGATCAGGTTGTGGAAGTGGGCGATGCCGTGCTCGCTCATGCCGCTGCGCTCACGGTCGGCCATGATCCGGCCCTGGCCACGGTAGCCGCGGGACTTGAGGCCCTTCTGCACGCTCTCGACCAGGCGCAGGTCCTCGGGGCGGAACACCTCGCGGTACCAGTCGATGAGTTTCTGCTGCTCTTCGGTGATGTCCTTGTTCAGGAAGTACACGTCGTAGTGCTGCAGGGTGGTTTCGGCGTCGACCGGGAACTCGTAGATCACGGTCATGAAGTTCGCGCCTGGCGGCACGTTGAACATGGTGCACGGCCATGCCCAGAAGCCGGCGAAGGAGGGGTCCTTGACGCTTTCGTCGAACTTGAACGACTGCTCCGACGGCTTGGCCAGGCCATATTGCAGGGTCCAGTTGCCGTAGGTGGTGTGGCTGTACTGGCCGACGTCCACCGAGTCGGAGAAGCCCGGGTGCGCCGGGGCGCAGTGGTAGCACTCCAGGTAGTTGTCGACGATGGACTTCCAGTTGGCCGGGGTATCGCTGACGAAACGTGCTGCCAGGTGCAGGTCGTCGATCACCGCGCAGGCCTGGCGCATGCGTGCCTGCAGGCCGGGCAGCTGGTCTTCGACGCTGCCGGCGTCCATGTCCATGTTGATGAAGATGAAGCCTGCGTACTCTTCCACGCGCAGCTGCACCAGGGTGGAGTTCTGCTTGTCGAAGTTGACCACGTTCTCGCAGTTGCGTGCGTGGGCCAGTTCGCCGTCGAGCTTGAAGGTCCAGGCGTGGTACGGGCAGGTGATCACGTTCTTGGCCTTGCCGCTGCCGCTGAGCAACTGGTGGCCACGGTGCGGGCACACGTTGTAGAAGGCGCGCAGCACGCTGTCGCGACCACGCACCACGATGATGCTCTCGCCGATGATCTCGCGGGTGATGTAGGCGTTGTTCTCGGCCACTTCGCTGCGATGACCCACGCAGATCCAGCTGCGCGCGAAGATGTTCTCTTTCTCGTGCTCGAACACCGCAGGCTGGGTGTAGAACTTGGCCGGAATGGTGAAGGCCTCGTCTGCGCTGGCGCAGAAATCGGCGGGCAGGCGTTTGAAGTCGTTCATTGCTATCTCCTCACGGGGGCGTCCAGCCAGGCCGGCGCACCGTTGTTCAATTGGCTTTTACTTATTGGTTTACGTGTATCTATTGGTTAACAGAACAGGCAAAAAAAAGGACCGTCAGGCCTGCATCCGTGCAGGTGGGTCGGGGTCAGCGACTCAGCGGGCCGTCGCGGTTACCGGGGCCGCTGCGGGTTGTTCAACGGGTTCAGGCTGTTCGGGCTGCTCGCCGGCCAGGCGCGCGGCCTCTTCCTCGATGCGGTGGGCCGGCACCTGGCCGTAGTCCTGCAGCATCCACTTGAAGAAGCCGTAGATCTTGATCAGCAGGATCACCATGAACGGGATCGCGGTCAGCACCACGGCGGTCTTCATGGTCGACAGCGACGCCTTGGCGAACAGCATGGCCAGCGGTACCAGGGTTAGCACCACGCACCAGAACAGACGGTGGGTGGGGGTGGGGTCGTCGCCTTCGCGCAGGTTGCGGGTACTGGTGGCCGCCACGGCATAGGCGGCAGCGTCCATGTGCGAGGCGCAGAACACCGCCATGATGAACAGGTACACGCCCAGGAACACCTTGCCCATCGGCAGTGCTGTCAGCAGGGCACTGACCGCCGATTCGCCGCCTTGCTCGCTGAGGATCTTCGGTACGTCGATGGCGCCGTTGATGAACTGGTGCATGCTGTAGCTTTCCAGCGCGCCAAAGAAGAACCAGCAGCCCACGCTGCCACCGGCGAGCAGGGCGAACACCACTTCCTTGAGCTGGCGCCCACGGGACACACGGGTCACGAACATGGCCACGCCCGGGGCATAGGACACCCACCACAGCCAGTAGAACACCGTCCAGTTGCGGGTGAACGCGCCGTCGCCGGCCGGGTCGGTGAACAGGCTCATGCGCACATAGTTCTGCACCATCAGGCCGATGGAGTTGGCGGTGTTGTTGATGGTGAACTGGGTCGGGCCCACCAGCAGCACCACGCCGGCGAACACCAGCGCGCCGATGCACACCATCTTGCTCAGGCGCTGCAGGCCGCCATCGATGCCGATGTAGGAACTGAGCGAGAACAGGATGGCCACTGCACCGATCACCATCAGTTGCACGGTGAAGGTGTCGGGGGTGCCGGCCAGGTCATGCAGGCCGCGGGTCAGGGTCGAGGCGGTGAGCGCCAGCGACACGGTCAGCGCGCCCATCATGGTCAGCAGGAAGATCAGGTCCACGGTGCGACCGATCGGGCCGGTGGCCTTGAAGCCGGTCACCGCCTCGACGATCGAGGCCAGGTTCAGGCCGCTCTTCTTGCGCACGTGGAAGTGATAGGCCATGGCCAGCGAGGCCAGGGCATAGATCGACCAGGCGCTGATGCCCCAGTGGAAGAACGAGTAGCTGACGCTGTATTCCAGCGCCTGGCTCGATTGCGCGGCAATGTTCAGACCAGGGGTCTGGTAGTAGTAGGCCCATTCCATCACGCCCCAGTACAGGGTCGAGGACCCCATGCCGGCACAGATGAACATGAACACCCAGGTGGGGGTGGAGTACTCGGGCTTGCCGCTGCCGAAGCGGATGTTGCCGTACTTGCTGAACGCCAGATACAGCACGGCCAGCGAACTGCCGAATACCAGCACCTGGACACTGGTGCCGAAGGTACGGGTGGCAATCTCGAACAACTGGTTGGCGGCCTGTTCGGCCTGGGAGGGAAACACGGCGAGGCCGATCACGGTGAGCAGCACGGCAATCAGGCTCACGGTAATCAGGAACACATCTATCTGTTTTTTATTCTTGTGCGACATCATCGTCTCCTGGACGTTGGCGTTCTTATCTGTACCCGGCAGGCAATCCGGGGGGTAATGCGGTAAAGCGTCCTCCTTCTGTTAACTATAAGTTAACTACTATCTTTTGGTTAACAGATTCTGCCTAGAATCTTGTGGGCTCGCAAGAGGTGACGGGCCGGATTGTCTGGCAATTCAGACAACCGGCCCGTTGTTTCACTCTTCGATCAGCGCGGTGATGGCCTGGCCGACCTGTTGGGTGGACTTCTGCCCGCCCATGTCGCGGGTGGTGTCGCCGGCGGCGATCACGCGCTCGATGGCGCCAAGGATGTCGTCGTGGGCGGCGCGGTAGCGCGGGTCGGCGCCGTCATTGCCGAGGAACTCCAGCATCAGCGCCCCGGACCAGATCATCGCGATCGGGTTGGCGATGTTCTGGCCGAAGATATCCGGCGCCGAGCCGTGGACCGGTTCGAACAGCGACGGGAACCTGCGCTCGGGGTTGAGGTTGGCCGACGGTGCGATGCCGATGGTGCCGGCGCAGGCCGGGCCCAGGTCGGAGAGGATGTCGCCGAACAGGTTGGAAGCCACCACCACGTCGAAGCGGTCCGGCTGCAGCACGAAGCGTGCGCAGAGGATGTCGATGTGCTGCTTGTCCCAGCTGATCTCGGGGTAGTTGGCGGCCATCGCGGCGGTGCGCTCGTCCCAGTACGGCATGCTCACGGCCATGCCGTTGGACTTGGTGGCCGAGGTCACGTGCTTGCGCTCACGGGTCTGCGCCACGTCGAAGGCATACTTGAGAATGCGGTCGACGCCGCGGCGGGTGAACACCGACTCCTGCAGCACGAACTCGTTTTCGGTGCCTTCGAACATGCGACCGCCCAGCGAGGAGTACTCGCCCTCGGTATTCTCGCGGATCACCACGAAGTCGATGTCGCCCGGCTCGCGACCGGCCAGCGGGCAGGGTACGCCGGGGAACAGGCGCACCGGACGGATGTTCACGTACTGGTCGAAGTCGCGGCGGAACTTGAGCAGCGAGCCCCACAGCGAGATGTGGTCCGGCACCTTGTCGGGCCAGCCTACCGCACCGAAGTACAGCGCATCGAAGCCCTTGAGCTGCTCGAACCAGTCATCGGGCATCATCTTGCCGTGGGCCAGGTAATAGTCGCAGCTGGCCCACTCGAAGAATTCGAACTGGATGTCCAGGCCGTGCTTGCGCGCGGCGGCTTCGACCACGCGGATGCCCTCGGGCAGCACTTCGTTTCCGATACCGTCGCCGGGAATGGCGGCAATCTTGAAGGTCTTGGTCATGGCGGCTCACTCGTTGTTGTTTGGGAACAGGTGAGCGCATGCTATAAGCCATCGGGTCAGAGATAATCTCGCCCAACATGAATTCTTTGTGCACATATCGTGAATAGTCTGCCCAACCTCGAAGACCTCAACATTTTTGTCCAGGTGGCCAAGCGCGCCAGCTTTGCCGCGGTGGCCGAGCAACTGGGCATGTCGGCCGCGTTCATCAGCAAGCGTGTGCGCCTGCTCGAGCAGCAGATGGGCGTGCGCCTGCTGCACCGCACCACGCGGCGGGTGTCGCTGAGCGAGGAGGGCGAGCGGGTCTACCAGTGGGCCTTGCAGATCTTCGAGACGGTGCAGCGCATGGGCGACGACATCAGCACCCAGCACCGCGTGCCGGTGGGCCAGTTGCGTATCGCCAGCAGCCTGGGCCTGGGCCGGCGCTTCGTGGCGCCGGCGCTGTCGGAGCTGGCCGAGCGCTACCCGCAGCTGGATATCCGCCTGGACGTGCACGACCGCCTGGTGGACCTGATCGAGGAGGGGGTAGACCTGGATATCCGCGTGGGCAACGTGATTGCCCCGCACCTGATCGCCAAGCCGCTGGCCCCCAACCGGCGCGTGCTGTGCGCCGCACCGGGCTACCTGCAACGGCGCGGCACGCCGCGCCAGCTGGCCGAGCTGAGCAGCCATGACTGTTTGGTGATCAAGGAGCGTGACCACCCGTTCGGCGTCTGGCAACTACAGGGGCCGCAGGGCGAGCAGAGCGTGCGGGTGACCGGCGGGCTGTCGACCAACCACGGCGAGGTGGCGCACCAATGGTGCCTGGACGGGCGGGGGATACTGCTGCGTTCGTACTGGGATGTGCACGACAGCCTGGCCGATGGCCGGCTGGTGCCGGTGCTGGAGGACTATCACCAGGCGGCGGACATCTGGGCGGTATACACCTCGCCCCTGGCCAGCTCGGCGAAAGTACGCGTGGCGGTCGAGTTCCTGCGCCAGTACTTCGCCGAGCGCTACAGCCTGCCGGTGCTGGGCTAGCCCTTGGCGGGCACGATCTTCTTGATGGTGCCGTTGGTGATTTCGATCAGCACGTAGTTGTCCTGGATCTTGACCCACTGGCTGTCTTCGTCGGGCTGGCTCAGGCCCTTTTCCTTCCAGCCGCGCAGGGCCATGTCGTCGCGCTTGTAGAGGTCGGGGGCCTTGTCGTGCACCTTCAGCTCGCGGGTCGGGGACTCGGGCGCGACCACGCTGGGCTCGGCGGCCTGGGCCGGGAGCTGGACCAGCGCGACACTGCCGAGCAGGGCAAGGGTGGTGAACAGTTTGCGTGCAGTCATGCGGTACTCCTGATGGCTGGGGCTTGAAGAATCGGACTGCGCGGTGCTGCAAACATTCAATCGGCTGTATATCTGCGGCGTTGCCTTCGCTGGCAATGCCAGCTCCCACAGGGTTTTGTGAACGCCCGACACGGTTTCTGTGACACAACCCGCACCCCAGAGCCTTCGTCTGAACTTTTTGAAACGCCCGGGGTTCGAAAGGTCGCATTCGACCCCGAGTGCCTTTCACATAAATGGAGACTGAAAGTGATGTCCAAGCGATTCGGCAACCTGCTGCTCAAGACCTCGGCCCTGGCGGTACTGGCCGCCCCCCTGAGTGCGCTGGCCGCAGCCCCCACCGACCCGATTGCAACCTTTGGTGTTCTCGGCGCCTACAACAAGTTCAAGCTCGAAGGCGGCAGCGAGTCCGATACCGACCGCATGGGTGAAGGCGGCCTGTTCTTCAACTTCGGCAACAAGCTCACCGCTGAATCCGGCTTCATCTACCAGGCCGGTGTCGACCTCAAGTACGGCGACCACAACGACACCAAGCTCAAGGAAGGGCAGGCCGACGTGGACCTGGGCTGGCGCGCCGCGATCGATGCGCGCAACTCGGTCGACCTGATCGTGGGCGGCGGCTACAACTGGTCGCGCTACGAGCTGGAATCCAACGGCTACGACATGAAGCTGACCGGTCGCACCCCCTTCGCCAAGGCCGCGCTGGGCTACAACCACCAGTTCGACGACATGACCCTGCGCCTGGAAGCCGGTGCACGCCGTTCGCTGGACAGCAAGGCCAAGCTGCATGTCGAAGACGTGGGCAACGACACCGTCGACCTCAAGGACCGTACCAACCCCTATGCCGAAGTCAGCCTGCTGATGAACCAGAAGGGCTCGATGCCGGTGATGGCCGGCCTGTACTACACCCGCACCGAGTACAAGCTGGACGAAGACTCGGAAGTGGCCGACAACATCAAGCTCAAGCGTGACGAGTTCGGCATCAAGGTCGGCCTTGCGTTCTAAGGGCTAGCGCCCGCGCTTGCGCGACACCACCGCCTCGATGTTCTTGCGCCCGATCAGCCTTGGCTGTTCGGGCGCAGTCATTTCACCCAGCCACTTGTACATCACCAGGCAGTCGACCAGGCCCAGGCGGGCATGCTGGTAGGCCCTGGGCAGGCGCCCGACGGTCTCGAAGCCCAGCGCGTGCCACAGCGCCACGGCCACCTCGTTGCTGGCCACCACCGAGTTGAACTGCATGGCCAGGAAGCCCTCGTTGCGTGCCAGGCGCTGGGAGTGCTCGCACATCAGCCGCGCCACGCCGCGCCCGCGGGCGGCCTCGGCGACCATGTAGCCGCAGTTGCTCACATGGCTGCCGGGGCCTGCGGCATTGGCCTTGAGGTAGTACGCGCCCAGCAACTGGCCCTCGTCCTCGACCACCAGCGTGTGCAGCGGCACCTCAAGCCACAGGTGCCGGGCCTGCTCCAGGCTCAGGTTCGGGTCGTAGGCGTAGGTCTCCCGCGCTGCGATCACGGCCTGGAAGGTGGGCCAGAAGCGGTCGAAATCGGCGGCGGTCATCGGGCGGATCTGCAGCATGGGAATCCTTGGCGGGCGAAGGGGGCGGGTGGGGCGCCATTCTAAGGGATTGCGCCCCGACCGGCGCAATCAACTGAACGCTGGCGCCGGGGTGGGCTCCAAATTCGACCACTGGTTGCGGATACCCAGACATGTCGAAAATCATCACCCAACCCTTGCCCGTGCAATCGAGCGACGAAGACGACCCGTTGCTGTTCGGCTCGCCCAAGGAGCGCCTGGACTTCTACCGGCGCGAGATCCAGTACGAAACCAGCCTGCTGTCCAACCGGACCAACGCCTACCTCACGGCGCAGTCGTTCCTGGTGATCGCCTTTGCCTCGTCGATGGCCAACCTCAACCCCGAATGGGGCAAGCTGTTCACCCTGGTGGTGCCGTGCCTGATGGCGCTGCTTGGCATCGTCAGCTCGCTCAACGCCTGGCCGGGCATACGTGCCGCCTACCTGATCATCGATCACTGGCACTTCAAGCAGAGCAACCTGCTGCACAGCAAGCCGGCCATGGGCCTGGCCTACGACGAATCGCCGCTGTTCAACGAGCTGGAATCGAGCCACAAGGGCTTTTGCAAGTCGCTGCTGTTCTCCATGCGCACGCCCTGGCTGTTCATCGGCTTCTGGCTGCTGCTGGGTAGCTTCTGCCTGTACATCCAGTTCACCAACCCGGGTGGTTGAGGCCACCGTGCAGGCCGGCTAGAGTGGCGGCTCATGCATTCACAGGGGAAGGGAACCCATGGAGTCGATCACCTTGCGCGCGGCCCGGGCCGGCGATGGGGCAGCGGTGTTTGCGGTGACGCACCAGTCGATCACGCAATTGGCGGGTGGGCGCTATTCGGATGAGCAGTTGCGCGGCTGGATGGGCCAGCGAACCCATGAGGATTACGAGCGTTCCATTGCCAAGGGCTCGATGGTGGTGGCATGTCAGGGTGAGACGGTGGTCGGTTTTGTCGACGCTGAACCTGGCGAAGTCACGCGCCTGTTCGTGCTGCAGCAGGCGGCCGGCCAGCAACTGGGCAGCCGCCTGCTGGAGGCGGGCCTGGCCAAGGCCCGGGCGCCGGGCGTGGAGGTGATCAAGGTCGAGTCCACGCTCAATGCCGAGGGCTTCTATCAGCGTCACGGGTTTGTCGCCAAGGGGCGCGACTTCTTCTCCCACGGGGTGGGCGGCGACCCGATCGAGGTGGTGCTGATGGAGCGGCCTGTGCAGCCCTGAGCGCAGGCCCCGGGCCGGGTTACTCCCCGGCCTTGCCCACCGCATCCAGTGCGCGCGCCGAGTACACCAGGGCGGCGCCGGCGTTCATCGCCACGGCCACGCCCAGGGCCTCGGCGATTTCCTCACGGGTGGCGCCTTGCTTGACCGCCTGCGCCGAGTGCACGGCAATGCAGCCGTCGCAGCGGGTGGTCACCGCCACGGCCAGGGAGATCAGCTCGCGGGTCTTTGCGTCCAGGTGGTTGGTCTTGGCCCCGGCGCCGCTGGCGGTCATGTAGCCGTCGACCGTGCCGGGCGAGAGTTGCTTGAGGTCGCCGATACCGGCCATCAGCTGTTTGCGGTAGCCATCCCAGTCCATCATGCTCATCGTCTTCACCTTTTTGTGTTGCGACAAAATGAACAGTGAAGCTAGTTTTTTCGGCACTGGGGCGCCGTTGGTCGATGGTCGGGGTGGGGGCGTACTTTGGTAGGGGCCGTTTTGCCGCAAGGCCGGCCCCTACAGGCTCACGCGCCGTCTGCAGGAGCCGGCCTTACCGGCGAAAGGGCCACCTCAGATATAGATGAACACCAGCAGCAACAGCGCCACCACCGCCCACTTCTCCAGGTAGTAGCGCAGCCGGTTGCGCTTCTTCAGCGCCTTGCCGCGCTCGCGGATCTTGTAGATGCGCGTGAACAGCCGGTTGATCCCGCCGGTCTTGTCGCCCGCATCGTTCGGCGCCGCAGCGGCGGCCATCACCTTGCGGCTGAACCAGCGGTTGAACGCCGTCGCCCAGCGGTACTTCAGCGGTCGCTCCACATCACAGAACAGGATGATGCGGTTGTGCTCGGTGTGGTTGGCCGCGTAGTGGATGTAGGTTTCGTCGAACATCACCGCCTCGCCGTCGCGCCAGTGGTAGTTCTCGCCGTCGACGCAGATATAGCAGGCCTCGTCGTTGGGCGTGTCCAGCCCCAGGTGGTAGCGGTAGGAGCCGGCATACGGGTCACGATGGCGCACAAGTTTGGAGCCCGGCGGCAGGGTGGCGAACATCGCCGCCTTGACCGTGCCGATGCCCTGCAGCAGTTCGGTGGTGCGTGGGCACAGCTTCATGGCCGACGGGTGGCTTTCGCCGTACCACTTCAGGTAGAAGCGCTTCCAGCCGCTCTTGAAGAACGAGTTGAAGCCGACGTCGTCATGGCTCTGGGAACTCTTGATTTCGCCCACGTGCAGCAGTTGCTGGGCTTCGGCACGAATTTGCTGCCAGTTGTCCTGCAGCGGCTTGAGCTCGGGGAAGGCCTCCACCGGCAGGTAAGGCTTGGCCGGCAGCCGGGAGAACAGGTAGAGAAACACGTTGATCGGGGCCAGGAAGCTGGAGTGATCGCCCAGCTGGCGGGTGAACTTGTGCCGCACGCGCCCGCGCAGGTGCACGTAGGCGATGGAGAAGACAAACAGTAGAACGAGAAAGATTTTCATGGTCGATTAACAGGTCGATGTGGCTATGCGCCATGGCATGAGCAGGCCAGCATAAACAATCAACCGCGTGCTTTGTACATATTGTTACGTTTTGGGGTGCCGACCTTTGGCTAGGTCGGCGGTCGTTCGGCAGGCATCAGGACGGTTGATGGCGCCACACCGGCTGGCCATGGGCATCCAGTGCCCAGTGCGCCAGCCCGGCCTGCAGGCGTACACCGCCTACCCAGCGTTCGGGGGCCGCGTGGTCCAGCCAGTAGGCGTTGCCTGCCAGTACCTGCTGGCCCAGGGCCGTGAGGGTCAGGCTGCGTTGCGGCCAGGGCAGGTGAACGTCCGCTTCGATCAGCAACGGCGTGGGCGCATCGATCAGCGGGCGCATCAGCGCATGGAACATCTGGTCGCCCAGGTACGGCAGTGGCTCGCGCCTGCCCATGAGCTCTGCGAACACCCGGCCGAACGCCAGGCTGCCGGCCTCGGCGACGATGCCCAGGGCCAGGCGCTCGGTCAGCGACAGGCCGTCGGCCAGCCCCGGCAGTTCCTGCAACTGGCGCAGCAATGCCGGCGCCAGCAAGGGCAGTGCCGGGCTTGGCGCATGGGCCAGCTGCGCCCAGGCCAGTGGCGAGGGCGCGCAGTACGCCGCCCAGGCACGCCGGGCCAGCGCCAGCGCTGCCTCGTCCAGGCGCCGACGCTGGGGCCACAGCCAGGCCAGCAGGTCTGGCGCGAGCTGGCCGATGCCGATGAAACGCTGCACCCCCGGCACCTGGCTGATCTCGATCAGTTCCAGGCACTCGGGCAACTGCTCGATGCCCGCCAGCACGCGGATCAGGAACAGCTGGTCATAGGCATCCGCCTCGCACCACAGCACGGCGTGCGGGCACCCGTCGAGCTGCGCCAGGGCGGCGTACTCCTCGGCACTGCGCCGCGCCACGTCGGCTTCTGGCATGCCGAACACGCGGCTGATGTAGTCGTTGCGCAGGGCGAGCAACGGTTGCGCCGGCAGTGCCGGTACCGGGCCCATGCACAGCGGGTCGATGAAGGTATGGAAGGCCCCCTTGAAACCGGCCAGGCGCAGGGTATGGGCGATGTCGTTGCCGCACCGCCAATGCACGCTGCGGGCTTCGTCGTCGGCTTCGAAGCCGGGGTTGCGTGCGGCAAAGTCGATGGCGTCGACATGCGCCTTGAGCCTTGGCCAGCTGGCAAAGCCCAGCTCCTGCGCGATCAGCCACTGCGCATCGGCCAGGCGTGGGGCGCGGGTGTGGGGCAGGGGCTTGAAGTGCGCCGGCGCAGTGCCGGCCAGCAGGTGCCTGAGCAGGGTCTTGGCGCGTTTGCGCTGGTGTTCGAGGTTGATTCTGCCGTCATGGCAGATGTGCGGGGGCAGGGCGGCGAGCATACGATCTCCTGGGTCGGGCCTTGTCCGCTTGCAGGCCGGGAGTCGTATCGACGAATGAGGCTGTTCTGTACCGGGGCGTGGCCCTTTGCGCGGACGGCAGGCGCGGAGAACGCCAGGGCGTGACTATAGCGAAGCCCGCCGGCAGCGACAACGGGCAACCGGCATGAGCGCACGATGCGGGAGAAATCGTGCCCTCGCCGTGCAGCAGGAGTACCCTGTCGCCTTCGCTCATTCTGGAACCCACTGGGCAAGGACCTTATGCCGATACTCCCTTCCAACAGCGATTTCATGCAACTGGCCCTGATCGAGGGGCGCCGTGCCTTGCCGGCGTGCCGGCCCAACCCGCCTGTGGGCTGCGTGATGGTCCGCGATCACCAGGTGATCAGCCAGGGCCACACCCAACCGCCGGGGCAGCCCCATGCCGAGGCGATGGCGTTGGCGAAATTGCCGGAAGGGGGCCGGGGTGTGACAGCGTATGTGACCCTGGAGCCCTGTTCGTTCCAGGGGCGCACCCCGTCGTGTGCCCTGGCGTTGATCGACAAGGGGGTGGAGCGGGTGTTCGTCGGCATGCTCGACCCGGACCCGCGCAATGCCGGGGCCGGGGTTCGCCTGTTGCGCCAGGCCGGTGTCGAGGTGATCGTCGGGCTGCTGGCCGAAGAGGTCTCCAGGGACCTGCGCACCTACCTGCTGGCCGAGGCCTGAGGCGCCCCACCCACTCCAGCCGCCGGCCTTGCCGGCGAAGGCGCGCCCGCAACCTGGCATGCATAGCCTCATCGCTATGTATTTTTGTATATTGCGAGGGTCTTTCCCCGAAGTGCCATCGCCATGTCCAGCATTCGTCAACGCAACCAGCAGCTGATTCTCGAGGCCGCCAGCGAGGAATTCGCCAGCAAGGGCTACAACGCCGCCCAGACCCGCGACATCGCGGCCCGCGCCGGCGTGCCCAAGGCCAACCTGTACTACTACTTCCAGACCAAGGAAAACCTCTACACCCGGGTGCTGATGGCCTTTCTGGAGCCCTTGCTCGCGGCCTCCGCCGTGCTGCGCGCCAGCGATGACCCGCAGGTGGCGCTGCCGGCCTACATCCAGGCGCGCATCCGCATCGTGCGTGACCACCCGTACACCTCCAATGTGTTCAGCAGCGAGCTGCTGCACGGGGCCAAGCAACTGCCCGGGGTGTGCCGCGACCTGCTGCGCGCCGAGGCGCAGCTCAACGTGCACTGCCTGAACAGCTGGATCAAACGCGGCCTGATCGCCCCGGTCGACCCGCAACACCTGATGCTGTTCATCTGGTCGGCCACCCGCACCTACACCAATTTCGGCTGGCGCATGGCCCAGCTCACGGGCGTGCATGCGCCCCAGGGCGACGACTACGCGCTGGCGGCCGCCACCATCACCCGCCTGGTGCTGCAGGGCGCCACGCCTGGCATGCCGGCGTCGCGCCCCATGCGGCCGACCAACTAGAAACAATCCTGCATTTTTTTGTACACGAAACTGTATTAAAGATTTTCACCTCCCCAGCCGAAACAGCGGTGATAGCAAATTGCCAGAACTCACGCTGCACGGGTGACTGGCGCCTCATGCCCGGGGAGGGTGAAGCGCGCGATGAATATAAAAAACAAGCTGGTCCTTGCGTTTGTACTGGTGGCTTTCATCCCGGTGACGGTGGTCGCGGTGGTCAGCGTGATGAATATCCGCACCCAGGCGGTTGAACAGTTCATCGATGGCAGCACCCGGGAAATACGCCAGATCGACGGCAACATGCGCCAGTTCTTCGACGGGATGCAGCAGAACGTCGATCAGATGTCTGCCGATCCTGTATACAGCGCTGTGCAGACGCTCAAGGACTACCGCGCTGCCGACGCCGCCAGCCAGCCCCTGCCAGCGCCGGCCCAGGGGGTGATCGATGCCTTTGCACGCTTTGGCGCCACCCACCCGGCGGCGGCCATCCTGTCCATCGGCCTGGAAGACGGCACCTACGCCAAGTGGCCGGATGACCCGCAACTGGCCAACTACGACCCGCGCCAGCGCCCCTGGTACAAGGCCGCAATGGCCAGCCCCGGCAAGACCGTGCGCACCCCGGCCTACTACTACGACAAGGACGACGTGGCCCTGGTGGGCACCGCCCGGGCCATGCTCGACGGCGCCGGCAAGCCCCGCGGCGTATTCGTGGTCAGCGTCTCGCTGAAGAACCTCACCGAACTGGTCAAGAGCATCAAGCTGGGTCAAAGCGGCTACGTGATGCTGATCGAGGACGGTGTGGTGCTGGTCGACCCGCGCGACGACGGGCACAGCTTCAAGCCGCTCAAGGACCTGGGCGAGCCCTACGCCAGGCTCGCGGCCACCGAACAGGGGGCTGCCGACGTCGAGATCGACGGGGTTCGCTACATGGCCAACGTATGGACCTCCCCAGGCCTTGGCTGGCGCTTCGTGGGCCTGATCGAGCAGCGCGAAGTGATGGGCGCCGCCACGCGCATGACCTACCTGGCCGGGATCATCGTGGTGGTGCTGGCGATCTTCTTCGCGCTGATCGGCGCCGCGTTCGCCCGGGTGATCGTCAAGCCCATCGGCCAGGTCAGCACGGGCCTGCAGTCGATCGCCGAGGGCGAGGGCGACCTGCGCCGCGACCTGGTTGTGCAGGGCAAGGACGAAACGGCCGAGCTGGCCGGCTGGTTCAACCGGTTTCTGGCGGCCATCCGCCAATTGATCCAGCGCATCGGCGCAGCCTCCACCAACCTGCACGACGCCTCGCAGGTCAACAGCGAGGTGGCCACCAACATGAACCAGGCGGCCGGGCGCCAGCGTGAAGCGGTGGAGCTGGTTTCCACCGCATTCAACGAAATGGTCGCCACCGCCAACGAGGTGGCCCGCTCGTGCAGCAACGCCGCCGATTCCGCCGAAAGCGGGCATCGCCGGGTGGCCGAAGGCAAGCAGCAGATCGAGCTGACCACCGAGAACGTCAACCGCCTGGGCAACCGCCTGAGCGAGTCGTCCCAGGCCATGGTCGAGCTGGAGGAGGGCAGCCGCAGCATCAACCAGATCCTGGGCACCATTCGCGCCATCGCCGAGCAGACCAACCTGCTGGCGCTCAATGCCGCCATCGAGGCCGCCCGCGCCGGTGACCAGGGCCGCGGCTTTGCCGTGGTGGCGGACGAGGTGCGCGCGCTGGCCAAGCGCACCGCCGACTCCACCGGCGAAATCGACCAGTTGCTCGGTACCCTCGCCAGCAAGACCCAGGAGGTATCGCAGAAGATGCAAAGCTGCCAGGACCTGTCCCGGGCCAGTGTCACCTCCATCGAAAGCGCGCGCGACAGCTTCGAGGGCATCCAGCTGTCGGTCAACGAGATCCGCGACCAGAACCTGCAGATCTCGGCCGCCGCCGAGGAGCAGCACAGCGTGGCCGAAGAGATCAACCGGCATATCCAGCAGATCTACGACGAAGCGCGCCTGGTCGAAAGCCTGGCCAGCTCGGCGCAGGAGGACTCCGGACGGCTGTCCACGCTGTCGGCCGAATTGAACGCACTGGTGGGCCGCTTCAAGTCCTGACCACCGACAACGTTACAATTAATGTCAATGTGATATCATGGCACCACTGCCGCCGAGTGATCCCGCCGGCAGTGGAGCAAGCACTCATAAAGAACACTGCCCTCCCGCTTCACCGCCTTGCCTGCAGAACCTGACCGCGCCGCCTGTCCCGGCGCGGGTTGTACTTTTGCAGCCACAAGGAACACCCCATGCTTCTGCGCTCCCTCAACATTTCCCTGCGTGCCGGCCTCAGCTTCGCGCTGATTGCCCTGCTGGCGATGGCCCTTGGCGGCCTGTCGCTGCTGGAAATGCGTCGAATGAACGAACAGTCCAACCAGGTCGACCAGAACTGGCTGCCCTCGATTGTCGCGGCCAACGGCGTAGCGCTGACCAGCACCCAGATCCGCACCCTGACCCTGCGCCTGCTGGTACTGCGCGACGGCGACGACCTGCAGGACCTGATCACGCGTCTGCACCAGCTCGAAGCGCAGCTGGACACCCAGGAGGCGACCTATGCCGGGCTGATCACCCTGGCGCAGGAACAGGCCGCGTTCGCCCGCTACCAGCAGGCCAAGACGCGCTACCTTGCCGATCAGCACAAGGTCGTCCAATTACTGCAGCAGGGGCGCAAGGACGACGCCATCGCGCTGGTGGACGCCGGCCCGTACCTGACCAATGCAGACGGCATGCTCACCGACCTGCTCGAAATCATTGCGCTCAACGACAAGGGCGGGGAGCAGGCGGCCCAACGCAGCACCGAGGTATTCCATGGCGCCATCAGCCTGGTGCTGGCGATTCTGGCCGTGGTGCTGGCTTTGACCGTGGCGCTGGCAGTGCTGCTCACGCGCAGCATCGTGCGCCCGCTGGGCGAAGCCGTGGGCATTGCCCAGACCATCGCCGGTGGCGACCTGTGCGACGAGATCAGCATCAGCGGCAAGGATGAGCCTGCGCGTCTGCTGCTGGCGCTGCGCGACATGCAGGGCAGCCTGCGCGGCACGCTGCAGAAAATCGCCAGTTCCTCCAGCCAGCTGGCCTCGGCCGCCGAAGAGCTGCAGGCTGCCACCGACGACTCCAATCGCGCGCTGCAGCAGCAGAACGACGAAGTGGAGCAGGCGGCCACGGCGGTGAACGAGATGACGGCGGCCGTGGAGGAGGTGGCCCGCAACGCCGTGAGCACCTCCGAGGCTTCGCGCCAGACCGACGAGACCGCCCACCACGGCCGCGAGCAGGTGCAGCGCACCGTCGACTCCATCGGCCAGCTCACCGACGACGTGACCCACACCTGCGAGCAGGTCGAGCACCTGGCGGGCGATGTACGCAACATCGGCCAGGTGCTGGAAGTGATCCGCGCGATTGCCGAACAGACCAACCTGCTGGCCCTCAACGCCGCCATCGAGGCGGCCCGGGCCGGGGATGCCGGGCGGGGTTTCGCCGTGGTGGCCGACGAGGTTCGGGCGCTGGCGCACCGCACCCAGCAGTCCACCCAGGAGATCGAGACCATGATCGGGACCATCGAGCAGGGCACCGGCACGGCGGTCACGGCAATGCGCAACAGCAACCAGCGCGCCCACGCCACCCTGGAAGTGGCGCAGCTGTGCGGTCACGCCCTGGACGAGATCACCCAGGCCATCACCGGCATCAACGAGCGCAACCTGGTGATCGCCAGCGCCAGTGAGGAGCAGGCCCAGGTGGCCCGCGAGGTGGACCGCAACCTGGTCAACATCCGTGACCTGTCGATCCAGACCGCGGCCGGTGCACGCCAGAGCAATGCCGCCAGCCAGGCGCTGGCAGGCCTTGCGGTCGACCTCAACCTGCTGGTGACCCAGTTCAAGGTCTAGCAGTAGCCACCATCACGTAGCGCCCCCGGGTCCCCTGCCTTAGACTCAGGGGCTTGAACCCGGGGGACAACCGATGAACGAACCAGTACGCCTTACCCAGTACAGCCACGGCGCCGGCTGTGGCTGCAAGATTTCACCCAAGGTGCTCGAGGTGATCCTCGCCGGCAGCGGCGCGCAGAACCTCGACCCGCGCCTGTGGGTGGGCAACGCCTCGCGCGACGACGCGGCGGTGTATGCCATCGATGACGAGCGCGGCGTGGTCTCGACCACCGACTTCTTCATGCCCATCGTCGACGACCCCTTCGATTTCGGCCGCATTGCGGCCACCAACGCCATCAGCGACATCTACGCCATGGGCGGCGACCCGCTGATGGCCATCGCCATCCTGGGCTGGCCGGTCAACGTGCTGGCCCCGGAGATCGCCCGCGAGGTGATCCGCGGCGGGCGCGCGGTGTGCGATGCGGCCGGCATTCCCCTGGCCGGCGGGCATTCGATCGACGCCCCCGAGCCGATCTTCGGCCTGGCGGTCACCGGCATCGTCGACAAGCGCCACATCAAGCGCAACGACACCGCCACCGTCGGCTGCCAGCTGTACCTGACCAAGCCGCTGGGCATCGGCGTGCTCACCACGGCGGAGAAGAAGGGCCTGCTGCGCGCCGAAGACGTGGGCCTGGCGCGTGACCAGATGTGCACCCTCAACCGTATCGGCAGCCAGATCGCGCGCCTGGAGGGGGTCAAGGCCATGACCGACGTCACCGGCTTCGGCTTGCTCGGCCACCTGGTGGAAATGGCCGATGGCAGCGGTGTGACCGCGCGCCTGGAAGCGGCGCAGGTACCGCGCCTGGCCAGTGTCGAGCACTACATCGAGCAGGGTTGCGTACCCGGTGGCACGCTGCGCAACTTCGACAGCTATGGCGAGCGCATCGGCCCGTTGAGCGAGGCGCACAAGCTGCTGTTGTGCGACCCGCAGACCAGTGGCGGGCTGCTGGTGGCGGTGGCACCCGAAGGGCAGGCGGCGTTTCTCGAGCTGACGCAGGCACAGGGCCTGGCGCTGACGCCGATCGGCACGCTGGTGGCGCGCGGCACCCATGCGGTCGAGGTGTGTTGATGCACGACGACTGCACCGACTACCGTTCGATCTTTCTCGACGATGTGCCCCTGATGGATGTGCGCGCACCGGTCGAGTTCGACAAGGGCGCGTTCACCCACGCCAGCAATCTGCCGTTGATGAACGACGACGAGCGCCAGCAGGTGGGCACCTGCTACAAGCAGCATGGCCAGCAGGCGGCAATGGTGCTCGGGCACCAGCTGGTGTCCGGGGCGCTGCGCCAGGCCCGTATCCAGGCCTGGGCGCAGTTCGCCCGGGCCAACCCCGATGGCCTGCTGTACTGCTTTCGCGGTGGCCTGCGTTCGCAGATCACCCAGCAGTGGCTGCGCGATGAGGCCGGTATCCGCTACCGGCGCGTAGGCGGGGGCTACAAGGCCTTGCGCACGTTTCTGCTGGAGGTTGGCGACCAGGCCGTGGCGCAGTGCGATTTCGTGCTGCTGGGCGGCATGACCGGCACCGGCAAGACCGAGGCGCTGGCGCAGCTGGACAATGCGCTGGACCTGGAGTGGCACGCCAACCACCGTGGCTCCAGCTTCGGCCGGCATGCCACTGCGCAGCCGGCGCAGATCGGTTTTGAAAATACCCTGGCGGTGGACCTGCTGAAAAAGCGCAACGCCGGCATCGAGCAGTTCGTGCTCGAGGACGAGGGGCGCATGATCGGCAGCCGCGCGGTGCCGCTGGGCCTGTACCGGCGCATGCAGCAGGCGCCGCTGGTGTGGCTCGAAGACAGCCTGGAATGCCGCGTGCAACGAATCCTGCAGGACTATGTGATCGACCTGTGCGCCGAGTTCGTGCTGGCCCACGGGCCGGAGCAGGGCTTCGAACACTTTGCCGGGCGGCTGCGCGAGAGCCTGTCGGGCATTGTCCGGCGCCTGGGTGGCGAGCGTTACCAGCGCCTGGCGGCGGCGATGGACGCGGCGTTGCAGGTGCAGCGTGCGAGCGGCGCGGTGGAGCTGCACCGTGCGTGGATCGAGGGCCTGCTGAGCGAGTACTACGACCCGATGTACGCCTACCAGCGCGATGCCAAGGCGGCGCGCATCGAGTTCGCCGGCGATCGGGCCGCGGTGCTGGCCTACCTGCGCGAAAGGCGGCTGTAGGCACCTGTGCCGGTGCTGTGGGGGCGGTGCACGCCGGCCCTAGAGCACCAGCAGCGCAACCAGCCCGCTGAGCACCCCCACCAGCATCGTCAGCAGCGCAACCCACACCAGCACCCGCGTATCGAAGGAGGTGCGCAGCATCAGCAGTGACGGCAGGCTCACGCTGGGCAAGGTCATCAGCAATGCCACCGCCGGCGCGGTGCCCAGCCCCAGGGCCATCAGCGTCTGCACGATCGGGATTTCCGCCGCCGTCGGGATCACGAACAGCGTGCCGACCACCGCCAGCGGTACCAGCCACACCAGCCCTGAACCCATGCCGCCCTCGACATGCGGAAACAGCCATACCCGCGCCGCGCCCAGTACCAGCACGGCCAGCACATAGATCGGGATGGTGATCCAGAACAGCTGCCACAGGGTTTTCATCCAGCGTGCCAGCAGGCTGCCGGGCACCGGGGTACTGGCCACATTGGCCGCGTCCACTGCGGGTTCGGGCAGTACGTCCGGGCGCGAGATGCGCTGGGCGAACAGCGACACCCCCACCACCAGCACCACACCTGCCACCAGGCGCAGGGCACTGAACTCCCAGCCCAGCACGAAGCCCATGAACACCAGCGTGGCCGGGTTGAGCACCGGGTTGGCGATCCAGAACGCCAGCGCCGCGCCTACCGACACATTCTGCCGACGCAGCCCGGCAGCCACCGGTGCCGCGCAGCAACTGCACATCATGCCCGGCAGGGCGAACAGGCCGCCACGCAGGGTCGAGCCCAGCCCGGCCTTGCCGAACAGGCGCAGCAGCCAGTCGCGCGGTATCAGCACCTGAACCAGCGAGCCGAGGATCACCGCCAGCAGCGCCGCCTTCCAGATGGCCAGGAAGTACACCTGGGCATACGCCAGCGCTGCCGTCAGCGGTGCGTACTGGTGATCGTCCAGGATCGAGGCGCCGATGCTGTGGCTGTCGGCGGCAACAAACGACTTGGCGTAGTAGGGCGACCATTTCACGTAGTACAGGCCGATGGCGGCCACCAGCAGGAACGCCAGCGGTTTGCACCACTGCGTCCAGCCACGGGGGGCGGAAGTAGACAGGCCAGGCATGGTGCAACTCCAGGCAGGTGGGCGTTCAGGCAAGAATAGCCGCTGCGTCGGTGGCGCTCAGCGCGAATAGCCGGTCATTTCCAGGTAGCCACGCCCGGCCGTGCTGCCCTGTACCTTCACCGGGCCTTCCCAGTAGGGAAAGCGGGTGCCCATCCAGGCCTGCGGCACCAGGGCGTCGACCTCGATGTCCAGCTGCCGGTCGGGCACCTGCACCCGCCAGCGCGTGGGCACCTGCGGGCCGTCGACCAGTTGGGTGCGGGCCAGCGGCTCAAGTACGATCTGCGCACCGTTGAGCGCGGTGCTGCTGCCGTCGGCGGCAATCCAGGTGCCTGCCCGGTACGGTTGTGCATCGGCCTGACGGACCTGGAACAGCATCAGCCGCGTGCCGTTGTCCAGGTGCAGCGAAAACCAGTCCCAACCGTGCTGGTCGGGGGCCAGCGGCTGGCTGCTCCATTCGCGGTCGAGCCAGGCGTTGCCGGTCACCTCGACGCGCCGGCCCTCGTGCTGTACTTCACCGCGCACGGCATAGAACGGCTGGCTGTAGTAATACGACGCCTGGCCCTGGCCGGACTTCTCGCTGTAGCCCTGATCGCCCTGCAGCACCAGGGGCTGCTGGCTGCTCAGTTGCAGGTCGTAGCTGAAGCCGTTGCCGCCTGCGCGCATCTGCAACTGCTCGATGCCTTGGCCGCCCACCGCCTGCAGCGACCAGTCGTCGATCCAGGCCTTGAACGGTTGCGCCTGCACGTCCGCCTGGCCGACACCGCCACGCGCCAGCGTTTCACTGAACTGATGGCCAAACGGCCCGCTCAACGCCGCGTGCCCCAGCCATACGGCGGGGCTGGCCCAGCCCGGCTGTTCGGCGCCGGGGCGCAGCGCCGAACGGAACAGGGTCCATTGCGCACCCCAGTCGCGGCCCTGTGCATCGCGCAGGTTGGCGGTCACGTACCACCATTCGATGCGATACCCCGCATGGGCGCCGTGGTCACGCGGGAACTGCAACGGTTGGCCGCGCACCACCGGGGCAAAGGCTGCAGCGTCCTGGCCCAGGCCGGCAAAACCGGCGGGTGGCGGTGGCGAGGGGTCGCAGGCGCCCAGCAGCAGGCACAGCAGCAGGACGCCCCACTGTCTAGGTTCCATCGGCATAGTGCCTCAGCAGTTCGGCGGGCTGGCGGCGGGCCAGTTGCCACAGGGGGCCGGCGGCGGCGAGCAGGGCGGTGAACAGGCCCAGCAGTGCCAGTTGCAGCAGCTGGCCAGGGAACACCTGCAACGGCAGGCGCCAGCCGAACGCCTGCACGTTGACCACCGCCACCAGGCACCAGGCCAGCAGCAGGCCCAGGGGAATTGCCAGCAGCACGGTCAGGCTGGCCAGCAGCAGCGTCTGCCCCAGCGACAGCCAGGCCAGGTGCTGGCGCCTGACGCCCAGTGCCCATAGCGGCGCCAACTGGCCGAGCCGGCTCTGGCCCAGGGTCAAAAGGCTGATCAACAGGGCCACGCCGGCCACGCCCAGGGTCAGGCTGTTGAGTGCGGCGGTGGCGGCGAAGGTGCGCTCGAACACCTCCACCGACCAGCGCCTGAGGGTGCGCTGGTCCACGAGCCGGGTGCCGTCCAGCGCATAGCGTTGCTGCAGCGCGGCCTTGAGCGTCGCCACCTGCTCGCTCGCCACGCGCAGGTTGAGGGTGTTGAGCGTGGCCTCGGGCCAGGTGCGCCGCAGCCAGTCGGCGTTCACCAGCACCTGCCCGCGCGGGTTGCCGTAGTCGGCGTATACGGCCACCACGTCAAGGGGCGCAGCGCCGGGCAAGCTCAGGCGATCGCCCAGGTCCAGCGCCAGGCGCCGTGCCAACTGTTCGCTGAGCATCGCCCCGGCGCCGCTGGCCAACTGGCGCCACGCCTCGCTGCGCTGTTCGAGCAGCGGCCAGTGCTGCGCGTAGGCCGGGTGGTCGATCACCCCCTGCACCTGCACCGGGGCGCCGCCTACGCGCACTTCGGTGCGCCACTGCGCGAGCACGGCGCGCACCCCTGGCTGGGTGGGTAGCCAGGCCGCGATGGCCAGGCCCTGGGCGGTGTCATGCGGGGTCACGTAGAGCTCGGCCGACAGCCGTTGATCGAGCCAGACCAGAAAGGTCTGGCGGAACCCGGACGTCATGCTGCCCACCCCGACGCTGGCGGCCAGCGCCAGCAGCAACGCCATCAGCGCCAGTGC
Source organism: Pseudomonas sp. 1176_21 (assembly GCF_052850635.1). Classification (NCBI taxonomy): domain Bacteria; kingdom Pseudomonadati; phylum Pseudomonadota; class Gammaproteobacteria; order Pseudomonadales; family Pseudomonadaceae; genus Pseudomonas; species Pseudomonas sp. 1176_21. The sequence goes on from NZ_VXCV01000001.1 coordinate 507,738, forward strand.
CAGGGCCGGCAGTTGCTGGCGGCTGTCGGCCACGAACCACTGCGCCAGCGGCCGGTGGCACAGCCGCTGCAACAGCGCCAGGGCGCCATCGAGCAGCAGTGGCAGCATCAGCGCGGCGCCCAGCAGCAAGGCGGCCAGCAGGGTGAAGGCCGCCGGCAGGCTCGCGCCCCAGCGCCAGCACCCCAGGGCCACGGCCAGCAGCAGTAGCGCCAGCAGTGCCTGGCGTCGCAGCCAGCGCACCTGCGCCTGGCGCCAGGCCTGGGGCTGTGCCAGCGCCAGCAGCGGCAGGCGCGCGGCGCGCAGCAGGCTGCCGGCACCGGCCAGTGCTGCCCCGAGCAGGCTGATGGCCAGCCCGCTCAGCCACCAGTGCAGCGGCAGGCTCAGGTGCCCGGCCACCTGGGCGCCATACAGGCCGCGCAGGCTGGCGGCCACGTCACCCAGCAGCAGGCTGGCCAGCAGGTAACCGCAGGCCACCCCGGCCAGCCCGGCCAGCAGCGCGAACAGCCCCAGTTCGATGGCCAGGGCAGTCACCAGCGCACGCACACTCACGCCGCAGGCACGTAGGGTGCGCAACAGGCTGCGGCGCTGCTCCAGGGCCAGGCCGATGGCCGCATGCACGATGAACAGCCCCACCAGGAAGGCCAGCAGGCCCAGCGCAGTGAGGTTGAGGTGAAAGCTTTCGGTCAGCCGTTGCAGGTCGTCGGTGTCGCTGGCGGCCTGCACCACCAGTAGCTCGTTCAGGCCCTCGGGCAGCGCGGGCGGGGTGTAGCCGGCGGGTATCAGCAATCGCGAGAGCTGTTGCGGTGCCTGCAGCAGGCATTGGGCCTGGCCGATGTCGACCACCATTACCCCCGGGGCCAGCTGCGCCTGTACCTGCAACGGCGGCAGACGCTGGCCGTCGCCGCTCAGCGGTTCGGCACCGGGCGCCAGGCCAAGGCGCTGCAGGGTGTCGGGTGCGATCCATGCCTGGCCCGGGGGGCCGATGAAGGCTGCGGGGTCGATGCGTTGGGCGGCCTGGCCGGCGATGGCGCTGCCGGGTGGCAGGCTCAGCGGCTCGATGCCCAGCAGCTTCACGCTGACCGGTTCGGCGCCGGCAAAGCGCAGGCGGCCTTCGAGCACCGGCGACACCGGCCAGCCGGCCCGGCGCAGTTGAATGTAGGCGTGCTGGTCGAAGCGTTCGCCGTGGCGCGGGCTCACCTGCGCCTGCGCTGCGCCGGTCAGCAGCGCGTTGGCCCGCGCGTAGTCGGCGCGGGCCTGCTGGTTGAGCGCCTGGACCCCGGCCCACAGGGTGGTGGCCAGCCACAGCCCGGTGAGGATGCTGGCGCATTGCAGGGGGTGGCGCCGCCAGTGGCTGAGCAGCGCCTGCAGGCACAGGCCGATCATGCGCGTACCCGGCCCAGGTGCAGGGTCAGGCGCTGGTGCAGGCGGGTGGCCAGGTGGGCGCTGTGGGTGACCATCAGCAGGCTGCTGTTGCTTGCCCCGACCAGCTCCAGCAGCAGGTCGAGCACGTTTTCGCTGCTGGCTTCGTCGAGGCTGCCGGTGGGTTCGTCGGCCAGCACCAGCGCGGGGCGCGAGGCCAGTGCGCGGCCGATTGCCAGGCGTTGCTGCTGCCCGCCGGAGAGTTGCTCGGGGTAGCGTTGCAGCAGCGGCGCCAGGCCCAGGCGCTCGGCAAGGTGGGTGACCCAGGCCGGGTCATGACGGCCGGCCAGGCGCGCCTGAAAGGCCAGGTTGGCGGCCACGTCCAGGCTGCTGATCAGGTTGTATTGCTGGAACACCAGGCCGATGCCTTGTCGGCGCCAGTGGGCGAGCCCGGCTTCGGTGCGGGTGTGTAGCGGTTGGCCGTCGAACAGAATGCGCCCGCTGTCGGGGCGTTCGAGGCCGGCTATCAGGTGCAGCAGCGTGCTCTTGCCGCTGCCGGACTCGCCCATCAGCGCCAGGCTGGTGGCGGCGGGCAGGTGCAGATCGACACCGCGCAGCACCGGCAGGGTGCCTTGGGCGGTGGTGAAGGTCTTGTGCAGGTTTTCGACGATGAGCATGGGTGAAGGGTAGGCCAGGTTGGGGCAGGTGGGTACATCGGGTTGTGCCATGGCGATTCTGCGGGCCAGGGTGGTTTTAAAAATGTGTGAGCCGGCCTTGCCGGCGAAGCGCCGCGCGAGCGGCGCTCGGTCTTGAGGGCGCCGGTGAACTCAAGTGTGCACTGTTTGGTTTTGGTGCGATTTCAAACCACCCGGTTGCAACGCTCCAAAGAAAGCTCCGGCGTGGGATCGCAGTGAGGGCCGATGCGCCAGCCAACACAGTTGCAGCGCCCATGAAATCGAGCGCCGCCCGCGCGGCGCTTCGCCGGCAAGGCCGGCTCCCACATTGATTGCAACGCACCATGGCCTGTGCGAAGGGTATTTCGCCAGCAGGGGCGGTCAGCCGCGCCGCCCGTAGTAGTTCAGCATCGGTTGCGTGCTCAGGCCATGCACCACGATGCTCAACGCCACCACCGACAGCGTGATGTTCAGGCACTGCGCCGAAAGCGTGCCGCCAAGGCCGTGGCTCAGGGCGTAGAACAGGTAGAACAGGCTGCCGATGCCACGAATGCCGAACCAGCCGACCATCAGCCGCTGGCGCAGGTCGAGCAGGCTGCCCCAAGGCATCAGCAACACGCTCAACGGGCGCACCACGCAGAACAACGCCAGGCCAAAGCCCAGTGCGCGCCAGTCCCAGTGGCTGGCCAGCGCCACGCCGAGCACGGTCACCAGAAACACTTCCATCACCCGCTCCACCAGGCTGCCGAAAGCAAGCATGTCGCCCATCATCACCCCGGCCGCCACCTGGGTGTCTTCGAGGTTGTCCAGGTCGCCATGCACCGCATTCTCCGGCGCGGCTTCCAGGTGCCCAGCCACCGGTTGCGCCAGGTGCTCGGACGGGGTCTGCGAACCGCCGGTGAAGCTCACCTCGGCCTGGCGCAGCCCCAGCCCGGCGGCAAACACCGCCAGAAACCCATAGGCGTGCAGGGTGTCGGCCACCACATACGCCAGTGCAATCAGCGCCAATGCCAGGTAGTCGTTGGGGGTGAGCGTGCTGTCGGCATGGCTGATGCGCAGGGTCAGGGTCAGGCGCCCCAGCAACTTGCCCATCCAGTAGCCCACCAGCAACCCCACCGGCATCGCCCACAGCAGGTCGCGCCACAACCAGGTGAACAGCGCCGAGCCGTCGACGGCCTGGCCCTGCACCAGCAGCAAGCCCAGCAGCACGAAGGGAAAGGCCACGCCGTCGTTGAGCCCGGCCTCGCCCGACAGGCCGAAGCGCAGCGGGTCGTGGTCCTGCGCATCGTTGACCTGCACCAGCGCTGCCAGCACCGGGTCGGTGGGCGCAAGGATGGCGCCGATCAGCAGGGCCGGCGCCCACGCCATGTCACCCAGGTAGTGCAGCACCACGCTGAAGCCACCGATGCTCAGCAGCATCACCGGGCCGGCCAGGCCGAATGCCACCCGCCAGACACGGCTGCGCAGCGGCAGGCGCAGCTTCAGGCCACTGATGAACAGCGAGAACAGCAACGCGACTTCGGTCAGGTGCTTGAGCCAGCCGGCGGCGTGGTCCAGGTCCAGGTGCAACAGGCCCAGCCCCAGCGGGCCGATGCCGATGCCCAGCAGCAGGCACACCGCCGAGGTGGTCACCGGCATCCAGCGCAGGTACGACGAGGTCAGGGCCAGGATCAGCAACACGGCGCCGAACACGGCGATCCACAGGGTAAAACTCATCGAAGGCACCGTCGCATGGGGTCGGGCCAACGCTGGCCCCTGAGCATTCGAGGGGCGGGGTGCGGCAGAGGTTCACTGCACGCAGCATCAGGGCGCCGGGCTGTCGACCTGCTGCAGGCTGAAGGTGCCGGTGAACGGGTTGCCCTGCAGCCTGTAGCACTGGCTGTGGTTCTTGCGCAGCCATGCAGTGCCCGCGTCGACCGGGCCGCAGTTGGAGGCGGGCATGGCATCGACGATCAGGGCGTACTCCAGGCCCTCGTCAAGCTGCTGCAGGGCAAACCCCGCACAACAGACCAAGGCCGCGGCAAAGAAGGGTTCGAACGTCGGCACTTTCTGCGCCGGGGCCGGGGCGGCGCCGGGGCGTAGTCTGCCAGCCGCCCTGCGCAGCCACTGGGGCAACAGCAGGTAGACCCCCAGCAGCATCAGCGAGAACGGGATGGAATAGAGCGCCCCATACACCACCGCCGCGTTGTCCAGGTAGTCCACCTCGATGCCAAAGCGCGCATTGAGCATCCGTTGCGCAGACAGCTTGCACAGGTACACCACGACCACGCTGTACAGCAACGACCCTGGCCAGTAGCTGAGAAAGGCGAAGAGGCGCGACAGGTTCAGCAGCGCATAGATGCCGCCGGCCGCCAGCCCGCCGACCAGTATCAGGTTCGCGCCGAGGCTCGGCGGCAGGCGCGCGAAGCCCCACAGCCCGGCCAGCAGCAACAGCAGCTTGAGGGTGTCGCGTACCGGTTTGCTCACGGTCAGTGGCTACCTTCGTTCAAGGCGCCGAGGATCTGGTAGGCCAGCTTCACCCGCGCTTCGTTGGGGTAGTTCTTGTTGGCCAGGATCACGATGCCGATCCGCTGCGAGGGCACGAACGCCACGTAGCTGCCAAAGCCATTGGTGGAGCCGGTCTTGTTGATCCACACCGCCTGCTGCGGGGCCAGCGGGGGTTGCAGCGGCGTGACGTCGAGGGTTTCAAGGGCCATGCGGCTGGCATTGCCGTCGAGCAGGGTCTGCAATGCGACCGGGTAGGGGTACTGCTCCCAGATCAGGTCCTGGGTCATGGGGCCCACCTGGTAGTAGCCGGTATGGGTGGCGGCAATAGCCTGCTTGAGGGGCGTATCGAGTTTCTCCAGGCCCATGTTCGCCTCGACAAAGCGCAGCATGTCGTCACTGCTGGACTTCACCCCGTAGGCTTCGTCGGCCAGCACCGCAGGGCTCAGCCGGGCGGGCACGTTGTCGCGGGTATAGCCCTGGGCGTACATCCGCTGCCAGTTGGCAGGTACCTGCAGATGGGTGTTGTTCAGGCCCAGCGCCGGAAACAGCAGGTCCTGCAGGGCGGACCGGTAGCTCATGTCCAGTTGGCGGGCGCTGATCACCCCGAGCAGGCCGATGCTCGGGTTGGCATAGGTACGCCGGGTGCCTGCCGGGTAGCTCGGGGTCCAGTGCTTGAAGTAGCGCATCAGTTGCCCGTTGTCGTGCACGCTGTCTGGCAACTGCAGCGGGAAGCCGCCGGCGGTGTGGGTCGCCAGGTTCAGCAGGCTGGTGTTTTCCAGGGCACGGCCGCGCAGTTCGGGCAGGTAGCTGGCCGGGCTGTCGGTCAGCTTCAGCTTGCCGGTGGCCTGTGCATAGGCCGCCAGGGTGACGTTGAAGGTCTTGCTGATCGAGCCCAGTTCGAACAGGGTGTCGCGGTCGACGGCCTGGCCGCTGTCGCGCGAGGCCACACCGAAGTCGTAGTAGTGGTGTTGGCCATTGACTGTCAGGGCCACGGCCATGCCGGGTATCGCGTGCTCCTGCATCACGGCCTGGCTGGCGGCCTCCACCAGGTTGTCGAGGTTGTCAGGCACGGTGGCGGCCCAGGCGGCAGGGCTGGCCAGCAGCAGGGCGCTCAGCAGGTGATGCGGTTTGAACAGGTTCACGTAATGGGTTTCCGGTGGGTCTGGAGGAATTCGCCCGGTGACAGGCCGAACTGTTTGCCAAAGGCGGCGATAAAGGCCGACAGCGATTCGTAGCCGCAGGCCAGGGCCACGTCGGTGACGCGCTCGCCGCGGCTGAGTGCTGGCAGCGCACTGAGCAGGCGCATGCGCTGGCGCCAGGTACGAAAGGTCATGCCGGTGTCACGCAGAAACAACCGGCTCAGGGTCTTTTCCGAAACGCCGTACTTCAGGCTCCAGGCTGCCAGCCCGGTGCTGTCCTCGGGGTGTGCCTGCAGGCGCCGGCACAGTGCACGCAGGCGGGTGTCCTGGGGCAGCGGCAGAATCAGGTCTTCCTGCGGGGCGCTGGCCAGCTGGTCGAGCAGCACGGCGACCAGGCGCCCGTCTGCGCCCTCGGTGTCGTAGGCCACCGGCAGGCCGCTGAAGGTGCGGATCAGCTCGCGCAGCAAGGCATTCACGCCGATCACCCGGCACTGGGTGCCCGGCCACACGCTGTGCTCGATGTACAGGCTGCGGATGCAGGTGTCGTCGGCGCAGCTGACCTGATGGGGGGTATGCGCCGGGATCCACACCGCACGCTGCGGCGGCACCACGTAGCGTCCGGCGCCGGTGTGCACATGCAGCACGCCCTGGGCCGCGTACGACAGTTGCCCCCAGGCATGCTTGTGACGAAAGCCCAGGGCGATGTTGGCCAGCGACTGCGCCTGCCCGTACAGCGGGCGCGGCAGTACCTTGAGCTCGCTCAGGGGCGGGATGCGCGGGGCGTGGGGTTGTCCTTTGGGCGACACTCTTGGGGTTCTGTCGTTAGTCGGAAAAGAAAAGAAACCTTACCGTCTGCGCCATCCCAATAACAAGACAGGACGTGACATGAAACACCTGCGGTTGCTGTTCGACAATTTCACCCTGGCCCTGCTCGGCGTGATTGCACTGGCCACCTTGCTGCCCTGCGAGGGCCAGGGCGCGGTGGTGTTTGGCTGGCTGACCAACCTGGCCATCGGGCTGCTGTTCTTTCTGCACGGCGCCAAGCTGTCGCGCGAGGCGGTGGCGGCCGGGGCTGGGCACTGGCGCCTGCACCTGCTGGTTTTTGGCTGCACCTTCGTAATGTTTCCGCTGCTGGGCATGCTGTTCAAGCCGCTGTTCCTGCCGCTGGTGGGCGACGAGCTGTACCTGGGCGTGCTGTACCTGTGCGCGTTGCCGGCCACCGTGCAGTCGGCGATTGCCTTCACCTCGCTGGCGCGGGGCAACATCCCGGCGGCGATCTGCAGCGCGGCGGCCTCCAGCCTGCTGGGCATCGTGCTGACGCCGTTGCTGGTGATGGTGCTGATGGGCGTGCAGGGCGATACCGGGTCCAACCTCGATGCGGTGTTGAAGATCGTGCTGCAACTGCTGGTGCCGTTCGTGGCCGGGCAACTGGCGCGGCGCTGGATCGGCGCCTGGGTGGCTCGCAATGCACGCTGGCTGAAGACCGTCGACCAGGGCTCGATCCTGCTGGTGGTGTATACCGCGTTCAGCGACGCGGTGATCAGCGGGTTGTGGCAGTCGGTGCCGCTGGTGCGGCTGCTGGGGCTGGCGCTGGTGTGCTGCGTGTTGCTGGCGGTGGTGCTGTGGTGCACGCAGTTGCTGGGCAAGCGGCTGGGGTTCAACGTGGAAGACCGCATCACCATCCTGTTTGCCGGCTCCAAGAAAAGCATGGCCACCGGTGTGCCGATGGCCCAGGTGCTGTTTGCCGGGGGGGCGATTGGCGCGATGATTTTGCCGCTGATGCTGTTCCACCAGATCCAGCTGATGGTGTGTGCGGTGCTGGCGCAGCGCTACGCGGCGCGGGAGGAGGTGAGCGCCTGATTCAGGTGCTGTGGTGACCACTTCGCCGGCAAGGCCGGCTCCCGTAGGAGCCGGCCTTGCCGGCGAAGCGGCCTGAACACTCACCGCAAGGCACGGCGCCTGCGCGAGTAGCACAACCACGCATAGACCCCCGCATTCACCACGAACACCAACGCCCCCAGCCACAGCTGGATGCCTGCCGTCAGCTTGGCCGGGTAGATCAGCGGTATCAGGTAATGCTCCACAAAGCTGTCGGGGTAGCCGGTGTCACCCGCCGCTGCACGCAGGCGGTTTTCCCATTCGGTCAGCGGGCAGGGCAGGTGCAGCACCTCCACCAGCACGCCCCAGGTCACAGCCGGCAGGTGCAGCCAGCACAGCCGCGGCCACCTGAGCACCAGCAACCCGCCCAGCATCACGAACACGATGAACGTCAGATGAAACAGCACCAGCCCGTCGGCGGCCAATCGAAAGAACATGGCGTGGTCTCAACCCTGGGCGAAGCTGCGCAGCGTTTCACCTTCCATGCGATAACGCACCCACTCGTCCTGCGGCTGCGCGCCGATGGACTTGTAGAACTGGATGGCCGGTTCGTTCCAGTCCAGCACGCTCCACTCCAGGCGCCCGCAGCCCTTGGCACAGGCTTCCTGCGCCAGGTGACGCAGCAACGCCTTGCCCGCACCCGTGCCGCGGGCCTGGGGCGTGACGTACAGGTCTTCGAGGTAGATGCCCTGGGTGCCGAGCCAGGTCGAATAACTGAAGAAGTACACCGCAAAGCCGATGGCCTGGCCGTCACGCTCGCAGATCAGCGCCTGGGTGCTGCTGCCTTCGCCGAACAGCGTGCGCTCGATATCGGCGACCGTGGCGATCACCTCGTGGCGGGCACGCTCGTACTCGGCAAGCTCGGTGATGAAGGTGAGGATCTGGCTGGCGTCTTCGACGCGCGCGGGGCGGATATGTACGGGCATGGCGGGGCTTCTGTTCCGGAAATCGAGGAGGGTTATCCTAAGGCAATTGCCCCTCGAGGGCACGGGAAGCCTGGAGGGTGGTGAGGGCTCGCCAAGTGTAGTGCCACAATTGCCCCCAACTGTATCGCAGCGCTGCGCACCGACTTGGTTAGTGTCACTTCACAACAACACACCGCCGGACACCCGCCATGCTCACCTCGCTCAACCTGCTGATGGCCTTCGTGCTGTTCGCCTTCGTCTCCTCGATCACCCCCGGCCCCAACAACACCATGTTGCTGGCCTCCGGCGTGAACTTCGGTGTGCGTCGCACCATTCCCCACGCGCTGGGCATCAGTATCGGCTTCATGGTGCTGGTACTGGCGGTGGGCCTTGGCCTGGGCGAGGTGTTCAAGGCCTATCCGCTGGCCTACGGCGTGCTGCGCTACGTGGGCGCCAGCTACCTGCTGTACCTGGCCTGGAAGATCGCCAATTCCGGCCCGCTGACCAGCGCCGAGCCCGGCACGCGCAAGCCCCTGGGTTTCTGGGGCGCGGCAGCCTTCCAGTGGGTCAACCCCAAGGCCTGGGTCATGGCCGTGGGCGCCATCACCACCTATGCACCCAGCCAGGGCTACCTGACCAACGTGATCGTGATCGCCGCGGTGTTCGCCGTGGTCAACCTGCCCAGCGTGTGCGTGTGGGTGATGTTCGGCAGCGCGCTGCGCACCGTGCTGCAGGACCCACGCTGGCTCAAGCTGTTCAATTGGCTGATGGCCGCGCTGCTGGTGCTATCGCTGTATCCACTGCTGTTTGTAGAATCCGGTTTTGTGTAACCCCCACAGCGAGTCCCGATGGAACTGATCCCCTGGTCGCATGACTGCGCCGAACACTTCACCCTGCGCGGCTGGCGCTCACCTGCCAGCGGCAAGCCGCTGCTGCATTTCATCCACGGCACCGGGTTCTGCTGCCTGGCCTACCAGCCGCTGCTGGAGCGCCTGGCCGAGCATTTCGACCTGTGGCTGTGCGATGTGCAGGGCCATGGCGACAGCGATCATGGCGGCGCCTTCGTGGGCTGGAACCGCAGCGCCGCGCTGGCGATCGAGGCCTTCCAGGCAGGCCGCGGCGAATACGGGCAGGTGGCGTGCTTTGCCATGGGCCACAGTTTCGGCGGGGTGCTGACCGGCTTGATGCTGGCGCTGCAACCGGGCCTGTTTCAGCGGGCGGTATTGCTTGACCCTGTGGTGTTCAGCCGCTCGATGCTGGGGGTGATGAGCGTGGCCACGCTGTTCGGCATGCACCGTCGCCACGGCCTGGCACGCAAGGCCGCCACCCGGCGCAGCCACTGGCCCGACCGCGAGGCGGCCTACGCCGCGCTGCACGGGCGCGGCATTTTCAAGGGCTGGCACGACGAGGCGCTGCAGGCCTATGTGGACCACGCCATCGGCGACTGCGGCGAAGGGGTAGTGCTCAAGTGCCGGCCTGCGCGCGAAGTGGACGTGTTCAGTTCGTTCCCTCGCGGGCTGTGGGCTGCCCTGGCCCAGGTGCAGACACCCGCACGGGTGCTGCATGGCATCACCACCTATCCCTTCGTACCCGTGTCGCTGGCGCGCTGGGCGCGTCTGAACCCAAGGGTCGAGCTGCGCGAGGTGCCCGGCGGGCACTGCTTCATGCAGGAAGATCCGCAGGCCTGTGCGAACGAGGTGCAAACCTACCTGCTGGGCTGATGGCAGGTTGTCCATTTCGCGACGAATACTGGCCTGTACGCTAGCGAACGCCAACCGCTGACCCCCTTAGAGTGCATCCTTGAACAACAACAGGGAGCACGAACATGAACCAGGCGGTCAGCCCCGAACCACCGGTTACCCAAGCCACCGAGCGCGTGCGCGTGATGACGCTGCGCCGCGCCCTGGGCGCAGCCGGCACGCTGGCGGTACTAGGGGTTGCCTTGTATGTGTGGCACAGCGGGCGCTTCAACGAACAGACCGACGATGCCTACGTGCGCGCCGATTGGGCGCCGATCAGTGCGCGGGTGGGCGGCTATGTGGCCCAGGTCAGCGTGGCCGACAATGCCGTGGTCAAGGCCGGCGACCTGCTGGTGCAGCTGGACGACCGCGACTATCGCCAGCAGGTGCGCCAGGCCCGTGCGGCGCTGGCCGCCAGTACCGCTTCGGTGCAGGCGCAGCAGGCCGTGCTGGTGACCCTGGCGGCGCAGCTGGAGGGGCAAGGGCAGGCGATTGCCCGTGCCGCCGCCGAGCGCGAGGCGGGCGGTGCCGAGGCGCGGCGCGCCGAACTCGACTGGCAGCGTTACCGCCAGTTGATCGGCATGAACGCGGTGAGTGCCCAGCGTGCCGAACGCGCCAGCACCACACGCACCCAGGCGCAGGCCACGCTCAAGGGCGCGGACGCCGGCTGGGCCATGCAGCGGGCCCGGCACCAGGTGCTGGCCAGCCAGCAGCGCGAGGCCCGGGCCGAACTGGTGCGCCGCGAGGCCGAGCTGGAACAGGCCGAGGCGGCCCTGGCCCTGGCCGAGAACGCCCTGGCCGACACCCAGGTACGGGCGCCCTTCGACGGCGTGGTGGGGCAGCGCAAGGTGCGTGTGCAGCAGTACGTCAGCCCCGGCCTGCCACTGCTGGCAGTGGTACCGGTGGAGCAGGCCTACGTGGTGGCCAACTTCAAGGAAACCCAGCTCGAACACATGCGCCCGGGGCAGCGCGCGACCCTGGAGGTGGACACCTTCGGCCGGCACTGGCAGGGCACGGTCGACAGCGTCTCGCCCGGCTCGGGGGCGGTGTTCGCGCTGTTGCCGCCCGACAACGCCACCGGCAACTTCACCAAGATCGTGCAGCGCTTTGCCGTGCGTATTCACCTCGACCCGGTGGAACCCGGCACGCCGCGGCTGCTGCCGGGCATGTCGGTGATCGCCACCATCGATACGCGCACGGCGCAGGTGCGCGATGAGCACTGAAGACAAGGTATCGCTGCGCGCGTGGGTGGCGGTGATCGGAGGCTTGTTCGGCTGCTTCATGGCGGGCATGAACGTGCACGTCACCAGTGCCGCGCTGCCGGAAATCGAAGGCGCGCTGGGGGCGACGTTCGAGGAAGGCTCGTGGATCTCCACCGCCTACCTGGTGGCGGAAATCACCATGATTCCGCTCACCGCCTGGCTGGTGCAGGTGTTCTCCCTGCGCCGGGTGATGCTGGTGGGCTCGCTGGTGTTCCTGATCAGCTCGGTCAGTTGCGCGCTGGCGCCGAACCTGCAGGCGATGATCGCCATCCGCGTGATCCAGGGCGCTTCGGGGGCGGTGCTGATCCCGCTGTCGATGCAATTGATCATCACCGAGCTGCCGCCGAGCAAGATCGCCCTGGGCATGGCCTTGTTCAGCCTCTCCAACAGCGTGGCCCAGGCCGCCGGGCCGTCGATCGGCGGCTGGCTGACCGACGCCTATTCATGGCGCTGGATCTTCCTGCTGCAACTGCTGCCCGGGGTGGCGCTGCTGGCGGCGGTGGCGTGGTCGATCCCGGCGCAGGCCGGCGACCGCGCCCAGTTGCGCGGCGCCGACTGGCTGGGCATCGCGGCCATGGCGCTGGGGCTGGGCGCGCTGCAGATCGTGCTGGAGGAGGGCGGGCGCGAGGACTGGTTCGATTCGGCGTTCATCGTCACCTTCAGCGTGATTGCCGTGGTGGCGCTGGCGCTGTTCGTGCAGCGCCAGCTGTGGGGCGCGCGGCCCTTCATCAACCTGCGCCTGCTGGCCAGCTACAACTTCGGCGTGGCCAGCCTGGCCATGGCGGTGTTCGGGGCGGCGACCTTCGGGCTGGTGTTTCTGGTGCCCAACTACCTGTCCCAGGTGCAGGGCTACAACGCCCGCGAAATCGGCATCAGCCTGATCGCCTACGGCATGGTGCAGTTGCTGCTGGCGCCGCTGCTGCCGCGCCTGATGCGCTGGCTCAACGCCAAGGTGCTGGTGGCCAGCGGCTTCGCGATCATGGCGCTGGGCTGCTGGCTGGGGGCGCACCTGTCGGCGGACGCGGCAAAGAACGTGATCATCCCCTCCACGGTGGTGCGCGGGCTGGGCCAGCCGCTGATCATGGTGGCGCTGTCGGTGCTGGCGGTGAAAGGGCTGGACAAGGCCCAGGCCGGCTCGGCCTCGGCGCTGATCTCGATGCTGCGCAACCTGGGCGGTGCGGTGGGCACGGCGCTGCTGACGCAGTTGGTGTCGTTGCGCGAACGGTTTCACGGGCAGCGCATCAATGAGAGCCTGACGCTGTTCGATGCACCCGTGCAGCAGCGTCTGCCCGGCGGGGTGCTCGATGCACAGGCCCCGGCGCACCTGCAGGTGCTGGCGCAGCTGGACCAGACGGTGCATCAGCAGGCCTACCTGATGGCGTATTCGGATGCGTTCTATGTGTCGTGCGTGGCGTTGGCGGTGTGTGCGCTGGCGTCGCTGCTGCTGCGCCAGCATGCACGCTGACTAGTCGGCGTCGGGCTGGCCGTAGGCCGGGGTCTTGCCGAAGTAGGCACTGGGCGAGACCCCCAGGGTGCGGCGGAACATGGCGCTGAAGGCGCTGGGGCTGTCGTAGCCCAGGTCCAGCGCCACGTTCAGGATCGAGTGCCCGGCGGCCAGCGCGTCGAGGCTGGCCAGCAGGCGCAGGCGGCGCAGCCACTGGATGAAGCTCAGGCCGGTTTCGCGCTGGAAGGCGCGGGTCAGGGTGCGTGCGTTGAGGCCGCTGTGGGCGGCGGCGCGCTGCAGGCTCCAGGGGCTGGCCGGGTCGTCGCGCAGGGCCTGGCACAGCGCGGCCAGTTGCGGGTCGACCGGCAGCGGCACGTGCAGGGCCAGAATCGGCAGCACGCGGATCTCGTCCAGAATCAACTGCATCACCCGCTCGTCACGCCCGCCGGGCGGGTAGTCGGCGGGGATGAGCATGGCGCTGATGATCAGTTGACGCAGCAACGGCGGGATGTCCACCACGCGGCAGGTCAGCGGCAGGTCGGGGCGCGCGTCGGAGGCGACGAACAGGGTGCGCATGCGGACCTGGCCGGCCATCTTCAGGTCGTGCTCGACGGCGGCGGGCACCCATACGCCGCGCCCTGGCGGAACCACCCAGCAGCCCTGGCTGGAGTTGACCGTGATCACCCCGCTCAGGGCATGGATCAGCTGGGCGCGGTTGTGGCAGTGCGGGGCGATGCGCTCGCCGTGGGGGTAGTTTTCTGCCAGGGGGACAATCGGTTGCATGGCGGTGCGTTGGGGTTGAGGGTGGGGGGGCAGTATGCCTGATGATCGGTGGGTGCAGGTTCAGCGAATGCTGTGCATTCGATCGCGGGGCAAGCCCGCTCCCACAGGTACAGCGCCTATTCAGAGAGTGCCGCAATCCCCGTGGGAGCGGGCTTGACCCGCGATCTGGCGCATAGCGCCAGCAAACCCTGGCACATCAATCGATCCCGCTCTGGGCAAACTCCTGGGCCAGAAAATCCAGCAGGTGCCGCACCGAAGGCAGCAGCCCGCGCCGTGAGGCAAACACCGCGTGCACCAGCCCGCATTGCGGCGCCCAGTGCGGGGTGGGCTGCACCAGCTCGCCACGGGCCAGTTCGTCGCGGATCACCACCAGTGGCAGGTGCACCACCCCCACGCCCGCCAGCGCCGCCTGGCGCAATACCACCAGGTCGTCGGTCACCAGCCGCGGCGTGTGCCGCAAGCTGGCCGTGGCGCCGTCCGGGCCATTGAGCTGCCATTGATAATCGCGCTGCGGGTTGCCCCAGTGCAGGCTCGGCAAGGCGGCCAGGTCGGCGGGCACGATGGGCCTGGGCAACGACGCCAGCAAGCCGGGCGCGGCCACCAGCAACTGCGTGCTGTTGGCCAGCACCTTCATCACCAGGTCGCTGCTCTCCAGCGGCGGCACCCGCACCCGCAGCGCAATGTCGATGCCTTCCTGGATCAGGTCCACATGGCGGTTGGTGCTCTCGATATGCAGCTGCACCAGCGGGCACTGCACCATGAAGCGCGACAGCATCGGCCCCACCCAGAAATCCAACAGCGCCGTGGGGCAGCTCAGGCGCACGATGCCCTGGGGCTCGGCACGGTGGCGCTCGATCAGCTCGGCCGCACCCTCGGCCTCCACCAGCATGGCCACGCAATGGCGGTGGTAGGCCTGCCCGATGTCGGTTACCGAAAAATGCCGGGTGGAACGCTGGATCAGGCGCACCCCGAGGCGCTCCTCGAGCCCGGCCACCCGCCGGCTGAGTTTGGACTTGGGCATGTCCAGGGCACGGCCGGCGGCGGCAAAGCCACCGTGCTCGACCACCTGGGCGAAGTAGTACAGGTCGTTGAGGTCTTCCACCACTGTTCTCCAAATGGAACGCTGAGGGCACTTTACGCTATCTACCGCCTTCAGCGTTGCGCCCTTATCGTTGGCTTCATGCACGAGAGGAGGTAGCTCATGAAAAAGATCCAAGGCGTCTACAGCAGCCCGCACCCGCATTGGGTGGGTGACGGCTTCCCGGTACGCAGCCTGTTCACCTACGACAACCTGGCCCAGCACATCAGCCCGTTCCTGCTGCTCGACTACGCCGGGCCCCATGCCTTCACCCCCACCAGCGCTCGTCGCGGCGTCGGCCAGCACCCGCACCGCGGTTTCGAAACGGTGACCATCGTCTACCAGGGCGAGCTGGAGCACCGCGACTCCACCGGTGCCGGCGGCCTGATCGGCCCGGGCGATGTGCAGTGGATGACGGCCGCGGGCGGCATCCTGCATGAAGAGTTCCATGCGCCGTCGTTCGCCCGCAGTGGCGGCACCCTGGAGATGGTGCAGTTGTGGGTCAACCTGCCGGCCCGGCACAAGTCTGCCCCTGCCGGCTACCAGACCCTGCTGGCCGCCGACATCCCCAGCGTGGTGCTGCCCGGCGGTGCCGGCAGCCTGCGGGTGATTGCCGGTGACTACCACGGCCATTGCGGCCCGGCGCGCACCTTCACGCCGATGCAGGTGTGGGACATGCAGCTCAAGCCCGGCAAGCCCGTGCGGTTGCCTGCCCAGGCCGGTCACAGCAGCGCCCTGGTGGTGCTGCGCGGCCAGGTCACGGTCAATGGCGAGCGTTCGGTGGGCCCGGCACAACTGGTGCTGCTGGAGCGTGCCGGCGACGAAGTGCTGCTGCAGGCCGACAGCGAGGCGGCGGTGCTGTGGCTCAGCGGCGAGCCGCTGGATGAACCCATCGTCGGCTACGGCCCGTTCGTGATGAACAGCGATGCCGAGATCGAGGCGGCGTTCGCCGATTTTCGCGCCGGGCGCTTCGGCCAGATGACCAATGGCGGCGGCACTGTCACACGCGCCGACTAGGGTCTGTATGCAACTCACGTTTGTCCCAACTCCGGCGCCACGGCGCCGGACCACCCCTGCAAGGAGTATGACCATGAGTGTTCCCTACACCCGTCTGGACAAGAACAACGCCGCCGTGCTGCTGGTCGACCATCAGGCCGGGCTGCTCTCGCTGGTGCGTGACATCGAGCCGGACAAATTCAAGAACAACGTGCTGGCGCTGGCCGACCTGGCCGAGTACTTCAAGTTGCCCACCATCCTCACCACCAGCTTTGAAAGCGGCCCCAACGGCCCGCTGGTGCCCGAGCTCAAGGCGCAGTTCCCTGACGCGCCGTACATCGCGCGCCCCGGCCAGATCAACGCCTGGGACAACGAGGACTTCGTCAAGGCGGTCAAGGCCACCGGCAAGAAGCAGCTGATCATCGCCGGTGTGGTTACCGAGGTGTGCGTGGCGTTCCCGGCGCTGTCGGCGATTGCCGAAGGCTTCGAGGTGTTCGTGATCACCGACGCCTCCGGCACCTTCAACCCGATCACCCGCGACGCGGCCTGGGACCGCATGTCGTCGGCCGGTGCGCAACTGATGACCTGGTTCGGCGCAGCCTGCGAACTGCACCGCGACTGGCGCAACGATGTCGAGGGGTTGGGCGCGCTGTTCTCCAACCACATCCCCGACTACCGCAACCTGATCACCAGCTACAACACCCTCACCGGCGCCAACCAGTAGCCCGCCTCACTGCGCGTCGCCGCGCCTGCCCCCGGTTTCATCGGCGGGCAGGTCGGTGGCGCGGTCTTCGCCGATCTCCCGGTACTCCTTGAGCAATTGCTTGAGCTGGCTGTTGTCCAGCTGGTCGAGGTTCATCAGCGCGTTGTGCGCCGCCTTGGTCGAGCGCAGCAGTTCGTCGAGCTTGATGTGCAGCACGTCGTTGTCGCGGTTCTGGGTGTTCTGGATGACGAACACCATCAGGAAGGTGACGATGGTGGTCGAGGTGTTGATGATCAGCTGCCAGGTGTCGTTGTAGTCGAACCAAGGCCCGGTGACGGCCCAGACCACGATCAGTACCAGTGCGATGAGGAAGGTGCGCGAGCGACCGGCCTGTTTGGCCAGGCCCTGGGCGAAGCGTTCGAATTTCATGGCAGACTCTTGTGTGGGGATCTACTGGGTAGACCCTGCGGGGTTGCCGAAATTCTTTGTAACATCAGGGGAAGACGACATGGGGCAGGACCACGGGGCACCGACGCACCTGGTGCGGGTGATACCCACCGATTACGGCCAGTTCGTGCTGGAGCTGAACAATGGCGAGCACCGCTTGCTCAAGGGCCTGGTGCTGACCCGCGAGCTGGGCTGGAGCGAGCTTGCCAACCCACGCAAGGCGCGCCAGCGAACCTTCAGTGCCACCCAGCTCGGTTGGCCGGGTGGGCGTACGCTGGGGCTCGACTACCTGCTCGCGCAGGCACAGCCGATGAACGAGCGCGAGCTGGGCTGGCAGTCGGTGGACTTCTCCCAGTGCAACCGCGCGCCCACCCCGGAGCACGACACCCACCACGTGTACTACGTGAGCCTCAAGCCCTTCGACCCGCAGCCATTCGGCCTGGGCGAGTCGATTCACGGCGGCCATGGCGAGCGGGGCGGCATGTTTTCCTTCGACCTGGCAGGGCTTGTGGCGTGGCCCAACTGGCGCGAACACTTCGAGCTGGCCGGCTGTGGCTGGGCCATTGCCCTGGTCGACGCCAACACCACGGATGCGCAGGCATTGCTGGACGTATTGATCGACGCCTGGTGCCAGCGTGAGGCCTGAGCTCAGCCCCGGGGCATCAGGCCCAGGCCATTGAGCAGCAGCGCCGCGACGAACAGGCTGACCCCGAACGCCGTGTGCGCTGCCAGGCTACGCAGGCGTGCCACCTTGGGGTTGGGGGTGCGACGGGCCAGTACGCCTGCGCCCATGCCCGGCTGCAGAATGAAGAACGGCGCCACCAGTGTGCCGATACCGATCGCCAGCGCCGGCAGCAGGGTAGGGCTGTGGGCCCAGCCGATGCCGAAGATCGCCAGCAGCAGCCCGGCGTACAGCACCCCGATCACATAGTGCGTCGCCCAGCCCAGCAGGGCTTCGCCCGGTACGGGCGGCGCCTTGGCGATGCTGTCATGAATGAACTGACCATGGCGCAGGTGCGCCACCCAGCGCCCGACCATCGGCCAGCTGGGCGTGGGCACCTTCAGCAGCCGCTTCTGTGTTTCGGCCCACAGGTCGGCCAGCGCCGTGCCCAGCAGCCCGATCAGGCTGGCACTGGCGATGAAGCGAAGCAGAGAGGACATGACGTTGCTCCTGAATAAAACATTCAATGAATTGATTGAATGATTGGCGAATGATAGCTTCCTGTCAATGACCGACCTTCCTCAGCAACACTTCATCGATATCGCCGAGCTGGCCCGCACCCTGGGCCATGCGCATCGGCTGCACCTGCTCGAACACATCGCCCAGGGCGAGCGTGCGGTCGAGCGCCTGGCCGAACTGTGCGGGTTGTCCGTGGCCAACACCTCCCAGCACCTGCAGCACCTGCGTCGCGCGGGCGTGGTACAGACCCGCCGCGACGGCAAGCGCGTGCTGTACCGCCTGGGTGGTGGGCCAATCCTGGAGGTGCTGGCGGCACTGGGGCAGTTCGCCGAGCACAACCGCCTGGCGGTGCGCGAGCTGCTGGCCGACAGCATGAGTGCGCAGGAGCGCCTGGAGGCGATGTCGCGCGACGAACTGGTGCAGCGCCTGCACGAGCAGAGCATCACCCTGCTGGACGTGCGCTCCCACGAGGAATACGCCCTGGGGCACTTGCCGGGGGCGATCAGCATGCCACTGGACGAGCTGCAGCAGCGCCTGGCCGAACTGCCGCAGGACCAGGAGATCGTTGCCTACTGCCGTGGCCCCTGGTGCGTGCTGTCGAGTACCGCCACCGCGGCCTTGCGCGAGCACGGCTTCAAGGTGCGCCGGCTCGACAGCGGCCTGCCGGACTGGCAGGCGGCAGGGCTGCCGGTGGAGGCCTGAGCCTCTGCGGCGGCCCCTGGCGCTTTCGCGCGCGGGCCTGGCAGCGTTACCATCGACGGTCTGACTTTCCATAAAAACAATCAGGAAGCCTATGAACGCCCAAGCCTTACCCCTGCAAGACCTCGCCGCGCCAGAGGGCGTGTGCTACGGCTGCGGTACCTCGCACCCCAGCGGCCTGCACCTGAAAAGCCACTGGGCCGAGGACGGCAGCCACGTGCTGTGCCGGCACGAACCCGATGCCACCTTCACCGGTTGGCCGGGGCTGGTGTACGGCGGGTTGCTGGCGATGCTGGTGGACTGCCATTCGAACTGGACCGCCATGGCCTGGCACTACCGCGCCGAAGGCCGCGAGCCGGGCAGCCTGCCGCGCATTGACTGCGTCACCGGCAAGCTTTCGCTGACCTACCTCAAGCCCACCCCGATGGGCGTGGAGCTGGTGCTCAAGGCGTGGGTCGAGGGTGAGGTGGGGCGCAAGAGCCGGGTCATCTGCGAAGTCTGGGCCGGCGACGTGCTCACCGTGACGGCCGACTCGGTGTTCGTGCGCGTCGACACCGAACGCCTCAAGCAACAGGCCCACGCGACCGTGTAACCCCGGGGGCGATGGCCTTGGACATGTCCCTGGCCGTCGCCCCAGCCAACTCAGAACGGCATCGCCAGCGTCACCTGGCTGTACAGGTTGGTGCCATTGCCGCCCACCTGATTGCCCCCCGTGTTCTCGTCCTTTTTAGGCTGGTACAGCCCCACCAGCGGGCTGACGATCAGGTGCGGGCTGACTGCCCATTCCACGTACAGGTCCAGCTCGCGGGCACCGAGGTTCAGCGCGTTGCGTGTGTGCAGGGTATCGAAGTCGAAATACAGCGCGCCCAGGGTCAGGTTCTCCAGTGGCTTGGCCACCAGGCCCAGGTGATGCACCCCGGTATTGCTGTTGAACGGCCCCGCGTAGTTGGCCGCCACCTCACCCTGGAACCAGGTGCCGTAGCCGGTGCTCAGCCCGGTGAACAAGGCATCCCAGCCTTCGGAATAGCGGGTGTAGCGGTAGGTCAGGCTGGGTGCCCAGGGCAGCTCGGCGAAGGTGTAGCCGGCCTCGGCGTACCAGGCCTTTTCCGGGCCGGCCTGCTTGTCCTGCCAGGCGTATTCGAAGGCGAAGCTGGTGTTGTCGATACCGGCGTTGCCTTCGCCGCGCAGGCTGTAGGTGTCCATGCCGTTGCGTTGGCGCTGGAATTCGCTGGCCCATTGCTCGGTCACGCCCAGGCCGTGAATCCAGGTCAGCCCCAGGGTGCCGGCCGCGGTGGTGTAGTCCAGGGTGCCGGCGGCCAGTTCGGTCTCGGCCTGGGCGCGGTTGTCGGACTTGAGCCACAGCGCGCTGGCGTGCACGCCACGCTCGCCGCCCAGGCGCAGCACGGCGGTGCGGTCGAACGCGTGGCGCGCCGCCAGGTAATAGGCGCCGCCACGGTCCAGCGCGCCGTCGGCGGGGCCCTTGCCGAGGTTGGGGCCATCGTCGTTGATCAGAAAGCCGCGGCCCAGCTTGACCACCTGACGGCCGAACGAGGCATCCACGCCATCCTTGCCCAGCAACGGGAACAGCTCGCCGGAGCGCCAGCCGAGGTAGGCGTCCTCCAGCTTGGTGGTGCGCTCGGTGCCGTCGGTGTTGCCGGCTGCGTCGCCATCGCCCCAGGTGGCGGAACTGACCCAGCTGAGTGCGCCGTAGGCACTGCCGTTGCCGGCCAGGCGCTGGTCGCCGCTGATTCCATACTTGATGAAGCCCTCGCGCCAGGTCGAGCCGCCGGGCGTGGCGTCGTAGTTCTTGCGGCTGTTGAACAGGCCGTACACCGCCAGGATGTCGGCATTCAGGTGGGACTCGTCATCGGCGTAGAGCTCGATGGCCTGGGCTGATGGCTGGGCCAGCAGCGCAGCCAGGCTGAGGGCGGCAAGCAGGTGAGGGTGCAGGTTCATGGTGGTGGGGTCCCCGGGTTGGCGTGAGTGGTGGCCATTTAGGGCGGGGACGGTGGGGGCTGTCTTTGATCTGGCTGCCACATGGATTGATTGTGTGCGCCAGGCGGGTAGGTGCCGGGGTGCTTGCCAGAAGCAGGTTGCTTGGGGCTGTGAGGTCGGCTTCTGCCCGCAGGGTGTGTCATGCAAACCGGGTGCGCAGGTTTTGCTGCCGCTTTGCGCCAGATCGCGGGGCAAGCCCGCTCCCACGGCCTTGCGGCCAGAAGCAGGTGTTTGGGGCTGTGAGGTCGGCTTCTGCCCGCAGGGTGTGTCAGGCAAACCGTGCGCGCTGGTTTTGCTGCCGCTACGCGCCAGATCGCGGGGCAAGCCCGCTCCCACGGCCTTGCGGCCAGAAGCAGGTTGTTTGGGGCTCTGAGGTCGGCTTCTGCCCGCAGGGCGTGGGAGTTGGCTTGGCCGACGATCGAGCGCGAAGCGGTCGTAAAACCTGAGTGCAGGGTGTGTCAGGCAAACCGTGCGCGCAGGTTTTGCTGCCGCTTTGCGCCAGATCGCGGGGCAAGCCCGCTCCCACGGCCTTGCGGCCAGAAGCAGGTTGTTTGGGGCTGTGAGGTTGGCTTCTGCCCGCAGGGCGTGGGAGTTGGCTTGGCCGACGATCGAGCGCGAAGCGGTCGTAAAACCTGAGTGCACGGTCCGCCAGGCAAACCGGCTACGGCCAGAAGTGCGCTGGCAGCCTGCAACAAAACCCCAGGCAGCCACGGGCAAGACGCCAGTCAACCGCCAGCGCACAGTGGCGCATAACCACAACAACGGCATTCGAGGTCGCTCATCATGTCGCTCAACCACACCCTCAGCGTGCACCTGAACCGTGGCACGGTCGGGTTCCCCACCGCGCTGGCCAGCACCATCGGCCTGATCATGGCCAGCCCGGTGATCCTCACCGCCACCACCGGTTTCGGCATCGGCGGCGGTGCGTTCGCCGTGGCCATGCTGATCGCCATGCTGATGATGCTCGCCCAGTCGACCACCTTCGCCGAAGCCGCCGCCATCCTGCCCACCACCGGCTCGGTGTACGACTACATCAACTGCGGCATGGGGCGCTTCTTCGCCATCACCGGCACGCTGTCGGCCTACCTGATCGTGCACGTGTTCGCCGGCACCGCCGAAACCATCCTGGCCGGGGTGATGGCGCTGGTGAACTTCGAACACCTCAACACCCTGGCCGAATCCGCCGGTGGCTCGTGGCTGCTGGGGGTGGGCTTCGTGGTGGTGTTCGGCATCCTCAATGCGTTCGGCATCAGTGTGTTCAGCAAGGCCGAGATCATCCTCACCTTCGGCATGTGGACCACGCTGATGGTGTTCGGCGTGCTCGGCCTGATCGCCGCCCCGGCGGTGCAACTGGACGGCTGGTTCGGCGCGTCGCTGGTGGGCACCGACCTGATCACCGTGCTGTCGCTGGTGGGCATGGCGATGTTCATGTTCGTCGGCTGCGAGTTCGTAACCCCGCTGGCACCCGACCTGCGCCAGTCGGCGCGCACCCTGCCCAGGGCCATGGCGCTGGGGCTGTTGGGCGTGGCCTCGTGCATGTTCATCTATGGCGCGGCGATGAAGCGCCAGGTCGACAACGTGCTGCTCGACGCCGCCAGCGGCACGCACCTGCTGGACACGCCCATGGCCATTCCGCATTTTGCCCAACAGGTGATGGGCGATATCGGCCCGTTGTGGCTGGGCATCGGCTTTCTGTTCGCCGGCGCCGCCACCATCAACACCCTGATGGCCGGGGTGCCGCGCATCCTCTATGGCATGGCGGTGGATGGCGCGTTGCCCCGGGTGTTTACCTACCTGCACCCACGCTTCAAGACCCCCATCGTGTGCATTCTGGTGGCGATGCTGATCCCGTGCCTGCACGCCTGGTGGCTGGGCGGCAACACCGACACCATCCTGCACCTGGTACTGGCGGCGGTGTGTGCCTGGAGCACCGCCTACCTGCTGGTGACGCTGTCGGTGGTGATCCTGCGCATTCGCCGGCCCGACCTGCCACGGGCCTACCGCTCGCCGCTGTTCCCGCTGCCGCAATTGCTGTCGAGCGTCGGCATCGGCCTGGGCATGTGGTTCATCACCCCGCCGGGCATGAACCCGGCCCAGGTGTACGTGCCATTCGCCTGGATGCTCGGCGCCACGGCGGTGTACGCGCTGTTCTGGACCCTGGTGGTGCAGAAGGTCAACCCGTTCAAGCCGGCCTCGGTCGAAGAGGTGCTGGCGCGCGAATTTGCCCACCAACCGGGAGTCGAGCATGGCGCATACCCTGCCCACACTGTGGCAAAGGCTGTTTGACCGCGCGCCCTCGGGCTACCGCCCCGGGGTGACGCTGGCGCACCTGCAGCGCAACCTCGGCCTGGCCGGTTGCGAGGTGCTGGGGCCGGGCAGTGCACGCTACGCCCTGGCCGATGGCAGCCTGGTGTTCGAGGTGCGCGAGCGTACCGAGTCGCAGTTGCTGATGCACCTGGTGCTGTGCGAGTTCCGCCTGCAGGTGCCCTGCCCGCAACAGGGCACGGCGCGGCTGGCGTTGCAGCATACCGGTGCACTGCGGCGCAGCGGCCTGCGCTGGCGCCGGCTGCGTGGCGAGCAGTCCTGGCAGGCGCGGCTGGAACAGGCCCTGGCCCACGACCCGGCCCTGCAACAGGCGCTGATGCCGCTGGATTTCAAGCGCCTGCACCTGGACCTGGCAGGCGGCTGCTGGACCCTGACCCTGGAGCACATGGGCGGCAGCGAGGTGGTCAACCGCATGCCGGCGTTTCGTCGCTACATCAGCCTGAACCCCGCGCAGCGTGACCTGCTGCTGGCCGCATTGAAAGGTCTGGCGCGGCTTGTCGAAGGCCTCTGAACCCGCAGGCTGGCACCAAAACTGCTTCCACCCTGGCGACGACGAACGTGTTGCGTGCATATAGCTAACATGTTAACTATTGCCCAACAAAAACAAGATGCCATCGTGGAGGTACCCATGAGTACTCATCAGCTCGCCGGCACTGCGCTGGACCGCTGGAATGCCGACATGCAGCACATTTGCGGGCATTTCGAGACCGAACTTGCGTTCAATCGCTCGCTGTTCATCGGCGAGATTTCCACCTGGTCACGCGGTGGCCTGGCCTTGGCCAACCTGCGCACCAACGCCGGGCTGATCCGCCGCGACGGCATCAAGCCCGACCGCGACAACGACCAGCACTGCTTTCTGGTCAGCCAGCGCACCGGTTTCTCCCAGGTCACCCAGAACGGCGTGAGTGTGCAGCTGGCACCGGGCGAGATGCTGCTGATGGACGCGGTCGGGGCCTGTGAAATCATGCCGTTCGGCCTGATCGAACACGCCTCGCTGTCGCTCTCGCGCGAGGCGGTGTGCCGGCAGCTGGGGGGCGATGCGCGTACCTTCGGCAAGATCTCCCAGACCAAGGCCTGCGGGCGCATGCTGCATGTGCTGATGGATCAGCTGTGCAAGGAAAGCGCACCGGGGGAGGGCGAACTGGCCGAGGGCCAGGCCCTGCACAGTGCATTTCTGTCGCTGCTGGGGTCGGCCCTGGAGGGCGGCGATGACCAGGTGCAGCCGGGCGCGGCGCTGCACGGCGCCAACCTGCGCAGCTATGTGCAGAAGGTGATCGACGAGTCCCTGGGCCAGCCTGGCCTGTCGCCGGTGAACCTGGCCAACCGCCTGAACATTTCGGTGCGCCACCTCTACCGCCTGTTCGAAGAGCAGGGCGACAGCGTGTGTCGCTACATCCAGCGCACGCGCCTGCAACGCAGCGCCGACGACCTGGCCAACCCGATCCTCAAGACCGAGTCGATCACCACCATCGCCTACAAATGGGGCTTCACCGATTCGGCGCACTTCAGCCGCTCGTTCAAGAAACAGTTCGAACGCTCGCCCAAGGACTACCGCTCCCATAGCCTGGCCGGACCGGCCTGATAAACCACTGGCTTGACCCTCCGGGGCACAGTGTATAGGCTCGCACGCTCTGGCTACCTACCGGTCGGTAGGTTAGGCATTCGGCAGCCAGACCTGTGACCTTTTTGTGGATTCGAGCTATGCACACCCCGCAGTCCCCTCACGTGAAATTTGCCGTGTCCCTGGCGCTAATCGGCGCCCTGGGGCCGTCGGCCATCGACATGTACCTGGCCAGCATGCCGAGCATCGCCGCCGAGTACGGCGCGACCTATGCCGGGGTGCAACTGACGCTGACGGTGTTTCTGCTGGCCATGGGCGCCGGTCAATTGCTGTTCGGCCCGCTGGTCGACACCCTGGGCCGGCGCCGGCCGCTGCTGGCCGGGCTGCTGGTGTTCGTGCTCAGTTCGCTGGCCGCGGCCCAGGCGCCCAGCCTCGAAACCCTGCTGGCGGCGCGCTTTGTCCAGGGTCTGGGCAGTGCGCTGACCCTGGTGGTGATCATGAGCATGGTCCGCGATGTGGCCGAAGGGGCGCGCGCCGCGCAGATCTTCGCCCTGCTGATGACCGTCGAGGGCCTGGCGCCGGTGCTCGCACCGGCGGTGGGCGGTTTTGTGGGGGCGCACCTTGGCTGGCGCGCGATCATGCTCACCCTGGCCGGGCTCGGCGTGCTGGTGCTGTTGAACTCGGCCTGGGTGCTCAAGGAAACCCTGGCCGCCGACAAGCGCCAGCCCTGGCAGCCGCGGGACATCCTGCGCACCTACCTGCGCATCGGAAGCGATGGCCAGTTCCTGCGCCCGGCGCTGGCGCTGGCGGCGGTGTTCTTCTTTCTGTTTGCCTACATCGGCGGTGCGGCGTTCGTCTACCAGACCCACTTCGGCCTGTCGGTGCAAGCCTTCGGCACGCTGTTCGGCGCCACCGGGGTGGCAATTCTGCTCGGCGCCATCGCGGCGGGTCGGCTGGTGGCGCGCAAGGGCCTGCTGCGCCTGGCCAAGGCCGGTGCGGGGTGCCTGCTGATCGGTTCCCTGGTGGTGCTGGCAGGGGCCCTGAGCGCGGCGGGGCTGGCCGGCATCGTTGCCGGCATGGCGCTGGCGATGTTCGGCCTGGGCATTCTCGAGGCCACGCTGATGTCGCTGGTGATGTCTTCGCAAAGCCGCGCGCTGGGCTCCACGGCGGCCTTGCTGGGCGCCTTCCAGTTGATCATTTCGTCGTTCGCCACGCCGTTGTCGGGCATCATGGCGCCTTTGGGCGCGGCGCACTGGGCGTCGTTGCTGGTGATTTCGGGTGTTGTCGTGGCGCTGCTGGTGCGCGCCTGCACCCGGCACGCGCCGGTCGAGGCGAGCAGCCTGGCCGGGCATTGATACGGGAGAACCCTGCATGAGAACCCTCACGCCTTCGGCGCAGAAGGTCTGCGCGATCGCGGTCGAGCAGTTTGCCGAGCATGGCTACGATGCCGCCTCGCTCAACGACATCGCGGCGGCGGCCGGCATGCGCAAGCCGTCGCTGTATGCGCACTTCAGCAGCAAGGACGACCTGTTCGAGGCAGTGTTCGAGCGTGCGGTGGAGGCCGAGCGGCTGTATGTGGAGCAGTGCTTTGCGCAGTGCGACGACGCGTTGCCGGGGGCCGGCTATGCCCACTGCCTGGGTGAGCGCTATCAGCAGTCGGCGCACCTGCGGTTTCTGCTGCGTACCGCGTTCTTTCCGCCGGCGGCGCTGCGGCCGATCATCTCGGCAGGCTTCGAGGGGTACCTGGCGCGGCTGGGCGAGGTGTTCGAGCAGGCGCTGGGCACGTGCCTGCCGCAGGTGCCGGTGGCGCGGCGGGGGGTGTATGTGGACGCGTACCTGGGGGTGGTGGACAGCCTGAATGTAGAGCTGATCTATGCCGGGCCGCAGGCGTACGCGCGGCGGTTGCGGGCGATGTGGGTGGTGTTCGGGGATGCTTTGAACGCAGCCGGATAAATCGTGGTGCCCTCATCGCGGGTCAAGCCCGCTCCCACAGGATCACAACAACCTGTGGGAGCGGGCTTGACCCGCGATGAGGCCCGTCAGGCCACCGCCAGGTAATGCTTCACGAAGCTCTCGCTCAGCACCTCCCACAGCACCGGTGTGCCCTTGGTCACGAACCAGCTGTCGCCCACCTTGTACAGCGTGCTCTGCCCGGTGCTTTCATCGGTCAGGCGCACTTCGCCCGTCATCACAGTGGCCTGCTCGTTGAACGGGTAGACCATGCGGAACCTGCCCTGGGTGGTACCGAAGTAGGCGCTGCTGAGCGCGTCGGTCGGCGCGCCGAAGGTCATCTTGCCGAAGGCACGCACCTCGCCTTCGAGAATCTCCGAGCCCAGGTCGGCAACGGTGCCCCAGGCGTCGAGTTCGCCGAGCTGGATGTTGTGCTTGAGTGCAGTCAGGGTCATGGCAGTGTTCCTTGAACAGTGGAAAAAAAGGGGGTGTCAGCGCCGGCCATTCCAGTACCCCGACAGCTGGTGCCAGGATTTGCCGGCCGTGAGCAGCAGCGGGCGGATATGGTCCTTGCCGACAATCGTCGGGCGCGGGATCGAACTGACCAGGTCATAGCGGGCCGAGCCTTCGCTCATGCCTTCGGCCAGCACCTTGCAGATGATGTGGCTGGGCGTCACGCCGAACCCGGAGTAGCCCTGCACGTAGAACGCATTGCTGCGCCCGGGCAGGGTGCCGACCTGCGGGAACAGGTTGGGGCTGCAGGCCATCGGGCCACCCCAGGCCAGGTCGATCTTCACGTCCTTCAGGTACGGGAAGATCTTCAACATCAAAGCCCGGTTCCAGGCCTTGAGGTCGCGGGGGATATGCTCCACCAGCGGCGTCGCGGCGCCGAACAGCAGACGGTTCTCGTTGGTCACGCGGTAGTAGTCGATCACCGGGCGAATGTCGCTGTAGGCGCCGCGAATCGGGCTGATGCGCCGGATCAGCTCCTCGGGCAGCGGCTCGGTCATCATCTGGAAGGCGTAGGTGTTTATGGTGGAGCGGTGCAGTTCGGGTTCAAGCCTGTTGAGAAAGCTGTCGCAGGCCCACAGCAGCTTGCTGGCGCGTACCGAGCCGCGGCCGGTGCGCACGGTGATGCGCTCGCCGTACTGCACCTGCAGCGCCGGGCTGTTCTCGAAGATGCGCACGCCATGCCCGGCCACGGCCTTGGCCTCGCCCAGCAGCAGGTTGAGCGAGTGTACATGCCCGCCGCCCATGTGCAGCAGGGCGCTGCCGTAGGCGTTGGAGCCGATGATCTGGCTGACCTCGCTGCCGCCCAGAAAGCGGATCTCGTGCTGGGAATTCACCGACTTGAAGTCTTTCTCCCAGGCGCGCAGGGTTTTCTCCTGGCGGGCATTGAAGCCCATGTAGCCATAGCCGTGGCGGAAGTCGGCATCGATGGCGTACCGGGCGATGCGCTGCTTGATGATGTCGGCGCCCAGGTCGCTGATCTCGAAGATCTGGCGCAGGCCATCTTCGCCCACGGCTGATTTGATCTTTTCAAGATCGTGGCCGATGCCGGCCATGATCTGCCCGCCGTTGCGCCCGGTGCCGCCAAAGCCCAGGTAGCGGGCCTCGAGCACGACGATGTTGGTGATGCCCTTTTCGGCCAGCTCCAGCGCCGTGTTGATGCCGGAAAACCCGCCGCCGATGATGACCACGTCCGCGTCTTCATCGTGTTCCAGGGTCGGGAAGCTCAGGTTGTATTTCTTGGTTGCCGTGTAGTAGGTCGGCGTTTCGATCGTGATCATGGCGCAGCCTGAAAAGTGGAGGAGCTTTCGAGGCCTATTAGGGGGCTTGGCGGGGTGGCGTGTCTTGACCCTGCGTGCCGCATGCCTTGACCGCGGGTGCCAGCGCTGCGCAGGCGGGTAGGTGGCCGCCGGCTTCTTTGTTAAAGTGTTAACAAATAACCTGATGACCGTAGCCTTCCATGTCCAAACCTCGTGTTTCGCTGACCCTGACCTTGTTGCAAGCCCGCGAGGCGGCAATGAGCTTCTTCCGCCCCTCGCTCAACCAGCATGGCCTGACCGAGCAGCAGTGGCGGGTCATTCGTATCCTCAGCCAGCAGGGCGAGCTGGAGATCTACCGGCTGGCCGAACAGGCGTGCATCCTCAAGCCGAGCATGACCGGTGTGCTGGTGCGCATGGAGGCGGCGGGGCTGGTGTGCCGGCGCAAGGCCGAGCAGGACCAGCGGCGGGTGCTGGTCAAGCTGGCGGACAAGGGCGTGGCGTGTTTCGACTCCATGAGCCAGAGCATGGAGGCCAACTACCAGCAGCTGCAGGACCAGTTCGGTGAACAGAAGCTGCAGCAGTTGCTGGGGTTGCTGGAAGAACTGAAGCAAGTACGGCGCTAACTCATTCGCCGGCAAGGCCGGCTCCTGCAGACACCGCAGCCTGTGTAGGAGCCGGCCTTGCCGGCGAAGAGGCCCGTCAGATCAATACACCCCGCCAGCCTGGTCGACAGGTGCCGCCTCACCCTTGAACTTGCCCACCAACCCCTGCAACCCGCGCATCAGCACCGTGGTATCCACCCCCACCGCCACAAACGCCGCGCCCAGTTCGATGTAGCGGCGCGCCAGCGCTTCATCGGCGCTGAGAATCCCGGCCGCCTTGCCCGCACGCTGAATCCGCACGATCGCGTCTTCGATTGCCGCCTGCACGTCAGGGTGCCCCGGATTGCCCCGGTGCCCCATCGACGCACTCAGGTCGGCCGGGCCGATGAACACCCCGTCCACCCCCTCCACGGCCGCAATCCGGTCCAGCTGCGCCAGCCCCTCGGCGCTCTCGATCTGCACCAGCAGGCACATCTGCGCATCGGCCTGGTCCAGGTAGCCGGGGATGCTGTTCCAGCGCGACGCCCGCGCCAGTGCACTGCCCACCCCGCGCACGCCCAGCGGCGGGTAGCGCATGGCGCGCACCAGCTCGCCGGCCTGGGCCGCGCTTTCCACCATCGGCACCAGCAGCGTCTGCACGCCGATGTCCAGCACCTGCTTGATCAGCGCGGTGTCGCCGATCACCGGGCGGATGATCGCCTCGCCAGGGTAGGGCGCCACCGCCTGCAGCTGCGCGAGCATGCCGCGCAGGTCGTTGGGCGCATGCTCGCCATCGATCAGCAGCCAGTCGAAGCCGGCATTGGCCGCCAGCTCCGCGCAATATGCGCTGGCCAGCCCCAGCCACAGGCCGATCTGCGGCTTGCCACTGGCCAGGCGTTGTTTGAAACGGTTCACAGGCAGGTGCATGGCAGTCTCCGAAGGTCAGACAAAACGGCAGGCGATGGAACCGAGCATGTCGTAGTCGACATGGAAGGTATCGCCGGGGTTGGCGGCCACCGGCCGGGTGAACGAACCGCCCAGGATCACCTGGCCGGCCTCCAGCGCCACGTCATACGGCGCCAGCTTGTTGGCCAGCCACGCCACGCCCTTGGCCGGGTGGTTGAGCACCGCCGCCGACACCCCGGATTCCTCGATCACGCCGTTGCGGTACAGCACCGCCGGCACCTTGCGCAGGTCGATGTCGCCCGGGCGCACCGCGCGCCCACCCATCACCACCCCGGCATTGGCGGCGTTGTCGGAGATGGTGTCGAACACCTTGCGCGTGGCGCCACTGTGCGGGTCCACCTGTTGGATGCGCGCATCGATGATCTCCAGCGCCGGGATCACCCATTCGGTGGCATCCAGTACATCGAACAGGGTCACATTGGGCCCCTTGAGGGGTTTGCCGAGGATGAACGCCAGCTCCACCTCCACCCGCGGCACGATGAAGCGTTCGAAGGGGATGTCGCTGCCTTCGTCGAAAAACATGTCGTCGAGCAGCGCGCCGAAGTCCGGCTCGGTGATGTTGGACGACACCTGCATGGCGCGCGAGGTCAGGCCGATCTTGTGCCCGACCAGCTTGCGCCCGTCCTTGATCTTCTGCGCCACCCAGGCGCGCTGGATGGCGTAGGCGTCCTCGATGCCGATGGCCGGGTGGTCGAGGGAAAACTGGCGCACCTGCTCGCGGCTGCGCTCGGCGCGGTCGAGCTGGGCGGCGGCTTGAAGGATCTGGCTAGGGTCGAGCATGTTCGGCATCTCTTACTGGGGGTTGACGATGGCAGCCCGGGTGCGCAGCACCAGCAGGCCACCCAGGGCGATGAACAGGGCCAGCACGTATAGCGCAAGGCTGGCGCTGTGGGTGGTGTCGCGCATCCAGCCGATCAGGTAGGGCGCAAGGAACGAGGCGATGCTGCCGAACGAGCTGATCAGCGCGATACCGGCCGCCTGCGTGGTGTTGGACAGAAACGCAGGCGGCAGCTGCCAGAACATCGGCAGGGCGGCGCTGGCGCCCATGCCGGCGACGATCAGGCCGCCCAGCACCATCAGCGGGTTGCCCGGGGCCACCCCGGCCACGGCGATGCCGAGTGCCGACATCAGCAGCGGCACGCACAGGTGCCAGCGCCGCTCGCGCTGGCGGTCGGACGAGCGCCCGCAGGCGATCATGAACAGGCAGCCGGCCAGGTAGGGGATGGCGCTGAGCAGGCCCACGCGGCCGTCGCTGCCGATACCGGCGCCGTGGATCAGGGTCGGCATCCAGAAGGCCAGGGTGTTGACCGCCAGCATCACCGCGAAGTACACCGCCACCAGCAGCCATACCTGACGGTTGCGCAGGATGCCGCCGAACGAGGTGATCGACTTGCGTTGCTCTTCGCTGGCCAACTGCTCGCGCAGGTGCTGCTTCTGGCCGGCGTCCAGCCAGCTGACGTGCTCGAAGCTGTCGGGCAGGCGTTTGAGCACCACCAGGCCCAGCAGCATCACCGGGGCCCCTTCGATCAGGAACATCCACTGCCAGCCGCGCAGGCCGGCGGCGTCGTGAAACAGTTCCAGGATGCCGCCCGACAGCGGCCCGCCGATCACCCCGGCCATCGGCACGGCAATCGCGAACAGCGCGGTGATCTGGCCACGGCGCCGGGCCGGGTACCAGCGGTTGAGGTACACCAGGATGCCGGGGAAGAACCCGGCCTCGGCCACGCCCAGCAGAAAGCGCAGCACGTAGAAGCCCGAGGCCGACTCGACCCACAGCATGCCGGTGGACAGCGCGCCCCACACGATCATCAGGGTGGCGATCCAGCGCCGCGGGCCGACCCGGTCCAGGGCCATGTTGCTGGGTACGCCGAACAGCGCGTAGGCGATGAAGAACAGGCCGGCACCGAAGCCGTACACCGTGTCGCTGAAGTGCAGGTCGCTGCTCATCTGCATCTTGGCGAAGCCGATGTTGATGCGGTCCAGGTGGGCAAACAGGTAGCAGACCAGCAGCAGCGGCATCAGCCGCCAGGTGACGGTGCCGTGGGTGGAGTCGTGCTGGGCAAGGCTGGCCGATGCGGCGGTATTGGCTGTGCTCATGATCTTGTTCTTTTTGGTCAGAGGGCCGATGGGGGAGCGCAGGGCCGGGTTCAGCCCGGCTGCTGCTGGTTCAGAAACGCGTGCACGTTGTTCTGCTTGAAGTTCAGTTGCGGGTGCAGCTCGATCATTTCGAACGACAGGGCCAGCAGGCGCTGGCTCTGCAGGTCGGCAAAGTGCTCGGTGATCACCGCGAACAGGGCCTTGGCCACCTGTTCGCGGGTGGCCAGGTCGCGCCCGTGGCCGACCTTGAGGGTCATGTGCACGAAGGCGTAGTCGTGCTGCCCGTCGGCCATGCGCCAGGTGTCCAGGCGCACCGCCCGGCTGCGGATGCCGCCCAGCGGGAACACGCCCGTGGCGCCCAGGCAGTGGTGAACCTTTTCGAACAGGCCGGGCAGGTCGGCCTGGGCTTGGAGGTTGTCGGTGTACTCGGCGATGAAGTGGGGCATCCTGGGCTCCTTGGCGCGGTCAGACGGGGAAGATGGCGTTGATCTGGCCGGTGCCGGAGCTGCCGAACGGCTCGGTCAGCACCTCCACCGGCCTGTCGTAGTCGGCGCCGCCAAGCAGGCCCAGCAGCATCGCGGTGTCGTGCATGCCACCTTCGCCGTAGCAGTGGCTGGCGTAGTCGGGCAGCATCGCGCAGAACTCCCTGAAGCGGCCCTGCTTCCACAGTTCCACCACGCGCAGGTCCATCTGCTTGTCGAATTCGCGGGTCCAGTTGTGGATGTTGGCCTCGGCGTTGCGGTCGTCCGAGAAGCGGTGCGAGAGCGAGCCGGAGGCCAGCACCAGCACCTTGCGGTCGCTCTTCTCGATGGCCCGGCGCACGGCGGCGCCGAACGTGAAGCTGTCTTCCAGGCGGTGCCAGGCGCACCAGGCGGCGATGGACACCACCTTGAGTCTGTCGGCGGCGGGCACGTCCATGTGCATGTAGCGCATCGGTACCAGGGTGCCGTATTCCAGCTCCAGGCTCGGGATGTTGTGGGCCAGGGTGCGCACGTCGGCGGCATTGGCCTCCTGTGCGATCAACTCGCCCAGTGCCGGCAGGCCGGGGTACTCGAAGTCCATGTTCTTGATGAAGTGCGGCAGTTCGTTGCTGGTGTAGGTGCCCTTGAAGTGCTCGCCGCAGTTGATGTGGTAGCCGCTGTTGACCAGCCAGTGCACATCGAACACCACGGCGGTGTCGGCGCCCAGTTCGCGTGCGCGGCGGCCGATCTCCTTGTGGCCGGCGATGGCGGCCTCGCGGCAACCGTGGTGCTTGCCGGGCAGTTCGGACAGGTACATCGAGGGGACGTGGCAGACTTTGGCTGCGAGGACGACTTCGCCCATGGTGGGGTACTCCTGGATCTGTTGTTCTTGTGGTGGGTCAGGGCGGGTGCTTTCGCCGGCAAGGCCGGCTCCTACAGGGGTTGTGCCGTCTGTAGGAGCCGGCCTTGCCGGCGAAGCCCTCAGAGGCCCCAGCGCGGAATGGCGTGGCTGCCCATCGACACGCACACGTTCTTGATCTCGGCAAACACCTCGAAGCTGTACTGGCCACCTTCGCGGCCGGTACCGGAACCCTTCACCCCGCCGAACGGCTGGCGCAGGTCACGCACGTTCTGGCTGTTGATGAACACCATGCCGGCCTCGATGCCATGGGCCAGGCGATGCGCCTTGCCGATGTCCTGGGTCCAGATGTACGAGGCCAGCCCGTACTCGGTGTCGTTGGCCAGCTTCAGTGCCTCGGCCTCGTCCTTGAACGGGATCAGGCACACCACCGGGCCGAAGATCTCCTCCTGGGCGATGCGCATGCTGTTGCTCACGTCGGCAAACACCGTGGGCTGGATGAACTGCCCGCGCGCCAGGTGCGCCGGCAGGTTGGCCGGGCGCTCCAGGCCACCGGCCAGCAGGGTGGCGCCTTCCTCGATGCCGATGCGGATATAGCCGGTCACCTTGTCGTAGTGGGCCTGGGTGATCATCGAGCCGACCTGGGTCTTGGGGTCTTGCGGGTCGCCCACGATCAGGCGCCTGGCCCGGGCCGCGAACTCGGCCACGAACTGCGGGTACACGCTCTCTTGAATGAAGATGCGGCTGCCGGCGGTGCAGCGCTCGCCGTTGAGCGAGAAGATGGTGAACAGCGCCGCGTCCAGCGCGCGCTCGAGGTCGGCGTCCTCGAAGATCAGCACCGGCGACTTGCCGCCCAGTTCCATCGAGTACTTCTTCAGGCCCGCAGTCTGCATGATCTTCTTGCCGGTGGCGGTGCCGCCGGTGAACGAGATGGCGCGTACGTCCGGGTGACGCACCAGGGCATCGCCTGCGGTGGCGCCGTAGCCCTGGATCACGTTGAGCACGCCGTTGGGGATGCCGGCCTCGACCGCCAGGCGGCCCAGTTCGTTGGCGGTCAGCGGCGACAGTTCGCTCATCTTCAGCACCGCCGTGTTGCCCAGGGCCAGGCAGGGCGCGGTCTTCCAGGTGGCGGTCATGAACGGCACGTTCCACGGCGACACCAGCGCACACACGCCGACCGGCTGGTACAGGGTGTAGTTGAGCATCTGGTCGTCGACCGGGTAGGTGTGGCCGTCCATGCGCGTGCACACTTCGGCGAAGAAGTCGAAGTTGTGCGAGGCCCGCGGGATCAGCACGTTCTTGGTCTGGTGAATCGGCAGGCCGGTATCCAGGGTTTCCAGCTCGGCCAGCCGGGGCACGTTCTGCTCGATCAGCTCGCCCAGCCTGCGCATCAGCCGCGCACGCTCCCTGGCCGGGGTGCCGGCCCATTTGGGGAACGCCTCCCGGGCTGCTGCAACTGCATGGGCGACTTCTTCGGCACCGCCGCTGGCGACTTCGCCGATGGCCTCGCCGGTGGCCGGGTTGTAGTTGACGAAGACGTCCTTGCTTTCGACCTCACGGCCATTGATCCAGTGCTTGATCATCGGGTTCATGCCTCTTGCGGGTTCAGGGCGAAGAACTCGGCTTCGCTGACAATGCGGTTGACCAGGCGGCCGACACCTTCCACTTCCACCACCACTTCATCACCCGGCACCACGTCGGCCAGGCCTTCAGGGGTGCCGGTGGCGATCATGTCGCCCGGTTGCAGGGTCATGAAGCTGGACAGGTATTCGATCAGGTAGGGGATGTCGAAGATCATGTCGCGGGTGCTGCCCTGCTGCTTGAGCTCACCGTTGATCCAGGTGCGCAGGGTGAGGTTGGACGCATCCGGCACATCGGCCACATCGACCATCCACGGGCCCACCGGGGTGGTGGCGTCGCGGTTCTTCACCCGCAGGTTGGGGCGGTAGTAGTTCTCCAGGTAGTCGCGGATCGCGTAGTCGTTGCACACCGTGTAGCCGGCCAGGTACTGCAGCGCGTCCTCGCGCCTGACGTTGCGCGCCGGCTTGCCGATCACCGCCACCAGCTCGCACTCGTAGTGCATGTACTTGACGTTGTCCGGGCGCCAGGTGACCTGGTTGTGGCCGGTGTAGGTACCGGGCGACTTGACGAAGGCCAGCGGCTCGGTGGGTGCGGCAAAGGCCAGTTCGGCGGCGTGGTCGGCGTAGTTCAGGCCCAGCGCGAACATGCTGCCGGTGGCCGGCGGCAACCACTGCACCTCGTGCTCGGCGAGCAGGCGGCCATCGGCCAGGCGCACGTTGTTGCCATCTTCCACGGTCACGGCGTGGTCCTGGCCCTGGTAACGGATACGGGCGTGTTTCATCAGCGTTGCTCCTGTTCGGCCACGATCGGGTTGGCCAGGCGGCCCAGGCCGCTGATCCGGACCTCGACCTGATCGCCTGGCAGCACGTCCACGCGACCTTCGGGGGTGCCGGTAATCAGCACGTCGCCTGCGTGCAGGGTCATGAACTCGCTGATCTCGGCGATCAGCTGCGGGATGTTGCGCACCAGGTTGGCGGTGCTGTTGTGCTGGCGCAGTTCGCCATTGACGAACAGCTCGATGGCCAGCTGATGCGGGTCGGCCACCTGCGCGGTCGGCACCAGCTCAGGGCCGAGTACGCAGAAACCATCGCGGCACTTGGCCTTGACCGCCGGGCGGTAGTAGCTGTCTTCGGGCAGGCTGAACTCGTTGACGATGGTGTAGCCGGCCACGTGCTCCAGGGCCTGTTCGACGCTCACGCGGCTGGCGCGCTTGCCGATCACCACGCCCAGCGCCGGGCCCGGCTGCAGGCGTTCGACACCTTGCGGGTACACCACCGGGGCGCCATGGCGGTTGCGCGTGTTGGGGGTCTTGATGAACAGCACCGGCTTGACCGGGGGCTTCTGGTACGGCGCCTGTTCGAATTCGGCGAGACGCTGGTTCAGCAACCCCTGGTAGTTCAGCGCAACGCCGAACAGGGTGCCGGTGGCAACGTCGTGCAGGGCACGGCTCATGCTCTTCTCCTGGCAAGGGCAGGGCGGCAAGCACCCTGCGGGACAAATCGTTAATGTGTTAACGTTATAATTAAGATGTTAACGAAAGGCAAGCGGCGCGTGTCAGGCGTTAAGCTGCCGGCAGAACAAGAACACAGCAGGAAACCCTGTCATGAACGAACGCACGCCGATTCCCAACATCAACATCGGGCAGGTCTACGACCAGCGGTACAGCGATGCCGAGGTGCATTACGACAAGCTCGGCAACCTGGCCGGCTTTTTCGGCCGCAACATGCCGGTGCACCGCCACGACCGCTACTTTCAGGTGCATTACGTCAAGAGCGGCACGGTGCGGGTGTACCTGGACGACCAGCAGTACGTGGAGTCGGGGCCGATGTTCTTCCTTACCCCGCCGACCATCCCGCACTCGTTCGTCACCGAGCCCGACGCCGATGGCCACGTGCTGACCGTGCGCCAGCAACTGGTATGGCAACTGCTCGAAGCCGACCCTGCGCTGGCGCCTGGGCCGCAGGTGGCGCCGGCGTGCGTGGCGCTGAGCGGGCTGGAGGGACGGTTTGCCGACGAGGCGCGGCGCCTGGTGCTGCTGTTCGACGAGCTGCACCGCGAGATCAATGCCGCGCAGGTGGGCCGTGGCCCGGCGCTGGACAGCCTGACCCGGCTGATCATGCTCAGCCTGCTGCGCCTGTGCGCGCGCTCGCTGCCGGCGCGCCAGACCCGGCATGAGGACCTGCAGGTGTTCCACCGCTTCAACGAGCTGATCGAGGCGCATTACCTGGAGCACTGGCCGCTGTCGCGCTATGCGCTGGGGGTGGGGGTGACCGAGGCGCGGCTCAATGACGTGTGCCGGCGTATCGCCGACCTGCCGTCCAAGCGCCTGATCCTGGAGCGCCTGATGCAGGAAGCCAAGCGCCTGCTGCTGTTCACCGGCAGTTCGGCCAACGAGATCTGTTACAGCCTGGGCTTCAAGGACCCGGCGTACTTCAGCCGGTTTTTCCTGCGCTATGCGCAGGTGACGCCGGGCGAGTACCGCCAACGGCAGGCGGGCGTGCGCTGACATGGCATTTTTCCGTTTTTGTTGTTAGGCGCGGCAAGCGCCGCTGCCGCCATGATGGCGGCAGCGGTGTAACGGAAAAATGCCTTTTACAGGGGTGCGCTTGTACTTTTCAGAGCGCTCAGGCGGCGTTGTTCAACCACAGGTTTTCAAAACGCCAGGTGCTGAACAACGTCTGCTCCGGCGCCGCGCCGCCGACCTTGCGTGAAAACGCATCGAGCAGGTTGGCATAGCCCCAGATCAGCAGGCCGCCCTTGTCGTACTGGACCTGCTGCGCCTGGTGGACCAGTTCGGTGCGCCTGGCCAGGTCCGGCTGGGCCATGGCCTGCAGAAACAGCTGGGTGAACTGCGGGTCGTCGAAGTGGGTCTTGTTGGCCACCGCGAACGGCGCGTCGGTGTGCATGGCGCTGGCCAGGAACGGCGCGCCGATGGTACCGCCGGTGCTCAGCAGCCACTGGTCCTGCTGCGGGCCGTTGAAGGTGGCGCTGTCGACCTGGCGCACATCGAGGGTCACGCCGATGCGCCTGGCCTGCTCGGCCAGCACCAGCGCCGAGGCCAGCGCCGGCCCGGCGGTGGTCACCAGTTCCACCCGCAGGTGTTCCTGGCCAGCCTCGCGCAGCAGTTGCGCGGCGCGCTGCGGGTCATGGGCACGCGGGGGCAGGGCGTGGTTAAAGGTAGGGTCGAACGGGGCGTACAGGTCGTTGGCCACGCGGCCCTGGCCGTTGAGGGCGCGGCGCACCAGCTCGTCGCGGTCGGCCAGCAGGCGCAGTGCCTCGCGCACCCGCGGGTCGTTGAACGGCGGCTTGCTGGTGTTCATTTCGAACGACAGCCAGTTGCCGCTGATCGACGTCACCAGGTTCAGCCGCGGGTCGCGCTCGAGCACCTGCAATTGCTCGCTGGGCATGCCGTTGGCCATGTCGATCTGCCCGGCACGCAGCGCGGCCAGGCGCGAGACCTGGTCCTTGAAGTCGATGATCTCCAGTTCATCGGCATACGGCCTGCCGGCCTTGTAGTAGTTCTCGAAGCGGCTGAACACCGAGCGCTGGCCGGGGGTGAAACTCTTGAACCGGTAGGGCCCGGCGCCGACCGGGTTGGTGACCGGGTGATAGTCCACCGGCACGATGCCGCCGAAATTCACCCAGGTTTCCGGCAGTGGCAGGAAGCTGCGGCCGTCCTTGAAACTCAGGCGCACCGTGCGGTTGTCGAGCTTGACCAGGTTGTCGCGGTCCACCCAGTGCAGCAAGGCGGCGTAGGGCGAAGCCAACTGCGGGTCGGTGAGGCGGCGGATCGAGAAGATCAGGTCGTCGGCATCGATGGTCTTGGCGTTGTGGAATTCCAGGCCCTGGCGCAGGCGCAGGGTCCAGCTGCGCGCGTCGCTGCTGGCCTCGGCGAACTCGGCCAGGGCCAGGCGCGGCTGCATCTGCTCGTCCCATTCCCACAGTTTGCTGTACAGCGCAAAGCCGCGCACGATGCCGCTGCCGATGGGCTTGTGGGCGTCGAGGTTGCCGGTCTGGCCGCCGTCCAGGATGCCCAGGCGCAGGCGCCCGCCGTGCCGCGGCTGGGCAACCCCGGCGGCGGGGGCGGGGGCGTCATCCGGGCCGCAGCCGCTGAGCAGGCTGGTGCCCAGCAGCAGGCCGCCGCCCATGGCCAGGCCCTGGCCGATGAACTGGCGCCGGCTGTAGTGGTTGGGGTTCATGGCTCAGGCTCCTGCCGCGCGCAACTGCGCGGTGGCCTGCACGGGCCGGCTCAGCGCCTGCCGTTCACCGCGAAAGTGCGGCAGGACGTGCTCGCCCAGGCGGTAGGCTTCTTCCAGGTGCGGGTAGCCGGCCAGGAAGAACAGGTCGATGCCCAGCGCGTTGTACTCGCGAATGCGCGCCACCACGTTGGCGTAGCTGCCCACCAGCGCCAGGCCCGGCGGGATGCCGATGTGGCTGAAACCCGACCACACGTTGGGGTAGATGAAGAAATCGTCGAAGCCACGCTCGTCGTGCTCGGGCCGGTAGTCCTCCTCGTAGCTGAGCTTGCGCGCGGTACGCAGCCCTTCGTGGGCCGCCTTGGCCTTGGCGGCCCCCCTGGCCACGCCCTCGTCGAAAAAGCGCTTGGCTTCGGCCAGCGCCAGTGCCTCGGTCTCGCGGGCGATCACGTCAATCGACAGGCCGAAGCGGATGTCGCTGCGGCCGAACGTGAGCGCACGCTGGCGGATGTCGGCGATCAGCGCGGCGATCTCGTCGGGGTGCTCGGCGCGCATCAGGTAGAAGTCGGCATGCTTTGCAGCGAACTCGCGGGCGGCAATCGACGAGCCGGCCGTGCAGATCAGCGGCAGCTCGGCCTTTTTCTGCGGCCCGCGCAGGCCGCCGCCTTCGGCCTTGTAGAAGCGCCCGTCGTAGTGGAAGTGCTCCGAGTGCCAGTAGCCCTTGACCACATCCATGAACTCGGTGGCGCGGGCGTAGCGCTCGTCGTGCTCGGCCAGGTCGCCGACCTGGCGCTGGAGGGCGTCCGAGCCGCCGTTGATGATGTTCCACACCAGCCGGTTGCCGCTGGCGCGCTGGTAGGTGGCGGCCTGCTGCACCGCCACCCACGGGGTGTAGTGGTAGGGCTGGAACGCGGTGACGAACTTCAGCGTGCGGGTTTCGCGGGCCAGCAGCGAGCACACCGTCCAGGGCTCTTCGCCGGACGGCGCATTGACCATCAGCGCACCGCCGAAGCCGTTGATTTCGGCGGCCCGGGCAATCTGCCCCAGGTAGTCGATGTAGGTGAAGTGGTCACCGACCGCAAACCCCGACACCGCGCCGGTGCTGGCGCCGCCGGCATGCCAGTCGCCGCGGTTGCGCGGGTCGCCGGGCAGGAACTGGGTTTCACCGTGCAGCGGCAGGCGGGTAAAGAATTCGATGCTCATGGGCAGGCTCCTGGCTTATTGCACGCTGGGGTTGCAGATAGGGGTGACGGGCTGGTCGCTGAACACCTTGCGCGCGAAGGGCAGCGAGTCCTTGAGCGAGGCATTGACCGTCTCGCTGTGGCCCAGGCCCTTGTACAGGTGGCCCTCGACCACCGAGCCGGCAGCGCAGGCGTCCTTCATCAGGCTGACCTGGGTGACGGCAGCGGGGGTCTTGTCCTCGGCGCCGGTGCCGATGAAGATCGGCTGCGCAAGCTTGAGCGTCGGGTAGGAGACCTGCGCCAGCCACGGCTTGAGTTGTGCGCCGTCGTTGGCCTTGCGCGTGTTGGCCGGGGTCAGCCCGGTGCCGATCACATCGGCGGTGAGCGACGCCAGGCAGGTGGTGCGAGCCTGTTCGAACAGTGGCAGGGCCTTGTCGGTGTAGAAGTCGCGCGGGTCGATGCTCGGGTCGTATTGCTGCGCGGCCAGCAGGGTGTAGAAACCGTAGGCCAGTGACGCGTCGACCTTGTTCGGGTCCTGCTCACCCACGTTGCTGGCGCCCACGGTGTAGATCACCCCGGTACCGACGCTGCCCTTCAGGCCCAGGTCTGGAGCGTAGGTGGGGGCATAGGCAGCAGAGGCGAAGGCCCCGGCGCCGCCCTGGGACTGGCCCACCACCAGCACCTTGTTGGCCAGGCCCGGCACCCCGCTGACCACGGCGCGGGCCGCGTCGAGGATGCCGTAGGCGGCCATGCGGTTGTTCAGCAGCGGGTGGCCGCCGGGCACGCCCAGGCCCTGGTAGTCGGTGGCGACGATGGCATAGCCCTCGTTCAGCCAGCGCGCCAGGTACTGCACGTCGCGGTACGAGCGGCCCGACCAGGACGGCGCGCAGATGTCGGCCACGCCGACGGTGCCATGCCCCCAGGTGACCACCGGCCAGCCGCCGGCCGGGGCCTTGCCCTGGGGAATGAACAGCGCGCCGGAGACCGCGATCGGGGTCTTGCCGTCGATGCCGTCGGTGGAGCTGTAGAGAATGCGCAACTGGCTGGCCGCGCCGGGCAGGCTGAGGGTCTGCTCCAGCGGCTCGCTGCGCAGCAACCTGCCGGGGGTGGCCGGGATCGCCTGTTCCCAGTGGTAGAACGCCGAAACGCGCCCGTCGCCCTGCAGCGGGTCGGGCGTGGGGGCGTAGGTGTCGGCGGCCATGGCGGCGCAGGAGAGGGCGAGCAGGCTCAGGCCGAAGGCCACGGAGTGCGGGAATTTCATCAGGGGCTTCCTTAGGCGAAACAACGATGCCGGGTGCAGAGCGAAAGCCGTG
This sequence comes from Pseudomonas sp. 1176_21, assembly GCF_052850635.1. Classification (NCBI taxonomy): domain Bacteria; kingdom Pseudomonadati; phylum Pseudomonadota; class Gammaproteobacteria; order Pseudomonadales; family Pseudomonadaceae; genus Pseudomonas; species Pseudomonas sp. 1176_21. The sequence goes on from NZ_VXCV01000001.1 coordinate 549,346, forward strand.
CCAGATGCTGAAATATTCACGCAACCTGCTGAATCAGAAGGGTTTTCCTAGTTTCATACAGACGCTGCCCAGCACCGCGCTGCTGATTTGCAAGCAACCCCCTGGGCCGGATTGCTGCTGTGGCAGCAGCGCCTCAGCAGGTGGTTTCTGATAGGTGAAATTGGAATATACAAAGATGAATTAATAATTATTTGTTCTAATTTGTTTCGTGCACTATGGGCCGGCGCTATCAATGCCAGGAATGCACCATGTCGCTGATTACCCATCCCCATGCCCGGGAACTGACCAAATCCGTTCGTGCCACCGTGCTGGTGTTCAAGGACCCTCGCTCCCAGGAACTGCTGGCCCGTATCGAGCGCCTGGCGCCGAGCGAGGCCAACACCCTGATCATCGGCGAGACCGGCACCGGCAAGGAACTGGTGGCGCGGCATATTCACCAGTTGAGCCGGCGCGGTCGCGAACCGTTCGTGGCGGTGAACTGCGGCGCCTTTGCCGAAACCCTGGTGGAGAGCGAGTTGTTCGGCCATGAGAAGGGCGCATTCACCGGGGCCACCAACAGCAAGGCGGGCTGGTTCGAGGCGGCCAATGGCGGCACGCTGTTTCTCGACGAGATCGGCGACCTGCCGTTGAACATGCAGGTCAAGCTGCTGCGTGTGCTGCAGGAACGCGAAGTGGTGCGGCTGGGGTCGCGCACGCCGATCCCGATCAACGTGCGCCTGGTGGCGGCCACCAACGTCAACCTGGCCGATGCGGTGGTGGCGGGGCACTTTCGCGAAGACCTGTTCTACCGCCTGCACGTGGCGACCATCCGCCTGCCGCCGCTGCGCGAGCGCCCCGGCGACATCCTGCCGTTGGCCGAATTCTTTCTCGAGGAGCATTGCCAGCGCCTGGGCTACAGCCGCGCCAGCCTGAGCCTGGAGAGCGAGCGCAAGCTGCTGGGGCACAGCTGGCCAGGCAACATCCGCGAGCTGGAGAATGCCATTCACCATGCCTTGCTGGTGTGCCGCCAGCAGGTGGTGCAGCCGGCCGACCTGCACCTGGTGGACATGCGTTCGGTGGGTATCCGCCAGGAGGAGAGCGCCCAGCCGCTGCGCCTGCAGACGCCCGAGGCGCCGAGCCTGGAGGCGGCGCTGACGGCGCTGTTCGAGCAGAACGTCGAGGATTTGTACGAGCATATCGAAGAGACGGTGTTTCGCACCGCGTACCGCTACTGCCACGGCAACCAGCTGCAGACCGGGCGCCTGCTCAACATCAGCCGCAACATCGTGCGGGCGCGGCTGGAGAAGATCGGCGAGCTCAAGCGTAGCGATACTGTCGGCCTGTAAGGGCCCTTCGCGGGTCCACAGGTTGTGCACCGACTTGAGGGGCTGTGAACGTTCTGTGGGAGCGGGCTTGACCCGCGATACAGGCGCCACCGGGTCAACTGATCCGCATTAATCCCCCCAACCTGAATCTGTAACCCAGTACACCTCGAAGCCATAGTAGCGGCCTCCCTGATGAGGTCCGACCATGTATCACTACGACGAATACGATCGTGCACTGGTGTTCGAGCGCGTAGCCCAGTTCCGCGACCAGGTGCAGCGCTTCACTGCCGGTGAACTGAGCGAAGAAGAATTCCTGCCACTGCGCCTGCAAAATGGCCTGTACCTGCAAAAGCATGCCTACATGCTGCGCGTGGCCATCCCCTACGGCACCCTCGGCGCCCGCCAGATGCGCACCCTGGCCAGCATCGCGCGCGACTACGACCGCGGCTACGGCCACTTCACCACGCGCCAGAACATCCAGTTCAACTGGGTCGAACTGGCCCAGGTGCCGGATATCCTGCAGCGCCTGGCCGAGGTCGACATGCATGCGATCCAGACCTCCGGCAACTGCGTGCGCAACATCACCACCGAGGCCTTCGCCGGCGTCGCCGCCGACGAGATCATCGACCCGCGCCCGCTGGCCGAGATCCTGCGCCAGTGGTCGACCATCAACCCCGAGTTCCTGTTCCTGCCGCGCAAGTTCAAGATCGCCATCTGCTCGGCCCGCCAGGACCGCGCAGCGATCATGATGCACGACATCGGCCTGTACCTTTACCGCGACGGGCGCCAGCAGATGCGCCTGCGGGTGATGGTCGGCGGCGGCCTGGGGCGCACGCCGATCCTGGGCCTGCAGATCCGCGAGGGCCTGCCGTGGGAGCACCTGCTGTCGTACGTCGAGGCCATCCTGCGGGTGTACAACCGCCATGGCCGGCGCGACAACAAGTACAAGGCGCGCATCAAGATCCTGGTCAAGGCACTGGGCATCGAGGCCTTTGCCCGTGAAGTCGAACAGGAATGGCAACACATCAAGGACGGCCCGGCGCAGCTCACCGAAGCCGAGTTCCAGCGGGTGGCCGAAGGCTTCGCGCCGCCACGCTACGCCGCGCAGCCCGACGGCGACCTGGACTACGGCACCCACCTGGCCATGGACCGCTCCTTCGCCCGCTGGGTCTCGCGCAACGTGCAGCCGCACAAGGTGGCCGGCTATGCCAGCGTGGTGCTGTCGACCAAGCCCGGCCCGGCGGCGCCCCCGGGCGACCTCACCGCCGAGCAGATGGATAACGTGGCCGACTGGTCGGAGCACTTCGGTTTCGGTGAAATCCGCATCGCCCACGAGCAGAACCTGATCCTGCCCGATGTCCGCAAGGCCGACCTGTACCCGCTGTGGCGTCTGGCCTGCGAGCAGGGCCTGGGCACCGCCAACATCGGCCTGCTGACCGATATCATCGCCTGCCCGGGCGGCGACTTCTGCGCGCTGGCCAACGCCAAGTCGATCCCCATCGCCCAGGCCATCCAGAGCCGCTTCGACGACCTCGACTACCTGCACGACCTGGGCGAGCTGAGCCTGAACATCTCGGGCTGCATCAACGCCTGTGGCCACCACCACATCGGCAACATCGGCATCCTGGGCGTCGACAAGAACGGCAGCGAGTGGTACCAGGTGACCCTGGGCGGGGCGCAGGGCAAGGCAAGCGCACTGGGCAAGGTGATCGGCCCGTCGTTCAGCGCCGCCGAGATCCCCCGCGTGATCGAGCAGATCGTGGCCACCTACTGCGCCTACCGCGAACTCGACGAGCCCTTCGTCGACACCGTGGCGCGGGTGGGGCTGGAGCCGTTCAAGGAGCGCGTCTATGCCAGGCAGCCGGAGGTGTCCACATGCGCAATGTGATCGCGATACGCCAAGGGCAGGCGCAGCTTGTGGAGGGCGACAGCTGGCAGTTGCTGCGCGAGCAGGAGGCGCCGCTGCCGACGGGCGCGCTGATTTTGCCGCTGCACCGCTGGCTGGCGCAGCCCAGTGGTTATCACGGGCTGTGGCTGGGGCCGGATGACGATGTCGAGTCGCTGCAGCTGTGGCTGGGCGTGCTGCCGCTGATCGCCATCGACTTCCCCTCGTTTCGCGATGGCCGTGGCTACAGCCAGGCCTACCTGCTGCGCACGCGGCTGGGCTGGCAGGGCGAATTGCGTGCTGTCGGCGATGTGCTGCGCGACCAGCTGAGCCACATGCGCCAGTGCGGTTTCGACAGTTTTGCCGTGCGCGAGGACAAGTCGGCAGCCGACGCGCTCAAGGGCCTGCAGGGCATGAGCGTGCTCTACGGGCGTTCGGTGATCGAGCCCAGGCCGCTGTTTCGGCGACGTTGAGTGCGTAGGGTGCTGTCGCGCCGGTGATGGAACGGGCTACCATGCAGGTTCGCCCGTTGGACAGGATGTTGCAGCATGCTTTTCAGTACCCGTACTGCCCGGCCGGCCGATGCTGAAGCCCTCAGCGACATCGCCAGCCAGACCTTCGCCCTGGCAAGCCCCGCCGATTCGTCGGCCAAGGCGCTTGCCGCCTATATCCGAGGCCATCTTCAGCCCGAACACTTCTGCCTGCACCTGATCAGCCGCGCCAAGCAATTGCGCGTACTGGAGCATGACGGCGTGGTGGTGGGCTACACCCTGATCGACAAGGCGGCGCAGGCGCTGGGTATCGAGGCGGCCGACGGCCTGCCGGAACTGAGCCGCTGCTACGTGCTGCCCGAGCACCATGGCCAGGGCGCGGCCCAGCGCCTGCTTGAGGACACCCTGGCCCAGGTGGGTGGGGCGATCCGCCTGACGGTCAACGAACACAACAGCCGGGCGATCCGCTTTTACCAACGCAATGGCTTCCGCCTGGTGGGCGAGGCCATTTTTGTCTGCGGGCCGGAACGTCACCGTGACTGGGTGATGGTGCGCGCCTGCGCCACTGCCGAACCAGAGGCTGCCGATGACTGATCTTTCTGCCTACCCCATCACCCGCAAATGGCCTGCCCGCCACCCCGAGCGCCTGCAACTGTATTCGCTGCCCACGCCCAACGGGGTGAAGGTGTCGATCATGCTCGAAGAGACGGGCCTGGCCTACGAGGCGCACAAGGTGGACTTTGCCACCGAGGATCAACTGAGCGCCGAGTTCATCTCGCTCAGTGCCAACAACAAGATCCCCGCGATCCTCGACCCGCACGGGCCGGGGGGCAAGCCGCTGGGGCTGTTCGAGTCGGGGGCGATCCTGCTGTACCTGGCCGAGAAGACCGGCCAGCTGCTGCCTGAAGACCCGGCTGCGCGCTACGAGACGATCCAGTGGCTGATGTTCCAGATGGGCGGCATCGGCCCGATGTTCGGCCAGGTGGGCTTCTTCAACAAGTTCGCCGGCAAGGCCTATGAAGACAAGCGCCCGCTGCAGCGCTACGTGGACGAGGCGCGGCGCCTGCTGGGCGTGCTGGACCGGCGCCTGCACGGGCGCGACTGGATCATGGGCGAGTACGGCATCGCGGACATCGCCACGCTGCCGTGGGTGCGCAACCTGATCGGTTTCTACGAAGCGGGGGATCTGGTGCGGATCGAAGAGTTCGTCGAGGTTCGACGCGTGCTGGAGGCGTTTCTGGCGCGGCCGGCGGTGCAGCGTGGCTTGCTGATTCCGGGTTGACCGGGTTGTGCTGCGTTCAGCGCGGGCCTGGCCCGCGCTGGACGCAGCGCCGTCTCAGTGGCTCTGGCGCCACGTCACCTCGGTGATTCCGTACCGCTCGGCCAGTGGCTTGCTGACCTTCTTTACCTTCTCGCGCCCATAGCGCGGAATATGCCCCACCCCGGCGTCACAGCTGGCCCAGTGCCAGGCTTCGGCGTTGTCCATCGCCTCGGCACGAATCACGAAGGACTTCTGTTTGCCGTGCAATTGATAGTCGATGACGAAGAGTTTTGCGTTGTTCATGGTTCCCTGAAAATCCTTTCAACGTGGTGACCGATGCGTGTTCACTCATACCGCCTAACTAAGTACCTTCCAGCCACCAAATAATTCAGTCTGATTGTTCGACATCAGTGTTCGGCGCTGACGGTGAGGTGGCGAGCATCGGTGTCGAACACTACCTGTTCCAGCCGGTGGGCCATGCCGCAGGCCAGCGAATCGTAGGCAGGGATCACCCGTTCCTCGGCCGACAGGCAGTGGATGATGTCCAGTTTGCGCTCGGCATGGGCGGTCTCCAGTTCGAAGATCCGCGCATAGCGCTCCAGGTCGTTGTTCAGGCTCGACAGGTATTCACGCAGGCGCGAGTGGTCCACCGCGCTCTGGCTGAAGTGCCAGGTCATGGGGTGGATCAGAAACCGCGAGTGGGGCACGGCCAGGCGTTCGCTGGCGGCCAGGTACATCACGATGCCCATGGATTCGATGTTGCCCGCATTCACCGCGCTGACCGGCACCGGCAGCGACTTGAGGAAGCTGTAGATCGAGAACCCCAGGTGGGTGCTGCCGCCGATGGTCGACAGGTTGAGCAGCAGGGCGCTGGCCCCTTCGTCGATCGCCTGCAGGCAACGGTCGCGAAAGCGCTCGGTGGTGCCCTGATCGATCGGGCAGTGAAAGTGGATGACGTACTGCTTCATCAAGAGTCCTCAAGATCAAGAGTCCTCAAGACCGACGCACCCTCGGTGCGCCGGTCGCTCGAGCGTCAGCTACGACCACCACCACTTGGTTTGCGGGTGTCAGACTTGGTGGCGTCAGGCTTCTTGTTGCCCTGGCTGCCAGCGCCGCCTCCGGAGGCCTGCCCACCTTTTTTGCCGGCTTCCGACGCCTTGTTCTTGTCGTTGGCAAAGTTTCCCGAGTTTTCTTTCTTGTCCATGATGCTGATCCTCATGTCATTGGGATGCGAAGCCTTGTGGACCTCACATAGGTGTGGAGATAGGCCACGGGGCAAAGTTTTAAAATCTTTGCGTGCATGAGACGAACGGTAAGCCCGCACGACTTTTTCATCCGCTTGGCGGGGCTGTGGAACTTTGCAGCGCAGCGCCCATTCCCTTGCATATCGACTGCAAGGGGCAGCCAAGAGGACAACGGCCATGACCGTGATGAACGCAACCCGCCCGACTGCCGACCTGGCGCAGGTTCAGGCCGGCGACCTGCTCAACCGCTACCAGGCGCTGCTGCGCGGTGACCTGGTGGGCAGTGCCGCCTGGCTGGCCGAGCAACTGCTGCGCACCCAGGGTCTGCAGGACGACCTGCCGGCAACCCCGGGCGAACTGGACGCGTGGACCGACCGGCGCACCGCCGCAGTTGCCGGCGAATACGCCGAGTACCTGGCCGGGCGCAAGGCCGGCGCGCCCCGGCGCTATTTCAGCACTCGCGCCCACGCGCTGTACTTTCTGCACCATGTGGCCCCCACCAAGGCGGTGGACGGCGCCTGGCTGCACGGGCTGCTGCGACACTGGGCCGACCCGCGCTATCACGGGCTGATCCGTATCTACCTCGAAGAGCTGGGCGATGGCGACCCGGCCTGCAACCATGTGCTGATCTATCGCCGCCTGCTGGCCGAGGCCGGTTGCCACGAGCCGGTGCCGCTGCCCGACGAGCGTTACCTGCAAGGCTGCCTGCAACTGGCGCTGGGGGCCAACAGCGACATGTTCCTGCCCGAGGTGATCGGCTACAACCTGGGCTATGAGCAGCTGCCGTTGCACCTGCTGATCAGCGCCTATGAGCTCGACGAACTGGGCCTGGATGCCCAGTACTTTCGCCTGCACGTCACCATCGACAACGCCAGCAGCGGCCATGCACGCAAGGCCGTGCAGGCCCTGCAGCAGTTGCGCCCGGAGCAGGACGACGGGCGTTTCTACCAGCGCGTGGTCGCCGGCTACCGGCTCAACGACCTGGGCCAGGGCTCGGCGGCGATCATCGCAGGCTTTGACCTGGAGGCCGAGGTGGTGGCGCTGCTCGAACGCAAGCGCGCCTTCGGCCAGCACATGCATTCGGACTACTGCCGCTTCCAGGGGCGCACCGTCAATCAATGGCTGGCCGAGCCGGGCAGCATGCCGGGCTTTCTTGGCGTGCTGGAACAGAAGGGCTGGATCAAACGCGGGCAGGACCCACAGCTCAGCCGCTTCTGGCAGGTGATCGAGGGGCCGGGCGCGGCGATGTTCGGGGTGTTCAGCGTGTATGAGAAGCAGCTGCTGCATGACTGGATCGCTGGCGACTGGCAGCCGGCCGGCAACCCCGAACGTACCCAGGGCAGCGCCCTGCAACCCTCGATGCCTTCGGACGACACCGCGCTCGACATCGAGCTGCAGGCGCTGCCCGCACAGTGCCGTATCGAACGCCTGATCGACGCCATGGCCGGCAACCGCCATGCACTGCCGCGTGGCCTGCAGGCCACGCGGATGTACCGCCAGCTCACCGGCCTAAACTGAAGGAGTGCACCATGCTGCTGAACACCTGCCAGCCTGAAGCGGACAAGGCCCTGCTGCAACTGGGCCGGCGCCTGCAGGCCGACGGCTACCGCTTCACCTGCGTCACCCCGCTGACCCAGCAGCGCAACAACGAGCGCCAGAGCGCGGCGCGGGCGCGCACCCTGCGCGACATTTTTGGCTGGAACCGTCCGTTCACCGCTTCGCTGCTGTCGGCCGACGAACTGGCGCAGATGCGCGTGGCACAGATTCTCGACGAAGACGGCGACTGCTGGCGCAGCCGGGTGCGCTGGTCGAGCCTGGAGGACCTGCTGTTCGTGCATTCGGGCTTTCCCACCACGCAGGCCGATGCGGTGTTCTTCGGGCCCGACAGCTACCGTTTCGCACACTTCATTGCCAGCCACTTGCAGGGCCGCTTCAGCGAAATCAACCACGCGGTGGATATCGGCTGCGGGGCCGGGGTAGGGGCGATACTGATCGGCCGTGCACGCCGGCACGCCCAGGTCACCGCGCTGGACATCAACCCCGACGCCCTGCGCCTGAGCGCGATCAACGTGGCCCTGGCCGGGCTGGCCAATGTGTCGGTGGCGCACAGCGATGTACTGCAGGGCATTACCGGCAACTTCGACCTGATCGTCGCCAACCCGCCGTACATGCTCGATGCCGGCCGCCGCGCCTATCGGCACGGTGGCGGCAGCCTGGGCGCCGACCTGTCGCTGCGCATCGTCAACGAGGCAATCGGGCGCCTGAGCCAGGGCGGCACGCTGCTGCTGTACACCGGGGTGGCGATGGTCGACGGGCACGACCCGTTCCTTGCCGCCATCCGTGCCCAGCTCACCGCCCCGCAATGGTCGTGGCACTACCAGGAGCTGGACCCTGACGTGTTTGGCGAGCAACTGCTCGAACCTGGATACGAGCAGGTCGAGCGCATTGCAGCGGTGGGGCTGACGGTGACGCGCAACGGCTGAACATGCCGGTGCGGTTTCATTGCCCCGGTCAATCAGATGCCGGGGGCTGTATTGGAGTTTTCGATTTGAATGTCGGGCCCGGGGGGCCCTTACTAGTGGTTACACCTGAGACATCGAGGGTTGCATCATGCCAATGAACGGAGTGTGTGATCTGGAACTGCGTCGCCTGATAGAAGGCGCCTTTCTGCCATGGCGCTGTGAAGTGGCGTGCAGCGACGGATTGGCGCTGACCATCCACCTGCCGGCCGATGCCGAGTATGCCGAGCTTACGGTCACGGGTATTCAGCTGAGCGCCTTGCCCGACGTGCGGGCCATCGCGGACCTGGTGGGTCAGATCCGCGAAGAGCGCCGCACCATGGGCCTGCAGCCGCGCAGGCTGTACCGCGCCTGACCCCCATGCGCCCGGCTAGCCCAGGCCGGCCGGGCGCAGGTATTCCGGTTGCAGGGTGTTGAACCAGAACAGGATCATCGACACCAGGATGGTCACCTGCACCAGCAACCCCACCCCCCACACGCTGGCCGAGTACAGCAGGCCGTCTTCCTTGCGGATGCGCATGAAGGTCGGCAGACCGGTGAACAGCAGAAAGGTCGCGTACACCGTGGCCGCGCCCAGTATCGTGACCGCCAGCCAACGGCTCGGGTACAGCCCGGCCAGCCCGGCTACGAAATACGGTGTGGCAGTGTAGGCAGCAAAGCCGATGCACTGGTTGAGGGTGGGGCGTGCATCGAAGGTACGCGACATCCAGCGGATGAATGCCCCCATCAGCACCGTGCCCGCCATGATCGCCAGAAACAGCAGGATGCACAGCTGCAACGCGCTGCTGGCACTCAGGCGCACGTTCTCGTTTTCGGCCAGGCTCCAGCCCACCGAGGTGATCCCGATGAACAGGCATACGGTGGGGATCAGTGCCAGCAACAGCAGGTGTGACAGGTAGTGACGCGGGTGGGCTTCCTCGTCGTGGCGAATGTCGGCCCACGCCGAGTTGGGTTGGGTGAACAGCTTGACCAGGTGGCTTGTCATGGCGGTCTCCGGTACCGGGGCGAAAGGGCCCCTCGTGTTCTGTGGAGGTCACAAAGCGGCCAGGGTTTCATCGGCTTTGCCGCAAGCGGACCAACTGCCTTGAACCATTGCGCGCGCGGGCCGGTCACTTCTTGCAGGGGCGCCAAACGGCGCCACCGATGACGACCATCACCTTCAGGAGTCAAGACCATGGACCAACAGACCTGTGCCTGCCCGGACTGCAACTGCAAGGTCGGCGACAACCCCGTGCAACGCGAAGGCAAGTCTTATTGCTGTCAGGCCTGCGCCGATCATCACCCGGCCGGCAAACCCTGTTCTGCCAGTGGCTGCGGCTGCGCCAGGCAGGCCCCCACGCACTGAGGCACTGAACCGTACCGGAGGATCCCGATGTCGACGCCAAAACCCAGCAACCAGTACAGCATGCGCAACCCGCTGACCCAGTACCCGCAACCGCCGTTTCCGGCCCAGGGCCAATCGGCGCCTGGGCTGGACAGCGGCATGCAACCCAAGCCGGACCACGGTGAGCACAGCTACCAGGGCTTTGGCCGGCTCCAGGGGCGCAAGGCGCTGATCACGGGCGCCGACTCCGGGATCGGCCGTGCGGTGGCCATCGCCTTTGCCCGCGAGGGTGCGGACATCGTGCTCAACTACCTGCCCATCGAGCACAGCGATGCCAAGGAAGTCATCCAGTTGATCGAGGCCGAGGGCCGGCGTGCCATCGCCTTGCCGGGCGACCTCAAGGACGAGGCCTTTTGCCGCGAACTGGTCAGCCAGGCCCACGACCAGTTGGGTGGGCTGGACATCCTGGTCAACGTGGCAGGCAAGCAGGTGGCGCGCAAGCAGGTGGGCCAGGTCAGCAGCGAGCAGTTCGACGCCACCATGAAGACCAACGTGTACGCGCTGTTCTGGCTGTGCCAGGCGGCCGTGCCGCTGATGCCGGCCGGGGCCACCATCATCAATACCGCATCGATCCAGTCGTACCAGCCGTCGGCGACCCTGCTCGACTACGCCACCACCAAGGCGGCGATCGTGGCCTTTACCAAGGCCCTGGCCAAGCAGGTGATCGAGCGCGGTATCCGTGTCAACGCGGTGGCACCGGGGCCGATCTGGACGGTGCTGCAGCCCAGCGGCGGGCAGCCGCCGGAGAAGATCCCCGACTTCGGCGGGCACACGCCGATGAAGCGCCCCGGCCAGCCGGCCGAGTGTGCGCCGTTGTACGTGCTGCTGGCGTCGCAGGAATCCAGTTACATCACCGGTGAAGTGTTCGGCGTGACCGGTGGCAACCCATTGCCTTAGGCGAGGAGACGAGCATGGCCAGCAGGGCGATCTGGAAGGGCGCGATCAGTTTCGGGCTGGTGCATATCCCGGTGTCGCTGACCACGGCGGTCAGCAGCGACCGTGTCGATTTCGACTGGCTCGACAAGCGCAGCATGGACCCGGTGGGCTACAAGCGGGTGAACAAGGTCACCGGCAAGGAGATCGACAAGGAGCATATCGTCAAGGGCGTGGCGTTCGAGAAGGGCCGCTATGTGGTGATCAGCGAGGACGAGATCCGCAAGGCGCGGCCCGAGGCCACCCAGACCATCGATATCTTCTCGTTCGTGGGCAGTGACGAGATCCCGCTGCAGCACTTCGACACGCCGTACTACCTGGCGCCGGACAAGCGCGGTGGCAAGGTCTATGCGCTGCTGCGCCAGACCCTGGAGAGCACCGGCAAGGTGGCGCTGGCCAAGGTGGTGCTGCATACCCAGCAGCACCTGGCGCTGCTGCGCCCGCTGGAGGACGCCCTGGTGATGATCACCCTGCGCTGGCCCGATGAGGTCCGCGGGCTCGAAGGGCTGGAGCTGGACAAGAGCGTGAGCGCGGCCACGGTGGACAAGAAGGAGCTGCAGATGGCCAAGCGTCTGGTGGAGGACATGGCCGGGCACTGGACGCCGCAGGAGTACCACAACGACTTCAAGGACACCATCATGGCGCTGGTGGAGGAGAAGGCCAGTCAGGGCAAGATCGCCACCGTGGAGGCGCCCGAAGACCAGGCAGCAGGCAAGGGGGCGGACATCATCGACCTCACCGAGCTGCTCAAGCGCAGCCTGGGTGGGGGCAAGAAGGCGCCGGCCAAGAAGGCAGCGCCTTCGCGCAAGAAAGCCTGACCGCGGCGGCTTCATCGCGGGTCGAGCCCGCTCCCACACCCCCTGCGAGGCCCCTGTGGGAGCGGGCTTGACCCGCGATGGGGTTACGCAAGTGCCGCAGTCTCCTGCAAATGCAGCCACTTGCCCTGCGCGTCGAACACCACCGTCGACCAGCGCAGCGTGGTCTGGCCGCTGTCATCCTGCTGATGCTCGCGATAGGTCACCACCCCCGGCGCCACGTCGTGCATCTCATCGATCTCGATGCGCAGGCCAGGCCGCGAGCCATAGGCCTGGGCAAAAAAAACCTCCAGCTGCGCCTTGTCGAGCACCGTGCCCTTGAGCGTGAACATCGAGAACCCCTCGGCAAAGCGCTCCAGCAACGGCGGCCGTGCCTCGCCGGCCAGCCACTGGCGGATCTGCACATGCGCCTCCAGCACCTCTTCAAACCCCGCATTACGCTCTGGCATTGCACTCACTCCACAGGTTGAACAAACAGGGCCCGGGCGCCCGGCAGGCGCAGCACCCAGGGCAAGGGCAGCAAGGTCAGCGCGGCGCCCAGCGCCAGCGCTTGCGCGTAGGCTGCAGGCTCCGGCAATCGCCAGTCGAGCACTGCGCCGAGCAACGCCACCCCGAAAAAGAAACTCAACTGCCGGTTCAGGCTCCACAGCGCACTGGCCGCGCCCATGGCCGCCTCGGGGATCGCCACGAACGCCGCCGTCTGCGCGGTGCTGCTGCACAGGCTGCTGCCCAGGCCCAGCAACGCATACAGCAGCACCAGCCAACCGGGGTGGGCGACCAGCCAGGGGCTGGCCAACGCCAGCACCGCCAGGCTTTGAATGCCCATGCCGGCCAGCAGCAGCGGGCGTGGGCCCAGTGCGTTGAAGCGCCACCGGCTCAGGGCGATCGCCGCCAGCGCACCGGCGGCCCACGGCAGCATCAGCCCGCCGGTGGCAGTGGCGCTCAGGCCAAGCGTGCCTTGCAGGTACAGCGCCGTCACCAGGTTGATCCCCATGAACACGCCCGGTACGCACAGGTAGATGAGCATGGCGGTGTGCAGCAGTGGCTGGCGCAACAGGCGCAGGTCCAGGGCCGGCCGTGCGCTGGGCTGGGGCCGACCGCCGGGCAGCCAGGCCAGCACCAGCGCGGCGCACAGCAGGGTGGGCGCAAGCAGGGCGAAGAACACCCAGCGCCAGTCGCCCTGGTCGGCCATCAGCCCGCCCAGTGCCGGCGACAGCGCCGGCACCAGCAGGGCCACCATCATCACCCGCGAGGTGAGGCCGGCGCGCTCGCTGGCGGGGCAGGCGCGGTAGGCCAGCGCCTGGCCCACCGGGATCAGCAGGCCGCCACCCAGGCCCTGCAGCAGGCGCCAGCCGATCAGTGCCTCGATGCTCCGGGCCGAGCCTGCCAGGGCACAGCCCAGGCCGAACAGGGCCAGCGACAGCAGCAGGGTGGCGCGCTCGCCGATGCGCTGCGCCAGCCCGTTACCCAGCGGGATGATCAGGGTCAGGCCGAGCATGTAGGCGTTGCCGACCCAGCCCAGCTGCGTGACCGAGGCGCCGAGCTGGCGCTGCAGGGCGGGGTAGGCGCTGTTGAGCACGAACAGGTTGAGCAGGTCGAGGGCAAAACCCATCAGGAAGATCAGGCTGACTTTGCTGCGAAAAGGCATGACGGGGCGCCGCTGGAGAACGATGGGCGCAGTGTAGGGCGGTGCTGATGATTGAATAAGCCCCGCAATACTGTCAGATTGGTCGAATTATTTTGACAATCAAGGGGCCTTTGCATGGTCAGCCTGGACCGTTTCGAGCTGTTTTGCGCCGTGGTGGAGGCGGGGTCGTTCACGGCGGCGGCCACACGCCTGTGCCAGACCCGTGCCGCGGTCAGCTTCGGTATCAAGCAGCTGGAGGCGCAGTTGGGCGTGACCCTGCTGATCCGCACCACGCGCCGGGTGGCGTTGACCGATGCCGGCGAGGGCTTCTACCGTCAGTGCCTGCTGGTGCTGGAGCAGGCGCGGCTGGCCATCGAGCAGGCGCGTGCCGAGCATGGCGGGTTGCAGGGCAGCCTGCGGGTCACCTCCACGGTGGAGTACGGTTTGCGCGTGGTGGCGCCGGCCTTGCAGCTGTTCATGCGTGAGCACCCGTTGCTCAACGTGCGGCTGGAAACCCACACCAGCCATGCGGACCTGGTGCAGGAGCGCTTCGACGTGGCCATCCGGTTAGGGCAGGCGCAGGACTCAGGCTACCGCGGGGTGTGCCTGGAGACCTATGCAGTGCACCTGGTGATGGCGCCGGGCGTGGGCGTGCCGGGGGCGACCCTTGCCCAGGTGAACGCCTTGCCCAGGCTGGTGCATGGGCGTTTCGAGCGCCAGGCCGGTTGGGCGTTGCTCGATCAGAGGGGGGAAGCGGCGGTGTACGAGCCTTCGGGCCGGGCGGTGATGGTGGCAGACAATGCCTCGATCCTGCGCTCGTTCGCCTTGCAGGGGCTGGGCGTGGCGCTGCTGCCGGCGTGGTTGATCGAGGACGACCTGCGTACCGGGCGCCTGCTGGATGCATTGCCGGGGTATCGCTTTGCCGAGCAGAGCGTGTACGCGCTGTACCCGGCCAGCAACCACGTGCCGCGCAAGGTGCGGGCCTGGATCGATTTTCTCAAGGGGTATGTGAACGGCATGTAGGCGCCGGCGTTGCCGGCGAAGGGGCGCGCTGCGTTGGCCGGTGTTTCGCGGTGTCCGGTTCGCCAGCCTGGCTGGCTCCTACAGCGCAGCACCCGGTGTCGCTTCCAGGCCCTTGTCCAGCTTCAGCAGCTCCAGCAACCGTCTGGCGTCATAGGGCGCGCGCACCTTGATGTCGTTGTCGAAGTAGCAGTACACATCGCGATGCGCCGCCTTCGGCGCCGCACTCGCCGCATCGATCAACCGCGCATCCCCAGGCTGCGCCCCGCGTTTCCACGCCTGGATACGCTTTTGCCAGCCGCGCAAGGCCGCCTCTGAATAACCGCTGCTGTACAGCGCCACATCCCCATGCAGGCGCATGTACACGAAGTCGCTGGTCAAGTCCTCCACATGCGGCCACTTCTTCGCCGTGTCGGCCACCACCAGCGCTACCCGGTACTTGCGCAGCAACGCCACGAACGCCGGATCCAGAAAGCTCTCGTGACGCACCTCCACTGCATGGCGCACCACCTGCCGGTCGGCGCCCTCCAGGTAACCCGCACGCTGCATCCGCTCGGCACACTGCGCGGCCAGGGCCTTGGCCTGCTTGCCGGTGTGCGGCAGGCGCGCCAGAAACGCATCGAACAACCCCTCGTCAAAACGCATGTTCGGCGGGAACTGCCACAAGGTCGGCCCCAGCTTGCTGCCCAGCGACAGGGGGCCGGAAGCATAGAAGTTGGCCAGCGGTTCGTCGATCTCGCGCAGGCGCTTCACGTGGGTGATGAAGCGCGGCGCCTTGACGCTGAACACGAAGCCTGGCGGCGTTTCGGCCGCCCAGCCGGCGAAACGCTCGGGACGTTGCAGCGCATAGAAGGTGCCGTTGATCTCGATGCTGTTGACCGCCCGCGAGGCGAAGTGCAGCTCGTCCTTCTGGCGCAGGCCCTCGGGGTAGAAGTCGCCCCGCCACGGCACATAGCGCCAGCCCGAGATGCCGATGTGCACCTGCGCCGCGCCACGGCTCACGGGGTAGCCGCCAGGGTGGTGAGGAAGTCGCCGAAGCCGCCCCGCGCCCGGCAGTCGCCACGGCTGCTGGTGGATACGCTGTTGCGTGCCGTCCACACGATGCGCGCGCCGCTCAGTTCAAGGTCGCTGATCAGTTGCACGTCTTCGTCCAGCGGCACGGGGCGGAACCCGCCGACCCGCTGGTAGGCCCTGGCGCAGATGCCCAGGTTGGCGCCATGGATGTGCCGGTGGTCCTCGCGGGCCTGGTAGTGGGCCAGGTAACGCGCCTGCAACGCCGCATCCTGGTGCGCCTGCCATTGCTCCACGTGCACCGTGCCGCACACGGCGTCGGCGGCGCAGTCCAGCTGGCACACCAGCCAGTCGGCCGGCACGCAGCTGTCGGCGTCGGTGCAGGCCAGCCAGCGCGCGCCGCGCTCGAGCATCCAGCTGGCGCCGGCACGCCGGGCGTAGCCCACGTTGCGCGCAGTGACCTGCAGGGTGTGCACGCCGTGCGCCAGGGCAATGGCTTGGCTGGCATCGCTGCACTGGTCGAGCACCACCACGATCTCTACGCGCTCGCCAAGGGCCTCGGCCTGCGCCGCCGCCTGCCCGAGGGCGCGCAGGCAGGCCGGCAGGTACTGTTCTTCGTTATGCGCGGGGACGATCACGCCGATCATAGGCAAGGCTCCTGCAGGTCAATGGCACACGGCTGGCAACACCAGTATTCGAGCAGGAAGTCGGCTTCCTCGTGGCGCACGGCGCGGTACAGCGGCAGGCGCTGATCGAGCAGGGCGTGTACCTGGCGGCCATCCTGCGGGCAGCCGTCGATGGGGTGCAGCCAGTGGCAGGCCAGCAGCGCACCGCCAGGGCTCAGGCTGGCCACGGCCTGTTCGATCACCTGCAGCCACTGCGCGGGGTCGAGGTAGTAGCCGATCTCGCTGAGCACGATCAGGTCGAACTCGCCCCCCGGCCAGTCGCCGGGCAGGTGGCCCTGGCTCACACTGGCCTGGGGGCAGGCTGCCAGGCGCCGGCGCGCAAGCTCCACGGCAGTGGCATTGAGGTCCTGGCACAGCAGGGCCTCGGTGCGCTCGGCCAGCGCTGCACTGAGCTCGCCGTTGGCGCAGGCGGGCTCGAAGATGCGCGTGTAGTACTGGCGCGGCAGGCAGGCCAGGGTCAGGTCGCGCTTGCGCTTCTCGTACCAGCGGGTCCGAAAGGCCCAGGGGTCTTCATCGTGCTCGAACAGCTGTTCGAAATACTGCGGCGATACGCTCATGGAAACACCCGTCATAGAAACAGCAGTTCGAAAGGTTGCAGAAGGCGTTGCAGGGTGGTCTGGCTCAACACCGGTGGCTGCTCGCCATCGGCATGGAGCTGGCTGGCATGCGCGGCGATGGCGGCGCGCTTGCGCGCAAGTTGCTGCGGGCTGAGCGCCAGCTTGCGCGCACGGCGCCACGGCAGGCGCGGGTCGTCCGGCCGGGCCCAGTGCCAGGCCCAGATCGGCACCTCGATCAGCTGCGCGCCCACGGTCTGCGCCGCCTGTGCGCTGGCACGGCCCACGGCCTCGTGGTCGCAGTGGCCGTCCAGGCGCCAGGTGCTCAGCACCCGGTCGTCGGGGCGCAGGCAGCGCACCAGCGCATGGGCCAGCTGCGCTTCGTGCGCGGCCACGCCACTGTCGGCCAGGTGCAGGCGCTGCCAGGCCACCCGGTCGACGTCCAGCCCCAGCGCGGCCAGGGCTGCGCGGCTTTCCAGGGGGCGCTGCACGCGCAGGCGCTCGCCTGGCCAGGCGAGCGAGCCGGGGTGGCTGCCTTCGCCATCGGTCACCGACACCAGCAGCAACGCCTGCTCACGGCCGCAGAAGGTCGACAGCAGGCCACCGCAACCGAGCACCTCGTCATCCGGGTGGGGCGCCACCACCACCAGGCGCGCACCGGGGGGCAGCAGCTCATCGGCCTGCACCGTGGCGACCTGGGCCAGGGCGCTGGACGCCTGCCACAGCGACAATGGCGTGCCGCTGCCGGCTGCCTTGATCGGGTTGTCGACGCTCATAGCTGCCACCCGCCGGCTTCACGCCCGGCCAGTTGCCGGCCCAGTTCGGCCAGGTCGCGCTCGGCGTGGCTCTGGCGCAGGAACACCGGCAGGTCGGCGCTGAGCCGGGCGAAGTGGCTGTTGCGGCAGAACGGGGTGGCACCCAGGGCGCGGCCCACGTGGGTCAGCACCAGGGTGGCGGCGTATTCGACCTGGGCACGCACCCGGCGTACGGCGAACTGGGCATCGGCCTGGGGCTGTGCGTCGATCTGTGCGGCGCACTCGCGCAGGGCTGCAGCGGCGCCGCACAGGGCAGCGTCCACCGCGCCCAGGTGGGCGTCGGCGTGGGGGTCGGGGCGTGGCTGGCGGCAGTGTTCGCGCAGGTAGTCGGCCAGGGCCTCGGCGGCGCCGTACCAGCAGGCGGCGATGCCGGCGCCGCCGTGCCAGAAGCCGGGGCGACTGAGGTACTGGCCAGGGCCACCCACCAGGTGCGCCGGGGTGTGTTCCAGTTCCAGCTCGACGCTGGCGGTAATGCCCATGCCCACCGCCTGCCAGCCGTCTGCCACCCGGTGCAGACCCGTCTCGGCAAGGTCCAGCGCCACCAGTTGCGGCTGTTCGTCTTCGTCCCAGGCGGTGAGCAGGCCGTGGTCGATCTGCAGCGCGCCGGAGCACCAGGCCTTGCGCCCCTGCAGGTACACCCGCTGGTTGTCGCGAGCCACGATGCGCACCCGTGCACTGGGCGGCTCGGCCGCCCACACGCCCCAGATCCCGTTGCCGGCCAGGTGCGCCCCGGCGCATTCGGCGAGTATCGCCAGGGCATCGGTATGCCCTTCATACAGCTTGGCCAGGGCCAGGTCGGCGCCGGCCACCCGCGCCAGGGTCTGCCAGCGCTGCAGCGTCTGGCCCTGGCCGGGCAACGGCAGGCGTTCCAGGCCGGCTGCCTGCAGGGCCTGCATCAGTTCGAGCAGCTGGCTGTCCAGGTTCAGCGGTTGCGGGCGCTCGGCGAACTGGCGCAGCAGGGTGTCCAGGCGGCCCAGGTCGAAGGTTTGAACAATGCTCATGAGGCGGACTCCTTGGGGCACGCAGCGTGGGTCGAGGTATTCTTTTTCAGGCCGCGCAGGTTCATGGCGCACAGGCAGAACTGCAGCACGATCAATGCCCAGGCCTCGGTCTGCCAGCCCCACACCACCCACAGCAGGTTGCTGGCCATGAAGCAGCAGAAGCCGATGCGCCGCCGACGCGGCTGACGCGAGCCGATCCACCAGGCTGCCACCAGGGTGAGCAGCATGGCCGGCCACTGCAGCAGGTCGATCCAGTCCAGGCCCTTCATGCCACGCCCATGCGCTTGCGCAGCGCCACGGTGAGCGACTGGCGGGTCTTGTCGTAGTCGGCCCAGGGGTCGTCGCCATTGGCCAGGCGCTCGCCCAGGTTGTGCAGGTTCCACTGGTTGGCGCCCTTGAGTTCGGTGAGCTCTTCGCGGCGTATCGGTACCGACACCGGCAGCCCTTCGCGGGCGCGCAGCGAATAGGCGCACACGGTGGTGGCGCCACGGGCGTTGCGCAGGTAGTCGATGAAGATGCGCCCCACGCGGTTCTTCGGCCCCGAAACGGCGGACAGCCGGTCGGGGAACAACCCGGCCATGTGGGTGACGATGGCATGGCTGAACGCCTTGACCTCGTCCCAGCCGGCACGCCGGGTCAGCGGCACCACCACATGCATGCCCTTGCCGCCACTGGTTTTCAGAAACGCCTGCAGGCCCAGTTCGTCGAGCAGTGCCAGGGTCAGCTGGGTCGCTTCGACCATCGCCTTCCAGGGCAATGCCGGGTCGGGGTCGAGGTCGAGCACGAAACGGTCGGGTTTGTCGAAGTCCCTGGCGGTGGCGTTCCAGGTGTGCAGTTCCAGGGTGTTCATCTGTACCGCGCCCAGCAGGGTGTCGGCGCGGTCGATGATCATCACTGCCTGGCCGGCCTCGGCCTTGTCGTGACTCTCCAGGCCCGGGATGTTCAGCTGGGCGGCGTTCTTCTGGAAGAACAGCTCGCCGCTCAGGCCCTCCGGTGCGCGCACCAGCGCCACGGGGCGACGCTTGAGGTGCGGCAGGATCCATTCGGCGACCTGGGCGTAGTACTCGGCCACCTGGCGTTTGTCGGTGCCGCTGCTGGCATCGATCACCCGGTCGGGGTGGGTGATGCGCAGGGTGTTGTCGGAGGCTTTGCGGTTAGGCGCTTTCACGGGTTTCTCCAGGCCGATGGCGCGGGCCGGCTTGTCTTCGCGCAGGCCATGGAACACCGAATGGCGTACCACCCCTTCGCGGGTCATCTGGGCGTAGGCCACCTCGGCCAGCAGCTGTGGCCTGAGCCAGTGCACGCCGCGGGCTTCGGCGCCGGTGGGTGGGTTGGCGACCGCGGGCTTTTTCACCTCGAGCGGGGTGAGACGCTGGAGCAGGCTCTGCAGGGTGGCGGTATTGAAGCCGGTGCCGACCTTGCCGGCGTAGCGCAGCTGGCCGCTGTCGGCGTCGTGCACCCCCAGCAGCAGGGCGCCGAAGGCGGCGCGGCTGCCCTTGGGTTCGGTGAAGCCGACGATCACGAATTCCTGGCGCTGCTTGCACTTGAGCTTGATCCAGTCGTGACTGCGCCGCGATACATAGAGGCTGTCGGCACGTTTGCCGATCAGGCCCTCCATCTGCATCTGGCAGGCGCTGGCCAGCAGGGACTCGGGGGCTTCGTCGAAATCGGCACTCAAACGCAGGCGTTGTTCGTCGGCCGGTTCAAGCACGGCCGCCAGGGCGGCGCGCCGCTCCTGCAACGGGCATTGGCGCAGGTCCATGCCATTGAGGTAGGGCAGGTCGAACAGGTAGTAGACGATGTTGGCATCGGTGTCGCTGTCGAAGGCGTTCTGCAGGGCCTGGAAGTCGGCGATACCCTCGGCGTTGGCCACCACCACTTCGCCATCCAGCCAGGCCGAGCTCAGCCCCAGGCCGGCCAGGGCCTTGGCCTGCAGCGGCATGCGCGTGGTCCAGTCGTGGCCGTTGCGGGTGAACAGGCGCACGTCGTCGCCGTCGATGCGCGCCAGGATGCGGTAGCCGTCGAACTTGACCTCGTAGCGCCAGTCGCCTTGCGGCGGGGTTTCCACCAGGGTGGCCAGTTGCGGCGTGAGGGCGGCGGGCAGGGTGGCCTTCCTGGCCGCACTCAGTGTGCCGGCCCTGGCTGGGCGGCGAGGCGGGGGTGCGGCCTTGGGCTTGTCCTTGTCCTTGTCTTTGCCCTTGCCCTTGGTGCGCGGGATCAGGCTGCGCTCGCTGAGCACGCTGTCGGGCTGGGCCTGCAGCACGTCGTAGTCGGCCTCGGCGCGGGCAGCCTCGTCGTCGGACTTGACCAGCATCCACTGTTCCTTCTTGCCGCCAAGGCGGGTGCGAAACAGATGCCAGGTGCCGTTCAGCTTTTCGCCCTGCAGGCGAAAGCGCAGCTTGCCGCTGGCATAGCCCTGGGCCGGGTCGCCCTCGGGCAGCCACACGCCGCGGTCCCACACGATCACTTCGCCCGCACCGTAATGGCCTGCGGGGATGCTGCCCTCGAAGCTGGCGTAGTCCAGCGGGTGGTCTTCGACGTGGACGGCCAGGCGCTTGACCTTGGGGTCCAGTGACGGGCCCTTGGGGATGGCCCAGCTCTTGAGGGTGCCGTTCAGCTCCAGGCGAAAGTCGTAATGCAGGTGGCTGGCGTCGTGCTTCTGGATGCAGAACTGCAATGCCTGCGCG
The DNA here is from genome assembly GCF_052850635.1 of Pseudomonas sp. 1176_21. NCBI lineage: Bacteria > Pseudomonadati > Pseudomonadota > Gammaproteobacteria > Pseudomonadales > Pseudomonadaceae > Pseudomonas > Pseudomonas sp. 1176_21. The sequence goes on from NZ_VXCV01000001.1 coordinate 570,583, forward strand.
CGCGCACCGCGGCGGGCCTTGCCGGCCGGCTCCGGGGTGGCGTCGAAGTTGCGCTTGCGCTGGTATTCCTGCAGTGGCTTGGCCATTGCCGTGCTCCATCGTTCATACAAACCCTATGAAGTGGGAGAGGCGCAGACCGGCGGGAGTTCAATCGGGTTGACCGGCCTTGCGCAGGGTCAGGTTGATGCGGCGGGCGCCCAGCAGTGGGTGCTCGCCGTCCTTGAGCGGGTTGACCCCGTGAAAGCGCAGGCGATCCTCGCCGCCCCAGACCATCACGTCGCCGTGCTGCAGGCCGACCTTGCGGGTGGGCTCGCTGCGGGTGTGCCCGCCGAACAGGAACACCGCCGGCAGGCCCAGCGAGATCGACACGATGGGCTGGCTGAAGTCGCGTTCGTTGCGGTCCTGGTGCAGGGTGAGGCGGTTGCCGGGCTGGTAGTGGTTGATCAGGCAGGCGTCGGGCCTGAAATGGGCGAAGCCGGCTGCCTCTGCGGCGGCAGCGGCCAGCTCGGCGAGCAGCGTGGGCAGGGCAGGCCAGGGCTTGCCGGTGAGCGGGTCGAAGGGGCTGTAGCGGTAGCCCAGGCGGTCACTGACCCAGCCCAGCGGCCCGCAATTGGTGACCGCCACTTCGATGGTGCGCCCGCCGGGGGTGAGCTGGTTGCGAAACGGTGCGGCGCGCAGCACCGTGCGCAGGGCCGGCAGCAGGGGCTCGACGAGGTCCAGGGCAAAGCCTGGCAGCAGCAGCGTCTGCTTGCCGATCCATTCGGGGGCGCCGAGGGCGGGTGGGCCGAACAGGTCGAGTTCGGGTTGTTTCATGCAAGGATCTCCGGTGACGCCTTCGCCGGCAACGCCGGCGCCTGCAGGCGACGCAAACCGGGCAGGAGCCGGCGTTGCCGGCGCTGGGGCCGGTGACTATGCTTGGGCCTCATGGAGCCCATCATACCGCTGCGCCAACCCTGCCCACCCGGTGCCTGCATCTGCGAGCGCGAACGCCTGCTCGAAACGCCGGGCGCCGACCTGCGCATTCTGCGCCTGACCCGCCAGGAAGAAAACCGCCTGCTCCAACGCCTGGAAAACCTGCAGAGCCTGCCCGACCTCGAACACCTGCAGCGCCGCCTGTTCGATCAGCTTGGCATCCAGGTGCACATCGCCCCCGGCCCCAATGAAGTGCGCACCATGCGCGGTATCCGTATCGAGGTCGAAGGCCCGCCAGGGTTGTGCCGCAAGACCCGCCAGAGCATACCGGCGGCCATCCGCCGCGCCCTCGAAAAACGTCCCGAGATCGCCTACCGGCTGCTCGACGCCCATGACCTGTTTGGCCAGCAGTAACCATCGCAGGGCGTTTCCTACGCCGTGACCACGCCAATGCACAACATTGGCTCGCAACCTGCATTGCCCCAGGCATCGATAGCTGATCGATTGGTCAGACACCAGCCTTGCCGTGTCGCCACTCCATTGCCCAGGGCCGCCGTGCATGACGCTAGCTCAACGATTTATCCCCGCGCCGGTTGATCCGGCCGGCTGGAACGCCGAACTGAACCTGCGCTTCGTCGCAGGTCAGGGGCGGACCCGAATTGGTGCACGCCAGCATTTCGGCCCACTTCTGGTGCAGCGCCCGTTCTACCCCGAAGGCGACCCCTGCCATGTGTATGTGCTGCACCCCCCGGGCGGGGTGGTGGGGGGGGATCGCCTGGCCCTGAACCTGCACCTGGAGCCGGGCAGCCATGCGCTGCTGACCATGCCCGGTGCCACCAAGTTCTACCGCAGCGCCGGGCCCACCTCGGTGCTGCGCCAGCGCTTTCACCTGGCCGAGGGCAGCACCCTGGAGTGGCTGCCCCAGGACAGCATCTGCTTCCCCGGCGCGCGGGTATCGCTGCACAGCCATTTCAGCCTGGCCCCCGGCGCGCGCCTGCTGGCCTGGGAAACCCTGTGCCTGGGCCGCCCGGTAATGGGCGAGGCCTTCAGCCATGGCGCCGTGGACAGCCGGCTGCAGGTGGACATGCCCGACGACCCCGGCCTGCACGAGCGCCTGCACCTGCAGGGTGGGCACCTGCACAAGCTGGGCGGCCACCCGCTGCTGGCCACCTTCTGCGCCGCCCCGGCCAACGAGCAACTGCTTGAACAGGTACGCGAACTGATCCACCCGCTGCCGGTGCCCGCCGGCGCCACGCTGCTTGGCCAGCTGCTGGTGGTGCGCCTGCTCGACCACGACAACCAACGCCTGCAATCCACCCTGCAGCGGCTGTGGCGCGCCCTGCGACCGACCGTCGTCGGCTTGCCGCCATGCCCGCCGCGCATCTGGGCCACTTGAGAGACCGCACCATGGAGCTGACCCCGAGAGAGAAAGACAAACTGCTGCTGTTCACCGCCGCGTTGCTCGCCGAGCGCCGCCTGGCCCGTGGGCTGAAGCTCAACTACCCCGAGGCGGTGGCGCTGATCAGTGCCAGCGTGATGGAAGGTGCCCGCGACGGGCGCACGGTGGCCGAGCTGATGAGCCTGGGCCGCGAAGTGCTCGGGCGTGACCAGGTGATGGAAGGCGTCAGCGAGATGATCCACGACGTGCAGGTGGAAGCGACCTTTCCCGACGGGACCAAGCTGGTCACCGTCCACGACCCTATCGTCTGACCTGCCCAGGAGCAGCCCATGATTCCCGGAGAAATACAGGTCGCCGACGGCGACATCGAACTCAACGCCGGTCGCGCCACGATCAGCGTCAGCGTGGCCAACCATGGCGACCGGCCGATCCAGGTCGGCTCGCACTATCACTTCTACGAGGTCAACGCCTTTCTGGTGTTCGAGCGCGAGGCCACCCGCGGCTTTCGCCTGGACATCGCCGCCGGCACTGCCGTGCGCTTCGAACCCGGCCAGGCGCGCACCGTCAACCTGGTGGCCTATGCCGGCAAGCGCGAGGTGTATGGCTTCCAGGGCCGGGTGATGGGCAAGCTGGAGGCCGTGGCATGAGCCGTATTTCCCGGCGTGCCTATGCCGACATGTTCGGCCCCACCGTGGGCGACCGCGTGCGCCTGGCCGACACCGAGCTGTGGGTGGAGGTCGAGCAGGACTTCACGGTCTACGGTGAAGAGGTCAAGTTCGGCGGCGGCAAGGTGATCCGCGACGGCATGGGCCAGGGCCAGATGCTGGCCGCCGAGGCCATGGACCTGGTGCTGACCAACGCCCTGATCATCGACCACTGGGGCATCGTCAAGGCCGATATCGGCGTGAAGAACGGGCGCATCTTCGGCATCGGCAAGGCCGGCAACCCCGACGTGCAGCCCGGCGTGACCCTGGCGGTGGGGCCGGGCACCGAGGTGATCGCCGCCGAGGGCAAGATCGTCACCGCCGGCGGCATCGACTCGCACATTCATTTCATCTGCCCGCAGCAGGTCGACGAGGCGCTGGTGTCGGGCATCACCACCTTCATCGGCGGCGGCACCGGGCCGGCCACCGGCACCAACGCCACCACCTGCACCTCGGGCACCTGGTACCTGGCGCGCATGCTCCAGGCCGCCGACGAACTGCCGATCAACATCGGCCTGCTGGGCAAGGGCAATGCCTCGCAGCCCCAGGCCCTGCGCGAGCAGATCGAGGCCGGGGCGGTGGGGCTCAAGCTGCACGAAGACTGGGGCTCGACCCCGGCGGCCATCGACTGTTGCCTGGGCGTGGCCGAGGCGATGGACGTGCAGGTGGCGCTGCACAGCGACACCCTCAACGAAAGCGGCTGCATCGAAGACACCCTGGCCGCCATCGGCGACCGCACCATTCACACCTTCCATACCGAGGGCGCGGGCGGCGGGCATGCGCCGGACATCATCCGTGCGGCGGGTTACGCCAACGTGCTGCCGTCCTCCACCAACCCGACCCTGCCGTACACCGTCAACACCGTGGACGAGCACCTGGACATGCTGATGGTGTGCCACCACCTGGACACCAGCATCCCCGAGGACGTGGCCTTCGCCGAGTCGCGCATCCGCCGCGAGACGATTGCCGCCGAAGACATCCTGCACGACATCGGCGCGTTCTCGATGACCTCGTCCGACTCCCAGGCCATGGGCCGGGTGGGCGAGGTGGTGCTGCGCACCTGGCAGGTGGCGCACCAGATGAAACTGCGCCGCGGCCCGTTGGCGCCTGACACCGCGCGCAGCGACAACTTCCGGGTCAAGCGCTACATCGCCAAGTACACCATCAACCCGGCGCTGACCCATGGCATCGCCCATGAAGTCGGTTCGCTGGAGGCCGGCAAGCTGGCCGACCTGGTGCTGTGGTCGCCGGCGTTCTTCGGGGTCAAGCCCGCACTGGTGGTCAAGGGCGGGATGATCGTGATGGCGCCGATGGGCGACATCAACGGCTCGATCCCCACGCCGCAGCCGGTGCACTACCGGCCGATGTTCGGCGCCCTGGGCCAGGCGCGCAACGCCACGCGCATGACGTTCCTGTCCCAGGCCGCGGTGGAGCGTGGCGTTCACCATGAACTGCGCCTGCGCAGCCTGATCGGCGTGGCCCGGGGCTGTCGCACGGTGCGCAAGGCCGACATGCTGCACAACGGGCTGATGCCCACCATCGAAGTGGATTCACAAACCTATGAGGTACGCGCCGACGGCGAGCTGCTGGTGTGCGAGCCGGCCAGCGTGCTGCCGATGGCGCAGCGTTATTTTCTGTTTTGAGGAGCGAGCATGATCCTGTTGACGCAACGCCTGAACCAGGCCGCACACATCGGCGCCACTGCCACCCTGAGCCTGGATACGCGCATCAAGAGCCGCGTGCGCATCACCCTGGATGACGGGCGCGAGGCCGGGCTGATGCTCGAACGCGGCCAGCTGATTCGCGGCGGCGAGCTGCTGGCCGACGCCCAGGGGCGTGAGGTGATTCGCGTGCTGGCGGCGCCGGAGCAGGTTTCGACGGTGCGCTGCGCCGACCCGCTGGCGCTGGCCCGCGCCGCCTATCACCTGGGCAATCGGCATGTGCCGTTGCAGATCGAGCGCGATTTCGTGCGGTACCAGCACGACCATGTGCTGGACGACATGGTGCGTGGCTTCGGCCTTGAGGTGACGGTGGAGCAGGCGCCGTTCGAGCCCGAGGCCGGCGCCTACCAGAGCGCGCCGCACAGCCACAGCCACAACGATCACCCCTTTGTTCGCGTGCCTGGCCACGCCCACTGATTTCGACATGGAGTTGCACGATGAAAAAGACCCTCGCGTTTGCCTTGCTGCTGATTGCCGTCCCTGCGTTCGCCCACCCCGGCCACGACAGCAACCCCCTGCAGGACGGGTTGCTGCACCCGCTCACCGGGCTTGACCACCTGCTGATGCTGCTGGGCACCGGGGTGCTGGCCGCCCTGACCGGGCGCACCCTGGCGCTGCCGCTGGCCACGCTGGCGGCGATGTTCGGCGGCGCGCTGATGGGCCATCTGTTCGGGGGCGTGATCGGCATGGAGAGCATGATCATCGGCTCGCTGCTGGTGGCCGCCGCGGCGCTGCTGCTGCCCAGCCGCCAGGTGCTGCTGGCGCTGGTCATGCCGGTGTTCGCGCTGTTTCACGGCTGGGCCCACGGCGTCGAAGCCAGCCCGGGCGCGTTCTGGGTGTTCAGCGCAGGCTTTGTCGCGGTCAGCGGCCTGTTGCTGCTGGCAGGCTATGGCGCCGGGCGCCTGTTGCGCCGTCACCCTGGGCTGCAGAAGGCCTGTGGCGGCGGCCTGCTGGCCGGTGCCGCCCTGGTGCTGGCCGGCTGATGAGCGCCAACCTGCAGTTGCTGCGCCTGCTGCAGCTGGTCAGCGCCAACCTGCCGGTGGGGGGCTTCACCTATTCCCAGGGGTTGGAGTGGGCGGTGGAGGCGGGCTGGGTGACGGGGGCCGACGGCTTTGGCGCCTGGCAGCGCGAGCAGTTGCACGACACCCTCGGCCACCTCGACTGGCCGCTGCTGCAACGGCTGTACAGCGCGTGCCGCGCGCAAGATGCCGATGCGTTCGCCCACTGGAGCAGCTTTTTGCTGGCCAACCGCGAAACCGCCGAGCTGCGCCTGGAGGAACGCCAGCGTGGCAAGGCCCTGGCGCGCCTGCTCGATGGCTGGCAGCTGTGTCAGGCGCCGGCCTGGCGCAGCAGCGTCGAGCTGAGCCAGCTGGGCGGCATGGCCTGGCTGGCCGTGCACTGGCAGATCCCGCTGCGTGAGCTGGCCCTGGGGCATGGCTTTGCCTGGCTGGAAGGGGCGGTGATGGCCGGGGTCAAGCTGGTGCCGTTCGGTCAGCAGGCGGCCCAGACCCTGCTGCGCGAGTTGTGCGAGGAGCTGCCTGCGGTACTGGAGTGGGCGCTGGACGTACCTGATGAACACCTGGGCGGCGGCCTGCCGTTGCTGGCGATTGCCTCTGCCCGCCATGAAACCCAATACACCCGATTGTTCCGATCCTGAGGAAACTGCCATGCAAAGCTACCAGCAACCCCTGCGCGTCGGTGTCGGCGGCCCGGTCGGCTCCGGCAAGACCGCGCTGCTCGAAGCGCTGTGCAAGGCCATGCGCGATGACTACCAGATTGCCGTGGTCACCAACGACATCTACACCAAGGAAGACCAGCGCATCCTTACCGAAGCCGGCGCGCTCGAACCCGAGCGCATCGTCGGCGTGGAGACCGGCGGCTGCCCGCATACCGCGATCCGTGAAGATGCCTCGATGAACCTGGCGGCGGTGGAGGATCTGGCGCGCAAGTTCGGCAACCTGGAAGTGATCTTCGTCGAGAGTGGCGGTGACAACCTGAGTGCCACCTTCAGCCCGGAGCTGGCCGACCTGACGATCTACGTGATCGACGTGGCCGAAGGCGAGAAGATCCCGCGCAAGGGCGGGCCGGGGATCACCAAGTCGGATTTTCTGGTGATCAACAAGATCGACCTGGCGCCCTATGTGGGTGCGTCGCTGGAGGTGATGGAAAAGGACACCCGGCGCATGCGGCCCGAGCGGCCGTGGACGTTCAGCAACCTGAAGACGGGGCAGGGTTTGCAGGCGGTGATCGGGTTCATTGTCGAGCGGGGGATGTTGAAACCGGTTTCGGTGTGAATGCCTATCGCGGGTCAAGCCCGCTCCCACAAGGACGGCACCAGCTCCTGTGGGAGCGGGCTTGACCCGCGATGGCATCGATGCGGTGCCTGCGCATTGCACATTGCCCACATCGCTGTATACAGTGTGCGCACCAAGGGGAGCCCCGGCAACGGGCTGAGAAACCGCTGGCATCTGCAGCGCGGTGACCCTTCGAACCTGATCCGGATCATGCCGGCGAAGGGATGGGATCTAGCGCCTGCCTTCTTTGCCGGTCTCACTGCGAGGCCGCTCCATGACTGCCCCACGTTTCACCGAACACCTGCGCAAACAAAGCGAACCCACCTGGTCGGCCGCCGTCGGCCACCGTTTCGTCACCCAGCTGTGCGACGGCAGCCTGCCGGACCCGGTGATGGTGCGTTACCTGGTGCAGGACCATCGCTTCATCGACAGCTTCCTGACCCTGCTCGGCGCGGCCATTGCCACCGCCGACACCTTCGATGCGCGCCTGCGCCTGGCGCGTTTCGCCGGCATGATCGCCAGCGATGAAAACACCTATTTCCTGCGCGCCTTTGAGGCACTGGGCGTGAGCGAGGCGCAACGTACCGCGCCGGCCGACACACAGCCCACGGCCGGCTTCAAGGCGATCATGCGCCAGGCGGCGGCCACCCGATCCTATGCGGCGGTGCTGGCGGTGCTCAACGTGGCCGAGGGCCTGTACCTGGACTGGGCGCTCAAGGCGCCCAGGCCGCTGCCGGACAACTTCGTGCACGCCGAGTGGATCACCTTGCACGACAACCCGGCCTTCGCCGACTTCGTTGCGTTCCTGGGCGCCGAACTCGACCGTGTGGGCCCCCAGGAAGAGGCGCTGAGCACCGATTTCTTCTTGCGTGCCGTGGCGCTGGAGCTTGAGTTTTTCGATGCCGTGTACCCACAGGGGGAGTGAACGATGGATATTTTCGACCGTTTGAAAGCTGCTGCACCGACCGAGTGGGCCAGTTACGTGGACCACAGCTTCGTGCGCCAGATGGGCCAGGGCAGCTTGCCCGAAACGGCGTTTCGTACCTACCTGGTGCAGGATTACCTGTTCCTGATCCAGTTCGCGCGGGCCTGGGCGCTGGCCGCGTACAAGAGCCGCCGGCCTTCGGACATCCGTGCCGCCCAGGCGGGGCTTGCTGCGATTCTGGACGAGACCGACCTGCATGTACGCCTGTGCGCGCGCTGGGGCTTGTCCAAGGCTGACATCGAGGCCGCGCCGGAGCACCAGGCCACCGTGGCCTATACGCGCTTCGTGCTCGATTGCGGCGCGGCGGGCGACTTGCTGGACCTGCATGTGGCGCTGTCGCCCTGTGTGATCGGCTACGCCGAGATCGGCCGGGCGCTGAGCCCCGACGGGGTGGCGGCGCTGGGTGATCATCCGTACCGCGAGTGGATTGGCGAGTATGCCGGGGAGGGGTATCAGGGCGTGGCTGCTGCAGCGCGCCTGCACCTGGACGAACTGGCGGCGCGCAGCATGACCGAGCAGCGCTTCACCGAGCTGGTGGCGATCTTTGCCCAGGCGTCGCGGCTGGAGGCGGATTTCTGGCAGATGGGGTTGGCGGCGCGGTAGAACGGCGTGGCGCAACGGCGCTCCCGGCACCGAGCGCCGCTCGCGCGGCGCTTCGCCGGCATCCCATCGCGGTGACATTGCCCCTTATCAGCTAAGGTTGCCTGCTTACGCATGATAAGGACCCATCATGAACGACCTGCACCCGCAGCCCCTGCTGGCCACCTTGCTGCTGCTCGGCAGCCTGCCCGCCCTTGCGGCCTTGCCCGGCGCCCCGGCCTATATCGATGACAGCGGCTACCCCGAGGCCGCCAAGCAACGCATTCTGCCGGCAATGTTCGAGCAGACCCTCACCAGTACCCGCTATATCGCGCCCGCCGGCAACCCCCTGACCACCGTGGCCGAAGCCACCGGCTTTGCCGACACCAGCACCTACGCGCAAACCCGCGACTACCTTCAGCAACTGGCATCCGCCGCCAATGGCGCCATCGTGCTCAGCGAGCTGCCGGAGAAAAGCGCCGAGGGCCACCCGATGCTGCTGGTGGTGGCCTCGCTGGAGGCCGACAAGTCACCCGCCGCGCTCAAGCGTTCGGGCAAGCCGACGCTCTTTATCGAGGCCGGTATCCACCCCGGCGAGTCCAACGGCAAGGACGCGATGTTCATGCTGCTGCGCGACATGACCATCGGCAGCAAGCCGCTGGCCGGCCTGCTGCAGAAGGTCAACATCCTGTTCATCCCCAGTGTCAACGTGGACGGCGATATCCGCCGCAGCGCCTATGGCCGAATCAACCAGAACGGCCCCCGCCAGAGTGGCTGGCGCGTGAACGGGCGCAACCTCAACCTGAACCGCGATTTCACCAAGCTCGACAGCGCCGAGATCCGCAACGTGGCCTGGGTGTTCAACACCTACGAGCTGAGCTTCTTCGCCGACACCCACTCCACCGATGGCGCGATGTACCCCTACGACAGCTCGTATTGCCATAACGGCAATGGCTGGTCGCCGGCCAGCAGCGCGTGGATGGACACGGTGATGCGTGCGCCGGTGTACCAGGCGCTGGAGGGCGAGGGGCATGTGGTGCACGAGTGCATCAGCATGAACGACAACCAGGACCCGACCCAGGGCTACTACCCGTACCGCACCGACCTGGCGCGCTTCTCCAACCAGTACGGCGATATCCGCAACGTGCCGTCGATTCTGATCGAGCAGCATGCACTGCACCCGTACCAGACCCAGGTGCTGGGCAACTACGTGATGCTCAAGACGATGTTCCAGGTGATCGGCGAGCAGGCCGCTTCGCTGCAGCAGGCCATTGCCAGTGACCGTGCCCGGCTCGCGGCCCAGCGCGAGGTGGTGCTGACCTGGAAGCCGGGCAAGGAGGAGCAGGTGGATTTCAAGGTGGGCGACTACCGCTACGAACAGTCGCCGATCACCGGTGCCAGGACGATCGTGTGGAGCAACGTGCCCAAGCCGCTGACGGTGCCGGTCACTGGCAACACCGAGCCCGACCTGGTGGTCAAGCGCCCACGCCAGTACGTGGTGCCGGCGCAGTGGGCCGAGGTGATCGCGCGGCTCAAGGCGCATGGCATCCGCATGCGCACCCTCGAGCAGCCCACGGCGATGGCGGTGACGCTGTACCGCATGGATGAGGTGAAGGTGGCCGGTGGCTTCGAGCCGGACCGTGCGGCAGCCAACGAGATTCCGGGCTATGAAGGGCATCTGCTGGTCAGTGGCGTGGCCAACCCGCTGGAGCGTATGCAGACCTTTGCGGCGGGTTCGGTGCTGATCGACGTCGACCAGCCGCTGGGCGTGCTGGCGATCAACCTGTTGCACCCGCAAAGCCCCGACTCGTTCTGGGCCTGGGGTTTCTTCAACGCGACCCTGGTGGCGGCGGAGGAGCCAGAGGAATACGTGATGGAGCCGATGGCGCGCAAGATGCTGGCCGCGAGCCCGGTACTCAAGGCCGAGTTCGAAGCCCGCCTCAAGAACGACAAGGCGTTCGCCGACAGCCCGAGTGCGCGCCTGCACTGGTTTTACCAGCGCACGCCCTTCTATGACGTGAATGCATTCGTGTACCCGGTGGGGGCCGTGTACTGAGTTAAAGGAAGCGCCAGCCGTGCCGATGCAGGTGTGGGCCACCGCGACCATTGCGGTGGCGTTGCCTTGTCAGGACGTCCATGAAGACCAGCCTTACCCTTGCCATCACCCTGCTGTACGCCTCGCTGGCGTGTGCCCAGGACATGAGCCAGCAGATTGCACAGCCGCTCAAGTACGCAAGCCTTGAAGAAATGAACCTTGGCGAGTTCGTGCCACAGAGCCGCTATGCGTCGACCTTGAGCGCGCTGCGCATGGACTCCGAAGCCGGTGATGCCAATGCCACGCTGGACCTGCTGGAGGCACTGACCGGCAACAAGGACCTCAAGCCCCAGGACCTCGACGCGGTCAAGCAACTGCTGGAAATCGCCGCCGTGCAGAAAGCCGACGGTGCCAGGTTGCAAGCAATGACGGCCCGCTACAGTGCACTCAAGACCCAGGGTGTGGCGGTGTCGACAACGCCTGCACGGCCAGCGCTGACCCTCGACTACAGCGGCGACTCGCTGGACGACATCTCTGGCGTGAAAGGCTGTGGCGATGCGCAGACGGCGCAGACCACGGCGTGCTTCGCGGCGTTCAACAAGGCGTTGAAGGCCGATTACACGGCGCTCAAGCAGTACAACCTGGCCCTGGGCTGGTCGGCGCAGCGGTTTCAGCCAGATGCCCTGCAAGCCAAGGCAAGCAAGGCCTGCGGGCGCTTCGACTACTGTCCGACCACCACCTTGTACGTGATGAACCAGACGTTGCTGCACGAAACCAACGAAGTCCGCTTCCCCAAGACCTACGAGCAGGCGGTGTATCAATTGCTCACTTTGCCGGTGGCCACTGTGCAGCGCACGCAAAAGGCCAACTATGAAAAGGCAGTGCAGGCCAACTTCGAGCAGGCCCGCCAGCAACGCTATGCCTACCGCGAACGCGCCGGTCAGTCGGCGGACGCCCTGGTCATCTACGCGTTGCGCATGGATGCGGTGATTCTCGAGCGGCCCAACTGCACCGCGTTTGCCAACCAGGCCTATGAAATGGCCTTCAACGTCCACAACAGGGTTGTTGCCGAGAGCGAACTGGACCGCATCAACCGCTCGATCGTGCAGACGCAGTGCACGCTGCTCTAGGGGCCATCAGCTCGTAGCGGGCAGGGCCGCCACGGCATCGACTTCGATCTGCATGCCGTCCAGTGCCAGGCGCGGCACGGGTATCAGGGTGCAGGTCGGTTTGCTGAGCTGGCCCCAGGCGGCGTTTGCAGCCGCCACCCATAGCGCCAGCCTGGCTTCGCTATGGTCCACGATCAGCAGGGTCAGCTTGAATACATCGGCCAGGCTCGCACCTCTGGATTCCAGCGCGGTGCGCAGGTTGAGCAGCGCCTGGCGCGCCTGTTCGGCAAAGTCGGGCGACAGCGTACCGGCAGGGTCTTCACCCCCCTGGCCGGCGATGTACAGCAGCTTGGCGGCGGTGCTGACCTCGGCCACGTGTGAATAGGCATTGGCGCTGGGGTCGTACAGGCCTTCGGGGTTGGACAACACAAATACGGCGGGTTGGCTGGTGCTCATGGGGCGACTCCACTCAAGGGAGGCGCAAGGGTAAAACCTCAAGTTAGGTTGAGGTCAAGCACCTGTTTTCAAGGGCGCCGCACGTTCTTCAGTAGTGTTTGAGAAATAGGCGCTGCGAAGGCACCGGCCCCTTGATCAGTCGGATCAGGTCGCTGGCCTGCAAGGTGAACGGCTTCGAATAGTAGTAGCCCACAAAGAAGCCGGACGCCTTCATGGTGCATGGCAGTACCGGCTTTCTTGCCAGCATGTCGAGGGCCGCTGCGTCGCCCAGGTCGCGGTACTGGTCTTTTTTCTGAAAGCTCAGTTTCGAGGTGAACAGGCCATCACGGGGCGGTCGGTCATCGCGTTCGATCTCACCGATCAGCGAATACGTCATGCGGTGGTCATAGGCGAGGTTCTCATCCTCGGTGATCGAGCATTCGATGCGCGTGCCCAACTGGCTGGTCTTGCCCCGGAAGGCGTCGAGCACATCCACATCTGCCGCGAAGGTCAGGGTGTACACACTGTGGTTGCTGTCGAGCTGCTTTTGCAGGGAAATCGGTTCGACCGTGGCCTTGGCGCGCGGGATGAACAGTGAACAGGCACTGAGCTGGGCAGCCAGCAGGCCAAGTACGATCAGTGTAAGCAGGCGCATGTGTCATCCATGGGGGCGGGAGGGCGCCTTGATACACCAGTTGGTCACGCTGCGCCAGCGGTTCACGAGGCATCGCACAAAGCGCCGTGACACTTGCCGCAGAGTGCCTGCTAGGGCATCCTGCGCGCCCGCCACACTCATGGAAGAAGGGCGCATGCCTGTGTTTCACCGCTTCGCCCTCGGCTTCACGCTGGCCGCCGGTGCACTGTTGAGCTGTGGCTGCGTCAAGGACCACGGCATCGACCCGTTGCCCCTGCGCTTTGTGTCGTTCAGCGACAACCCGTATCGCTACGACCTGCGTTTTCAGGCCGACGAAGACCTGCTCAGCCTGTTCGAACGCCACACCGGCAATGGCCAGATCAGCGAGCGGCTGGTGTGCGCGCTGGACGGCGACGAGAACTTCGACCTCGAGCACGTCATCACCTACAACCTGTCCGGCTCGCCCGAGTTCGAAAGCCGCGCGCCCGATGGCAGTTTCAACTACCTGGCGCAGATGAGCTTCGACAAGACCCTGCCGAGCCGCTCCAGCAGCACTGAACTGACCCGCGAAACCATCCAGCGCCTGCTCGAGAACAGAACCACAATCCCGTGCAAGCTGTACATCACCGCGTTCCCGTATCACGCGTACTTTTCACTGGTGATGCGCATCCCGGTTTCGGTGCTGCTGGCCGAAGTGAACAAGCACGACTACAGCCCGTACATACCACCCTTTGTGTGGGCCGCGCCGACGCTGGACGACGCCACGCCGCTGGCACCCTTCGCCAGGCAGGTCGAGGCGCCGCTCTACAGTGCACGTCTGCCCATCACCGACAGCGAAACCGGCAGGCCGCTGCCACGCGTGGCCTACGTGATCCAACGCAAGGACGGGTATCTGGAATACGGCACCAGCGATGCCGAGGGCTACACCCACGAGGTGATCTCGCTGACCCGGGAAACCATCAAGCTTTACCTGGTGGACTAGGGGTATCATCCCCGGCTGAATTTGCCCTACTGCGCTAGAGGAACCCCACGGTTTGCCTGATTCACTGCACGCATCGCTCCACAACCCCCTGCTGCAATACCTCGCCCGACTGGCCCCGTCGAGCCAGTTGACCATGAAGTACATCCTGCAGGACGCCGCCGACCGTCTGGACTTCGAGGACATCGACATCAAGGAGGTGCCCTGGCACTTGCTCGAACCGGGGCATGTCACTGCGCTGGTGGCGGCGTTGCGCGCCGACGGCTATGCGCCCAACACCACGTCGCTGTACGTCAACGCGATTCGCGGGGTGATGAACGAGGCCTGGCGCCTGGGCCTGATCAGCCAGGACCAGCTGCTGCGCATGCGCACGGTCAAGGCCGCCCAGGGCACGCGCCTGCCGGTGGGGCGCAACCTCAAGCGCACGCTGATCCGCGAACTGATGGAGGCCTGCGCTGCCGACCCCCGCCCGCAGGGGCTGCGCGACGCGGCGGTGATCGCCTTGCTGTACGGCACCGGCATGCGCAAGAGCGAGTCGGTCAACCTCGACCTCAAGCAGATCGACTTTGCCGAGCGCAGCCTGCAGGTGCTGGGCAAGGGCAACAAGCAGCTGATCAAGTACGCACCGGTGTGGGCCTTCGACAAGCTCAATGCCTGGCTGGAGTTTCGCCGCTCGCAGCTGCCCGAGGGCCAGGCCGACGATACCTTCCTGTTCAACCGCATCCGCCGCGGCAGCCATATCACCCGCGAGCGCATCACCAAGCACGCGATCTACTACATCGCCCGCCAACGCGGTACCCAGGTGGGCGTGAAGATCATGCCCCACGATTTTCGCCGTTCGTTCATCACCCGGGTGATCGAGGAGCACGACCTGTCGATAGCGCAGAAGCTGGCGCATCACAGCAACATCCAGACCACGGCCAACTACGACATGCGCGACGACAACGAGCGGCGCCGCGCGGTGGACCGCTTCGACTGCTAGCTGCCGGCGGGCCAGGCCCGGGTGTTGATTCGGCTGGGCCGGGCTGGCCATTGCCAGCTGCTGCCGGCACGGCGCAACCACAGCCCGCTGCCGCTGGGCAGCAGGCTGGGGGTGCCCAGCCGTGGCAGAACCTGTACGTCAGCCGCGTAGGCGTTGACCTGGGAGCCCCTGTGCAGATGATCGACACTGAACGTCCCGGACTGTGCGCGGACTTCACCGCTCGGGGTTTCGACGATCAGCGGGCGCGGGTCGCTGCTGGCCTGCACCAGCACTTCGCCGTCGTGCAGCACCAGGCGTCGTTGCTGCGCGGTGAAGCGGATGTCCACATGGGTGGCGTGGTTGAGCGCAAGCTGGCTGCCATCGCTCAATTGCAGCAGGCGTGTCTGGGTCGGCCCGGTGCGTTCATCGGCCATCAATTGGCGCCACGGCACGATGTTCTGCGCCAGGTAGGCGCTGCCAAGGATTGCCAGCAGGCAAGCGCCAAGGCGTTTCAGGCGAGGGTGAGACACGGGTAGCCCCAGGTGGAAGAGGCTGGGGATGATAGGGGCAGCAGGGGCGGCACTCAAGCGGTTGCAGTGCTTGGGCCTTCGCCGGCAAGGCCGGCTCCTACAGGGTGTGTATCGCCGGTAGGAGCCAGCTTGCGGGCGCAGCGGTCAGCTGCCAGCCGGGCCGCTGACACCGCCGCTGTTGTTGCTTTCGGAGCCTTCGTGGCCATTTCTCTCGGAACCGGTGCCCTCGGGCATCTGCCCACGGGTGTCATCGGTGTTCATGCCGCCCTGGCGGCCGTCGTCGTTGCCCTGGGTACGTGGGTCGGTGCCGCTGGGCATGGACGGCTCGTTGGGCGGCGCCGGCACATCCACCCCGGCCCCAGGAAGGGTGGAGTTGGGCACGCCGTTGCCGGGGGCGGGGTTGGTCGGGCCGGTACCTGCGGCCAGGGCCACGGTGGCCTGGGCGCCCAGCAGCGCGGCGAACAGCAGAGCGGTGATCGGGGTGCGGGTCATGGTCGAACTCCTTTCATGTGGGCTACCTGACATTGGTCCGTCGTCATGCGCCGAGGGTGCGGCGTGAGCGACGGACGGTCTAGTCGCGACCCCGCATGAAGAAGCCCGCCACGTACTTGCGGAAGGTGTCCAGGCCTTTGAAATCGGCAAAGCGCCTGAAGTTTTCCGTTTCGGGCTCCGGGCCCAGCGGCTGTTCGGTCAGCGACACGGACAGCACCCGGTCCTGGTCGGAGCTGAGCACCAGTTCGTCCATCACCCGACCGCCGATCACCGGCCGGCGCATCACCACCTTCACACCCTTGCCGGCCATCCAGTCGATCAGCGAGACGAGCATCTTCAGCGGTTCGCGCTCTTCGTCGCGGTACACCGGGAACAGGTGAGCGCGCGACAGCACCGGCACGCTGGCCACATGGATCAGCTCGTAGAAGTGGCTGCCGGCGGTGGCGGGGGAATAGATGGCCAGCGCCAGCAGCGGGCCGGGGGTGCGGCTACCGCCCCACAGCAGGTGGTGGCCCTGGAAGTCGAACCCGTCTTCGCTGCGTTCGGTGAGCACCTTGCGCGCCTTGATCTGGCTGACGCAGTCCAGCAGCAGGCCATGGCGCCGATGTGTGCCGAACACCGTGGCGTCGCGCAGACGTGCCTTGAGCATCATCATGTGCTTCATGTCCAGGCGGGTTTCCAGGTAGTTGCTGGCGGGCACGCGGTCGATCAGCGGGTAGCGGGTGGCGACGCTGCGCAGCTCGGCGAACTGGGCGGTCAGGTCCTTTTTGAGGTGGGTGGCATAGACGTTCAGGCCGCTGGCTTCGATCAGGGTCAGCAGCAGCGAGAGCAGGCGATGCTGTTCGCGCCTGTCGCCGCTGCCGTTGCCTTCGCCGCTGCCGGCAGCGGCACGCTGGAAATCACCGATCAGGCGCAACGGCGCGTCCGGTGCCAGCCAGGCCGCCGGCGGGGTGTCGGCCTCGTTATGGCTGGCGTCGGTGTCGCGTTCGTCCTTGGTGAAGGCACAGCCCGGCGCATGTTCGGCGGTGCCGGGGTTGTTCTTGAGAAACAGCGTGCCGGTGCTGCCGTTGAGGTTGACGTTGAGTACCGGCATGCTTTTGGGCTGGCATTCGCAGGCCAGCCACTGCCCGGCGGCGCGTACCTTCATCAGCAACTGGTTGGCCTGCAGCAGCCGTGGGCCCTCCAGGGCGCCCAGCACGAACCCGCGCAGCAGTTCCTCTTCGGCGGGGGTAAGGGTGCGCACCAGCGCGGCGTTTTTCTCGATGATTCGCATGGACGATCCTGGCCAGCCTTCCTGTGCCTGCCACCTTAATTCAAAGCCCTGCACGCGACCATCGCCGCGTGCAGGTGGCGTTCATTGCGGGCTGAACATTTTTGCCGCGCGGGCGCGGATTTCCTCGACCGACACGTCTTCGACGTGGGTGGCGACGAACCAGAGGTTGCCGAAAGGGTCCTTGAGGGTGCCGCTGCGGTCGCCGTAGAACTGGTTCTGCACGGCGTTGACCTGGGTGGCGCCGGCCTTCAGCGCCTGGGCGAAGGTAGCGTCGACATCTTTGACGTACAGGTGCAGGCCGATGGCGCTGCCCTGCAGGGATTGGCTGCTGGTGAGCCCGCCGGCCTGGTCGCAGGGGTCGGCCAGCATCAGCGAGGAATCGCCGATTTTCAGCTCGGCATGGCCGATACGGCCATCGGGGGCGTCGAGGCGGAACATTTCGGTGGCGCCAAAGGCGGCCTTGTAGAAGTCGATGGCCCTGGCAGCGTCCTTGATGCCCAGGTAGGGGGTGATGCTGTGCTGACCGTCGGGGATGGGTTGGGTGGCCATTTTTTCCTCCATTGGTACGCAAAAAGTGTGTTGCCTACACGGGCCCTATCGCGGGTCAAGCCCGCTCCCACGTGTTCATCACTGCCTTTGTGGGGGCGGGCTTGACCCGCGATAGGTGCGCCGCGATCCAAGCCTATGCTTGTACCGTTTTGCCCACCACGCAATCAGAAGATGTAGTCAGTCGTCAGGAAACTCGACTCGCGGTTGCGGATGATCTGGCTGATCAGCTGTTTGTTGGCCTCCTGGAACTTGGTGGCCACCAGGGTGCGGATCGAGAACACGCGCAGTGCGTCATGCACCGACAGGGTGCCTTCGGCCGAGTTCTTGCGCCCGTTGAAGGGGTAGGTGTCCGGCCCGCGCTGGCACTGGGCGTTGAGGTTGATGCGCCCGACCTGGTTGGCGAAGGTGTCGACCAGCCGGCCCACGGTGGCCGAATCGGTGCCGAAAATGCTCAACTGCTGACCGAAATCCGAATCCAGCACGTAGTCGATCACTGTCTGCAGGTCGCGGTAGGGCACCACCGGGATCACCGGCCCGAACTGCTCTTCGTGGTACACGCGCATCTGCGGGTTCACCGGGTACAGCAGCGCCGGGTAGAAGAACGACCCGCGGCTCTGGCCGCCGCCCTGGTTGATCACCCTGGCACCGTGGGCTACTGCATCGGTTACCAGGCCGCCCAGGTAGTCGACCTTGCCTGCTTCGGGCAACGGGGTGAGGCTGACGCCCGGGTCCCATGGCATGCCGGGCTTGAGGTCGGCCAGCTTGCGCTGGAACTTGTCGAGAAAGGCGTCCACCACCTGCTCGTGCACGAACAGGATCTTCAGCGCCGTGCAGCGCTGGCCGTTGAACGAGAGGGCGCCGGTGACCGCCTCGTTGACCGCGTTGTCCAGGTCGACCTCGGGCAGCACGATGCCCGGGTTCTTGGCGTCCAGCCCCAGCGCGGCGCGCAGGCGGTGCGGGCGCGGGTGAAGCTTCTTCAGGTCGCTGGCGGCCTTGTTGGTGCCGATGAAGGCGAACACGTCGACCTTGCCGCTGGCCATCAGCGCGCTGACGGTCTCGCGGCCACGCCCGTAGATGACATTGATCACGCCGGCCGGGAAGCTGTCGCGAAACGCCTCCAGCAACGGGCGAATCAGCAGCACGCCGAACTTGGCCGGCTTGAACACCACGGTGTTGCCCATGATCAGCGCCGGGATCAAGGTGGTGAAGGTCTCGTTGAGCGGGTAGTTGTAGGGGCCCATGCACAGCGCCACGCCCAGGGGCGCGCGACGGATCTGGCCGAGGGTGTCCTGCTCCAGTTCGAAGCGACTGGAGCGCCGGTCGAGTTCCTTGAGGGCGCCGATGGTCTCGACGATGTAGTCGCAGGTGCGGTCGAACTCCTTCTCGGAGTCCTTGAGGTTCTTGCCGATTTCCCACATCAGCCACTTGACCACCACCGCGCGCTGCTCGCGCATGCGGGCCAGGAACGCCTCGACATGCTGGATGCGCTCGGCCACGCGCATGTTCGGCCACACGCCGCGGCCCTTGTCGTAGGCACGCACGGCGGCGTCCAGGGCGGTGAGGGCGGTATCGGCGTCCAGCAGCGGGGCGCTGCCGAGTATCACCTGCTGCTCACCGTCGTCGGTCTTGAGCCACACCGGGCTGCGCACCGTGGCCAGCGGGCCTTCCCAGCGGTGCAACTGCCCATCCACCAGGTAGTCGCGCTGCTCGAGCGGGTCGCCCAGGCGATAGGCCTCGGGGATATCCGTGGCAGCGGGAAACAGCGAGTCCAGACGATCCATGACGCAATACCTCTTTTCCATGGTGAATGAAACGGTTCAGCCGAGCATAACGCCGGCCCCGGCACAAAAGCCAGCCTGGCCCGGGTGCGCTCCGGGCCGGCGCCCGCCTGTCAGTCGATGGTGCCTCGCGCCACTCCCTCGGTCAGGGTTCTGCGCAGGTCGACGAGGCGTTGTTCGTACACCTGCCGCAAGCGCTGCGCCTCCACCAGCAGTTCACCTTCGCTCAGCGTTTCGGCTGCCTGCTCCAGGCTGTCGTCCAGCGCTGCCCGCGAGGCGGCGAACTGTGCGGCGAAGCGTTCGCGCAAGTGGTGCTCCCATGCAGGGTAGACCGGTTCCTCTTCATGGTTCATGGCCAGTACTTCGTCCAGGCCGTGGGAGGTGGTCGGGTCGACCGCCAGCAGCAGGTTGCGCTGCTGTTCTATCCAGGCTTCGCCCGGCAGCGGCATCACATCGACCAGTGCGTCGATGATCACCGGCTCGTCGGCACGCGCCGCCTGGGCCAGGTCCAGGCCCGGCAGGCGGGTGATACGTTTGAGCGCCCACTGGTAGAGCGTCGCGTAGCTGTCTTCGGACATGTTGAAAGAAAGGCTCAGCACGCCGAAGCCGAGCTTTCTGAGACGCACGTGGTTGACGATGGTCGCCAGCAAGGTGCGCGAGCGGGTTGCCAGGTCCGGGATGGCCAGGGCCTGTGACACCTCGCCCAACTGTTCGAGGTCGAGCAGGGTGCCGCCTGTGCGGGCGAGAATCTGCTCACGCAGGGGCGCATTGGCGTCCATCCAGGTCAGCAGGCGCCACAGGCGGCGCCGGTAGGTCAGTGGGGCGACGATGTAGGGCGGGCTGTCGAACATGGCACGCAGGTCCCGGAAGAACCCCGACGGCAGGCTCTGCTGCAGTCGTTGCCAGCTGGCCCGCTGTTGTGGCGTGGCGTCGTCGAGCAGTTCGTTGTAATCGATCTCGGCCACCAGCAGGTCGATACGGTGGGTGGTGTAGTAGGCATCGGCCGCCTGCAGGGCAGCATCGCTCAGCGGATTGTGTTCCAGGCGCAGCGCCCGGGCCAGCGGAGGTGAGAGGATGGCGGTCGGTGGCAGCTCCTGCAGCTGGTTGCCGGACAGGTCCACCAGGTTCGGCGCGTCCAGCTGATCGAGCCCTGCCGGATAGGTCGCCAGGCTGCAGTTGTACAGGTCCACGCCCTGCAGCCGGTTCAGGCGGGCGAAGTCGGGCGGGGTTGCCAGCGGGTTGTTCGACAGGCTCAGGTCGCGCAACTGCGGGTAACCTTCGAGGGCGTGCTGCAGGTGCTCGTCCCAGACCAGGCGGTTGTTGGCCAGGTCCAGCACGCTGAGCCGATCACCCAGCCCGGTGGGCAGGCTGGTGAGTTCGCAGCCGTTCAGGCTGACGCGCTGCAGCTGGGTGAAGTGGCGCAGGAAGGCGTCAGGCAGCCGGGTCAGGGAGTTCTGCTCCAGCGACAGCTCATTCACGTGATCGAAGTTGGCCTCCAGCACAGGGAAGCTTTCCAGGTCACCGTCGGTCAGGTCCAGGTAGTCCAGGTTCAGTTGAACGATGGCTTCGCCGTCGGCGACCTCGCGCACCGACAGGCGCTGCCAGGCGGCGATGATTTCCTCCCGCGCCGATTGCCGGGCTGTACTGGGCAGGGCCCACAGGGTCAACGCGCTTTTCAGGCGTTGCAGGGTTTGTTCGAGCGTGCGCAGCCGCGCCTGTGCCGGAATCTCGCTGGCCTCCCAGGCCGCCAGTGTGGTACGCGCCTCTTCGCCGCTGGCATGCGGATAGAGCGTGCGGTAGCGGGCCTCCTGTGAAGAGCTGGCAGCCGACACCGGCGGGTAGCCGGGGCGATCACTGCCCCCCAGCAGGCGTGCTTCGCTGGCCCAGCCGCGGACCTCGCCGGACCACAGCCAGGTGGCAAGTTCGCCGCGGGGGCGTTCGAGCATCGACAGCACGCGTTGCTGCAGCGCCGCCCTGGTGTCCAGGCCCAGCACCTGGCGATAGCGGGGAGCGATGCTGTCATGCAGGGCCGCGAACAGGTCGTCGCCGGGCGCGTGCAGCGGGAGGTCGTCCTTGAAGGTCTGGTAGCCTTCTGCACCGTGCACCAGAACCCTGCGCTGCGCCTGGGTGGCACGACCCACGCGCTGCAGCAGAGGGCCGCGCGGGCCACCACTGCGTGCTTCCAGCACGACCGAGGCGTCCCAGCCAGGGGCGTGCTCCAGGCACAACAGCGCCAGGCGCGTGCTTTGCGGCGTCGCCAGGGCTGGCCAATACAGGCCTTCGGTCGCGCGTACCAGGGGAACACGGGCGGCCAGCGTGGCGGCCTCTTCCAGCAATTTGGTGGGGATGGCTGCCGGTGGCACCCAGCGTGCCAGCCGGGCCGGGCCGACAGTGTCCAGCAGGCTGCGGGCCAGCACCGGGCTCAACCCGGGCAAGCGTGCGCACAGGGCCGTGATGTGCGGCTGCGGGGGCACCAGGGCCAGGTAACGCTGCTCGAACAGGGCCTTGCCGACGTTGCCCGTGACGTTTTCGGCGCGCAGTTGCCGGGCGATCCTGAGCCGTTGCAGCGTATCGGCCAGCAAGGGTGGCACGCCCAGATTGGCGGCGTGCAACCGACGCAGCGCGTCTTCGCGGGTGCCGCTGACCTGGCAGGCCTGTTCGAGTTCTGCATCGCTCAGGCCTTGCGCAAGCGGGCCCAGACGGCGCAGCAGGGTGGCCCGCGACCAGCTCAGCGGCTGTTCATGCACGCTGCGCCAGGCACCCTGGCCGTTGTGCTCCAGCGCGGGGCGATAGGCGTCTTCACGCTCGGGGTGGCGCAGTTGCCATTGCTGCTGGTGCGCATCGAACTGCTGCTCGTACAGGTCGGCGCCGAGCCTGATGTAGTGCCGGTCCGCGTGCCGGTACTGGCCCTGGTCGTTGGCTGTCACCTCGGCGGGCAGCGGCGTGTCCAACCGGTAGGGTGCCAGGTCGGGCAGGTACAGGCGCGTACTGCCATCGGGCAGTGGCACTTCGATCAACGCATCGACCAGCGCTGGCGCTGCCTTGATCGCCAGCACCGAACCGGCCAGCATGCCGGCAGTGATCGCCACCGACTGCAGGTGCGCCATGGCGCCCTCGACGTCGCCGTCCTGCCAGTCCTCCACGCCTTCATACACCTCCTTGATCAGCAGTACCGCAGTGACCGCCAGCATGACCGGGCCCAACGCGGGAACGAACATCGCCGCGGCATTGAGCACGTTCAGCGCGCGTGTCTCCCATTGTTCCAGGCGGGCCTTGCGCGCTTTCTCGTCGGCTTCAGCGGTGGGCACCATGAGTACCCGTGCTTCATCCTTCAGGCGTTGCAGGTGGCGGTCCTGCAGCACGCCGAACAGCTCGCCGGCAACCGGGGCAAGGCTCAGGTACAGGCTGTCCTGCTCCTGCGAGTGCCACGGTCCGTCCTTGTCGACCACCTGCCGGGCCAGGTTGTGTCCGAGCACATCGAACAGGTGTTGCTGCTGTTGCAGCGGTACGTAGCGCTTAAACAGCCTGCGAAACCCGGGGTGGTTGAGGCGCCCTTTGAGGTAGCGCTCCAGCGCCGGCATCGACGCATGCTCGGTGAGGGCATCGTCCGGGTCGCCGGGCAGGTACAGCAGCAGGCTGTCTGCCTGCTGCTCAGATGCCAGGGCAAACAGCAGGATGTCGTGCAACGGTACGCCGCTCATGCTCAGCAGGCTGGCCTGCACTGGCGGGGCCTCGGCGCCTGCTGCGGCGGGCGCGTCCAGCAGCGCCAGCAACCGGCGGCTGGCGGTTGGCCCGATGCGCTGGCGCGCTTTCGCCACGGTGACCTCCAGGCGCAGCAACTGGCGATTGGCATCGATCGAGTCGCGACGCACCCTGTCTTGCGTGGCAGGTGTTTCGAACACTGCCTGCAGGTGCTGCTGGTAGCGGGCGCCCAGGTCCAGTTCGCGGCACAGGCGGGCGAACACGGCCGGTGACAGGCGATGGCGGGTATAGCGGTAGGCAAGGCCGGCGTCGGTCAGGTCGAGGTGGAAATGGCCTTGCAGGGTGATCGCACTCTTGCCGAGGAAGGTCACGTCGTCACCGAAGTTCTGCAGCGCTGCCTGCAGCAGGCTCTGCTTCTGGTAGGTGGTACGTGTGGCGAGCTGCCAGAGGTCGGCTTCTTCGTGAAACTGCACCAGGTCGGTGGTGTGCAGGTTCAGGGTTTCGCCAAGTTCGGTGTCAAGGCGCGCCTGCAGCAGCGGCTCGGCAAATGCCAGCAACCCCTGGAAGGCCTTGAGGGTGCCTGCCAGTGTCTGGCTGGCCCGCCGATAGCGACGCCTGGCTGCACGCACGGCGTCACGCTGATCGGGCAGGCCGTTGGCCAGCCAGTCCGGTTCGGCATCGGGGATGACATGGGTCAGGGCCAGATGGCGCCGAAGGTCTTCGGCGTCCTGGGCGCTGGTGTGTTTCAGCCAGGTGGGCAGGCGCTGGACGATGAACGTTGAGTGGGGAATGCGTGAAGGGGAGGTAGGCATGGTCGTGCTCCGGTCCGTGGACCGACAGCACAACCGATCAGCCGGGCGAAGCGGTGGTAGTTATCTGTTGGAGGCAGTGTCCAGGGTGCTCTGGCGCGCCTCGCGCAGCGACGCGTAGCCGACCCTGGGCACGCCCGCCAGGCGCTGGTCGAGCAAGGCCTGCAAGGACTCGCCACTGCCCAGGTAGGCATCGCCGAAGTCGTGGCTGCCCAGGGCACTGGGGTGCGCCACCACTTCGAGCACGCCATGGCGTGGGGCCAGGCCGTCACGCAGGTCGACCGGGGTACACACATGGTCGGCGGTCAGCCTGGCCAACTGGCGCAGGCGCTGGTTGAGCAACGTCTTGAACAGGCGTTTTGCCGGGCCGATGTTGTGCCCCACATTGCGGGCCAGGCGTATCGGCACCCCTTCGCGGGCGGCGAAGCGGGCGACGATTTCGCCGATGGGCCACAGGTTGTGCACGTGCTGGTGGGAGTCCAGGTGGCTGGGGGTCAGCCCATGGTCCAGGCAGCGCTGCCATTGCGCGGCCAGTTCCTCGTGCACCGCCTGGCGGGCCGCGCGCCCCAGCCACAGGCGCTTGCGCGACAGGCCCAGGTCGAACTCGCCCTCGGCATTGCAGAACTGCGCCAGCGCGCGGATCGGCTCGCTCAGCGGGCGCCCGTAGGTCAGGTTGAAATGCAGGCCCACGCGCCCGCGCAGGGCCGGTTGCTGGGCCAGCGCGCAGGCGGCCTTGAATGCCGGCATGCTGGCCATGGCGGTGGCAGAGCTGATCAGGCCGCACTGGAACGCGCGCAGGATCACCGCGTTGGTGTGTTCGTTGAGGCCAAAATCGTCAGCGTTGACTATGACTTGGGACGGCATCCGGGCGCTCCTGTGCTGTCGGTGTGGCAGTGGGGGAAGTGGCAGGTGCCGGCACGGGCTGTTGTTGGCGGCGTTTGATCCAGGGCTTGATGCGTTGCCACAGGCGCAGCGCCATGCCCAGGCACAGGCCCGACGGGCGCCAGCTGTAGAAACTGTGGCGCAGGTGCTCGACCTGGCCGGTCATGCGCTCATGCAGCTGGTGGCTGGAGTTCTCCAGGCTCACCCTTGAAGCGTCGATCCACGTCCAGCCTTCGTCCAGCCCCCAGTCGATCCATTCCTGCAGCAGCACCCGGCCGCTGCCAAGGTCGGCATACTGCGGCACGAAGGCGAGGTTGTAGTCGTACAGGCGGCCCCGTTCGAGCAGGCCCAGGCGGTAGCTGATGCAGCGCCCGTCCAGTTCCAGCACCACCAGGCGCAGACGGCCATCGGCCGCCAGCGCGGTGAAGGCCTGGAACATCCACTGGCGCTGGGCGGGCACCGAGAAGATGCCGACCCCGTCGTCGCCTTTCCAGCTCACGGCCTCGACCGCGCTGACGGCTTCCAGCCAGGCCGCTGCGTTGGCGGCATCGGGGGTTACTCGGCGCACCTGTGCACCGCAGGCGGCGATGCGCTTGCGCGCGCGGCGCAACTTGTAGCGTGGGTCGCCACTGACTTCCTGGCGGTCGGCCTCGCTTATCTGGTGCACCGGCGCACGGCAGGCGGTGCGCTGTTCGTGGGTGGAACTGCGGCGTGCCCACTGCTGCAGCCAGGGCGAATCGCCCGTTACCTCGTTGAGTTGCAGCAGGGCATGGGGCAGGCGCGTGCGAATGGCTGCCAGTACCTGGCCGGCGGCACTGGTCGGCAGGTCGATGAGCAGGCCGATGCGGTCGCTCATGGGGTAGCCCAGGTGGTGCAGCACGGCAAAGTCCAGCGGCCCGTGGCGCTCAAGGGTGCGGATCAACGGAAGGCACAGCACCAGGCGTCCTTGTGCGTGCCCCAGCAGTACCTGCAGGTGCTGGCTGGCCGGCAAGGCAGCCTCGGCGGCGCGCAGCCAGGCCAGGCTGTTGAAGGGGGTGGCATCGGGCAGCCGCTCGCGCAACTGCTCGTAGGCGTCGGCGGGGAAGTCGTCGGCACGCAACGAGGCGTGCCAGGTAAAGGTCAGGGTCATCGGTTCAGGACACCGTGGCAGTAGTGCTGCGCGGCGCCGGTTTGCGCAAGGCATCCAGGCGCGAGCCGCTGTAGCGCGTTTCGCGGAAGAATTTCCAGCGACCGAACAGGCAGTACACGTGCATCACACGGCCCTGCTCGACGTAGCCCATGCGCAGGTGCAGCTTGAGCGCCGGAATGTTGTGGGTCTCGCACACGTCGACCACCTTGTCGCAGCCCTGTTCGGCCATGGCGCGCCACAGGGCCAGTTGCAGGTCGACCGACAGCGACGTACCCCAGTACTGGCGCGCCAGTTCACCGCCGAACTCGAAGAACTCGCCCGGCTCGACCGGGAACCAGCAGCCATAGTAATGACGGTCGTGGTAGTGACGCGGGCTGCCCCAGATGAACGCCACCACGTGGCTGTCTTCGTCCAGGAACATCAGCCCGGTATGCCCTTCGGCGGCCAGTTCACGCATGGTTTCGACACGGTCGCCGAAGTGCTTGGCAAAGCCTTGCACGTTGTGCACCGTGATGCGCTCCACGCGTAGCGGCGCATAGGGCTTGAGGGTATGCGGCGGCACCGGGCTGACCAGGTCGCGCTCCATCCACAGCAGCTCCCAGTGAAAGAACACGTAGCGCTTGTACGCGCTGCGAAGGGTGGCGCGCAGGCCTTTCTGGTGTACGCGCTGGCTGAACTTGCTGACGATATTCATGGTGGCTCCCGTATCCGGCAGGGGAAGAGATCTTCGGCACTGTGTTCATGAGGCGCTCCATCGCAGGGCAAACAGGGTCTGCCCGGGCAGTTCGAAACGTACCTGGCCGTGCTGGCAATCCAGTGCCGCGGCGCGCGGCTGGTTGTCCGGCCCGAACAGGGTGAGCGTGGCAGCGGTCTGCGGGCATCGGCTGGCCGGGGTGGCGAAGCTGACGTGTTGCAGGCGTTCGCCCTTGTTGACGCCCAGCAGGCTGCGCTGTGCGCCGCGTGCCATGGCCAGTGCATCGACCTCGAAGGCGTCGTTGTCCAGGTGCAGCACCTGGTCGAGCCAGTGCTGGGCGATGAACTGCTGGGCCAGGCCCACCGGCTTGAGCTCGAAGCGGTTGTTGCCCAGCACCTTGACCATGCCTTTGGGCCACTCGGGCTCGTCGGCGATGTGGAACCAGTTGAGCATGTCCAGCAGGCCGTCCTGGGAGGCATTGATGACCACCGAGGCCCACCATACGCCGGCATAGTGGGTGTTCTGCTCGTACAGGCTCAGGGTCGAGCCACTGGACAGGTTGGTCTGGTCGAGCAGCAACGCCTTGCGCGGGCGACCGTTGGCGTCCAGCCCCACCAGTTCGGCGGCGCGGCGTACCGAGTCGCGGTAGGTGCGGGTGGCGAGCAGGTCGCGGACCATCCACTCGTGCCAGGCCATGGCGTCGATCTGCGGTTCGAATTCCTTGAGCAGGCGCCGTGCCCAGTCCAGGCCGACGCGCTGCGCCGCATCGCCGCGCAACGGGCCGTTGACCAGCCGCGAGCTGGCCGGCATGGCGATGCGCACGCCGGCTTCATGGGCGCCGGGGTAGGCGCGCACACGCTGGGCCATGGCCGCGAAGAAGGTGCGGTAGGTGGCGTAGTCGGCGTAGTTGAGGTTGGGTTCGTCGGCAAAGGCGATGTAATGCAGGCCCTTGCCGCCCAGGGCGACGCTGGTGGCCAGCCAGTCGTCCAGCGCGCCATCGTTGGCGCGGCTGCGCATCAGGTCGGACTTGCGCCCGGTGGCGGCCATCAGGGTGATGTCGTGGTGAATGCCGAAGCGCTCCTGGTACAGCTGGCGAAACGGCAGTTCGTAGCGCGGCTTGCGTGCCAGCACGTCGGCAAAGGTGTAGTAGCCGGCGGCCTGCAGTTGCAGCGCATCGATCACCGCATGGCTGGACGGTGGCGGCATCACGTAGGGCAGGTTGTTGCCTAGCCTGGGCGTGGGGCCCAGTACCTTGGCACTGCTGCGCAGGCTTACCTGGCCGTCGCGGTGCACCAGTGGGGCGAGGTCCTGGGGGCGCAGGGCGAACAGGTTGGCGCTGCCGTCCAGCCAGAAGGCAACCTTGCCGGTGCCTTCGAAGTTCAGGCGCCATGTCTGGTCCTGGGCGCTGGCGGGCAGATTCACCTGATCGAACTGCCAATAGGCCCGGTGTTCGAGCAGCGCCAGCCTGAGGCGCTTGCCATCGTCCACGCGCTCCAGGGTCAGGTTGCGCACGCCGTCGTGATACTTGCCGGCAAGCACTGCCGTTTCACCGGCTTTCACGCGAAAGTACAGGGTGGTGGCGCGGTCTAGTTCGAGGCTGAAGTGCACCTTGGCGGGGGCGAACTGGGCGCCGGTGGTATCGTCGTATTCGAGGCGGTAGCGCCTGAAACTGTAGCCGGGGATGGCCACCTGGTAGGTGCCGGTGCCGGCGGTAAGTGGCCAGCTCAGCTGGCCGCGGCCTTCATGGGGGGCAATGATGCGTTGCGCATCGAGTTTGCCGGTGGCGTCGAGCAGGTACACCTGTTCCTGGTTGGCATCGGCCTGCCAGGCCGGCACCCAGCTCAGTTGCAGCGGGGCGCTTCGCTGCGGCGCCAGGTACAGGCTGCCGTCGCGAATGTCCGGCCAGCGCAGGGTGGCGGCGTGGGCAGTGGCGGCCAGCAGCAGGCCGGGTAACAACATCCATGTACGTTTCATACCGTTCTCCGTTGCAGCATCTGGCGCAAAGGCAACAGATCGCCAGGCAACACAAACAAGGTCCGCAGCAACGGTACGCCGCTCAGCCTGCAGTACAGCACGAGCATGGCCACCGTCACCCCAAGGTAGGCGATGGAGGAGGCCAGGGCTGCACCCGCGATGCCAAAACGGGGAATCAGGACCACGTTGAGAATCAGGTTTGCCGCCGCGCCCACCCCCATCATCAGCGAGACCGCGCCGGGGCGATTCTTGCCCAGCAGGTCCAGGCGCAGGATGCTTGCGTAGCACAGGCCGAACAAGCCGGGAAGCAGTGCCAGCAGGGCCGGGTAGGCCGGCTGGTAGGCCGCGCCGAACAGGGTGACGATCAGCCATTCGCCCACCAGGGCCATGCTCAGGCAGGCCCCCAGCATCACGGTGGCAGTCAGGCGCAGGGCCAGCGGGGTGAGCTTGTCCATGCCGGCATCCTGCTGCAGCAGGCGCTTCATCAGCGGGGTGGTAACGGCCTCGGGGATGATCAGCAGCAGTTCGGCGGCGGCGCTGGCCATGGCGTAGTGCCCCAGGGCGGCGCTGCCCAGGAAGGCACTGATGAACAGGTAGTCCGAGCGCAGGATGACCTGCTGGAACAGCACGTCCGGGTGGCTGCGCGCACTGTAGGCCAGCAGCTCGCGCTGCCCGCCGCGGTTCCAGCACAGCGTGATGTCGTGCTGGCGGCCCAGCCACACCAGGCCCAGCAGCGCGACCAGCCCCAGGCCCAGCAGCCAGCTGATCAGCGCGGCCTCCAGCGCGGCGTGCTGCCACATCCAGAACATGCCCACGAACAGCAGCAGCGGCACCAGCGATTCGGTCAGGCGCAGTGCGTTGAATGCGCCCACCCCGCCGGTGGCGTTGTGCAGGGTGAGCAGGCCGCTCTTGAGCACCGTCAGCGGCACCGCCAGCAGCAACAGCCAGGCCAGCAGGCCCAGTTGCAGGGTCACTTCCAGCTCAGTGCCGAATTCGCGCATCAGCGCCACGCAGATCAGGGTCAGCACCCCGGCCAGCAGGCACCCGTAGATCAGCACCTGGCTCAGCAGCAGGCCCATCGAGCGTTGCTGCGCCGCCTGATAGCCCACCGCGGTGTTCAGCCCGCCGCTGGTGGCGGCACTGATCAGGTCGGGCAGGGTGCTGAGCAGGGCGAACAGGCCGCGCTCGCTGGGCCCCAGGATGCGCGCCAGCAGCACGTTGCGCGCCAGGCGCAGGGCGATCATCGCCAGGCGTGTGCCCATGCTCAGCAGCAGGTGGCGCAGGTAGTTGCCTCGACTCATGAGCGGCCTCCGCGGCTGATGCGCCAGGCCAGCAGCGAGGGGCGGCTGGCGTTGCGCTGGCTCACGCCGATGCGCGGCAACGCCAGTGGGTCGTCATGACCCTGGCAGATCCCGGCGCGGGTGCTCAGGGCGAAGGGGTAGCGATGGGCGGCCAGGCGCGCGCGTACCCGGGCGTCATGGTCGCCGTTGGGGTAGCAGTACACCGGCAGCGGCTGCTGGCAGCCTTGCTGCAAGGCGTGGTGGCTGCGGCTGAGTTCTTCATCCAGGCGCTGGTTGTCCAGCCCCGGCAGCAGCGCGTGACTGGCCCCGTGCGGGCCGAAGCTGATCAGCCCGGAGCCTTCCAGTTCGCGTACCTGCTGCCAGTCCAGGGCCTGGGGCAGGGATTCGGCCGGGCAGGCGTCTGTCAGTTGATGCAGGGCGGCCGGGCTCAGGGTCTTGAGGCTTTGCAGGTAGCCGGCCAGCGCCTGGCTGCGGGCGTTGGGCCGCTGGTTCATGAAGTAGGCAGCCGGCAGCGGCCGGCCGATCTTGCGCAACGCCTCGATCAGGGTGTGGCGCGGGCCTTCGCCATGGCTGCCCCACAGGGTTTCGCCCAGGCTTTCCCACCAGAAGCGCTGGCGACTGCCGATGTAGTCGGTGGACAGGAAGATGCTGGCCGGTACCTGGTACTGCTGCAGCAACGGGAACGCATTGAGCGCGTTGTCGCGCCAGCCGTCGTCGAAGGTCAGGGCAACCTTGGGGCGGCTGTCGCCCCTGGGCTGCTGATGGTCCTTGAGCAGGTCCATCAGGTGTACGCAATCGAAGTGCTGGCGCAGCCAGCGCAGCAGGCGCTCGAAGGCCTGCGGGCCCACGCACAGTTCGTTGCGATGGGGCAGGGCCGCGCTGGCGTCGTCGGCCAGCACCCGGTGCAGCATCAGGATGACCCCGGCGCCGCGCAGCTGGCTGCGGCCCTTCGGGGAGTGCAGGTACAACCAACCGCTGGCGCGCTTGAGACTGGTCTTGATCGGCATGAAGGCACTCATCGGGTCTGGTCGGGGTTCCATTGGTTGTAGCTGTGCCCGCGCAGGAACTGCCACAGGCCTACGCTCATGCCGGCCAGGGTCACCAGCACGAAGGCGGCCAGGCGAAACGGCTTGGGCAGGCGGTGGCCCTTGTCCAGCAGGCCGACCACGGCGATGGCATAACCCAGCAGCTGGGCGGCCAGGGTCAGGCGATAGAAACCGTGGCCGTCGAGCAGCCACAGGTTGGCCAGCAGCAGGGGCACCAGCAGCACGGGGGCCAGGCGGCGTACCAGCTTGTGGCTGATCAGGGCGATGGCGTAGAGCCCGTGGCGCAGCGGGTTGAGCAGTTCGCGCCGGGCCGCCAGGCTGATCAGCCCGCCGACGGTGACGCGCTGGCGGCGGCTGAACTGGCGCTCGGCCTCGTCCACGCCGTAGTCCAGCACCCTGGCCTGGTCGACGTAGACCACGCGCTTGTGTGCCACCGGGGCGCAGGTATTGATGAAGAAGTCGTCGTTGACCCGGTCCGGGATCGGCTGGTACAGCTCGCGGCGCAGGGCCTGCAGCGCACCGTCGGCCGACACCGTGCAGCCGGTGCGGCTTTCTACCCGGCGCAGCCAGGCTTCGTAGTGGCGGTACAGGCTCTCGCCCAGGCTCAAGCCCTTGCCCGCCACCGGGATGGTCATGTTGCCCACGGTGCCGCCCACCTCGGGGTCGGCGAAGGGCGCGAGCAGTGCGGCGAAGGTGCCCTCCACCCAGTGCACGTCGGCATCGGTGAACACCAGAATGTCGCCGCTGCAGTGCTCGACGGCGGCATTGAGCACGCGGTTCTTGCCCATCCGTGGCAGGTCCAGCACCAGGATGCGCGGATCGTCGAAGGTGCGCGCCAGGGCCACGGTCTGGTCACTGGAGCCGTCGCTGGCCACCACGATCTGCAGGCTGGCGAGCGGGCAGTCCTGCTCCAGCAGGTTGCGCAGCTTGTTTTCGATGTTGCGCGCCTCGTTGTGCGCCGCAACCACCACGCTGACCCGTTGCGGCGGCAGCGGCGGCGGGGTGTGCCGCGGGAACAGCGGCCCCACCAGCGTGAGCAGCAGCGGGTAGCCCAGCCAGGCATAGAAAGGCAACAGCAGGCAAAGCCAGAAAATGAACTCAGCCACGTGCGGGCCTCCTTGCGTTCCAGTTGAACAGGCTGAGCACGAAGGCCGCTCCAGCCAGGTGCAGGCGAACCCAGTGCAGGCCCCACAGTTGCAGGGTGAACACCGGGTCGCGGTGTTTGAGACTCTGGCGCAGGCTCAGCGCCAGCGCCGGCAGGCTGGTGAAGAACAGCAGCAGCATTGCCAGATGCGGAAAGCCGTCGAGCAGCGCGGACAATGCCAGCGCATCGAGCACCCAGGCCCCGAGGGACAGCAACGGGAAGCGCAGCAGGCGCAGGCTCGCGCCATTGCTGCGCAGCAGTTGCAGGTTGCTGCCCTGGCGCCACAGCTCCTTGCCCAGCCATTCGCTCCAGCTGCCCTCGTAGCCCCAGTGCAGCACCACCGGTGCGCGCAGGGCCAGCAGGCGGGCACCGGCCTGGGCCAGGCGCCAGGTGAAGTCCTTGTCTTCGCCGGTGCGCAGGGTTTCGTTGAAACCGCCCACCCGGTCGAACCAGTCGCGGCGCATCAGCAGGTTGGGGGTGGGCAGCCATTGCATGCTGTGCAGCGCCGGCCGGCCGGCGCGCAGTGTGCGTCGCTGCCAGGCGCGGGCGAACCAGGGCGCCTGGCGCGGGGTGTCGCAGTCCAGCGCGAATACATCGCCACGGCCCTGGGCGTGCAGGTCCAGCAGCAGGCTCAGCCACTGCTCCGGCACCTCGATGTCGGCATCCAGAAACGCCACCCATTCCCCGGAGCTGGCCTGCACGCCCCGGTTGCGCAAGGCGCCGATGGTCAGCCCCGGCAGGTCGAGCACCTTGGCGCTGAGGTTACGGGCAATCTGCGGGCCATCGTCGCTGGAGCCGTTGTCCACCACGATCAGCTCGCAGTCCAGGCCGGCAAGGTCGGCGGCCCGACGCGCCGAGTGGAGGGTGCGGGCAATATGGCGTGCCTCGTTGAACATCGGCATCACGATACTGATCTTCATCCGGCCACCTGCACGGGGCGCGCCTGTTCGGCCTTGAGGCGCAGCACGCTGGAAAGCGCCAGCAGAATCCACAGGTACTTGTGGTTCGGCGCACTGAGGAACATCAGGAACAGGCCGATGGCAAGCATGCTGGTGGACAGGTGCGTGAGCATGTCGGCCTGCCCCTGGTCACCCTTTTGCAGCCACAGGCGCCGTGCATGCCAGAGGTTGTACAGGGCCAGCATGACCATGCCGACGAATGCCAGGCCCGCCGGTACGCCGACTTCGCTGAAGATTTCCAGGTAGGTGTTGTGGGCACGGCGGTACAGGTCGCCGACCTTGCGGTTGGCCGAGAACGCCTTGGCGTAGCCGGTGGTGGCGTATTCCAGCGGGAAGGTGCCGGGGCCGGTGCCCAGCAGCGGGTGTTCGCGGATCATCTTGCTGCCCACCACGATGTAGGACGAACGCCGGCCCAGGGAGTCGTCCTTGTAGGCATTGACCCCGGACTTGAGCAAGGCCAGCGACTGGATACGCTCGATGTAGCTGGCCGGCATCACCGCGACCGCCACAGGCAGCACGATGGCCAGGCCGAGCATGGCGAAGCCCAGGTGGCGCGGGCGCAGGTGCGTGAGTTTTTCGCGGTAGTGCACCAGGCCGATCACCAGGCTGATGGCCAGCACCACCAGCCCGGAACGTGAGTTGGTCTTGGTCATGCCGGCCAGCAACAGCACCACGCAGGCCAGCCAGAACAGCCGCTGCAGGCGGTTGGGGCTGCTGAACACCAGCCACAGGGCCATGGGCACCGCGATGGCGATGAGCATGGCGAACACGTTGGGGTCTTCGAGCAGGCCCGAGGCGCGGCCTTCGTCCTGGTACTTGGCCGAGAACATCGCCATGGCACAGGTGACGCCCACGCTCAGGGTCACCAGGCGGTACATCATCGGCAAGTTGAGTTCGCGCCCGATCAGCAGGGTGAGCACGAACAGCACCAGGCCCACCGCCAGTTCGCGAAAGTGCCCCATGGACATCTCGCTGCTTTCACTGGCCAGAAAGCTCAGCAGGTACAGCGCCATAAAGGCCAGCAGCAGGCGCCACATGGAGCTGCGCAGGCGTTCGCCCGGCAGTTGCCCAACGGCCAGTTGCAGCAGCAGCACCATGGCCAGCGCGGCGCCGATGAATTTCGAGGCGGTCAGCTCGCTGTCCTTGAACAGGCCCTCCAGCGGCACCAGGGTGATGATGGCCAGCAGGCCCCACGCCGGGCGGCGGTACAGCACCAGCACGCCGGCCAGGCCGATCACCGCGCCGGGGGCCAGGAACGGGTAGGGGCTGGCCAGCAGTACCACGCTGACGATCGCCAGCAGGCCGATCAGGGACAGGGGAATGATCATGCGCAGGTCTCCTTGGCCGCACCTGCCGTGCCGCGATAGACCTGGGCCCAGCGTTGCGCCAGCGTCGGCAGGTGATAACGTTCACGTTGGGTGCGTCGTGCCTGGGCGATCAGCTCGCCGGCCTGGGCCGGGTCGAGCATCAGCGCTTCGAGCTGGGCGGCCAGTTCGTCCACCGCCAGGGGCGGTGCCAGCAGCCCGCTGCGCCCGTGCTCGATCACGTCGGGGATGCCGCCGACACCAAAGGCCACCACCGGCACGCCATCCTGCATGGCTTCAAGCAGGATCATCGGGGTGCCTTCGGTGCGCGAGCTGATCACCAGCGCATCCAGGCGCGCCATCCATTGGCGCATGTCTTCCTGAAAGCCTGGCAGGCGGATGCGCTCGTGCAGCCCGGCGGCATCGACGCGGGCCTGCAGGGCTTCGCGTTCCGGGCCGTCGCCGAGCATCACCGCGTCCAGATGCGGGTGGCGCTGGCACAGCGGGATCAGCGTATCGAGGAACAGGTCAGGGCCCTTTTCGCTGCTCAGGCGCCCCACGTAGCCGGCCAGCCAGCGTTCGTGGCCGTGGGCATGGGCGGGCAGGGCGCCAGCATCCGGCAGGCCGTTGGGGATGACATCGAGCTTGCGCTGCGCCACGCCGGCACGCAGGTGGATCCGGCGGATGCTCTCGGCCACGCACACCACCTTGCCGATGGTGGCGGTGCGGCACAGTTGCAGGCTCAGCCAGGTGTACAGCCGCTGCTTGCGGCTGCTGGGGGTGAAGCCGTGCTGGGTGGCGACCATCGGCAGGCGCCACAGGGTGGCGCCCACCCAGCCGAACAGCAGGCCCTTGAAGTTGTGGCTGTTGACCAGCGGCTGCTGGCTGCGGTACTGGTCCAGCGCCCGCAGCACCTCGCCCAGCCCGTTGCAGGTGCGACAGTCCACGCCGGCGGCGGCAAAGCGCGCCACCAGCGTCTGCGGCGCGCCCAGAAACAGCACCACGTGCTGTCCCGGGGTGGCCTGGCAGTGGTCCAGCAACATCCGTTCGGCGCCATAGAAGCCGCCACTGCCCAGCAGGTGGATGATCGGCCGCTGCGGGCTCATGGCTGCGTTCAATTGCGCACCCAGTGCACCAGCCGTGGCAGCGACCAGCCCTTGTGCGGGTTGTGCGTTTCCGGGGTCTGGTCGTTGATCACCAGCAGTACCGGCAAGCCCAGCTGCTGGGTGATCTGCGCCGGGTGCTTGAAGCGATGGTCGAAGAACTCGCGTACATACACCAGGGCGATGCCCAGCAGCAGGCCGGTCAGCATGCCGAACGGAATGATCAGCATCGGCTTGGGAAAGGCCGGCTCGGCGGGTTCATAGGGCGCACTGAGAATCCGTGCGTTGGACACGTCACCCGACAGCAGGCGCTCGCCACGGGCTTCTTCGTAGCGCTGGGTGTAGGTGAAGAACGCCTTGTGCAGGGCGTCGATCTCGGTGTCCAGCTGACGCGCCTTGCTCTGGGTTTCCTGCAACTGGTGCACGCGGCTCTTGTAGTCGGCGATGCGCTGGGTTTTCTGCGCGATCACGTTCTGCACCACGGCCAGGTCCTTCTCGCGCTCCTGGATACGGTTGGCGACGATCTTGAGAAACTGCTGGCGGGTCTTGGCGATCTGCTCGCGCTGCAGCAGCATCTGCTCGCTGCCGGGCTGGAACACTGCCAGGTCGCTGACGTAGGTCAGTACCTGGGTGGTCAGCTGCTCGCCCAGTTGCTTGATCTCGCGGTCTTCGAAGGCCACGTTGTCGACGGTCTGGGTGAAGGTGAAGGGGAAGGCGAAGTCGCGCATGTTGGCGTTGCTGGCCGCAGCCAGGCTGGTCTTGAGGTATTCCAGCCACTGCTGGCTCTGCAGCAGGCGATCGCGGTACTGGTTGAGTGCCTGTTCCTCGGTGTTGATGGCATTGAGGCGGAAGGTGATCTCTTCCTTGGGGTCGGACGAGCCGATGCCTTCGAGCATGCCCAGGCGCTTGCTTTCCAGGTCATCCATGCGCACCTGGTACTGCATCTTCTTCTGCTCGTAGAACTCCTGCGGCAGTTCGTTGGACTGCAGGTTCTGGCGGTTGCGCAGGTAGTTGTCGAGCAGACGGCTGACGAACAGCGTACCGACCTTGGGGTCGGGGAAGCTGTAGGTGATCGATACCACGTTGGAGCCGGGCAGGGTCTCGATCTTCAGGTCCTTGATCGCGTCGTCGGTCAGGGTGTCGAGCTGGGTATCGCGTACCGGGTCGACCTCCAGCCCGAACAGGCTGCGCACCGGGTTGACCACATACTCGCGCAGCGGGTTGACGATCAGGCTGCGGATCGGCCCGAACACCAGGCGCTGCAGCAGGCCGGGGGGCACGTCATACAGGCCCTCGTCGCGCAGCTGGGTGATGGTCTGGCGGATCAGCGTGGGTGAACGCAGGATGTTGCTCTCGGTCTCCATGTCGGCCAGCGAAGGCGGAATGAACTTGTCGGTCTCCTGGGCCAGGGCGGTGTTGGTATCGCTCTGGGAGAGCTTTTTCGACTGCACGATCACTTCGGCCGTGATGTCGAAGCTCTGCTTGAGCACCAGCGGCAGCAACAGGGCAATCACTGCGAACACCAGGAATACCCGCTTCACCAACTGACGGTTGGCGAAGAGGATCCTGAAGAATTCATGCAGGTAGTTTTCTTTGGTAGTCATGCGCGTGCACCTGCCTGGTTTTAGTTGTTGCTGTCTTTGTTGTCGACGCGGTAGGAGAAGCTGAAGCCCACCCCCTGGAACAGCACCACGTCGGCCAGTTGCCGGGCCAGTTCGCCGGCGCTGGCCAGCTTGGTCTTGGGCACGTAGAGCATGTCGTCGGGCTGCAGGTAGGCCACCTGCGCGGCGCTGGCGTCCAGGGCCTTGTCGACGTTGTAGGGCACGGCCTGCACCTGGTTGCCGTTGCGCCGCATGATCACCACCGAGTCGAGCCGGGCCTTGAGGCTGGGCCCGCGGGCCAGGGTCAGGGCTTCGAGCACCGATACCGGGCGCCGGATCGGATAGGCGCCGGGCTGGGCCACCTCACCGAGCACATAGATCTCGTTGACCGCAGTGGACTTGAGCATCACGTCCACCGTCATGCGCCCGGGCAGGTCGGCGTAGCGCTTGTTGAGGAAGGTCTGCAGCTGGGTGACGGTCATGCCCTGCAGCGGCACCGCGCCCACCTCCGGAAAGCTGGCCTGGCCGTCGGTGCCCACGGTGATCTCGCGGCTCATGCCGGTGGCGGGGTGGTTGAGTGCGCTCTTGAGGTTCTGTTCGTTGGTCAGCGGGCTGATCACCTGCACGGTCATCTGGTCGCGGTTGGGCTGGAACAGGCGCTTGTTGCGGTAGGCCTGCTGGATGGCCTGGCGCGCTTCGTCCGGGGTCATCCCGGCGACGTTCACCGAGGTGTTGGCCCGTGGCAGTTCGATGGTGCCATCGGGCAGCACCAGCTGGTTGCCGTTGAGCGAGCTGGCCGCAAGGAAGCCCAGGCCGACGGTGTCACCGGGCTGGATGCGATAGGCCTGCGAGCCGCTGGTGCTGATATGGAAGATCACATCGAGCACGTCCCCCGGGCGCAGCGCCTGCTCGCCGCGTGGCAGCTCGGTGTCCTGGGCGTTGGCCGCGTTGGCAGTCATGATCTGCACCGGCATCTGGCGTGGCTCCTGGCTGGTGCAGGCTGCCAGAGGCAGCAGCGCCAGCAGGGCGAACAGTTTCACATTCATAGCGTCATCCTTAGCCTGGCTGCTCAGAGATTGTTGTAAAGCCATTTGGGCATGTAGTAGCGGCGTCGGTTGAACACGCTGCCGATCAGCTTGGCGCCGGCCTGGGTCAGGCGCTGGGCGGCGGCCTGGGCGACCTCCCAGCGGGTGTCCTCGGCGGTGACCACCAGGATCACGCCATCGACCAGGGTGCCGATCACCAGGCTGTCGACGCTGGAGTACACCGCCTCGCCGTCGATGACCACGAAGCGGTAGTGCGCGCTGAGCTGGCTCAGCAGGGCACGCAGGCGGTCCGGGTTGAGGCGTTCGTTGCCACGCCGGTACTGGCCGCACGGCAACATGTCGAAAGGCTGGTCTGACACCCGCACCAGGCAGTCCTGCAGCACGGGCGGGGTGTCCTGCTCGAACAGCAGGTCGCGAAAGCCGGGCAGCTTCTGCAGGCCCATCTGCTGGGTCAGGCTGTTGCTGGTAGGGCTGCTGTCCACCAGCAGTACCGGTCCGCCGCTCATCAGCGTCAGCTGCTTGGCGAAGGCCAGCGCACTGGTGCTGGTACCGCTGCCGGTATTGGCCGCGGTCAGCAGCAGCACGCGCTGCTCCTGGTCCAGCACGGTGGACGTCAGGTTGGTTTCGCTGGGGGTGGCGATGGTCAGACTTCTCGAAGTAGAACCGTCCATTCAACTTGCTCCGTGGCCGCTGAAGACTTTGAAGGGGGTCTTGAGCAGGATCTTCAGGTCCAGGCTCAAGCTCTGTTCGGCGATGTAACTCAGG
Source organism: Pseudomonas sp. 1176_21 (assembly GCF_052850635.1). Classification (NCBI taxonomy): domain Bacteria; kingdom Pseudomonadati; phylum Pseudomonadota; class Gammaproteobacteria; order Pseudomonadales; family Pseudomonadaceae; genus Pseudomonas; species Pseudomonas sp. 1176_21. The sequence goes on from NZ_VXCV01000001.1 coordinate 609,411, forward strand.
TCAAGCTCGACCCGCTGGTCGAAGTCGATGTTGCTGCGCCCCGAGATCTGCCACAGGCCGGTCATGCCGGGGTAGATGCTCAGGCGCGCCAGGTGGCTGTCCTTGTAGCGATAGGCGTTGAAGGAGGTCGGGCGAGGGCCCACCAGGCGCATTTCGCCGCGGATCACGTTGAACAGGTTGGGCAGCTCGTCCAGGCTGCTGCGCCGCAGGAAGCTGCCGATGCGGGTTACGCGCGGGTCCTTGTCGATCTTGAAGTCGATGGCGTCGGCGCCGTGCTTGTTCAGGTGGCGCACCGACTCCTTGAGGTCCTCGGCGTTGGCGACCATGGTGCGGAACTTGTACATGCCGAAGCTGCGCCCGCGGTAGCCGGTGCGCTGCTGCACGAAGAACACCGGGCCGGGGCTGCTCAGCTTGACCAGCACGGCCAGCACCAGCAGCAGCGGTGAAATCAACAGCACGATCATCAGCGCGCCGATGAACGACAGCACGCGGTTGGTGCGCGACAGCGTCCACGGCCGCCCGCCGGCGCGCCCGGTCATCCAGCCACGGCCCTGCATGTGAATCGCCGCATCGATGCGCATGCGGTGATTGGGGTCCATGCGTTTGTCCTGGCGCAGGGCCTGGGTTTCAGCACTTTTCTGTTGGCCTGTCATACCACCCTCCGTTGATGCTCGGGCGCGGCAACCGGCGTTTGCCCGATGGACCGCACAGCGTCGTCGGGCGTGTGCGCGTAATAATCGACGAACCAGGCGACGAAGCGGCGCAGCCCTTCGTCCAGCGAGATGCACGGGGTGAAGCCGGTGGCCTGGGCCAGGGCACTGGCATCGGCGCAGGTGTCCAGCACGTCACCTGGCTGCAGGGGCAGCAACTCGACCTGGGCGGTGCGCTGCAGGTGTTTTTCCAGCAGCGCCACGTAGTCGGTCAGGGCCACCGGCCGTTGCCCACCGATGTTGTAGATGCGCCAGGGCGCGTGGCTGCTGGCCGGGTCGCTGGCCAGGCGGTCCCAGGCCGGGTCGCTGACCGGGGCCAGCGGGATCAGGCGCACCAGGCTTTCGACGATGTCGTCGATGTAGGTGAAGTCGCGCTGGTGCTGGCCGTAGTTGAACAGCTTGAGAGGGTGGCCCTGGCTGATGGCCTGGGCGAACTGGATGGGCGACATGTCCGGGCGCCCCCAGGGGCCGTACACGGTGAAAAAGCGCAGCCCGGTGGTGGGGATGGCGAACAGGTGGCTGTAGCTGTGGGCCATCAGTTCGTTGGCCTTCTTGCTCGCGGCGTACAGCGACAGCGGATGGTCCACTGCGTCCTGCACGGCATAGGGTGTGCGCTGGTTGCTGCCGTACACCGAGCTTGAGGAGGCATACAGCAGGTGCTGCACCGGATGGCGGCGGCAGGCCTCGAGCATGTTGAGGAAACCCACCAGGTTGCTGTCCACGTAGGCGCGCGGATTGTCCAGCGAATAGCGCACCCCGGCCTGGGCGGCCAGGTGGATCACCACCTCGGGGGCGAACTCGGCGAACAGCGCCTCGATGCCTGGGCCGTCGGCCAGGTCCAGGCGGCGCAGGTCGAAATCGCCGGCCTGGGCCTGGACCCAGCGCACGCGGTCTTGCTTGAGCGCGGGGTCGTAGTAGTCGTTGAAATTGTCCAGGCCCACGACCTGATGGCCGTCGCGCAACAGGCGCAGTGTGCAGTGTGCGCCGACGAAGCCGGCCGCACCGGTGACCAGTATTCTCATGGCGCCGATACCTGCGGTTGTACCTGGCGCAGGCCGATGCCGCTGTAGGTCAGGCCGAAGGTTGCCACCTGTTCGGGGCTGTAGAGGTTGCGTCCGTCGATGATCAGGCGTTGGCGCAGCTTTTGCGCCAGCAGGTTGAAATCCACCACGCGGAAGGTCTTCCACTCGGTGCAGATCACCAGCGCATCGGCATCCTCCAGGGTGTCGTCACGGGTGGCGCACAGTTGCAGGTCGTCGCGGTAGCCATACAGGCGCCGGCATTCGGCCATGGCTTCGGGGTCAAAGGCGCGCACCGTGGCGCCCTCGGCCCACAGCGCCTCCATCAGGTAGCGGCTGGGGGCTTCGCGCATGTCGTCGGTATTGGGTTTGAAGGCCAGGCCCCACAGGGCGATGGATTTGCCCTTCAGGCTGCCGGGGAAGCTACGCTTGAGCTTGCTGAACAGGATCTGGCGCTGGCTGTCGTTGATTTCGCTCACGCTCTGCAGCAGGCGCAGCGGCATGCCGCTGTGTTCGGCGGTATGCAGCAGCGCACGCAGGTCCTTGGGGAAGCACGACCCGCCAAAGCCACAGCCCGGGTAGATGAAGTGATAGCCGATGCGTGGGTCCGAGCCGATGCCCTTGCGCACCGATTCGATGTCGGCACCGAGGAACTCGCTGAGGTTGGCCAGTTCGTTCATGAAGCTGATGCGCGTGGCGAGCATGGCGTTGGCCGCGTACTTGGTCAGCTCGGCGCTGCGGTTGTCCATGAACATGAGCTTTTCATGATTGCGGCAGAACGGCGCGTACAGCTCGGACAACTGCTGCTGGGCCTGGTCATCGGCGGTACCGACGATGATCCGATCCGGGCGCATGCAGTCGGCCAGGGCGCTGCCTTCCTTGAGAAACTCGGGGTTGGAGACCACCCGCACCTGCAGTTGATGCTTGCCCAGCCGGTCGAGCTCCTCGCGGGCGAGCGCGGCCACCTTGTCGGCGGTGCCCACCGGCACGGTGGACTTGATGATCAGGGTGCGGTGCGCCGCCATCAGGCCGGCGATCTGCCGGGTGACGCCCAGCACGTGGGAAAGGTCGGCCGAGCCGTCTTCGTCCGGTGGGGTGCCGACTGCAATGAAGATCAGCTCGGCGTGGGCGACGGCATCGCTGGCCTGGGTACTGAACGACAGCCGACCTTCCTTGATGTTTTCCTCGAGCATGCCCGACAGGCCAGGCTCATGAATAGGTGGAACACCTTGTCGCAACTGACTGATTTTATGGGCGTCTACATCGACACAAAGTACCCGGTGACCTACGTCAGCCAAAGCGGCAGCTTGCACAAGTCCGACATAACCGGTGCCAAATACGCTCACATCCATGCTGGCGTGCCTCGTATGGAGTAATGAAAGTGAAACAGCGGGTGTGAATTCGGTATAGACCAGCTGAGCCGGTTTGTGTCAAACCTATGGCATGTATCTGTAGAGTTACAGGTGGTAGGAGTTCCACTGTTTTGCCATCAACCCTTTTCCAATCCGTACCTTAGCGTCGAAATGGGCTGGCACTTGGCCGGTTGTCAATGCGATGAACGGTCGTAGCCCGCGTAAAACGTGGCTCGTGGAATGTGGGTTGTTTCGCGAATGCATCAGATTCCCGCTTGAAAAACGTCATAATCGGCGCCCTGCATTTCGTCATTTTTTTGACAAACTGTGGTTTGCGCTTTGTCGGCATCCTGCTACCGTGTGGGAAACCTCAGTGGGCTGGGGGGAAACATTTCTGGCGGGGAAGTCATGCGCGTTTACATCAAGGGACTGTTGCTGCTGGTCTACCTTCTGAGTTTCCATGCGTACTACCTCGAGCGTCTCGAGGCGATCGGGCTGGGGGTGGCACTGGTGTTGTATGCCGGTGTGTTCGTGCTGCTGGTGGCTGCCCTGTGGCTGTGCGCGAACATACGCCAGGGCCTGGTGCGCTGGCTGTTTGCAGTGGGGTTCTGTGCCAGCGCGGTGTTTTTCGACGCCTATACGCGCATAACCGCCGAATACCTCACCTACAGCGCCTTCGTTTCGATGGTGTATTCGGGTGGGTTCATCGGCGAGGCGCTTGAGCAGTACCACAGCGTGATCCTGGGGGTCGCGGCCAAGGGGCTGCTGTTGCTGCTGGGGCTGGGCCTGCGCCCGGACCCGGTGCAGCGGCTGCCCGGCACCCTGGCGTGGGCCGCACCGCTGCTGGGCCTGGCGCTGTTGACCGGCATCCTGTTCGTGCGTGCCGGCGAGGGCGCACGCGGCCTGCCGGTGATGTACACGCCGCTGGCCTACCTGAACCTGTTCCTCTACGAATCGCTGCACGACAGCGTGGGCCCGCGCCAGCCAGTGACGCTGGCGCGCAGCGGCCCGCCATTGGCGCGCGATATCGTGCTGATCATCGACGAGAGCGTTTCGGGCAACTACCTGGACCTCAATACCCCCAACGGGGTCACCAGCAACCTCACCCACCCCCAGCCGGGGGCCAGCATCTTCAACTACGGCTATGCCGCCTCCATCGCCAATTGCAGCGCCGACACCAACGTCACGCTGCGCTACGGCGGCACCCGCAGCGATTACCTGCGCATCAACTCGACCCTGCCGTCGATCTGGCAGTACGCCAAACAGGCCGGGCTTGGCACCGTCTACATCGACAGCCAGCGCACCGGCGGCAACCTGCAGAACCTGATGGATGCCACCGAAAAGCGCGACATCGACCAGTTCATCCAGTTCGATACCACCCCGGTGCGCGACCGCGACATGGCCGCACTGCAAAAGCTCGTGGAGCTGCTGGGCGACGGCAAGCCGCAACTGATCGTGATCAACAAGGTGGGGGTGCATTTTCCGGTGCACGACAAGTACCCGGATGCGTTCATGACCTACACGCCGGCGTTGCCGCGGGGCCACTATGCCGACATCGCCGATACCGGTCAGCGCGACGGGTTCAGTGGTACCCCGCAGGACTGGGTGCTGTACCGCAACTCGTACAAGAACAGCGTGCTGTGGAGCGTGGGCGAATTCTTCAAGCGCCTGTTTGCCCAGGCCGACCTGAGCCAGGCGGTGATCATCTACACCTCCGACCATGGCCAGGACCTGCATGAACGCGGCAACCCGGGGCTCAACACCCACTGTGGCGAGAACCCGGTTGAGGAAGAGGGCCTGGTGCCGCTGGTGGTGATCCAGGGCCAGGGCCTGAAGACCCTGGACTGGCAGGCGCAACTGGCGACCAACAAGGACCGCTCAAGCCACTACAACATCTTCCCCACGCTGCTGCAGTTGCTGGGGTATGACGCCGCGGCGGTCGAGCCGATCTACGGACACGCGCTCAACGTGCCGACCAACGATCCGTTCAGTTTCAACTACCGCTTCAATGCACGCCTTGGTGCCAAGCCCGAGTTCAAGCATATCGACCTGGACGTGGTGGTCACACCGGGGCCGCAGGGCATGCCGGTGGGCACGGCCCAGTGAGCTGACCGGGCCGATGCCTCAGGAACCGGAGGCCGGGCACCCGGCCCGGGTGTCATCGGCCGCCTGGGCTATCAGCCCTGCAAGACGCGCCACGTTGCGTTGCTGGGCTGCTACCAGCTCGGCAATCCCGGTGCCCGCCGCACTGCGTACCAGGCTGTGGCAGCGCAGGGCGGGGCGGTTGGCATCGCCGCCCAGGGTACGCAGGCGCCAGCGCGCCTCCAGCAGGGCGTATTGCCCGGGTACCGAGTCGAAGCGCTGCACCTCCAGGCGCAGGCCCAGGGTGCGCGGTGCATTGCTGTTGAGCTGGCCGCTCAAGGCGCTGCGCAGTTCATCCACCAGGCTGGCGCCCCACCATTCACTGTCGAGCACCGCCAGGCCGCTGTCGCCCTGACGCACGACGATCTGCTCGCGGTCGACCTGGGGCGGCACGCTGATGGACTCTATGCGCACGTTTACCGCACGGGTCGCCCCGGCCTGCAGCTGCGCAGGCACCAGGGTGTGGTAGTGCACCGGCTCGCTGCGACAGGCCGCCAGCAACAGCGCGATGCCAAGCAGCGAAGGTTTGAGCAGATAGGTCATGGGGCGGGCTCCAGTGCTCATTGGCGCGAGGAAGGTTGCAAGGCATCGGCAGGGGCATTGTCGGGCCGCCCGCGCAGCAGCGACTCGGGGTTGCGCTTGAGGTAGTCGGCCAGCTCGCGCATCGAGCGGGTCATGCGGCCCAGGTCGTCCAGGGTCTGCGACAGCTGCTCACGCTGTGGCGAGTCGTCGGCCAGGGTCGCATTGGCACTCTTGAGCGTGGTGCTCATGTCCTGCAGCGTGCCCTCGATGCCGGGCAGGGTCTTGCCGTTGAACTGCTTGAGCGCCTTGCGCAGTTCCACCAGGTTGGCGTCCAGGTTGCCGGCGATGCGTTCGATGGGCAGCTTGTTGATCTTCTCGACCATGGCCTGGAACTGCTCCTGCAGTTGTTCCAGGCTGCTGGGGATGGTCGGGATGGTGATGGGGCGCGCGCTCGGGTCGAAGGTCACCTTGGGCGCCTTGGGGTAGAAATCCAGGGCGATGTACAACTGCCCGGTCAACAGGTTGCCGCTGCGGGCCTGGGCGCGCAGGCCGTTGTCGATGAAGGTGCCCATCAGGCGGACGCCGGCCTGTTCATCGTCAGGGTTGTGATTGAGCACCTTGAGCATCTTGGTATGCGCCTGGCCCAGGCGTTGCGGGTAGATCACGATGCCCACATTCACCGGAAAAGTGCGGGTCTTGGCGTCGAAGTCGAGGTTGATGGCGACGACCCGGCCGAATTCCATGCCCAGGAACTCCACCGGTGCGCCCACCTTGAGCCCGCGCAGCGACTGGTCGAAGCGCAGCGCCAGGTATTGCGCCTTGCCCGCCGGCGGGGCGAGGGCGGAGGGGCGGTCATCGAACAGCTCGAAGGTCTTGTCTTCGGCCGCCGGCTGGTCGTCGGGGCTGTAGTCCGGGGCCCTGAAGGCCACGCCACCGACCATCAGCGACGACAGCGACTCGGTGCGCAGGGCAAAGCCGTTGGCACCCACCTCGACATCCACGCCGCTGGCGTTCCAGAACCGCGTGTTGTCGGTGACGAAGGCATCGTTGGGGGCGTGCACGAACACTTCGACATTGACCCCTTTGCCGTTGGCGTCCAGCGCGTACGACACCACCTGGCCGACCTGGATCTTGCGGTAGTACACCGGCGAGCCGACGCCCAGCGAGCCGAGGTCGGAGGCATGCAGGTTGAAGCGCTTGCCGGGTTCGCCGTAGGTGATTGGCGGTGGTGTCTCCAGGCCGGTGAAGGTCTTGGCGCGGGTGTCCGACTGCCCGGCATCGGCGCCGATGAAGTCACCGGAGAACAGCGTGTCGATACCCGTTACGCCGCCCGCACCGATGCGCGGGCGCACCACCCAGAACAGCGAGTCCTGGCGGGTGAAGTTCTCGGCCTGCTTGACCAGCTTGATGGTGGCGGTGACGCTCTTCTGGTCCTGGCTGAGCTCCACTTCGCTGACCTGGCCGATCACCACGTTGCGGTACTTCACTGCTGTCTTGTTGGCCTCCAGCCCCTGGCCGGTCTTGAAGGTGACCTGGATACTGGGGCCTTCCTGCAGCCAGTTGTGCACCACCAGCGAGATGCCCACCAGCACTGCCACGATCGGCACGATCCACACCAGCGACACGCTGAAGCGCCGGGTCTGCACCGCCGGGCGAGCCGGTTGTGCCGCGCTGTGGTTGCTGTCTTCACTCATGCGCGGGTTCCTTGCCGTTGGGCGGTTGCCAGATCAGGCGGGGGTCGAAGCTCATGGCCGCGAGCATGGTGAACACCACCACCATGCCGAAAAACAGAATGCCCAGGCGCGGCTCGATGTCGCCCAGGGCCTGGAACTTGACCAGTGCGGCAACCAGCGCCACCACGATCACATCGAGCATCGACCAGTAGCCGATCAGCTCGACGAAGCGGAACAGCTTCGAACGCTGGCGCTGGGCCCAGGTACTGCCGCGCTGCACCGTCACCAGCAGCAGGCCCAGGGCCACGAACTTGGTGGCCGGCACCGCGATGCTGGCGATGAAGATGATCAGTGCGATGTCCCATGAGCCATGGGCCCAGAACTCGAGCACGCCACTCATGATGGTGCTGTCGTCGCCGGCACCGAACAGCTTGGTGTTCATCACCGGCAGCAGGTTGGCCGGGATGTAGAACACCAGGGCGGCGATCAGGTACGCCCAGGTTCGGGTCAGCGACTCGGGCTTGCGCTCATGCAGCGGCGCTGCGCAGCGAGGGCACTGGGTGGGGTGGTCGCGGTTGTCGCAGGCCAGCCCGCAGGCATGGCACAGCACCAGGCCCAGCTCGCTGGCCAGCGGCGGCGCGTTCAAGACAGGTACACCCACAGGTCGCGGATATCGCGCCCGGCCAGGCGGATCATCAGCAGGCTCAGGGCGGCCAGGGCGATCAACCCCAGGCCTGGCAGCACATCGAGCAGCCCGGCCAGCTTGAACACCGCCACCATCGACCCCAGCAGGCACACCTCCAGCATGCTCCACGGGCGCAGGGTTTCCAGCCAGCGCATGCACAGGCTGAAGGCCGGCGAGCGGCGTCGGCCCAGGGCATGCACCAGCACCCACAGCAGCAGCAACAGCTGGAACATCGGCGCGATGATGATCGCGATGGCGGCCACCAGGGCGATGAAGGTGATCGGCCCGGTGGCCAGGGCGCGCACCGAGTCCCATAACGTGGCGCTGTTGTGCAGGCCTTGCAGGCTGATGCTCATCACCGGGTAGAAGTTGGCGAACATCCACAGGATCGCTGCAGTGAGGCTCAGCGCCAGGCGCTGCTGTACATCCAGGCCGTTATGGCGCTGCAGCACGGCGCCGCAACGCAGGCATAGCGCTTTCTGGTGTTTGGCGAGCTCGACCCGTTCATACACGCAGTCGCAGTGTTCGCAGATGATCAACCGATCGGTGCTGGCCACGCTTGGCACTCGCAACAGGGACTAGCTCAATATAGAAGCGCATGGCAATTGAGCAAATCGGCGCCGTTGGGCCATGGTCTATGCTTGACCCTTTGACCCCTTCCAACGCCGCTTTGCAGGAGGCCTGCGCATGCCTACGCGTCGCCGTTTTCTCGCCACCAGTGCTGCCCTGGCCGCTGGCCTGGGGCTGCTGCTGAGCCGCCCGCACGCCCTGGCGCAGCCCCACACGGCGCTGCTCGAGCGCAAGGTGCCGTCCACCGGCGAGGCCTTGCCGGTGATCGGCGCCGGCACCTCGGGCAGTTTCGAGGTGACGGCGGGTTCCCCCGAGTACCAGCAGCTCAAAGCGGTGCTGCAGGTGTTCTTCGACGGTGGCGGCCGGGTCATCGATACCTCGCCCAACTATGGCGGCGCCGACGCGATACTGGGCCAGTTGCTGGAGGAGGGCGGTTGGCGCGAGCGCACCTTCCTGGCCACCAAGATCGCCGCCGACAGCCAGGCTGCGGCGCAGGCGCAATGGGCCCAGACGCTGCGCAGCCTGCGCACCGACAAGGTCGATCTGCTGCAGGTGCACAACCTGCGCGACTGGCAGCGCCAACTGCCCTACGCCCGTGAACTCAAGGCCCAGGGCAAGACCCGTTACGTGGGCGTTACCCATTACACCGATGGCGGGCTGGACGAACTGGAGCGCATCCTGCGCCGCGAGCCGCTGGACTTCATCCAGATCCACTATTCGGTGAATGCGCCTGGCGCCGCGCGCACGGTGCTGCCGCTGGCACAGGACAAGGGCGTGGCGGTGCTGATCAACCGCGCCTTCGACGACGGCAGGCTGTTTGCCAGGGTCAAGGACCAGCCGTTGCCGGGCTGGGCCAGCGAAGCCGGCATCGGCAGCTGGGCGCAGCTGTTTCTCAAATTTGCCCTCAGTCACCCGGCAGTGACGACCGTGATCCCGGCCACCAGCCGCCCGGACCGTCAACGCGACCAGCTCAAGGCCGGCAGTGGCGCGTTGCTCGACACGGCCCGGCAGCAGGCGCTGATCAAGATGTTCGGCTGATGCGCCTGCTGGGCCGGCTGTTCACCTTTCACGACGACGAAACCCCGGCGGTGGTGGGCGGCCTTGCGCTGTTCTTCCTGCTGTTCGCCGGCTATTTCATGCTGCGCCCGGTACGCGAGACCATGGGGGTGGCCGGCGGCGTCGACAACCTGCAATGGCTGTTCACCGGCACTTTCATCGTCACCTTGCTGGCATTGCCGCTGTTCGGCTGGGTGGTGGCGCGGGCCCGGCGGCGCAGGATCCTGCCCTGGACCTACGGCTTTCTGGCAAGCAACCTGCTGGCCTTCGCCCTGGTGTTCGCGGTGCAGCCCGACAACCTGTGGGTGGCCCGGGCGTTCTACATCTGGCTGTCGGTGTTCAACCTGCTGAGCATCTCGCTGGCCTGGAGCGTACTGGCCGACCTGTTCAGCAACGAGCAGGCCAAGCGCCTGTTCGGGTTGCTCGCAGCCGGTGCGAGCCTGGGCGGGCTGGTGGGGCCGATACTGGGTACCCTGCTGGTGGGCGTGGTCGGGCATGCCGGGCTGGTGTTGCTGGCCACGCTGTTTCTGCTGGGCAGCATCGGCGCGGCAACCTACCTGCAGCGCTGGCGCGACCGTGCGCCCTTGCCGGCGGAGGCCGAACACCCGCGCTCCCGGCCGCTGGGCGGCAACCCGTTCGCCGAGGCCGGCGAGGTGCTGCGTTCGCCCTACCTGTTGATGCTGGCGCTGTTCGTGGTGCTGCTGGCCAGCATCAGTACCTTCCTGTACTTCGAGCAGGCGCGGCTGGTGGCACAGACCTTTACCGACCGCACTCGCCAGACCCAGGTGTTCGGCCTGATCGACACCGTGGTGCAGGCACTGGCGATCCTCACCCAGCTGTTTTTCACAGGGCGCATCGCGCGGCGCATGGGGGTGGGCGTGTTGCTGGTGGCGGTGCCGCTGGTGATGGTGGCCGGCTTCCTGTGGCTGGCCCTGGCCCCGGTGTTTGCGGTGTTCGTGGTGGTGATGGTGGTGCGCCGTGCGGGGGAGTATGCGCTGGTGCGGCCGGGGCGCGAGATGCTGTACACCGTGCTGCCGGCCGAGCAGAAGTACCGCGCCAAGAACTTCATCGACACGGTGGTCTATCGCGGTGGCGATGCGCTCAGTGGCTGGGTCAAGCGCGGGCTGGATGTGCTGGGTGAGCACCCGCAACTGGCGATGCTGATCGGGGCGGGGATTGCGCTGGGGTGGGCGGCTACCGGGGGCTGGCTGGGCAGACGGCAGCGGCGATTGGAGCAACGCAATTGAACGGTGTTGGCTTGCTTCGCCGGCAAGGCCGGCTCCTACAGGGGGTTGCGCCGTTCACAGAACCCCGTAGCAGCCGGCCTTGCCGTGCAGTCAGTCGAGCACTGCCACCGGTTCCGGGTTGCGGCTCACCCACCAGCCAAACCCGGCGGCGGTAAAGAACATGATCAGGCTGTACAGCGCCGCCGGAATGGCCATGGTCGAGTTGTTGAGCAGGGTCGGGCTCAGCGCCAGTGCAATCGCCAGCGTACCGTTGTGGATGCCGATCTCCATGCCGATGGCGATGGCCTGGCGCTTCGGAATCTTCAGCATCCGCGGCACATAGTAGCCCAGCCCCAGACTCACCAGGTTGAACAACAGCGCGGCTGCGCCTACCAGGGGCGCGTACTCGACCACGGTGGCCCAGTCTTTCATCAGCGCCAGCATCACCGTGCCGGCCAGGAACAGCGCCGCCACCAGCTTCATCGGCTTCTCCATGCGCGCCGCGAAGGCCGGGGTCAGGCGCCGCACCAGCATGCCCAGCGCCACCGGCACCAGCACGATGGCAAACACCTGCAGCACCTTGGCGAACTGCAGCGGGATGGCCTGGTCGGCGCTCATGAAGTAGCTCAGCGACAGGTTGACCAGCAGCGGCATGGTCAGGATCGCGATCAGCGAGTTCACCGCCGTCAGCGTGATGTTGAGCGCCACGTCACCGTGCGCCAGGTGGCTGAACAGGTTGGCGGTGGTGCCGCCGGGCGAGGCCGCCAGCAGCATCAGGCCGACCGCCAGGGCCGGTGCCAGGCCAAAACCGTTGGCAATCAGAAAGCAGATGAAGGGCAGCAGCAGGATCTGGCACACCAGGCCGATGACCACCGGCTTGGGGTATTTCACCACCCGGGCGAAGTCGGCCAGGGTCAGCGAAAGCCCCAGGCCGAACATGATGATGCCCAGCGCAACGGGCAGGAAGGCGGTCAGCAATGGCGAAGCGGTCATGGCAGCAACTCGCAGAAAAGAGGTGTCGGCATTCTAGGCCACCAGATCGCCATGTGCTGCTGGGGAGGCTCCGTAGATACAAGTCTTTACGAAAAGGTGCGCAGCGTGCACCGGGCAGGTTGCGCGCACCGTTATGGGGCAAATGCATGCACCGCTCGGGTCGCCCGCCGCGCTCAAGGGGCGTGGCAGAGCGATTCCCGGGCGTTGGGCACAGCCCTTGCTAAAGTCTGTTGAAAGGCCCGGGTACTGGAAGACAGCAGCCAATTAGAAGAAGCCGTTACGAACACGGCGAGGAGTGGGGTATGTCCGGAGCTTTTTTTGACGAAATGTATGCCGCAGGGGGCCAGTGTCGCCCGCATTACCGCGAGTTTGCCCGCTGGCTGGCGGGCACGCCGCTGGAACTGCTGGCGCAACGCCGCCGCGAAGCCGACCTGCTGTTCCACCGCGCAGGCATCACCTTCACGCTCTACGGTGACGAGCAGGGCACCGAACGCCTGATCCCGTTCGACATCATTCCGCGCAGCATCAAGGCCAGCGAATGGCAGGTGATCGAGCGTGGCTGCATCCAGCGGGTGCAGGCACTGAACATGTTCCTGGCCGATATCTACCATGAACAGCGAATCCTCAAGGCCGGCATCATCCCGGCCGAGCAGGTGCTGGCCAACGAGGGCTACCAGGTGGCCATGCGCGGCCTGGGGCTGCACCGCGGCCTCTATGCGCATATCGCGGGGGTGGATCTGGTGCGCGATGGCGACGGCAGCTACTACGTGCTCGAGGACAACCTGCGCACCCCCAGCGGCGTGAGCTACATGCTCGAAGACCGCAAGATGATGATGCGCCTGTTCCCCGAGCTGTTCGCCGCCCAGCGCATCGCGCCCATCGACCATTACCCCAACCTGCTGCTCGACACGCTCAGGAGCGCCAGCCCGCTGGACAACCCCACGGTGGTGGTGCTGACCCCGGGGCGCTTCAACAGTGCGTACTTCGAGCATGCGTTCCTGGCCCGCGAAATGGGGGTGGAACTGGTGGAAGGCGCCGACCTGTTCGTGCGTGACGACCGCGTGTTCATGCGCACCACCTGCGGCCCCCAGCCGGTGGACGTGATCTACCGCCGGCTGGATGACGCCTTCCTCGACCCGTTGACCTTCAACCCCGAGTCGATGCTCGGGGTGCCCGGCCTGATTGCCGCCTACCGCCTGGGCAACGTGGTGCTGGCCAATGCGGTCGGCACCGGGGTGGCGGACGACAAGTCGATCTACCCCTACGTGGGCGAGATGATCCGCTTCTACCTGGACGAAGCGCCGATCCTGAAGAACGTGCCCACCTGGCAGTGCCGCAAGCCGGCCGAGCTGTCCCATGTGCTGGCCAACCTGGAGCACCTGGTGGTCAAGGAAACCCAGGGCTCCGGGGGCTACGGCATGCTGGTGGGGCCGGCGTCGACGGCAGCGCAGATCGAAGCGTTCCGCCTGCGCCTCAAGGCCCGCCCGCAGGACTACATCGCCCAGCCCACCTTGTGCCTGTCCACCTGCCCGACCTTTGTCGAAAGCGGCATTGCCCCGCGCCATATCGACCTGCGCCCGTTCGTGCTGTCTGGCAGCCAGACCCGCCTGGTGCCCGGCGGCCTCACGCGGGTGGCGCTGCGCGAAGGCTCGCTGGTGGTCAACTCGTCGCAGGGCGGCGGTACCAAGGACACCTGGGTGGTGGAGGACTGAACCATGCTTTCAAGAACCGCTGCAGACCTCTACTGGATGTCGCGTTACCTGGAGCGCGCGGAAAACCTCGCGCGCATGCTCGAAGTGAGCTATTCGCTGTCGCTGATGCCCCAGGCCGGGCGCAGCGACGGCCACGCGGAGCTGGCCATGTCGCTGCTGGCGGCCGGCACGCTGGAGGACTACAAGGCCCGCCACGGCGCGCTCGACACCGAGCACATGCTGCACTTCTTTGCCCTGGACGAGGCCAACCCCGGCAGCATCTACTGCTGTTTGCGTGCGGCGCGCAGCAATGCCCACGCCGTGCGCGGGCGCATCACCGCCGACATGTGGGAGAACATCAACGCCACCTGGCTGGAGATGCGCGCCATTGCCGGCAACGGCCTGGGCCGCTACGGCATCAGCCAGTTCTGCGAATGGGTGCGGGAGCGTTCGCACCTGTTTCGCGGGGCCACCTCGGGCACCATCATGCGCAACGAGGCCTATGGCTTCATTCGCCTGGGCACCTTCATAGAGCGCGCCGACAACACCTTGCGTCTGCTGGATGCGCGCTACGAGATGTTTGGCGAGGAGTCGGAGGAGGTCAGCGACAAGTCGGCCCGTGGCTACTACCAGTGGAGCGCCTTGCTGCGCGCCCTGTCGTCGTTCGAGGCTTTCAACGAGATCTACCGCAACGCACCGAACGCCGAGCAGGTTTCGGAAATGCTGCTGTTGCGCGCCGAGGTGCCGCGCTCGCTGCATGCCTGCATCCAGGAGCTGGACCTTGAACTGTCCAACCTGCCCGGCATCAACGGCCGCCCGGCGCAGCGCCTGGCCGCCGGCCTCAACGCTCGCCTGCGCTACACCGGCATCGACGAGATTCTCGATGCAGGCCTGCACGCCTGGCTGATCGAGTTCATCGATCAGGTCCGCGACCTGGGCCAGGCCATTCACGACGCCTACCTGGAGGTGGTATGAAACTGTCCATTCGCCACGACACCACCTACAGCTATGCCAACGAGGTGTGCACCAGCATCCAGTTCCTGCGCCTCACGCCCCAGGACAGCGAGCGCCAGCGGGTCATCGACTGGCAGGTGGACATGCCGCGCAAGGTGCGCAGCCAGCTCGACCCCTATGGCAACGTGCTGCATGTACTGACCCTGGACGAGCCCCACGGCGAGATCGTGCTGTGCGCCCACGGCCAGGTGGAGATCGACCCCACCCGCGAGGTGGAGCCGGACCTGCAGTCGCCGCTGCCGTTTCTGCGCAGCAGCCCGCTGACCGCCGCCGACGAGGCGCTGCTGGCGTTTGCCGCGCAGCATTGCGGCGAGCGGCGCGACAGGGCGGCGCTGATCGAGCTGATGAATGCGCTGGCCGAGCACATGCCCTACAGCCCCGGCGCGACCGAGGTGGGCACTACCGCGGCCGAGTCGTTCGCCAGGCAGGCGGGGGTTTGCCAGGACCATACCCATGCGTTTCTGGCCTGTGTGCGCAGCCTGGGTATCCCGGCGCGCTACGTGTCGGGCTACCTGTGCACCGAGGACGCCACGCACCTGGCCAGCCATGCCTGGGCCGAAGCCTGGCTGGGGGAGGGCTGGTACAGTTTCGATATCACCAATCGGCTGGCCAGGCCCGAGCGCCACCTGAAGCTGGCGGTGGGGCTGGATTACCTGGATGCGTGCCCGGTGCGCGGAATGCGCCGGGGCGGGGGGATGGAGCACATGCTGGCCAAGGTGCAGGTGGAACTGATGGTGCAGGTGCAGTAGCCAGGCGATGCAAGGTGTCGACGCCATCGCGGGTCAAGCCCGCTCCCACAGGGGCCACGGCAATCCTGTGGGAGCGGGCTTGACCCGCGACGAGGCGCTGCAGATCGAGGGTCAGGCGCGCTCGATGGCCAACGCCACACCCTGCCCACCACCGATGCACAGGGTTGCCAGGCCCTTCTTCGCATCACGCTTGATCATCTCGTGCAGCAACGACACCAGCACCCGGCAACCCGAGGCACCGATCGGGTGGCCCAGGGCAATCGCGCCGCCGTTGACGTTGACCTTGCTCGCGTCCCAGCCCAGCTCCTGGCCCACCGACAACGCCTGGGCCGCGAAGGCTTCGTTGGCTTCGATCAGGTCCAGCTGATCCAGCGACCAGTCGGCCTTCTGCAGGCAGCGACGGGTCGCGCTGACCGGGCCGATACCCATGATCGCCGGGTCCACGCCCGCATTGGCATAGGCCGCAATGCGCGCCAGTACCGGCAGGCCCAGGGCCTTGGCCTTGGCCGCGCTCATCAGCAGCACCGCCGCTGCGCCGTCGTTGAGGCTCGAGGCGTTGCCCGCCGTCACGCTGCCGTCCTTCTTGAACGCCGGCTTGAGCTTGGCCAGCGACTCGGCGGTGGTGCCGGCGCGGGGCTGTTCGTCGGTGGCGAACACCAGCGGCTCACCCTTGCGCTGCGGGATCTGGATCGGGGTGATCTCGTCGGCAAATCGGCCGGCTTCGATGGCCGCGCAGGCCTTTTGCTGCGAGGCGGCGGCAAAGGCGTCCTGGGCCTCACGGGTGATGGCGTACTTGTCCACCAGGTTCTCGGCGGTGATGCCCATGTGGTAGTCGTTGAAGGCATCCCACAGGCCGTCGCTGATCATGCTGTCGATCATGCTGGCATGGCCCATGCGCAGGCCGGTGCGCGCGGCAGGCAGTACGTAGGGGGCCAGGCTCATGTTCTCCATGCCGCCGGCGATGATCACCTCGGCGTCGCCACAGCGGATCGCCTGGGCGCCCAGGTGCAGGGCCTTGAGGCCCGAGCCGCAGACCTTGTTCAGGGTCAGGGCCGGTACCGCATGGGGCAGGCCGGCCTTGATCGCGGCCTGGCGCGCCGGGTTCTGGCCGCTGCCGGCGGTGAGCACCTGGCCCAGAATCACCTCATCCACTTCGCTGCCGGCCAGCCCGGTCTGCTCCAGCAGGCGGCGGATCACCGCTGCGCCCAGCTCCGGGGCCGGGATGGCGGCCAGCGAACCCTGGAAACTGCCGATGGCGGTACGAGTGGCCGCGACAATGACGACGTCTTGCATGGAATATTCTCCTTGTTAGTGGTCCAGTGGCGTGAGTGTTGCGCCATTACATATATTTGTTAAGTTGATTTTTGAGATGGATTGATCGATAAACCTCAACAATTCCCCCTTTTGCCGGAGTCAGCATGACCGTCAAGCAACTGCGTGCCTTCTGGGCAGTGGCCCAGAGCCTGAGTTTCGCGGTGGCCTGCGAGCGTCTGCACCTGTCGCAGTCGGCACTGAGCCTGACCATCAAGTCGCTGGAGGAGGGCCTGGGCGGGCGGCTGTTCACGCGCACCACGCGCAACGTCACGCTGACCCCGGAAGGCGAATCGCTGCTGCCCCTGGCGCGCCGCCTGCTTGCCGACTGGGACAACGCCGAGGACGAGATCCGCCAGCGCTTCACCCTGCAGCGCGGGCGCGTGACCATTGCGGCGATGCCGTCGTTCGCCGGCAACCTGCTGCCGCCCATCCTGAAGAACTTTCGCACCCGCTACCCGAACATCGGGGTCACGGTGAACGACGTGATCAACGAACAGGTGCTGGAGATGGTGCGTGACCGCCAGGTGGAGCTGGGGGTGGCGTTCGAACCGTTCGAAGGCTCGTCGCTGGTGTTCTCGCCCCTGTACGTCGACCGGTTCACTGCCGTGGTGCCGCTGGATTCGCCCCTGGCCGCGCTGGATGAAATCGACTGGCAGACCTTGCTGCAGCAGCCGTTCATCACCTTGCAACGGCCCTCGAACGTGCGCGTGATGCTCGAAGAGCACCTCAAGGCGCGCGGCATGAAGCTGGCGGTGGAGTTCGAGAGCCATCAACTGGTGACAGTGGGTCGCATGGTGGCCAGCGGGCTTGGGGTCAGCGCGGTGCCGGCCCTGTGCGCCGGCCAGATGCACGAGCTGGGCGCGCGCTGCATCACCCTGCGCGACCCGGTGGAACGTGCCATCGGGGTGCTGAGCAAGCCGGGCCACGAACTGTCGGCTGCGGCCCAGGCGTTGTTCGACAGCCTGCATGAACAGCAGGCCGAGGCCAGGCGCTAGACGGCGGCGAGCAGGCTGCGCAGGGGCACCTTGTTTTTCATCACCGGCGACTTGATCACGATGTAGCTGAAGTACTTCTCGATGCCGATGTTCTGGTCGAGGATGGTTTCCATCAGCTCCTGGTAATGCTGGATGCTGCTAGTCAGAAAGCGCACCAGGTAGTCATAGCCACCGCTGATCAGGTGGCATTCGAGCACCTCGTCGATGTTGCGGATGCTCGATTCGAATTTCTGAAAGTCGGAGCGTTTGTGGTCGCTCAGTGTGACTTCGGTGAAGATGGTCACCGAGTTGGCGAACTTGGCCAGGTTCAGGTGGGCTTCGTAGCCGCTGATATAGCCTGCCGCCTCGAGTCGCTTGACCCGTTGCAGGCACGGGCTGGGCGACAGCCCCACGGCTTCGGCCAGGCTGACGTTGGTCATGCGGCCGTCTTTCTGCAACTGGACCAGGATGTTGATATCGATCCGATCGAGCTTGGTTGCCGCTTCCATTCCTGACTCCTGAAATGCGGGATGACAAAAAAACACACTTTCACCCACGGGGCCTTCGCTGGCAAGGCCGCTCCCGGTGGGAGCCGGCATTGCCAGCGAAGGTGGCGCCGCAGAGGGGCGGATTACGCCGTAGCGCGGGTCAACGCCTGGTCGAGCATGCGCAGCGCTTCGGAAATCTGCGCCTCGGTGGTCACCAGCGGTGCCAGGAAGCGCACCACGTTGCGGTACACGCCGCACTTGATCACCAGCAGGCCGGCTTCACGGGCCTGGTCGATGATGGCCTGGGCCAGGTTCGCGTCCGGGGTCTGCGCGGCGTCGTCGGCCACGATCTCGATGGCCTGCATGAAGCCCAGGCCACGCACGTCGCCAATGCACGGGTAGCGGTTCTGCAGGGCCAGCAGGCCTTCACGCAGTTGCACCGCACGCTGCTCGCCCTGGGCCAGCAGGTCTTCTTCCTCGAACAGGTCCATCACCGCCAGTGCAGCCGCGCAGGCCACGGCGTTGCCGCCGTAGGTGCCGCCCAGGCCGCCCGGGGTCGGCGCGTCCATGATCTCGGCACGCCCCACCACACCCGACAGCGGCATGCCGCCGGCCAGGCTCTTGGCCACGGTCACCAGGTCAGGCTGGATGCCCGAGTGCTGGAAGCCGAACGGCTTGCCGGTACGCCCGAAGCCTGCCTGGATCTCGTCCAGGATCAGCACGATGCCGTGGCGCGTGCAGCGTTCGCGCAGGGCACGCAGGAAGGCATCGGGGGCACGCAGGAAGCCGCCATCGCCTTGCACCGGCTCGATCAGGATGGCCGCCACGCGGTCGGGGGCCACGTCGGTGGCGAACAGGTGGTCGAGTTCGGCCAGGGCGTCGTCACTGCTCACGCCGCGGTATTCATTGGGGTAGGTGGCGTGGTAGATCTCGGCCGGGAACGGGCCGAAGTTCTGCTTGTACGGCTGGCTCATGCCGGTCAGGGTGACGCCCAGCAGGGTGCGCCCGTGGAAGCCGCCGCGGAACGAGATCACCGCCGGGCGGTTGGTGTAGCCACGGGCGATCTTGATGGCGTTCTCCACCGCTTCGGCGCCGGAGGTGAACAGCACGCTCTTGTAGGCTTCGCCGCCACCGACCATGGCGTTCAGGCGCGCTGCCACGTCGATGTACGACGCATAGGCCACCACCTGGAAGCTGGCATGGGAGATCTCGCCCACCTGGCGGCGTACGGCCTCGACCACGCGCGGGTGGTTGTGGCCGACGTTGAGCACGCCGATGCCGCCGACGAAGTCCAGGTAGCGCTTGCCGTCCACGTCCCACAGCTCCGAACCCTGGGCGTGGCTGACCACGATCGGGTGGGCGGTGGCGATGCCGCGGGGTACGTGCTGCTCGCGCAGGGCCAGCAGGCGTTGATTTTCAGTCAGTGCAGAATTCATGGTGCAGCTCCATTAACTAACGATGGTGTCAGGGGTTCGGGAACGCAGGTATTCAGTCGAGGCCGCCCATGTGCCAGGCCTTGATTTCGAGGAACTCGTCCAGGCCGTACTTGGAGCCTTCACGGCCGGTACCGGACTGTTTCATGCCGCCGAACGGGGCCACTTCCATGGAGATGATCCCGGTGTTCAGGCCGACCATGCCGAACTCCAGGCGCTCGCCCACACGCCAGGCGCGGCGCATGTCCTGGGTGAAGTAGTAGGCGCCCAGGCCGAACGGGGTGGCGTTGGCGATGGCCAGGGCCTCGGCTTCGTCCTTGAAACGGAACAGCGGGGCAACCGGGCCGAAGGTCTCTTCGGTGGCCAGCAGCATGTCGGTGGTGGCGTCCAGCAGCACGGTCGGCTGCACGAACAGGCCGGTGTCGTCGGGCATGCCGCCAATCGAGATGCTGGCGCCTTTTTCCACCGCATCGCCGATGTGGCTGGCGACTTTTGCGACGGCGGCGGCGTTGATCAGCGGGCCGATGGTCACGTTCTCGCCCAGGCCATCACCCACCTTCAGCTCGGCCACGGCAGCCCGCAGGCGCTCGGCGAAGCGGTCGTAGATGCCGTCCTGCACCAGAATGCGGTTGGCGCACACGCAGGTCTGCCCGGCGTTGCGGAACTTGCTCAGCATCACCCCGGCAATCGCCAGGTCGAGGTCGGCGTCGTCGAACACGATGAACGGCGCGTTGCCACCCAGCTCCAGGCTCAGGCGCTTGAGGGTGTCGGCGCACTGGCTCATCAGCAGCTTGCCGATGCGCGTGGAGCCGGTGAACGACAACTTGCGCACGGCCTGGTTGGCGGTCACTTCGCTGCCGATGCCGGCAGGCAGGCCGGTGAGCACGTTGAACACCCCGGCCGGGATGCCAGCACGATCTGCCAGTACCGCCAGGGCCAGGGCCGACAGCGGGGTCATCTCGGACGGCTTGACCAGCACGGTGCAGCCGGCGGCCAGGGCCGGCGCGCATTTGCGCGTGATCATCGCGTTGGGGAAGTTCCACGGGGTGATGGCCGCCACCACGCCGATCGGCTGCTTGAGCACCAGGATGCGGCGGTCGTTGGTGGGCGCGGGGATGGTGTCGCCGTAGATGCGACGGGCCTCTTCGGCAAACCATTTGACGAAGCTGGCGCCGTAGCCGATTTCGCCGCGCGACTCGCTCAGGGGCTTGCCTTGTTCGGCGGTCATGATCAGCGCCAGGTCTTCCTGGTTTTCCAGGATCAGGCTGTACCAGGCTTCCAGGTGACGTGCGCGGGTGGCGGCGGGGACTTCGCGCCAGCTTTCGAAACGGGCCTGGGCGGCCTCGATGGCGCGTCGCGTCTCGGCGGCGCCGAGGGCCGGGACCCGGGCGATTTCGCTGCCGTCGGCGGGGTTGATCACGGCAATCGTTTCGCCGTTGTCGGCATCGATCCAGCTGCCATTGACGTAAGCGCGTTCGACAAGCAGCGAGGGGTCACGCAGTGTGCTTTTCAACATGGAGAGGGTGCCTTCTACGGGTCCGGTGAATGGCACGATTGTAAGAACAGGCACGCAGTGACCGATGCCGAGATGACCGCTTGGGCCAGGCATAAATGCCGTATTGAGGGGGTTGGCAGCACACTATGCTGCGGGGGTGGTCTAGGTGCCTCCAGCGCCGGTCAAGCCCGCTCCCGCAAGGCCATGACGGCCTGCTGGAGCGGGCCTGGCCCGCCACCGGGCGGTACAGGCAGCAGATTGTTTGTCAGGCGTCGTTCTGCAGGCGGTACATCTCGGTCGCGACCTGCAGCTGAAAGCGCGCCTGCGGGTTCTCCATCGACAGCTGCAGCAGCTCTTCGATGCGCTCCACGCGGTAGCGTAATGTGCTGATGTGGATGTCCAGGCAGCGGGCGCTGCTGGCCAGCTGAAAGCCTTCGCTGGCCAGGGTGCAAAGGGTTTCCATGAGCATGGCGCCGTTCTTGTGCCGGGTCAGCGGGGTCACCAGGCGCTCCAGCAGCATGCGCCGTGCATCGTCGTCGCCCATCAGCGCCCGCGGAAACAGCACTTCGTCAAACCCATGCAGCTTGCCCGGGCGCAGCAGCGGCAGCAGGGTGGCCACATCTCCGGCGCCCTGGGCCATGCCAGCCACGCCCCGGTGCACGCGGCTGGCGGCCATGGCGCCGCCGTCCAGTCGAATATGCTTCCAGATCGACTCGGGCACCACATCGGCCGGCACGATCAGGCTGATCTGGTTCAACGACACCGACAGCAGGGGCGCTATTCCCAACCCCTGCATGATCTCGGTGATGCGCTCGGCCTGCTCCTTGCGCCGCTGGAAGCCCTCGCGGCTGAGGGGAATCGGCTCGTCCAGCAACACCAGGCACACGCGGTAGTCGCGGGTATGACACCAGCCGGACACCAGCGCACGCTCGATGGCGCGCGGCGTTTCGGGGAACTTGCCTTCCAGCAGCCCTGCCACCAGGGCATGGCCCAGGCGGTTTTCCTGGTCCAGCAATTCGCGTTGATGGGACAGCTGCAGGGCGGCGATCAGCGCAGCATGTTCCACTGCGCGGCAGTGCAGCTCCTCGAAGCTGTCCCGCTGGCCCTTGAGCCACACCACCCCGACCCGCTCGCCCTGCAGGCGGATGGGGCAGCCCAGGCGAAACGCGCCGGCATCGGCGTCCAGCTCCAGCACCTGCGGCTCGACCCCCTGCAGCAGGTTGGCCTGCTCGTTCAGGTGGCGCATCACGGCAAGTTCCACGGCGTCATTGGCCGGCTCGCTGTCCCCCAGCACACTGCCGGAGCTGGCCACGATCAGCGCCGGCAGTTCCAGGGCGCTGGTGAGGGCGCTGGCCAGGCTCTGCAGGTTGTCGGCCTCGATGGCGGCGCGGGTGAGCATGCGGTGGATAAGGTCGGAGCGACGGATGATGCGGGTCTGGAAGTTGATGATCTGTTCGAGAACCTGCTGGGTGATGTCGCTGAAGGCGACTTCCCAAGGCAGTTCCAGCAAGGGAAAACAGCAGCGGTCGGCTTCTTCGATGGCCGCCTGGGGGAAGTGTTCGTGAAAGTGCGGGACTGCCATCACGACCCCGGCCAGGCCCAGCTCGGCCAGCCGGCGAACCATGTCGCGGCATTTTTGCGGGTCTTGCGGCCAGTTGTAGCCGGTGGTCAGCAGCAGGTCGCCCTTTTTCAGCCAGTTGAAGATGTCGGGGTGATCGACGATATGCACCCACGCCAGGTCGCGGTCCAGGCATTGCCTGCCCGCGACCACGGTGGCCTGGCTGAGGGAGGTCTGTTCCAGGGCTGTGGCGAGTTTCATGTGCAATCCACGATCCAGACACGATAGAGGATCGCAGTCTAGCGGACTGGACATGGCTGCGGGGAGGGCCCTGGACAGGAGAATAGAACCTGTGCGCTGATCATCCATGAGGCGCACAGGGAGGGGAAATCAGGACTTGCTAGCCCAGGCGTTGAACTTCTGTTCAAGCGTTTCTGCGTTCTCGAGCCAGAACTCGACGTTTACCCGCAGTGCATTCTTCTGGTTCTCTGCCGCGGTGGGCAGGTCATCAGCCAGCGACTTGTCGAGCATTTCGGCGGCCTTGGTGTTGGACGGACCGTAGGCCATCTGCTCGGTGTAGAGCTTCTGCTGCTCAGGCTGCATGGCGAACTTGATGAAGTCGTAGGCCTTGTCCAGGTTCTTGGTGCCGCGCGGGATGGCCCACTCGTCGAACTGGTACAGGTTCTGGTTCCAGACGATCTTCAGGTTGCTGCCGCTCTGCTGTGCAGCGTGGATGCGGCCGTTGTACGAGGACGCCATCACCACATCGCCAGCCACCAGGTACTGCGGCGGCTGTGCACCGGCTTCCCACCACTGGATGTACGGCTTGATCTCGTCCAGTTTCTTGAAGGCGCGGTCCACACCTTCTTTGGTGCTGAGCAGCTTGTAGACTTCGGCAGGCGGCACGCCGTCGGCCATCAGGGCGAATTCCAGCGAGCCACGGGCAGACTTGCGCAGGCTGCGCTTGCCCGGGAATTTCTTCACGTCCCAGAAGTCGGCCCAGCCGGTAGGGGCGACCTTCAGTTTGTCGGCGTTGTAGGCCAGCACGTTGGACCACACGAAGATACCGACGCCACAGCCGTCGTCACTCTTGGTGCCTTCGATCCAGTCGCCCGGCGTGCCGAGGCGTTCGTAGTCGAGTTTTTCGAACAGACCTTCTTCACAGCCACGGGCCCGGTCGGTGTCTTCGGTATCGAGCACGTCCCAGGTCACGGTCTTGGTGTCGTTCATGGCGATGAGCTTGGAGATTTCACCGTTCCACTCGCCAGCGATCACCTGGGTCTTGGTCTTTTCTTCGTAGGGCTTGTAGAACGCGGTGACCTGCGCGGCCTTGCTCGCGCCACCATAGGAGATCACCGTGAGCTTGTCGGCAAAGGCACTGTTGGCCAGCATCAGGCCACCGAGCACGGTGAGGGTGAAGAGTTTTTTCGACATTCGAACGCTCCAATCAAGACTGTTATTTCGAGTTATGTTTGGCAGTTGCAAGCGGGCGCAAAATAGATGAAAGGTGCTGATTTTTATAGTGGCAAGGTGCCTGCTGTGTTTGAGAGTGAGTTGAGGCTAATGGATAAGCGCTGCCATGGGTATCTATTAAACGCAGGATAAGCCTATTTTTTTATCCTGCGCTTTATAGGAAGGTGCTTCGTACTTTAGTGGCGATCGAACCATACGGTCTGCGCGTTGCAGAACTCGCGAACGCCGAAGTGCGAGAGTTCGCGGCCAAAGCCGCTCTTCTTCACCCCACCGAAGGTCACGCGCGGATCACTGGCGCTGTAGCCGTTGATGAACACGCCGCCGCACTCCAGTTCGTCGGCCAGTTGTCGGGCCAGTGCCGCATCCCGGGTGTACACGGTCGAGGTCAGGCCGAATTCGCTGTCGTTGGCCAGCTGCAGGGCGTGGCGCGCATCCCGGGCAGTGATGATCGAGGCCACCGGGCCGAACAGCTCCTGGCGGAACGAGGTCATCTGGTCGGTGACGTCGGCCAGTACCGTGGGCGCGTAGTAGTTGCCCGGGCCTTCGACCTTGTGCCCGCCCAGCAGCAGCGTGGCGCCTTCGGCCAGGGTGGCCTGGACCTGCTGGTCGAGCTCGTCGCGCAGGTCATGACGCGCCATCGGCCCCAGGTAGGTGTCGGCCAGCAACGGGTCGCCCATCACCAGCGCGCGGGTTTTCTCGACGAACTTGCGGGTGAATGCCTCGACCACGCCGGCTTCGACGATCAGCCGCTTGGCTGCCGCGCACACCTGGCCGGTGTTCTGGTAGCGGCCGATCACGGCAGCCTGCACGGCGGCATCCAGGTCGGCATCGTTCAACACGATGAACGGGTCGGAGCCGCCCAGTTCCAGTACGCATTTTTTCAGCGCGGCACCGGCCTGGGCACCGATGGCGGCACCGGCACGCACACTGCCGGTAAGGGTCACGGCGACGATGCGCGGGTCGACGATGGCCCTGGATACGCCCTCAGGCGTCACGTTGAGCACCTCGAACACGCCTTCGGGGAATTCGGCCTGCTGGAACGCATCGCGCAGCAGGTAGGCCGAGCCCATCACATTGGGCGCGTGCTTGAGCACGTAGGTGTTGCCGGCGATCAGCGCGGGTACCGCACCGCGCAGCACTTGCCACAGCGGGAAGTTCCACGGCATCACCGCGAGGATCGGGCCCAGTGGGCGGTATTCGATGTGGGCCTTGGCGTCGGGTACCTGGGTCGGCTCGGGGGCCAGCATGGCCGGCCCGTTCTCGGCGTACCACTCGCACAGCTGGGCGCACTTTTCCACTTCGCCGCGGGCCTGGGCTGCAGGCTTGCCCATTTCCAGGGTAATCATTCGCGCCATGACCTGGGCGTTGTCGCGCAGCACGCCGGCCAGTTTCACCAGCAGGGCCGAGCGGGTGGCCAGCGGGGTACGCCGCCAGCCGGCAAACCCGGCAGCGGCGCGGCCCAGGGCGGCGTCCATCTGTGCGGCGGTTTCATAGGCGTAGTGGCCGATGCGTTCACCGGTGGCCGGGTTGATCGAGAGTGCATGGGTGTGGCTGGTTATGTCGGTCATGGCGGGCGTTCCTGTCAGAAGGGAAACAGGGGCCCAGCGTAATGCCGTGCTAATCTTTCGAAAACTGAATAATAAAAACGGTTTCTTTCACGTTTGGAGAATGTTTTTGGACCTGGTACAGCTTGAGATCTTCACCGCCGTGGCCGAGCACGGCAGCATCAGCGCAGCCGCCCAGCACATCCACCGCGTGCCGTCGAACCTGACCACGCGGATCAAGCAGCTGGAAGCCGACCTGGGGGTGGAGCTGTTCATTCGTGAAAAGCTGCGCCTGCGCCTCTCGCCGGCCGGCTGGACCTTCCTGGAGTACGCCAAGCGCATCCTGGCCTTGGTGCAGGAGGCCCGCCTGACCGTGGCGGGGGAGGAACCCCAGGGGGCGTTCTCGCTGGGCTCGCTGGAAAGTACCGCAGCGGTGCGCATCCCCGCGTTGCTGGCGGCCTACAACCAGCAGTACGCCAAGGTCGAGCTGGACCTCTCCACCGGGCCGTCGGGCACCATGATCGAGGGCGTGCTGTCGGGACGCCTGGCGGCGGCCTTCGTCGACGGCCCGGTGCTGCACCCCTCGCTGGAGGGCGTGCCGGTGTTCGAGGAGGAGATGGTCATCATCGCGCCGCTCAACCATGCGCCGATCCACCGTGGCCAGGACGTCAACGGGCAGAGCATCTATGCGTTCCGGGCCAACTGTTCGTACCGCCATCATTTCGAGCGCTGGTTCACCCAGGATGCCGCCGTGCCGGGCAAGATCTTCGAACTGGAGAGCTACCACGGCATGCTCGCCTGCGTGAGCGCAGGGGCGGGGCTGGCGCTGATGCCACGCAGCATGCTCGAGAGCATGCCGGGGTGCGCCACGGTCAGCGTGTGGCCGATGTCGCAACGTTTTCGCTACCTGCGCACCTGGCTGGTATGGCGCAGCGGCACGGTATCGCGCAGCCTGGCGATGTTCGTGAAACTGCTGGAGGAGCGGGGCGCGGTGCTCCAATAGTGCGGCGTGGCGCCACTGCGGTCTGGCGGTTATCGCACTTTTTGCGTTTTTTCGGCTCTATTCATCGCCAGGCCGCGTCGATCCCCAACGCGGCCCGTGAATTCAGACCCCGGTGCCGATGGTTTATCCGCTTTGCGTTCCACCCCAGCGCGTGCTGCGCCGGCTGTTGCTGGCGGGCACGCTGATGGCCTGCGCCGCTGGCTGTACCCAGCAGCAGGGGCGCGATATCGCCACCCAGCTGGGCAACGGCCGGCCCCAGGAACTGTTCCAGACCAGCGTCGATCGCATGGCCACGCTGTCGATGCAGGACAACCTGCAGAGCCTGTACCTGTTGATGAGCAAGCTGTACCTGCGCAACCCCAACCAGTGGCGCGAATCGGGCTTTCTCGATGCTGCCAGTGCCGAGCGGCAGATCCGCCAGGCCATCGAGCAGCGCCAGGCCTTGCCGCAGCTGGGCGAGCGCCGCGACCTGGCGGCACTGAGCTATGCCCTGAGCCCGGAGTTCAGGGGCGATCGCGTTGGCGCGTTCATCTACGCCATCGGCAGCATGCTGGTGACCGCCCATGGCGGGCGTACCGAATTCTTCATCACCGACACCATCGACCCGCAGTTCGTCAGCAACGCAGCGCGCAACATCGAGAAGGCCACCTGGCTGCTGAGCCAGCGCCAGGATGCCAATGGCGTGCTGTTGCTGTTCTCCAACGAAATCTCCGAGGCGGGCAGCAACCTGAGCTTTGCCGTGGAGTTCGGCAAGATCGTCGCGCGCCTGGACCTGCTGACCCAGATGCTCGACGAGCGCTACCGGCGCATCGGCCTGAACTATGCGCAGAGCCTGTTGCTGATGAACTTTCTGCCGGTGCAGTGAGGTGTCTGCCTGGCGCCTTTGGGCGCAGATTCACTGAACCATCGCGGCGTCGCCTGACCTAACGCAATACCATTCGGGAGATGACGCATGCAAAACAACGGTTATATCTGGATCACATTGGCGGTAATCCTGGCCCTGGTGGAACTGTGGGCCATCAAGAGCATCATCGGCAGCAAGAGCAAGGCCGACCGCAAGATGTTGTGGATCGTGCTGGTGGTGTTCGTGCCGCTGGTCGGCCTGATCGTGTGGGGCGTGGCGGGGCCCAAGGCGATCAACAACAACGCGGCCTCTCGCAACGGCTGACTCAACGGCGCAAATTGAGCTTCGGATTGCTGGCTGACATGGCCATTTGACACCCCTCCATTCGCCATCTAGCGTTGAGCGCGAAATTGCGCATTCGCGCAGACCCCACTGGCAAGGAGGCTAGACGGCCATGATCAGCCCGGCATCGATCAAATCCATTCGTGTGCACCCAGGGCTCGGCGTTGCCCGTGTCGGCAACGCCGATGGCGATGAGGAGTACGTGCTCGCCGCGCAGGTGCCAGGGGCACTGGCCAGCAGCGCCGACGGGCAATTTCGCGATGCCAGGGGCCAGGTGCGGCGCCAGGCTGTGCGCTTTCGCCTCTATGCCGAACTGCACGACGGCACCGTACAGGAGCTGAGCCTGGACGACGGCGTGCAGATCGAATGGACCGTGGAAGTCGCCAACCTCAAGGCCGGCTGGTACGCCTTCGAAAATGCCATGGACCTGCCCGGCCAGTACGCCATCGCCGAAAAACGACGCAACCCGCACGTGACCGGCGCGCAGCGCCAGGCCCTGGACATCCGCCCCGGCCCCAGGACCATCAGCGGCCGCCGCCAGCAAGGCAAGCCCTTTCATTTCGACACCGGCACCTTCCACGGCAAACCCGTGTACCTGGGCGAACTGCGCACCGACGAGGCCGGGCGCCTGATCGCCCTCGGCGGGCACGGCCACAGCGCACCGCGGGTGGACAAGACCCCACCGACAACCTTCGCCAACAACGACGACTGGCACGACGACGTGTCGGACGGCCCGGTGTACGCACGGGTGACGTTCAACAACGGCCAGCGCCTGGATGCCGAGCCCGGCTACCTGGTGGTGACGCCCCCCAACTACGCGCCAGGGCTGTTTGGCGTGGTCACCATGGAAGAGGTGGTGCGCGACCTGTTCGTGCGCCAGGGTCAGCTGCCGGCCGAACCGGGCTGTTCGTTCACCCGCGATATCTGGCCGATCTTCGAGCGCATGACCCACATGCAGTGGACCAACCAGGGCCTGTTCATGCTCAGCGGCCACGGTTCGCCACTCGATACCCAGAACCCCGACGTGGTGGCCCGGCTGGCCGACCCCGGTGAGGCCAGTGCGGACTTTCGGCGCAAGGTCTTCGCGCTGTTTCGCGACCCCGCCAGCACCGCCGAGTTCGCCCCGGCGCTGTTGCCCCTGTACGGCGACTATTACGGCGACTATGACCTCGACCCCCAGCCGCCATCCGCGGTCGGGCTCGCGGTCACCCCGCTGATGTACCAGGCCTTGAGCCAGTGGGCGCAAGGCGAATTCGTCGCCGACTGGCAGGGCGCGCCGGTACCGGAAGACTTCGATACGCTCGAACCGCGCGCCCAGGCCCAGGCGCTGGACCGCGCCGGCCTGCATGAATGCCTGGGCGGCCCGTTCCACCCGGGCATCGAACTGACCTGGTTCATGCGCGTGCCCAGCGTGTGGCGCAGCCCTTATCGCCTGGCGGTACTGCCCCAGGGGCAGGCGGTGCGCCAGGATTTCGGTGACGAACTCACGCCACAGGTGTGCCTGGCACCCCAGGGCCCGCTGGACGGCGTGGGCCCGGGTTCGCTGACCCGCGCGCTGGGCGTGCCGTGGCAGACCGACGAGGCCTCGTGCCTGTCGGATGCCGAGTACGAGCCCAGTACCTACCTGTCGTTCCCCAGCTACTGGGGGGCCCGCGTGCCCAACCAGGTACTGAGCAGCGAGGCGTGGGAGCGTGTGGGCGCAAGACGTACCACGCCAGCGCAGCAGCTCAAGCACTTTTCCTACCGCGAGGACTGGCTGCGCGACCTGAAGGGCAGCTACTTCACGCGCATCAACCTGATGGTGAGCCACTGGTGGGAGTTGGGCATTCTGCTGGCCCACGACGCCACCCCCGAGGCGACCGCACTGGGGTTGCCGGCGCGGGCCTGGATCGAAAGCGGGCGGCCCGAGCGGGTCACCGGCTCCAATGCCAAGCTCGACCTGCTGGCGGTGATCGAGGCCCTGGATTCGCCGCCACCGTTGCTGGGCGAGACCGAACTGGAGCCGCCCAGGCAGAAGGTACCGCCACGTCGTCGGCTGCGCAGGGACGAGATTTGAACCCCGTGCACGACGTGCTGGTGGTGGGCGCCGGGCCGGCCGGCACGGCGCTGGCCATCCGCCTGGTGCAGGCCGGGTTGCAGGTGGGGCTGGTGGAGCGTGAACCCGAGGCTGCGCTGCGCCCCGGCGAGTGCCTGTCCCCCGAGGCGTTGCCTGCACTTGCCGCACTGGGGCACGCCGACCTGCTCGACGACAGCACCGTGGCGCGACGCTGCTGCGGCGTGCAGTCGATCTGGCTGACCAGCGAGCCGGTATTTCGCGACTACTTCTGCGAGCGCGCCGCCCATGGCGCGTTCCTGGAACGACGGGTGTTCGACGCCCGGCTGCGGGAAAGGGCGGCGGCGCTTGGGATCAACCGTGAAGACGATGTGCGGGTGACCCATGCCGATTTTGCCGACGACAGCATTACCCTGGGCGGTCGGCGAGGTGAACACCCCTGGCGCGGGCAGGCACGTTTCGTGGTGGATGCCACCGGCAAGGCCAGTTGCATCGCCCGGCTCGGCGGGGCACGGCGCCAGCGCCTGAGTCGCCAGGTGGCCGTCGCGGCGCGCCTGCCGCGAGGTGGCTCGGAACTGGCCGACACCGAGTGGCTGCTGATCGAGGCGGATGCCCAGGGCTGGTGGTCCGGGGCCACCACCGCCAGCGGCCAGCGTCACCTGGTGCGCTTCTTTCCCGGCGGTGACGGTCAGCGCACCGCGCCGCAGTTGGCCGAGCAACTGCAGCGCACGCGCCTGATGCAGCGCTATGCAGGTGCCGACGAACTGGCCGCAGCGCAGGTTCAGGTGCTGGATGCCGGCTGTAGTGCATTGCAGCGCTGTGCATCGGCGCACTGGCTGGCAGTGGGCGAGGCGGCCATCGCCTTCGACCCGGTGTCGTCCCAGGGGCTGACCCACGCCCTGGGTGCCACCGACCTGGCTGCCCGCGCCATCCTGGCCAGGTTGCAGCAGGGCCGTCTGGACCTGCTGCACCAGTACGACCGGCACACCCGTATCACCCTGGGGCATTCGCTCAAGGGCCTGGCGCGGCACTACGCGCAGTGCCAGCCGTTGATGGCGGCGGGCTGAGGGCAGGGCGCCGGCGTTCCGGATTGCGGAATAAATTCCTCATCTGCAATACTGGCGCCGAATCCCTTCACTGGAACACCCTCTCCATGACGTATCGCCTGCAGGCTGACGCCGTGACGCTTCGCTACGACCAGCGCACGATCTCCACGGACCTTTCGGTGGCTATCACCGAAGGGTCCTTTACCGTCATCGTCGGCCCCAATGCCTGTGGCAAATCCACCTTGCTGCGGGCCTTGTCGCGCCTGCTGGTGCCTTCGAGCGGCACGGTGCTGCTCGATCAGGTCGATATTCACACGCTCGCGGCCAAGGACGTGGCCCGGCGGCTCGGCCTGCTGCCCCAGAGCGCGGTTGCGCCCGACGGCATCACCGTGGCCGACCTGGTGGCCCGCGGGCGCTACCCGCACCAGTCGTTCCTGCGCCAATGGTCGCAGGCCGACGAACAGGCCGTGACCGCAGCCATGCAGGCGGCGCAGGTCAGCGAGCTGTCCGAGCGCCTGCTGCAGGAGTTGTCCGGCGGCCAGCGCCAGCGGGTATGGATCGCCATGGTGCTGGCGCAGCAGACGCCGGTACTGCTGCTCGACGAGCCCACCACCTACCTCGATATCGCGCACCAGATCGAACTGCTGGAACTGCTGGCCGAGCTCAATCGCCAGGGCCGCACCATCGTTGCGGTGCTGCATGACCTCAACCAGGCGTGCCGCTATGCCTCGCACCTGATCGCCATGAAGGCCGGCGCCATCGTCGCCCAGGGCGACCCGGCGCGCATCTTCACCGAGGCCCTGGTGCAGGAGGTGTTCGGCGTGGCCTCGATGATCATCGCCGACCCGGTCAGCGGCACGCCGCTGCTGGTGCCCTTGTCGCGCGAGCGGGCGGTGGTGTCAGGCGCCTTGCCACGGCAGGCCGCCGGTTGACTGGTTGACCCGGCTGGCCGCCCGGAACAGCGCATCGCGGTCTTCGGGCGTCTTGAGCTGACCCAGGTCGGTCACCGTGGTCACCACACACACGATCTCGCCCTGGGCGTCGAACACCGGCGCGGCCTGCCCGGTGACATTCGACAGCAGGTGGCTGGTCTTCTCGGCCCAGCGGCTGCTGCGCACCTCGTCCAGCACAGCCTTGGCCGGCGCCGTGCCGCGAAAGTGCGCCGGTTGCAGCTTGCGCGCCGCATCGATGGTGGCCTTGGGCAGGAAGGCCTGGAACACCAGCCCGCAGGCGGTGTTGTCGATGGGCAGCACGTCGCCCAGGGCCAGCGGGTTGATCGAGAAGAACGCGCTGCGGTACCAGCGCACCAGCGTCGGGCCACGGTCGGTCCAGATCGCCACGCCGCCGCTGGCCGCATGCTGGTGGGCCAGCGCCTTCATGTGCTGGGCGGCGATCTCCACTGCATCCACCCGCTTGAGCGCACCGATACCGATGCTCAGCGCCGCCGGGCCCAGGTCGTACAGGCTGCTGGCCGGGTCCTGCCTGGCCAGGCCCTCCTTGACCAGACTCTGCAGATAGCGGTGCGCGGTGGACGCGCCGGTCTGGGTGCGCCGCGCCACTTCCCCCAGGGCCAGTTCGTGCTCGGCGCTGGCCAGTACGTTGAGAAAGCGGGCGGCGATGGCGACGGACTGAATGGTGCCCGAACGTTTTTCGCCCGGCGCGTGCGGGGCGTCATCCGCAGCTGGAATGGTTTTTTTCAACGGGCCTCTCCTCATCGCCGGCTGGCGGCTGTTCCTCATCAGGCATCAAGTGTGCGCCGCTTGTGCGCGGCGTCGGTGCGCATGATACCGACTTTTCCGAGCGCTGGCCGGGCCCCTGGATTTACCACATTGCAGAATCAATTCTCTATTGAGGAATGAAGTGGCCACATGATACCTTTCGCACAAACGATTATGATTATCATTTGGAGCGTATCTTGAAGGCCTATTCACCCCTTGAACTCACCTGCGGTTTCAGCGTGCTGACCCTGGCGACCGTGCTCGGCATGGCGCCTGCGATGGCCGATGATGCCGTTGCTGCCCCGGGCAAAGGCGCAGTCACCTTCGAACCGATCATGATCACCGGGGAAAAGCTCGAGCGTGACCTGAAGAACACCGCCTCCTCGGTGTCGGTCAAGACTGCCCGCGACATCGAGCGCCAGAACACCGGCAACGCCAGCGTGCATGAAGTGCTCAATGACGTGCCCAACGTGATCTACACCGACTCGGTAGGCGCGCCGATCATCCGCGGCCAGGACACCCAGGGCCCGAACAACGGGCAGAACCAGTTCTGGGGCGGCACCGTGCCACGGGCCACCATCAACCTGGACGGCCACTACCTGAACTACAACGAGATGTTCTTCGGCGCCACCTCGGTGTGGGACGTGGACAGCATCGAGGTGTTCCGCGGCCCGCAGACCACCTCGCAAGGCGCCAACGCCATCGCCGGCGCGATCATCGTCAACACCAAGGACCCGACCT
This sequence comes from Pseudomonas sp. 1176_21, assembly GCF_052850635.1. NCBI lineage: Bacteria > Pseudomonadati > Pseudomonadota > Gammaproteobacteria > Pseudomonadales > Pseudomonadaceae > Pseudomonas > Pseudomonas sp. 1176_21. The sequence continues at coordinate 642,839 of NZ_VXCV01000001.1, forward strand.
TCACCCCCGAGGCCGCCTACCAGGCCGAGATCGGCAACTACAACGCCAAGCGCACCTCCATCGCGCTGTCCGGGCCGCTGATGGGCACCGACCTGGCCGGGCGCCTGGCGGTGGACTACTCGGCGCGCGATACCTTCATCGACTACACCAACCCCAACTTCCAGAAGGGCAAGACCGACCACGACTTCAGCGCGCTCACCACCCGCGCCAAGCTGCTATGGCTGCCCACCGACATCCAGGGGCTGGAGGCCAAGTTCACCTTCTCGCACAACGATAGCAACCGCCCCACCCAGGAAGCCGCCTCGGCGCCGTACCACAAGCTCGACCACACCACCACGACCATGCCCAGCTGGGAGCAGAGCACCAACACCAGCGTGCTGGACGTGAGCTACGACTTCGACAACGGCCTCAAGCTGATCAACCAGGCGCAGTATTCGTTGTCCAGCGTGCAGCGCTACACCGGCATCCCGGGGCAGGGCGACGCCGACATCAAGCAGAAGAACCTGTCCAACGAAACCCGCCTGGTGTTCGGTGACCAGCACAGCGTGCTCAGCGGCGCCACCGGCCTCTACGTGGCGCGCACCAGGACCGACGAAACCCTCAACCTGGCCGGGCTGTCGGCGTTCGACGACACCAAGGAAAACTTCGGCCTCTTCGGCGAGCTGAACTACCGCCTGAGCGACCTGTGGACCCTGAGCACGGGCCTGCGCTTCCAGCAGGACCGTATCGAGCGCGACGGCAACTCGGTGCTGGCGCCCACTGCGCTGGACTACCAGAAGACCTTCACCGCCGTGCTGCCCAAGGTATCGCTGGCCTACGCCGCGACCCCGGACTGGACCGTGGGCGCGATGGTCAGCCGCGGCTACAACCCGGGCGGTGTCTCGCTCAACCTGTCGACGCGCCAGTGGCAGTACTTCAAGGAAGAGTCGGTGTGGAACTACGAGCTGTTCACCCGCGCCAGCCTGCTCGATGACCGCCTGCGCCTGAGCGGCAACCTGTTCTACATGGACATGAAGGATTCGCAGTACAACATTCCGGTGGTGATCTCCACCGGGATCAGCCAGTCCTACACCATCAATGCCGAGAAGGCCCACGCCTACGGTATGGAACTGAGCGCCGACTACCAGCTGCTCGACAGCCTGACCCTCAAGGCCAGCGCCGGCACCCTGCGCACGCGCATCGACCGCATCACCAGCAACGACAGCTACCAGGCCAACGAGTTTGCCAAGTCGCCCGGCTACACCCTGAGCTTCGGGCCCAGCTGGGACGTGACCGACAAGCTCAACCTGTCGGCCCAGGTGCGGCATATCGACGGCTACTACTCCGACACGGCCAACAACTCGTCGTATTCGGTCGACTCCTACACCCTGACCGATGCCCGCGCCAGCTACCAGTTCACCCCGGCGGTGGAACTGTACGGCTACGTCAAGAACGTGTTCGACGACCGCTCGGCCACCTACCTGCAGCAGAACCGCGGCATCGGCGGCACCGAGGCGAGCATGACCACGCCACGCATGTTCGGCGTGGGCGTCAAGGGCTCGTTCTGAATCAACCCACTGTCAACGGCGGCCCTGGGGCCGCCGTACTCGATCACCTGCACCCGGAGCTTTGATGACATCGCCCAAGCGACTCCATATCGGCCTTTCACTGGCCCCCACCTGGCTCAGCGGCGACGCCTGGCGGCGCGCCGACAGCAACGTCGAGGGCCTGTTCACCAGTGCCTTCGCCATCGATCTGGCGCAGCGCGCCGAAGCGGCGCACCTGGACTTCGTGTTCCGCCCCGACGTCAGTTGCCTGCCGGTGGAAATGCTCGAAAGCGGCCCTGGTTTCACCAGCCTCGACCCCACCATCCTGCTGGCCGCCGTGGCCCAGCAGACCTCGCACATCGGCCTGGTGTCGACGGTGTCGACCACCTTCTATCCGCCGTATGTGGTGGCGCGCCAGCTGCAATCGCTGAACTGGATCAGCAACGGGCGCGTGGGCTGGAACATCGTCACCGCCTTGCAGGGGCACGAGAACTTCGGCCTTGAGCAGATGCCCGACGCCGACGAGCGCTATGCGCGGGCGGCCGAGTTCACCGAGCTGGTGCACCAGCTGTGGGGCAGCTTCCCGTTCGAGGCGCTGACCATCGACCGTGCCAATGGCTGCTATGCCGACACCACCCAGGTGCACCCGGTCAACCATGAGGGCACCTACCTCAAGGTCAAGGGCCCGCTGAACCTGCCAGCCTTCCCCGGCACGCGCATTCCGCTGATCCAGGCCGGTGCCTCGGAGTCGGGGCGGGATTTCGCCGCCTCGGTGGCCGACCTGGTGTTCGCACCCACGCCCGACAAGGAAGCGGCGCTTGAACTGCGCCGTGACCTGGGCCGGCGCGCCGAACGCCATGGCCGCTCGGCGCAGGCGATCCGCCTGCTGCCGGGCCTGAGCCTGTACCTGGCCGACACCCGCGAGCAGGCCCGGGCGGTGTTCATGCAAACCCACGGGCGCATGAACCGCGCGCGCAAGCTGGCCTCTATCAAGGAAATGACCGGGCTGGACCTGGCCGACTGGCCCCTCGACCGCCCGGTGACCCGCGCCGACCTGCCGGTGGTTGCGCCGGACGCCTCCAGCCGTACCCACAGCAGCCTGCTGCGCCGGCTGATCGAGCGCGAGTCGCTGAGCATCGACCAGCTGCTGCTGCGCCCCGAGGTGATCTCGGCGGCGCACTGGCAGGTGGTCGGCACCGTCGACGATGCCTTCGAGCAGATCGCGGACTGGGCTGCCAGTGGCGCCATCGACGGCTTCATTGCCGCGCCCGGTGGCTCGGTCGAGTCGCTGAACCTGTTTCTCGACCAGTTGATGCCACGCCTGGTGCAGGCCGGCCTGTTCCGCGAGGGCTACAGCGGCTCGACCTTCGCCCACCACCTTGACGAGCAGGGCTAGACGATGAAAAAGACTGTGGTGGCCGTGCTGGCCATCGTCGCTGTGGCCAGCGCCGCCCTGTGGCTGGCCCGGCAGCCCGCCGAGCTTGCGGACGAGGCGCCGACGGCGTCGGCGCAGGCCTCGCCCAAGCGCATCGTGTCCACCTCGCCGAGCGTGACCGGCATCCTGCTGGCCATGGACGCGCCGCTGGTGGCCAGTGCCGCGACCACGCCCAGCCGCATCTCCGATGCCAAGGGCTTCTTCACCCAGTGGGCCGAGGTGGCCGACCAGCGCGGCGTGCAGGTGCTGTACAAGAACCTGGTGTTCGACCTCGAAGCGGTGGTCGGGCAGGCACCCGACCTGCTGGTGGTGTCGGCCACGGGGGCCGACAGTGTGCTGCCCCACCAGGCCGAGCTGCAGGCCCAGGGCATCGACACGGTGGTGGTCAACTACGCCAACCACAGCTGGCAGGAGCTGGCGCGCCAACTGGGGCAGGCCAGCGGCCTGCAGGCCCAGGCCGAGGCGGCCATCGAGCGCTTCGACGCCTACGCCGCGCAGGTTGCAGCGCGCATCACGCCACCTGCCGGCGCGGTCAGCGTGGTGGGTTACAACCTGGGTGGCAGCTATTCGGTAGCGCGCCTGGACAGCCCCCATGCGCAGCTGCTGGCAGCTCTCGGGTTCGCGGTGGCCGGCTTGCCGCAAGGGTTGCAAGGGCAGGTCAAGCGCAGCTCCGACGTGGACTTCATCTCCCGTGAAAACCTCTCGGCGGCCATCACCGGCGACACGGTGTTCCTGCTGGGCGGCAGCGACGCCGACGTGCAGGCGTTTCTCGCCGACCCGGTGCTGGCCAACCTGCCGGCGGTGGTGCACAAGCGGGTGTATGCACTGGGCCCCAGTTCGTTTCGCATCGACTACTACTCCGGGCGCGAGATGATCGACGCCGTGGCGCGGGCGTACCGCTGAGCCATGGTGCGATCAAGACGTTGTCAGGGCCTGCTGCTGGGGCTGCTGTTGCTGGTTGTGGCGGTGCTGGCGAGCCTGGTGGTGGGGTCGCGCAGCATCGGCGTGGCCCAGGTGTTCGAGGCGCTGTCGGCCTACGACCGGCTCGACGACCAGCACCTGATCGTGCGCGAACTGCGGGTGCCACGCACGCTGGTGGCGATACTGGCCGGGCTGGCGCTGGGCCTGGCTGGTGCGATCATGCAGGCGGTCACCCGCAATCCGCTGGCCGAACCGGGACTGCTGGGCATCAACGCCGGGGCCGGGGTAGGGGTGATCGTCGGTGTGGCCGTGCTGGGCCTGAGCAGCATGAGCGGCTACGTGTGGTGCGCCTTCGTCGGCGCCGGGCTGGCCGGGGTGGCCGTGTTCATGCTGGGCCGTGCCCAGGAGACCGGCACCAACCCGGTGCGCCTGGTGCTGGCCGGCGCCGGTCTGTCGGTGATGCTGGCCTCGGTCACCGGCATCATCATCCTCAATGCGCCGGCGCAGGTGTTCGACCAGTTTCGCCACTGGGCATCGGGCTCGCTGGAAAAGAGCGGCTTCGAGGCGGTGGGGGTGCTGGCGATGGCCGTGGTGCCGGGCGCTGTCACGGTGCTGGCGCTGGCCGGCAGCCTCAATGCCATGGCCCTGGGCAAGGACCTGGGCCTGGCGCTGGGGGTGAACGTGCGCCTCACCTGGCTGCTGGCCTGCCTGGCAGTGATGCTGCTGGCCGGCGCTGCCACCGCCGCTGCCGGGCCGATCGGCTTTGTGGGGCTGGTGGCGCCGCACCTGGCGCGCCTGCTGGTGGGCCCGGACTACCGCTGGATCCTGCCGTACTCGGCACTGTTTGCCGGCGTGCTGCTGTTGGGGGCCGATGTGCTGGGCCGGGTCGTGGCGGCGCCGGCGGAAGTGGCGGCGGGTATCGTCGCGCTGCTGATCGGCGGGCCGTTCTTTATCGCGCTGGTGCGCACATTCCGGTTGAGCAAGCTATGAACACTACCGCTACACGGGTCGTCCGCCTGGCCGCCCTGTCGTTTCGCTGGCAGCCACGGGGGGTGCTGGTCTGTGCCGTGCTGGTGCTGCTGGCCCTGGGGCTGGGGGTGCTGCTGCTGGGCATCGGCACCTTGCCGTTGACGCCGGGCCAGGTGCTGGCCAGCCTGCTGGGGGCAGGGCCGAGCCCGACCACCGAGCGCATCGTGCTGCGCGTGCGCCTGCCGCGGGTGCTCACCGCGTTGTGCGTGGGCGCTGCATTGGGCATGGCCGGCTCGATCTTCCAGTCCATCTCGCGCAACGCGCTGGGCTCGCCCGACATCATCGGCTTCACCACCGGGGCGGCGAGCGGGGCGATCGTGCAGATCATCCTGTTCGATGCCGGCCCGCTGGGGGCGTCGCTGGCGGCGGTGATCGCCGGCGTGGGCACCGCTGCGCTGGTGTTCGTACTGTCGATGAAGGGCCGCACCACCGGCGGCTATCGCCTGGTGCTGGTGGGCATCGGCGTGGGCGCGATGCTCTCGGGGCTCAACACCGTGCTGCTGGTGATGGGCAACCTCGACCAGGCCATGTCGGCGCAGATCTGGCTGGCCGGCTCGCTCAACACCCGCACCTGGTCGCATGTGCTGCCGGCGGCGCTGGGCCTGCTGCTGGTGGTGCCGGTGGCGGTGTACCACGCACGGCGCCTGAACATCCTCGAACTGGGTGACGACAGCGCCGCCCAGCTGGGTGTGGCGGTGGAGCGTACCCGCTTGCTGATGGTGATGGCGGCGGTGGGCCTGACCGCGATCGCCACCGCGGCGGCCGGCCCGATCAGTTTCATCGCCCTGGCCGCGCCGCAGCTGGCACGGCGCCTGACCACCTCGGCGCAGGTGCCGCTGGTGAGCGCAGCGCTGATGGGGGCGGTACTGCTGTTGGCCGCCGACCTGCTCAGCCAGCGTTTTGTGGCCAACCTCAACCTGCCCATCGGCCTGACCACCGGCCTGCTGGGCGGGGTGTACCTGCTGTGGCTGCTGGCGCGCAATCGGCGCGCCTGAAAGGAGGACGACACGTCGCGACTCATCACCTTTACGTAAACGTAACCTTGTGCCACTCTGCCGATCAGGTTGTCGGCGCCTGCGGGTGACGGCCCTGCAAATCTCAAGCACACTCCCTTGAGTTACATTGCCTTAAGTGCACAACGTTCGACGGGCGCTGGAGTAAGCGATGGCACGCACCATTCTAATAAAAAACGCCGCTGACCCTTTGCAGGAGTCACGCCAGGCACGCATGAAACTGGTCCATGACGGGGAGTTGCCGCTGGGCATGTTACGCGACGAGATCGATGCCTCGTGGCGGCGCAGCCTCGGCCATGGCCTGAGTTGCCTCGAAGGCGAGCGGCACGAGCTGGCCGCCCCGCAGCGCGGTGAACTCAAGCGCCTGCTGGAAAGCAACCGGCTGCTGATCGACGCCGCCACGCCGGAGCTGGAGTACCTGGTGTCGCGCCAGGGCAAGGGCGGCATCATCATCCTCGGCGACGCCCAGGCCAACGTGCTGGCCATCGAGGGCAACACCGAGCCATTGCGCCAGACCGGGTTGCGCGACCTGCACCCGGGCAGTTGCTGGAGCGAGTCGGTGCGCGGCACCAATGCCATCGGCACCGCCGTGGTGGAAGGGCGCCCCACGCTGATCAACTGCGGCGAACACTACCTGGACCGCCTGAGCCCGTTCTCCTGCACCTCGGTACCGCTGCGCGACCCGCGCGGCGAGATCATCGGGGTGCTCGACCTGACCCGCGAAGGCGTCATGGCCCAGCCCCAGGACAACCTCTCGACCCTGCTGCTGGCTGCCGGCAACATCGAAAGCCGCATGTTCGGCCTGTGCTACCCCGAGCAACTGGTGGTGGCCTTCCACAACCGCCCGCAGTACCTGGGCAGCGCCTGGCACGGCCTGCTTGCCCTGAGCCTGGACGGCGAGGTGCTGGCGGCCAACGACCAGGCCTGCGCCTTGCTGCAGGTATCGCGCGCCGCCCTGGTGGGGCGCAGCTGCAGCGACCTGATCGGCGAACGCTCCAGCGCCTTCATCAGCCGGGTATGGCAGGGCGGCATCAGCAGCGTGCAGACCGCCAAGGGCGAGTTCTACTTCCGCTCCCAGCACCTGCCGCGCCAGCCCGTGATTGCCGCGACACCTGCACCCGCTGCCCCGGTGGCCGCGCAGAAGAGCGTCGACCTCGAGGCCCTGGCCGGGCGCGACAGCAGCCTTGCGCGCACCTTGCGCATGGCCCTGCAGGGCCTGAAGAACGAACTGCCGGTGCTGCTGCTGGGCGAAACCGGCACCGGCAAGGAAGTGGTGGCGCGCGCCCTGCACCAGGCCAGCCCGCGTGCCGGCAAGCCGTTCGTGGCGGTCAACTGTGCGGCCATACCCGAGGGGCTGATCGAGTCCGAACTGTTCGGCTACCGCGAAGGGGCCTTCACCGGCTCGCGCCGTGGCGGCATGGTCGGGCGCCTGATGCAGGCCCACGGCGGCACCCTGTTTCTCGACGAGGTGGGTGACATGCCGCTGGCCCTGCAGGCACGCCTGCTGCGGGTATTGCAGGAGCGCCGGGTGGCGCCGCTGGGCGCCGGCGAAGAGCAGGACATCGACGTGGCGGTGATCTGCGCCACCCACCGCGACCTCAAGCGCCACGTGCTTGAGCAGCAGTTTCGCGAAGACCTCTACTACCGAATCAACGGCGTGAGTCTGCGCCTGCCGGCACTGCGCGAGCGCGACGACCTGGGCACCCTGATCGACAGCCTGCTGCACAAGTTCGGCGCCCACGGCGTGCGCCTGAGCAAGGAGCTGGCCGCGTTGCTGAACAACTACGACTGGCCCGGCAACATCCGCCAGCTGGAGATGGTGCTGCGCTCGGCGGTGGCCATGCGCGAGCCGGGCGAGCCACTGCTGGGCCTGGAACACCTGACCGACTGCCTGCTCGAAGACCTCAGGGGCAGTACCCAGCAGCCCGGCAGCATCCGCGAAAACGAGGAGGAGCTGATCCGTGGCGCCCTGGCGCGTCATCACGGCAACATCACCGCGGCAGCCGATGCCCTGGGCATCAGCCGCGCCACGCTGTACCGCAAGATCAAGCAGCTGCGCAGTTGAACCGCCTGGGTCGAGTGCTGCTGCGCCTGGTCAATACCGACGACCCGCAGCTGATGCGCCGGGCGCTGGCCTGGCTGTACGGCTTCGTGCGGCCCCACGGGCGGGCGATCGGCGTGCTGCTGGGGTTGTCGCTGGGCGCCTCGCTGCTGGTGCTGGCCCAGCCCTGGCTGGTCAAGACCCTGATCGACGAGGGCCTGCTGGCCAAGGACTTCGAGGTGCTGTGGCACATGGCGGCGATCATGGTTGGCGTGGGGCTGGCGAGCACCGTGCTGTCGGGGGTCAACCGCTACCTGCACACGCGCCTGTCGGGGCGCATCCTGTTCGCCCTGCGCGACGACCTGTATGGCCACCTGCAGCAGCTGTCGCCCAGCTTCTACGGGCGCAAGCGGCTGGGCGACATCCTTTCGCGGCTCGATGGCGACGTCGCGGAAATCCAGCGTTTTGCGGTGGATTCGCTGTTTTCGGCGGTTTCCAGCCTGATCGGCCTGGTGGGCGCGGTGAGCCTGATGCTGATGCTGTCGTGGCAGCTGACCCTGCTGCTGGCGGTGCTGATTCCCATCGAGGTGCTGTGGCTGCGCTGGATGCGGCGCAAGGTGGAGCGCGAGGTGCGCCAGCTGCGCGAACGCTCGGCCGATGTCTCGTCGTTTCTGGTCGAGACCCTGCCGGCGATGAAGTTCATCCAGGCTGCGGGCCAGCAGCAGCGCGAAGCCGGGCGCCTGGGGCGACTGGGCCAGGGCTACATGGGGCAACTGCTCAAGGTGCAGGTGACCGAGTTCCTGACCCAGGCGGTGCCGGGCACCCTGACCTCGCTGTGCCGCGCCGCGGCGTTTCTGGTGGGCGGCTACTGGGTGATCCAGGGCACCTGGCAACTGGGCGCGCTGATTGCCTTTTCCACTTATCTGGGCATGGCGGTGGGGCCGGTGCAGAGCCTGTTGGGCCTGTACGTGGCGGTCCAGCGCATGGCCGTGAGCCTGGGCCGGGTGATGGAGTTGCAGCAGGAGCCGGTCAGCGTGACCCAGCCGGCCGCGCCGCAGCCGATGCGTGACGGCGGCGGCGAGCTGCGCCTTGAAGGAGTGTGCTTTGCCCATGAGCAGCGTCGTGGCGCGGTGCTGCAGGATGCCCGGGTGTGCATCGGCGCCGGGCTCAAGGTTGCCATCAGCGGCGCTTCGGGGGTTGGCAAGTCGACCCTGATCGACCTGCTGCAACGCTTCTACGACCCTGACCAGGGGCGCATCCTGCTCGACGGCCAGGACCTGCGCGACCTCGATCTGCTGGCACTGCGCCGGCGCATTGCGGTGGTCAGCCAGGACATCGTGCTGTTTCGCGGCACCCTGGCGCAGAACCTGGCCTACTGCCGGCCCGACGCGAGCCGTGCAGAACTGGAACAGGTGGTGGGCCTGGCGCGCCTGGACAGCCTGGTGCACAGCCTGCCCCTGGGCCTGGACGGGCCGCTGGGTGAACGTGGGCAGCAGTTGTCCGGTGGGCAGAAACAACGCATCGCGATTGCCCGCGCCCTGTTGCAGCAGCCATCGATCCTGGTGCTCGACGAAGCCACCTCGGCGGTCGACGAGGCCACCGAGCGCGAGGTGATCGCGGCCATCGACCAGCTGTTCGCCGGGCGCACGCGCATCCTGATCAGCCATCGGCCGTCCACCCTGGACGGCGCGGACCTTCACCTGCACCTCGAGGACGGGCAATTGCGCTGTGTACAGCCGCAGCCCGTGCGGCATGGGCACTAGCCTGCGTGTCGGGGTGATCGACAGCGGGTGCTCGGCGCATCAGGCCGGGCCTATCGCCGGTGGCCGGCGTTTCTGGCTGGAGCACGGCGAGTTGCGCGAGGGGCAGGTGCAGGCCGATGTCCTGGGGCATGGCAGCCGGGTACTCGACTGCCTGCTGGCCCAGGGCGGTGCCGGCGAGGTGCTGGTGGCGCAGGTGTTCGACCGCCACTGGCAGACCTCGGCATTGCAGGTGGCGGCGGCGCTGCTGTGGCTGGTGGAGCAGGGCGCGATGCTGGTCAACCTGAGCCTGGGCCTGCAGCAGGACCGCAATGTACTGCGTGCGGCCTGCGCCGTGGCCGTCGAGGCCGGGGTGCTGCTGTGCGCATCGAGCCCGGCGCGCGGTGCGCCGGTGTACCCGGCGCGTTATCCGGGGGTGATTCGGGTAACCGGCGATGCCCGCTGCGCGCCGGGCCAATGGTCGTGGCTCGACACGCCCCAGGCCGATTTCGGCGCTGCGGTCGATCCGGCCAGCGGCGTGGCGGGGGCGAGCCTGGCCAGTGCGGCGCTGTGCGGCCAGGTGCGCGCACTGTTGACGGCGCAGCCGAACGCGGGTCGCGAACAGGTACTGGAGCATCTGCGCCAACAGGCCGCCTTCATTGGTGCAGAACGCCGTGGGGGCGTGCATGGCTGAGCCGCGCATCCTGATACTGGGCGCCGGGCCCGCAGGCGCGGCGTGCGCCATGGGGTTGCAGCGCCTGGGCTACACGGTCGAGCTGGTGTGTGACTGGCGCCGGTTCGAGGCGGTGGAGGGCGTGTCCCAACGGGTGCTCGACGGCCTGCGCCATGCCGGCCTTGGCAGCGCACTGGAACAGGCAGCCATGCCCGCGCGCCGCCAGGTGCACTGGAATGGCCAGCAGCAATGGCTGAACCAGGAATGCCTGCTGGACCGCCGCCGCTTCGATGCCGCCCTGCGCGATGACCTGCGCCGGGCCGGCGTGGGCTTGATCGAAGCACGGGTGAGCAAACTGCACAGCACGGCGCACGCGCACCAGGTGCAGCTTAACGATGGCCGGGTGCTGCATGCCGATTTTCTGGTGGAGGCACGCGGGCGCCAGGCCCCGTTGACGGCGAGCCGCCTGCGCGGCCCCGAAAGCGTCAGCCTGCTCAGTGTGTGGCAGGGCGCGCCGGCCGAGCCGGTGTCGGCGGTGCAGAGCCTGGCCGACGGCTGGGCCTGGATGGCGCGCCTGGCCGATGGCCGCTGCTATTGGCAGATCAGCCTGGACAGCAGCGCCGGCGGTCTGCCGGGCAAGGCGCACCTGCCTGAGTACTATGCCCGGCGTCGGGGCGAATCGGCACTGGTGGCCGAGGTATTCGGCGCGGCGGCCGGGCAGGCGGTGCCGGTGCATGCGCGCAGCAGCACGGCGATCCTGGCAGGCGCATGCGCGGGGCACAACTGGCTGCGCATCGGCGACGCCGCCATGGCGGTGGACCCGCTGTCGGGCAACGGCATCTTCCAGTCGCTTTCCTCGGCCCTGCAGGCGCCCGCAGTGATCAACACCCTGCTGCGCCGCCCCGGGCAGCAGGCGCTGGCCCTGCGCTTTCATCAGGAACGTATCGAGCAGCTGTTCCTGCGCTTCGCCCGCATCGGCCGGGATTTCTATGCCCAGGAGGCAGACAAGGCCGGGCAAGCGTTCTGGGGCCCGCGCCAGGTGTGGCCGGATGCGCAACCACTGCACCTGGCCGGGGACTTCCGCCAATGGCAGGTGCAGCAGCGCCCGGTGGTGAGCCACGGCTTCATCGAACAGGCCGAGGTGGTGGTGGGGCCCGACCAGCCGCTGGGTATCTGGCACCTCGACGGCGTGCCGCTGGCCCCGTTGGTACGTGGGGTTCAGGCCGGTCAGCCATTGCAGTGGCTGCTGCACGGCAGGCCGGCGCCGGAACAGGCCAGGCTGCGCGGCTGGCTGGCCGCGCAGGGGTACCCGGTGTGACACCTCAGAAAAAGGTGCCCACCAGCAGTTGCAGGTAGGTGCTGGTGTCGCTGCTGCCCAGCTGCAGGCCGCCGTTGTCGGCACTGCGATCAGGCTTGTAGAAACCCAGCAGCGGGCTGATCAGCAGGTGCTCGTTGACCATCCACTCCACGTACAGGTCCAGCTCGCGGCCACCCAGGTTGCCACGCGCCTTGTCCAGGGTATCGAAGTCGAAGTACAGCGCGCCAAGGGTCAGGTTCTCCCGTGGCGTGGCCTTGAGGCCCACGTGATGCACCTGGCTGTTGCTGTTGAACGGGCCGGCATAGTTGGCCGCGACCTCGCCCTGGAACCAGGTGCCGTAGCCGCGGCTGGCCCCGTAGAACAGCGGGTCGAAGGCATTCGAGAAGCGGCTGTAGCGGTAGGTGGCGGTCGGGCTCCAGGGCACCTCGGAGAAGGTCCAGGCGCCTTCCAGGTACCAGGCGTTCTCGCGCCCGCTGCGTTTGTCCTGGGTCACGTATTCGGCGGCCACCTCCAGGTCCTTGACCCCCAGGCTGCCGCGCCCGCGCAGGCTGACAGTATCCATGCCATCGCGCTCCTGCAGGCCCAGGATCGACGCATAGCGCCGGTCGACATCCAGGCCGCGAATCCATGAAATGCCCAGGGTGCCGGCTTCGCCCACCTGTTCGAGGTTGGCGATGGCAAGCTCGGTATCGGCCTGGTAATGGTTGTCCGACTTCAGCCACATCAGGTCGCCGCGCAGGCCCTCGCTGCCGCCCAGGCGCAGTACGGCCGTGCGGTCGAAGGCCTTGCGCGCGGCCAGGTAATAGGCGCCGCCGCGGTTGAAGTTCGCGCCCAGGTCGACCTTGCCAAGGTTGACCGGATCACCCTGGATCAGAAAGCCGTCGCCCAGGGTCAGCGTCTGGCGGCCGGCGGAAACGTCCACGCCGTCCTTGCCCAGCGCCGGGAACAGGTCGCCGGAGCGCCAGCCCAGGTAGGCATCCTCGACGCCGGTGCGCCGTTCGCTGCCCAGGGTCAGGCCGGCGGCGTCGCCGTCGCCCCAGGTTCCGGAGCTGACCAGGTTGAACGCGCCGTAGGCCGTGCCCGCAGCGCCCAGTGCCTGGCTCGCACTCAGCCCATACTTGATATAGCCCTCGCGCCAGGCACTGCTGCCGGGCTGACGGTTGCCGCCCACCGCGTAGCTTTCGTCACTGTGAAATACGCCGAACAGGGCCTCGAGGTCGGCGTTCAGCACGCGGCCCTCGTTGTTGTACAGCTCGTGGGCCTGGGCGCTGCAGGCCATGAGGGCAAGCGTCAGCGCCAAGGGCGTGCGGGCGGCTCGAATCATCGGTGTGCTCCTTTCTTGTTGTTATCGAAGGTGTGCAGCGAGCTGCACCGGCTCAAGCAACTACTGCGCCATGCCTGCACGACGCGTGCAACCCGATGAAATGTCGGCGATTTGTCTCCCAGCCCGGCGAGATCGAGGCGGGCCGTACTGTCTCAGCCGCCCATCGACTGTCTCAGAACGGCACACACGCACGCACTCCCAGGATGCCTTGAAACCGGCCAAGCTGCTGTTCTGGCAGGTGAAACCTGGCCTGGCGCAGTACTTGTATGGCCGCTTGCACAACAACAAGAAGGAGTGGGCGTCGTGAGCGATCTGCGATGGGATACGTGCTGGCCACCGGCCCTGGGGCTGCTGCTGTGCTGCGCGCTGCTGTGGTGGCTGCCCCAGGTGGGCAACCTGCTGCTGGTGCTGATTGCCGGGCTGGTGGTACTGGGCGCCGTGCGCGCCCGGCTGCGCCAGATACTCTGGCGGCTGGCGCTGGTGGGGCTGTGTGCGGCGTGCCTGAGCCTGGTGATGCACCTGCTGGCCGACCATTTCCAGCTGCGCTACATCTGGCTGTACAGCAGCGCCACGCTGCCGGCCTACCTCAAGGTCGCCAACCTGTGGGGCGGCGATGAAGGCACCGTGCTGCTGCTGGCAACCCTGTGCATGGGCATCGGCGTGCGCAATGCCGCGCTGCCGGGCTGGGCCGGGCGCGCCAATGCGCTGGTGGCGGCCTGGTACACCCTCACTGCCGCAGGGTTGGGGCCGTTCACGGCAACGCCGGCCGACTGGCTGGCGGCCCAGGCGAGCCAGGGCATGAACGCACACCTGCAGACGATCTGGATGGCGTTTCACGCGCCGCTGATTATCGCCGCCTATGCCTGGGCCATCGCCCCGGCCGGTGCTGCGCTGGATGCACTGGCACGTACCGGCGACGCCTACGGTGCGCTGGCATGTACCTACGGCAGGCGCGCCTGGCTGGTACTGACCGCCGGCATCGGCATGGGCATGGTGTGGGCGCTCGAAGACTTCACCTTCGGCCAGCTATGGCACTGGGACCCGGTGCAGACAGCCGCCTTCGCGGTATGGGCGATGCTCGGCGCGGTATTGCACGGGGCACGGCGCTGGCGGCCGCAGGGCCGCCACTGGCGCGCGCTGCCGCTGTTCAGCCTGCTGACTGCGGCGCTGGCCTGCATCGCCATGTCGGTGACGCGCAGCGAGGTGCTGGCCAGTTCACACCGCTATATCGGTACCACTTCATGGCTGGGGCACCTGGCGCTGGCGGGGGGCATCCTCGGCCTGATGCTGTGGTTTGCCTGGCGAGCGTTCAGGCGGCCGGCGGCGCAGGCCCGCCCAGTGCGCCGGTCGGCTTCGGACTGGGGGCTGGACCTGTCGATGTGGCTGTTCGCCGTGGCCGCGTTGCTGGCGGTGGGCCAACTGCTCAGCGCTCATGTCGGTCAGTGGCTGGCGCTGGAGAAGGCCTCGGAGCTCAAGCCGTTCTTCGAGACCCTGGCCGTGTGGGCCAGTGCCGAGGAGCTGGCCGGTCTGCGCCGGGCCTTCGATCACTGGGACGTGGACGGCCATGCCCTGGGCAAGTGGCTGATGCCCGTCATCGGCTTGCTCGGGCTGCTCGGCGGGTGGGGGTTCCTGCGGCGCAGCCTGCCGGCGCGCTACGCCGGCCTGATTACCCTGGGCATGGCGCTGTGGGTGGCGCTGACGGCCTGGCGCGGTGCCTGGCTGACCTCGCGCTACACCGGCGAAGGGGTGCTGTCCCAGCGCATCGTGCAGGTGCTGCCGTGGCTGGACGCGGCCCTGCTGGCCGGAATGTTCCTGCTGCTGGCGTGCCTGGCCTGGGGCATGCGGGTGCTGTGGCGCAGCCGCCGGCTCGGCACCCTGCGCCATACGGCGCCGTTGGCGCTGATTCACGGTGGGGCGATGGTGGCGCTGGCCGGTGGCCTGCTGGCCACGGCACTCAATACCTACATGCCCATCAATATTGCCCCGGCTTCATCACCGCAGGCGTGGCACCGGGTGGCCGATCAGTTGCAGGTGCGCGTGCTGCCGGTAAGCAGCCAGCAGAACTTCTCGGGCTACCAGGCGGTGGCGCAGGTGCAGTTGCGCAGCGACGACCAGGTCATCGCCGGGCATGCGCTGTTCCAGGACCGGCGCGCATTGCCGCCGGCCTATCAGGGCCCGGTGCGACAGCTGTGCGAAATCCTCGACTACCGTTATGCACGCCATGTGGGCGACCCGGGCTATGTGCTGCACCCCTTCATCGTGCGCGGCTGGGCCCAGGACCTGCAGGTATGGGTACCGGCCTCGCCACGCCTGATGACGGCCGCCGGCACGCTGGACGGTGGCGACGCGATCCAGGGGGTGATCGTGGTACGGCGCTATCCGTTCGTGTCGCTGGTGTGGCTGGGGTTGCTGGCGATGGTGCTCGGCATGCTGGTGCTGCCGGGCCAGGCTCACCCGGCCAGGCAGTGGTCTCAGCTGTCTCAGAGTTAGACAGTCATCGCGAAATTGCACGCCTGGGCAGCGCTGGAATCAATGTTGTTTATCAGGAGTATCCAGTAACTATTTGTTAAGCAAGGAATTAATTTTGTTGGCATGCACTCTGCTTGGTGTGAGTCAGATGTGCAGTACAGCCCCTCGCCGGGCGCGGACGATTTATAAAAACAATACCGTGGAGGCCTGACCTTGAAGACAACTCGACTCCGGCATTACCTGAGTGCCGGCACCCTGGCCATGCTGGCCTGTGCTGTTCTGCCCCCCGCCGTGGCCGAAGATGGCAAGGCGATTCTCAATGCCAAGTGCATGGCCTGCCATACCCCCGAGGGCAACGACGCCCTGAGCCGCATCAGCCACCAGCGCAAGACCCCCGAAGGCTGGCTGATGAGCATTGCGCGCATGCAGTTGATGTACGGCGTGAAGATCAGCGATGAAGACCGTCGCTCGGTGGTCAAGTACCTGGCCGACAGGCAGGGGCTGGCACCCAGCGAGACCGATGGCATGCGCTACGCGATGGAGCGGCGCCTGAACACCGTGGAGAAGTTCGACGAACCCCTCAACCAGATGTGTGCCCGCTGTCACTCCGGCGCGCGGGTGGCGCTGCAGCGTCGGCCGCTGCAGGAGTGGGAACGCCTGGTGGAGTTCCACCTGGGGCGCTGGCCGTCGCTGGAATACCAGATGATGTCCCGCGACCGCGACTGGCTGGGGCTGGCGCGCAACGAAGTGGCGCCCCAGCTGGCCAAGGACTACCCGCTTGAGAGTCAGGCCTGGAGCGACTGGCAGAAGAGCAAGCCGGGCGCCGACGCACTGCCCGGGCAGTGGAGCTTCAGCGGCCACATGATGACCAGGGGCGATGTGCGCGGCGTGATGAGCGTGACCCACGACAGCGGCGACACCTTCAACATCGAGGTCAAGGGCCAGTATGCCGACGGCACGCCGTTCAATGGCAGCGGCTCGGCCATCGTCTACAACGGCTACGAATGGCGCGGCAACCTGAAGATCGGCGATGTGCGCATGCATCAGGTATTCGCGGCCCTGAACGGCGAGATGAAAGGGCGCATGTTCGAGACCGAGCACGACGAGCGCGGCCTGGACTTCAGCGCGGCCAGGCAGGACAGCCCCCGCCTGCTGGCGGTACAGCCGGCGTTCATCCGCGCCGGCAACGAGGCCGAGCTGACCCTGGTGGGCAGCGGCCTGTCCGGCACCCCGGACCTGGGCGCAGGCGTTGAGGTGGTCAAGGTGCTGGAAAGCACCCCGCAGCTGTTGCGGGTCAAGGTCAAGGCGGCAGCCGATGCCGCGCCGGGGCTGCGCAACGTGGCCCTGGGTGCGCTCAAGGGCGTGGACCTTGCGGTGTACACCGAGGTCGCCGAGGTCAAGGTGGTGCCGGCGTATTCGGTGGCGCGCATCGGCGAGAACGGCGGCACCACGCCCAAGGTGCAGGGCCGCTTCGAGGCCGAGGCGTGGGGCAAGGGCGCCGATGGCCAGCCTTACCGCATCGGCTACCTGCCGGCCAAATGGACGGTGGAGCCGTTCAACGAGCAGGCCAGGGACGACGAGGACGTGAAGTTCGCCGGCACCATGCAGCGCGACGGGGTGTTCCTGCCTGCCGGCGCCGGGCCGAACCCGCAGCGCAGGATGATGGCCAACAACGTCGGCAACCTGAAGGTGATCGCCCAGCTGGAGGAGGGTGGCCTGCAAGGCGAAGGGCAACTGATCGTCACGGTGCAGCGCTGGAACAGCCCGCCGCTGCCCTGACCGCGAAGGCGGTGGGCGAGCGCGTCTCGCCCGGCTTTGCCACGACGAATCGTCACATTTGCGGAGGTCACCATGGGTGCATTATTGAATCTGGTCGAACGCAACCTGCACGAAGTGCGGGTGGACGACGACCGCATGCTGTTCCACATCCCCAGCAGCTCGCTGTTCGCCACCGATGACGTTACCGGCGGCATCATCGACGCCCTGCGCGTGCAGAGCTGCACCAGCGAAGACCTGGTGCTGCGTCTGGCCGGACGCTTCACCGGGCATGACGTCAACGAGACCCTGCGCGAGCTGATCGCGCTGGAAGTGGTCAACGACGGCTCGCCGCTGACCCCGGAGCTGGGCATCAGCCGGGTCGAGCGCACAGCGCTCAACACCGTGGTGCTGAACGTCAACACCGGCTGCAACCTCAGTTGCACCTACTGCTACAAAGAAGACCTGGACAAACCCTCGGCCGGCAAGAAGATGGGCGCCGACACCGCCGAGGCCTCGGTGGAGATGCTGCTGCGCGAGTCGCCCGACGAAGAGCGCTACAGCGTGGTGTTCTTCGGCGGCGAGCCGTTGTCCAACCGCCCGCTGATCGAGCACATGGTCAACTACTGCGAGCGCCGCTTTGCCGAGGCCGGCAAGCAGGTGGAATTCATCATGACCACCAACGCCACGCTGCTCACCGAAGAGATCGTCGACTACCTCAATGCCCATCGCTTCGGGCTGTCGGTGAGCATCGACGGGCCCAAGACCGTGCACGACCGCAACCGCATCACGGTGGGCGGGCAGGGCACCTACGACGTGGTGCGGCGCAAGGTCGACCTGCTGCTGTCGCGCTACCGCAGCCGCCCGGTGGGCGCGCGGGTGACGCTGACCCGTGGCATCACCGACGTGGAGACCATCTGGAACCACCTGTTCAACGAGCTGGGCTTTGCCGAGGTCGGCTTTGCGCCGGTCACCTCGGGCGACATGTCCGACTTCAACCTCACCGGCGACGAACTGGTGGAGGTGTTCGCCAACATGAAGGCCCTGGGCCGGCGCTACCTGGAGGCGGCGCTGGAGCACCGCAACATCGGTTTTTCCAACCTGCACCAGCTGATCACCGACATCCACGAAGGCCACAAGAAGGCGCTGCCCTGTGGGGCCGGGCTGAAAATGCTGGCGGTCGACCACAAGGGCGAGCTCAACCTGTGCCACCGTTTCACCGGCTCCAGCCTGCCGACCTTCGGCAACGTGCACGGCGAGGTCAAGCAGGCCGAGCTCAACGACTTCCTGTCCCAGCGCCTGGACCGCAGCGGTACCGGCTGCGACACCTGCCACATTCGCAACCTGTGTTCCGGCGGCTGCTACCACGAAAGCTACGCCCGCTATGGCGACCCCACCCATCCCACCTACCACTACTGCGAACTGATGCGCGACTGGGTGGACTTCGGCATCGAGGTCTACAGCCGCATCATGGCCGCCAACCCGGCCTTCATCAGCAGTTACATCACCCCGCGGAAGGCGCACTGACATGAAACATCTGAAGCCGCTGAACAACAAGGCACTGATTCTGGAACAGGCCGCTGCCGAGGACCGTCTCGAGGAAGTGGTGGCAATGAGCAGCGTGGCCGGGTGCACCGCCACCACCGACCCGGGCTGGGAGGTGGACGTGTTCGGTGGGGTGGCGTCGCTGTGCCAGCCGATGGAGGCCGACCTCTATGGCTGCTCCGACCCGTGCTGGTGGCCGGCCCAGGTGCCGGACATGATGAGCACCTTCCCCGACTGGAACAAGGACGCGCAAAGCTCCGACGAGGGCTGGCGCAACCTCACCACCGTGTTTCCGAACGACAAGTGACCTGACGACAAGAATAAAAAAGGATACCGCTATGAAGCTTCAGTTCATCGGCCGCATGGCCGCGACGAGCTTGGGTCTGTTTGCCATCTGCACCGCTGCCGGTGTCGGCCTGGCCTTCGCCGCCAGCGACGTACCCGCCAACGCGTCGGGGCCTGCGCTCAAGCCGGGCAAGGAATACCTGCTGGCCACCAACTACCCCAACAACCTGCACCTGATCGACGTGGCCAGCGACACGCTGTACAAGACCTGCCAGATGCCCGACGCCTTCGGCCCGGGCGCGGCGCAGGTGGCGCCGGACAAGAAGGTCGCCTACGTGCTCAACAACCACTACGGCGATATCTACGGCATCGAGCTGGACACCTGCAAGACGGTGTTCCATGCGCGCCTGGCGTTCAAGCCGGGCGAGCAGGCCAAGTCGATGCTGTCGCTCGCCGTCAGCCCGGACGGCAAGGAACTGTACAGCGTGGCCAACCCCACGCAGATTCTCAACGACCACTATGCGGTGCAGGCGCCGCGCCTGCAGGTGTACGCCACCGACGCCGGGTTGAACGCCCAGCCGCTGCGCACCTTCGAGGTGCCGAGGCAGATCTCGATCATGCAGGCCGCGGACGACGGTAGCCTGTACATGGCCGGGCGCGACATCTACAAGCTGGACGTGAAGACCGGCCAGTACAGCGTGGCCTTGCCCACCGGCAGCTGGAAGCGCCCGCGGTACAGCCCGCCGGACCTGCTCTACATCTGGTCTCACCAGACCGCCCGGCGTGATTTCTCGTTGCTCTACACCGCCGCGAAGTACAAGGACGAGAAACAGGACGCGGACACCGCCGACTTCGTCTACGGCTACGTCAGCGTCGACCTGACCACCGGCAAGACCCAGGTTCAGGACTTTGCCCCGGTCACCGAGGTGTACTTCACCGGCATGCGCTCGCCCAAGGACCCCAACCAGATGTTCGGCGTGCTCAACCGCCTGGCCAAGTACGACATCAAGCAGCAGAAGCTGATCAAGGCCGCGAACCTGGCGCATTCGTACTACTGCATCAGCTTCGACAAGGCCGGCAGCAAGCTGTACCTGACCGGCACCTTCAACGACGTGGCGGTGTACGACCCGGACAGCCTGGAGCTGGTGGCGAACATCAAGCTGCCAGGCGGCGACATGGCCACCGGTACCGCACAGGTATTCACCCGCTGACTCAACGCAGGCGGGCAACCGCCTGCGCCGGCCCATAACAATCACAAGGGGCAACCATGAATCAACCGAGCTATACCCAGGGGCGTCAGGACAAGGACCTGCTCGCCATGACCATCGGAGCGGCGTTCGACGCCACCGCGGCCAGGTTCGCCGCGCGTGAAGCGCTGGTGGTGCGCCACCAGGGCCTGCGCTACAGCTGGCAGCAACTGGCCGAGGAGGTCGAGCGCCACGCCCGGGCCCTGCTGGCCCTGGGGCTGCAGCGCGGCGATCGCCTGGGCATCTGGGCGCCCAACTGCGCGCAGTGGTGCATCACCCAGTTCGCCAGCGCCAAGGTCGGCGTGATCCTGGTCAACATCAACCCGGCCTATCGCAGCAGCGAGCTGGAATACGCGCTCAAGCAGTCCGGCTGCAACTGGGTGATCTGCGCCGACGCGTTCAAGACCAGCGACTACCACGCGATGCTCCTCGGCCTGGTGCCGGAGCTGGCCAGCGCCGCCCCCGGCAGCCTGAACTGCCAGCGCCTGCCGGCCCTGCGCGGTGTGGTGAGCCTGGCCGAGCAACCACCCCCAGGCTTTCTGCCCTGGGCGGGCCTGCAAGGCATGGCCGAGGCGGTGACCGTGCAGGCCCTGGCCGAGCGCCAGGCCGGCCTGCACTGGCACGACCCCATCAATATCCAGTACACCTCCGGCACCACGGGTTTTCCCAAGGGGGCAACCCTCAGCCACCACAACATCCTCAACAACGGCTACATGGTGGGCGAGAGCCTGGGCCTGACCGAGCACGACCGGCTGGTGATCCCGGTGCCGCTGTACCACTGCTTCGGCATGGTCATGGGCAACCTGGGCTGCCTGACCCATGGCTCGACCATGATCTACCCCGGGGATGCCTTCGACCCGCTGAGCACCCTGCGCGCCGTTGCCGAGGAGCGTGCCACCGTGCTCTACGGTGTGCCGACCATGTTCATCGCCGAACTGGACCACCCGCAGCGGCATGAATTCGACCTGTCGAGCCTGCGCACCGGGATCATGGCCGGCGCTACCTGCCCGATCGAGGTGATGCGCCGGGTGATCGACGAGATGCACATGAGCGAGGTGCAGATCGCCTATGGCATGACCGAGACCAGCCCGGTGTCGCTGCAGACCGCTGCCGAGGACGAGCTGGAGCTGCGCGTCACCTCCGTGGGGCGTACCCAGCCGTGCCTGGAGAGCAAGCTGGTGGACAGCGACGGGCTCACGGTACCCCGCGGGCAGATCGGCGAGCTGTGCACCCGTGGCTACAGTGTCATGCTCGGCTACTGGGAAAACCCCGAGGCCACCACCGCGAGCATCGACCACGAGGGCTGGATGCACACCGGCGACCTGGCGGTGATGGACGAGCAGGGCTATGTGCGCATCGTCGGGCGCAGCAAGGACATGATCATTCGCGGGGGAGAGAACATCTACCCGCGGGAGCTGGAGGAGTTCTTCTTCACCCACCCGGCCATCGCCGACGTACAGGTGATCGGCATTCCGTGCAGCCGTTATGGCGAGGAGATCGTGGCCTGGGTCAAGTTCCACCCCGGACACAGTGCCAGCGAAGACGAACTGCGCGAATGGGCCAGGGCGCAGATCGCCCACTTCAAGGTGCCGCGGCACTTTCGCCTGGTGGACGAGTTCCCCATGACGGTCACCGGCAAGGTGCAGAAGTTTCGCATGCGCGAGATCAGCATCGAGGAACTGACCCTGGCCAGGCAAGGCCAGCTGGCGGCCAGGGGGTAGGCCTGCGCCGCCGGGTGCGGGCGGTCATGCAGGGCGCATGACCGCCCGGGCGGCACTCAGTGCGTGCCGCGCGGCACGGTCTTGAGCAGGTCTTCGGGGCTGATATGGCCCACGATGTGCTTCACGCTGCCCGGTTGCGGCAGGTCGAGGATGTGCCCCTTCATCTTGCCGATCACGTGCATCTCGCACGGCTTGCAGTCGAACTTCAGGGTCAGTACCTCGTCACCGTGAATCAGCTGCATGGGCGCAACCTTGGTGCGCACGCCGGTGACGCCCTTGGCCTGTTTGGGGCACAGGTTGAACGAGAAGCGCAGGCAGTGCTTGGTGATCATCACCGGCACTTCGCCGGGCTCTTCGTGGGCCTCGTAGGCCGCATCGATCAGCTTGACCCCGTGGCGGTGGTAGAAGTCGCGGGCCTTCTGGTTGTACACGTTGGCCAGGAACGACAGGTGCGACTCGGGGTATACCGGCGCCGGCACCGTCTCGGCCTTGCGGCTGCCGCGCGGGTGCGCGGCAACGCGGGCGGCGGTGAGGCTCTCGATCACGTCGCGGCGCAGCGCCTTGAGCTGGGAGTTGGGAATGAAGTACGCCTGCGGCGCATCCAGGCGAATGCCGGTGGCGTGGTACTGGGTGGTGCCCAGCTGGCCGAGCAGGTCGTGCAGTTGCTCCAGCGCCTGCTCCGGCTTGTTGGCCGGGCCGAACGGGCCGGGCAGGGTGGCACTGGCGCTGATGCCTTCCTCGCTGGTGGCGGTCAGCTCAAGGCCGTGTTCACGCAACTGCGCGACCCAGCCCAGGCCGATACGGCGTTCGGCCGACGTCTTCTGCAGCGCCTGCTGCCAGTTGTGGTCCAGGTTGCGGCTCAGCGGATGGTTGGGGCGCAGCTGGTGCAGGCCCTTGGGCATCTCGTTGGGCTCTACGCGGTAGCGGTAGCGCTTTTCGCCGTCTTCGTCGAACTCGCCCCTGGCCTCGGCGATGTTGGCACGAAAGCCGACCACCTCACGCTTGACCAGCACGTTGAGGCCGTCGCCGTTGGACAGCGGTGCATGGGTGACCACCTGCAGGTCGCGCTTGCCGACCTTTTCCACCACACCCACCGGCAGGCCGGTGAAGGTGGGCGAATCGAACGCGCCGATGTCGATCTTGCGCTCGCTCACGAAGTAGTCGGTGCTGCCGCGGTGGAAGGTCTTGTCCGGGTCGGGCACGAAGAAGTGCGCGGTATGGCCGCTGGAGGCGCGGGCCAGGTCGGTGCGGTCTTCGAGCACTTCGTCCAGGCGCTGGCGGTAGTAGGCGGTGATGTTCTTCACGTAGCCCATGTCCTTGTAGCGGCCCTCGATCTTGAACGAACGCACGCCAGCCTCTACCAGGGCGCGGATGTTGGCGCTCTGGTTGTTGTCCTTCATCGACAGCAGGTGCTTCTCGTAGGCGATCACGCCGCCTTTTTCGTCCTTGAGGGTGTAGGGCAGGCGACAGGCCTGGGAACAGTCGCCACGGTTGGCACTGCGTCCGGTCTGGGCGTGAGAGATGTTGCACTGCCCGGAGAACGCCACGCACAGCGCGCCATGAATGAAGAACTCGATGGCCGCGTCGGTTTCGTCGGCGATGGCGCGGATTTCCTGCAGGTTCAGCTCGCGGGCCAGCACCAGCTGCGAGAAGCCGGCCTGGTCGAGGAATTTGGCCCGTGCCAGGGTGCGGATGTCGGTCTGGGTGCTGGCGTGCAGCTCGATGGGCGGAATGTCCAGCTCCATCACCCCCAGGTCCTGCACGATCAGCGCGTCGACGCCGGCGTCGTACAGCTGGTGGATCAGCTTGCGCGCCGGCTCCAGCTCGTTGTCGTGCAGGATGGTGTTGATGGTGGTGAACACCCGCGCGTGGTAGCGGTGGGCAAACTCCACCAGCCCGGCGATATCGCTCACCTCGTTGCAGGCATTGTGGCGGGCACCGAAGCTCGGGCCACCCAGGTACACCGCATCGGCGCCGTGCAGGATCGCCTCGCGGGCAATCGCCACGTCGCGGGCGGGGCTGAGCAATTCCAGGTGATGCTTGGGTAGGGACATGTCTTTTTAGTCTGGCTGGTCACGGTAGCCGCGCATTGTAGCCGCGCAACGCGCTGTCGGCACCTTTGCCGACAGGCGTCATGCAGATTGACCAGCCCCCTTCGCCGGTGAGGCCGGCAAAGGGGCGCCAGGGCAGGGGTCAGAAGCGCCCGTCCAGGCCGATGCGGAACATCTCGTTGCGCTCGTCGGTGGCCAGCGCGGTCTTGTACGAGAAGCCCAGGCGCCAGCTCTGGCTGAGGCTGAAGTCCAGGCCCAGGTCCAGGTCGACGAAGTTGCTGTCCATCGGGTCGGGTGACAGGCGATACAGCACGCCGTCGTTGGTCTGGTCGGTGTAGCGCATGCGGTAGTCGTCGCTGCGGCTGAAGTTGTGGCCCCACGCCAGCCCGACCCGCGGCGTGAGCACGCCGGCGCCGGTCTGGATGTCGTAGCCGCTGCGCACGCCCAGGAACGAGGTGAAGGTCCGCTGGCGCTGTTGTTCGTACGACAGCCCGTAGATACCGCCGCCCCGTTCGCTGAAGTCGTCCAGCTTGGTGAAGCTGGCGTTCAGCCGTGTGTACGGCGCCAGCGACAGGGTGCCTTCGCGGTACTCGTAGCTGGCGGTCAGCGAGGCGAACAGCTGGTCGGCGTCGCGCGAGCCATGGGCATAGCCGTTGGACGGGTCGGCAGTGACGTAGCGGCGCGAGTCGAAGCGGATGCGGTTGTAGCCCAGCAGTGCATCGATGTAGATCTCCGACAGCGGGTTGACGCTCAGGTACGCCGCCAGGCCCAGGGCGTCGGCCTCGCTGCGGGTGTCCTGCTCGCCGATGTCGGCGCGGTCGTTGCCGTAGCCAAAACCGATGCCCACCACGGCCCTTGGCGACAGGCGATAGTCGACGCCGGCGCTCAGTCCGTAGGTGACGAAGCTGTTGTCCTTGGCGCCGCGTGCGCGGTTGGAACCGGTGTTGATGAAGCCATCGGTCCAGTAGGCCACGGCCTCTTCGACGCACTCGCCGGAGGTGGCGCGGGCGGTGTCGCGCTGTTTGCGACGGGTGTCGTCCGCGTCCTCGTCGTCATTGCCCTTGCCGTTGCCTTCGAGCTCGTCGCGCAGCGCCTTGCCCAGGCTGCCCAGGCCGAGGTTGTCGCGGCCATGTTGAACGTTGGCGTTGAACGCGTTGCGGTCACAGGTAGGGCGGTGCAGTTGCTCCAGGCGCCGGTTGAAGTTGTCCATCTGGGTGCTGGCAAAACGATCCGCTGCGCGCGATTGCGCGTTTAGCAGGCCGATCACTTCGGCGTCCTTGCTGGGGTCGGGACGTGCCTGCACGCTGAAGGTCACGGTGCCGGTCGCGCTGGCACCGCTGGTGCTCTCCAGGCTGAAGGTGACCACTGCTGTGCCGGCAAAGGCAGCGGCAGGCACGAAGCGCAGGTTGAAACCGGACAGGGCGGCACGCGCTGCTCGCGCAGGGGCCATCGATGTCAGGCTGGCATGCCCGGCTGACGCTGGGCTCAACGACAGCACGCGGGCGCGCAGGAACGGCCCTCCGGTGGCCCCACGGGTAAGGTCGACGCTGGCGACAGCACCGGGGCTGAGCGCCTCGCTGGATGACACCACGGTGACCACCTGGGCGGCGATCGCCAGGGTAATGCTGCGGCTGCCGGTGGCGCCGTTGGCATCGGTGGCGGTAACGGTCAGCGTGGCGTTGGCGGCCTCGGTCGGCGTGCCGCTGATCACCCCGGTCGCCGGGTCGAGCTGCAGACCATTGGGCAGGCTGCCGGCGCCGATGGCGTAGCTGTACGGCGCCATCCCGCCGCTGGCACCCAGGCCGAAGCTGTAGGCGCTGCCCACGGTGCCTGGCGGCAGTGTGCCGGAGGCCGGGCTCATTACCAGCGTCGGTGGGGTGATGGTGAGGCTCACCGTGGCGGCTGCCGAGGTGCCGCCCGGGCCGGTGGCGGTGTAGGTGAAGCTGTCCACGCCCGAGTAACCGGCAGTCGGGGTGTAGGTGATGCTGGTGCCACTGACCTGCGCGGTACCGTGCTGTGGGTTGCTGGCCACGGCTACGCTTGTGACCGGGGCACTGCCCAGGTTCAGGGTCAGCGGGTTGTTGCGGCTGTTGGCGGCCACACTGGCCGACACGTTGCCGACCACGGGCGCCTGTGCCACGACTGTCAGGCTCAGCGCCTGGCTTGCCTGGAAATTCTGGCTGTCAGTCACCCTGACGGTGAAGCTGGTGGTGCCGGGTGCGGTTGGCGTACCGGTCAGGCTGCCGGTCGGGGCCAGGGCCATGCCGGACGGCAGGGCGCCCGAAACGATGGTGTAGCTGTACGGCGCGGTGCCGCCACTGGCACTGATGCTGGCCGTGTAGGGCACGTTCTGGGTGGCGTTGGCCAGTGTGGTCGTGCCGATAACCACGGTGGGTGGCGTGATGGCGAGGTTGACGGTGGCAGGCGCCGAAGTCCCTCCCGGGCCGGTGGCGGTATAGGTAAAGCTGTCGACGCCGGCATAGCCTGGGGTCGGGGTATAGGTGAAACCCGTGGCCCCGGTGATGTTGACGGTGCCATGTGCAGGGGGTGTCACCACGGCCAGGCTGGTGGTCGGCCCCCCGCTGAGGCTTGCGCTGATCGTGCTGGCGCCGCTGTTGGCTGCGAGGGTTTGGTTGATATTGGCGGCTACCGGCGCTTGCTGGCCAACCACGAAGGAATAGGGACGCACTCCGGTGAATCTGTTGGTATCACTGGCCCGCACCCCGAAAGTGAACGTACCGGCGGTGGTTGGTGTGCCACTCAGGGTGCCTGTGCTGGTAAGGCTCATTCCTGCAGGCAGCGCGCCGAAGGCGATACCGTAGTCGAAGGGTGCAACCCCACCGCTGGCGCTGATCGACGTGCTGTACCCCGTGCCCACCGTAGCCGCGGGCAAGGTAATCGGCGTGATGTCTATGAAGGGCGTGGCAATGGTGAGGGTATAGGACTGACTGACGCTGGTGAGGTTGCTGGAGCTGTCGACCGCAGTGACGCTGAAGGTGTAAGTACCGGGGCTGGAGGGGCTTCCGGTCAGGGTACCGGTACTGGAAAGGGCGATTCCGGTCGGTAGGCTGCCACCGTTGATGCTGAAGGTGTAGGGCGCGACACCCCCACTGACGGTGAGCTGTTGGCTGTAGCTGCTGCTGTAAATGGGGGCTGGCAATGTCGCCGGGGTGATGGCCATGCTGCCGGCAACGATGGTCAGTGTATAGCTGCGCGTGCCGGTGTAGCTGAACGCGTCGGTGGCCCTGGCCGTGAAGCTGAAGTTGCCGCTGCTGGTCGGCGTGCCGCTGAGCGTGCCGTTGGATGCCAGGGTCAGGCCGCTGGGCAAGGCTCCAGATGCAAGCGAAAAGGCGTAGGGCGCGTTACCCCCGCTGGCAGCCAGCGAGGTGGTGCTGTAGGCGATACCGGCAGTACCCCCAGGCAGTGATGCAGGGGCGATGCTGATGGTCGGGGAACCGACGGTAACGGTCACGGTCGCCGGGGCAGAGGTGCCTGCACTGTTGGTGGCGGTATAGGTGAAGCTGTCCGTGCCTGCAAAACCGACCGTGGGTGTGTAGGTGACGCTGGTGCCGCTGGCCGTTACTGTGCCGTGGCTTGCTGAGGTACTGATGGCCACGCTGCTGGCGACGCCCCCCGAGAGGCTGAGTGTGACAGGGTTCGCGCTGCTGTTGTGGCCGACAGAGGCGCTGACCGGGCCGGCAACCGGCGGTGCAATGTAGGTGAAGGCATTGGTCAACGACGCCGAGCCGGCGGCAGTGGTGACACTCACGTTGACCACGCCGGCGTTGCCGGCCGGGATTGTGGCGGTGATCTGGGTTGGGCTGTTGATGGTCCAGCCGGTTGCCGATACTCCGCCAAAGGTGACGCTGCTGGCGCCGGTCAGGCCGGTGCCCGTGAGGGTCACGCTGGTGCCACCGCCGATGGGGCCTGAGTTGGGGGTGACGGTGTTCAGGGTCGGCACGGCGAGGTAGGTATAGGCATTGACCGAAGTGGCACTGCCCCCCGGCGTGGTGGCCACGACATTGACGGGCCCGGCGGCATGCGCGGGCGCAATGGCGGTGATCGATGTCGAACTGTTGACGGTGAAGCTGCTTGCCGGCGTGCCGCCAAAGGTGAGGCTGGTGGTGCCGGTCAGGCCTGTGCCTGAGATAAACACTTGATTGCCGCCGGTGGTGGCGCCGGAATTGGGCGTAGCGATGGTCAGGGTCGGTACGGCGAGGTAGGTGAAACCATTGGTCAGCGTGCTCGTACCGCTTGCCGTTGTGACCGTCACGTTGACCGGGCCTGCCGTGTGGGCGGGGACGGTGGCGGTTATCAAGGTCGGGGCAACGACGATGATGTTGGTAGCGGGCACGCCAGCGAATGTCACGTTGGTGACGCCGACAAAATTGGTGCCGGTCAGGGTCACAGAGGTGCCGCCGATGGCGCCGCCGCTGCCGGGCGATACGGCGGTCAGGGTCGGTGTTGCGCCTGTGACCCTGAGGGTGTAACGGGCCTTGCCGACGTCGTCATTGTTGTCAAGGGCCGAAATCCAGAAATCGTAGCTGCCGATGGCTGTGGGGGTGCCATGCAGGGTGGTGGTCGCGCTTCCAGGCGACGTGTCCAGAAACAGACCGGGCGGCAGGCAGTTGGTCGGCATGCTGGGGTCATCCTGATCACATTCGTACCACTCGAAGATCGGCATGGCGCCGCCGGTGGCGGTGATAGTGACAGGTTGCATCGGTGTGTTGACCGCCACATCCGGCAGGGCGGTGCCACTGGCGGGGGAAAGGGTCGGGGCGGCACTGGCCTGGCCGCACAGCAGCAGCGAGACGAGCATCAGGCCCAGCAATGCAATGCTGCGGGCCATGCGGTGACGAAGGTCAATCAGGGATCTGTTCATGGGGCTTCCTGCCAGGTAGCGGTATTACTCGCTTGCGGCGCGGGTCAAGAGTCATCGGAACAACCCGTATGCCGTGACTGGCAGTGCGGGTTTTGCAGCGTTGAGGTAACGGCAGCGGCGTGGTCAGGGTTCCATGTGGGCACCCTCGGCACAGGTCTGCGTCAGTGGCCGTTGCATCTGCAGGTACAAGCCCTGCTCGCCAACTACCTCGAAGCCCAGGCGCGCATACAGCCGGCGCGCCGGGTTGAACGGCTCCACACTCAGGGCACAGCGCGTGTGCTGGCCGTCGGCCAGCGCGAGCACCGCGGCCAGCAGGGTGCTGCCCAGCCCCTTGCCCTGCCAGGCAGGCAGCAAGGCGATATCGACCACCCGCACTTCGCTGGCGTCCACCTGCAGGCACAACCTGCCGATCGGTTGCCCCTGGTGCTCCAGCAACAGGAATTCGGCCGAGCGATAGTGCAGGGCGTAGTGGCGTTGCTGCAGCTCGGCTTGGGCGTGCAGAAACGCGACCCGCTGCGCGTCGGTCCACCCTGGTGCGGCACGCACCTCTTCCCAGCGGCGCGCCACGAACAGCGCGCGCAGAAACCCGTCATCCGCCTCGGCCTGCAGGCGCAGGCCGGGAACGAACGACGATGGCAACAGGCGGGCCAGGCGCTCGAGGCTAGTCATTGCGGATCGGGTACTCCCCTTCGACGCAGATGCAGTACGCCAGCGCCAGGTAGGGTTGCATCAGGTTGCGCTCGATGTTGCCGTTGCCAGTGCCGGCGTCAGTCATGCTGCCTTCGGCCAGCGTCTGCGTGGTGCCCACAGTGTTGTACAGGTTGATGTTGCGTGGCTGGGCCAGGTAGGTGGTGGTGCTCGGGATGTCGACCCTCTGGTCCGGCTCGGTACCATCGCGCGCGGTGAACCCATGGTTGTGTGGCGGGTAGTTCAAGGAATTGAGCGCTACCTTGTCGGCGCCAGCGGTACTGGCGAAGGCTGCGTTTGGCAACCCGGTACCCTGGCCGGCTCCCATCACTACACGACCATTGAGATTGGGCAGCATGAACGTGGTCTTGCCATCGCCGCCGAATCGGTTGCCGATCACCGTAAACAGCACGCTGTACTGCTGGATCAACAACGAACGCCCGTCGCAGGGAAGAAAATTCTGCGGCACGAAACTGTAGGGCAGAAGCCTGATTTCACCATAGAAAGCGTCCATGGAATGCTCTTTCCTTGATTCAGAGAGGGGTGGGCTTACTGCTGCGACGGGTAGATCCCGGCCAGCGCGATGATGTAGTTGAGCGCCATGCTGCCCATCAGGTTGGCATGTGGTTGCCCGCCGCCTGGCGCCACCGACACTGCCGCGGAGTTCAGTGTGACGTTGGGGTTGGTGCCGCCGTTGCTGTACAGCCCCTTGGTCGAGCTTTGCGCGGTGAAGACCCCGAGCGTGCGCGAGGCCGGTGCCTGGGTGTCGACCGGCGAGGCGGCATCGGCCAACTGCGTGCTGGCGTAAAAGGTATGCGAGTGAGCGGGCATGTGTTGCACGCCAATGGAGGTCTGTGCACTGCCCATTGCCTGGCCCAGGTTGCGCTGCGTGAGGCCGGGGCCTGCGCCGGCGCCTACCGGTACCCGGCCGCGCAGGTCGGGCAGGGCGAAGGTGTTGACCCCATCACCGCCATAGGTGGTGCCCAACAGCGTGAACAACACCTGGTTCTGCTGGATCGACAACAGCTGGCCATTGCACAGTGCCCAGTCCTGTGGCTCGTAGTTGCCTGCGAACAGACGGATTTCCCCGATAAAGGCTTCAGACATGGTTCATTCCTTGATGTGAAGGAGCGTGTTCACGGGCGCGGTGGGTAAACGCCAACACTGGCGATGCAGTACTGCAGCACCAGCGAAGGCTGCATGTTGTCCAGGGGCTGTTGGGGTGGCGTGGGCTGAATCGTTGCCGGGTTGAGCGCTTGCTGCTTGCTACTGTCGAACTTGACGTAGGTGCTGCGCGAAGCGACCGGTGGGGTTGCCAGGTTGGCACTGGTGGCCGGGAACGCACCGGCCGGCCCGCTGTTGCCCAGGGCATCGGATACATAGACCTCATGGGTATGCTGGGCGAGTGCGGCGGCGGGCAGTGTTTCTTTCTCGGTGCCGGCTGACTGGCCCTGGGTATGATTGCTCAGGCCGGGGTCAGGGGTGCCGGTGCTGTTCCGGGCCAGCGCGGTGCGCCCGCGCAGGTCAGGCAGGGCAAACAGGTTGTTGCCGGAGCTGCCGAACTGGGTGCCGAGCAAGGAAAACAGTGCAGCGTTGGTTTGCGTGGATAACAGGCGTCCGTCGCACGGCAGCCAACCCTTGGGCACGAAGTTGTACGGGAACAGGCGGATTTCACCCACGAAAGGTTCCATATGAACAAACCTCCATCATGTTTCTCAGGCACCAAAAAAAACCCACTTGCAGGCAAGTGAGTGACAATCACGGCAGAGCTGACTAGCTAGGTAAGGCGGTTATCGATCACGGCCGGTGGCCGTTCCAGCTTCCATCTGCGCTTCTTCATGAGCGTTCCTTCCATGGTTGCGATAACAGGCAGAGGGTCCGGCGAAGCGGCCCTCGGGAGGTGGATTGATGCTAGGCGAGGTAGTGACGCATTGCCATCACTGAAAATGGGTATTTCGACGATTTTTTTCAAACGATTGTTTGACGCGGGGCGGCTGTCGGTAATCTGGCGCCAGACACACGTCGCGCCCGTCATTCATGGGCACCTGGCCGTGCCCTGTAGCCAGTGGCTGCGTGCTGTGGAAAGATCCGGGTTCTTTTCCGTGCCGCACTGACGAGCAAGCCATGATCGATTTCCACAATGTCACCGCCTACCAGCAGCACAACCGTGTGCTGGACGGTTTCTCCCTGCACATCGGTGCCGGCGAGAAGGTCGCCATCCTGGGCCCCAACGGGGCCGGCAAAAGCACCCTGCTCAAGCTGATCACCCGCGAGCTGTACCCGGTGGAGCGCGAAGGCAGCCACCTGAAGCTGTTCGGCAGCGACACCGTCAACCTGTGGGCACTGCGCAGTCGCCTGGGGTTCGTGTCCCAGGACCTTCAGGAAGACTACACCCCGCACACCCAGGCGCTGGATGTGGTGGCGTCGGGCTTTTTCGGCGCCATCGGTGCCCATGGCCATCTGCAGCCCGATGACGAGCAACTGGCGCAGGCGCGTGCGCTGCTGGCCGAGGTGGAAATGGCCGGGTACGAAAGCACCATGTTCCAGCGCCTGTCCACCGGGCAGAAGCGCCGCCTGCTGCTGGCCCGCGCGCTGGTTCACCGGCCCAGTGCGCTGATTCTCGACGAGCCGGCCAACGGCCTGGACATGGGGGCGAGCCTGGGCATGCTGAGGTTGCTGCGCAGCTTCTGCGCCGAGGAGCACGCCATGATCATCACCACGCACCATATCGACGAGATCATCCCGGAGATCGAGCGTGTGGTGCTGCTTAGCCAGGGGCGCATCGTGGCCGACGGGCCCAAGGCCGAGGTGCTGACCAGCGCGGCACTGTCGCAGCTGTACCAGACGCAGCTGCGCATCAGCGAACAGGATGGCTGGTACCGCTGCTGGCACGCCTGAACCGGCCTGCGTGCGGCCGGCTCGGCGGGGTCAGGTCACAGGGTTGATGAACGGGCCGCCGGTGAACTGCACGAACCACTGGCGGTACTCTTCGTTTTCCGGGTCGATGATCAGTGCCGGGAGAACACCAGGTGATGGCCACGCCACAGGTGCGCGTCGATCGTGCTCATGTCGACGCGCTTTTCGTAGGCGTCGATCATCTGTTCCAGGGTGGTCAGCGCGCGGATGCGGTCGGTGGGCTCGGCGTTGCGGTTGGGGAAGATGCAGAAGAACACGCCACCGTCCTTCACCACCCGGGATGACTCCACGTAGGCCGCCAGCAGGTTGGGCACATGCTCGATGACGTGGGAAGTGATCAGGTAGTCGAAGGTCTGGTCGGCAAAGGGGATATCCAGGAAGTCGCCCAGCGCGTCGACCCTGGCGGGCTCGGCGTGGTAGTTGGCCTGTTCCTGCTTGTAGTGCGTGTAGTCTTCCAGGTCCTGCGGGTACAGGAATGCCTCGCGTCTGAAAAAATGCCTTGCGCAGGCTATCGGCAGGGCCGCGCAAGTATTGAGCCGGGTATGCAGCGCTCGCGTTCAAAGACTTCCCGCGCAGCGTGCAATAGAATACCCGGCGGGCGAACCCGGTTGGTTCGTCCAGTGCCGAAGCCTCTTGTGATTCGTGTAGGCATCAGGCTTCTTGCTGAATTGAAAATAGGCCACACATGCCAAGCGTTTCCCCGGAAGTACAAGCCAAAGAATGGCACAGCATGGTTTCCCAGTACCCATGCACGCTGACCCAATCGTTGCAGGGCCTTGTCGAGCGCAACAAGGTCATGCTGGCCGCGCGGTTCTATGAACACATGCTGGCCGACCCCAATGCTTCGCTGATCCTGTCCCACGACGAGGTCAAGAGCCGCCTGGGCAGTTCGATGCAGGCCTGGCTGGTGCGGGTCTATTCGGTGTCGCCCACCGATGACTGCATGCCGCTGGTTGCCCTGCAGAAGCAGGTGGGGGAAGTGCATGCGCGCATCGACGTGCCGCTGCACCTGGTGCTCAGTGGTGCGCGGCACCTGAAGAAGTTGCTGTTCCAGCTGATTCTCGAACAGCAGTGGGCCAGCGAGGCGCAGGCATTGCGCCTGGCCAGCGAAACCATGGACCTGGCCATGGAAATCATGAGCCACGCCTATTCGCGGTCCCATGACCGCAACTCGCGCAACGAGGAAGGCTACCGGCTGTTCTCGGTGCTGCAGAACATCAGCACCGAGCGCGAGCGTCAGCGCGGCGCCTTGCTGGACTGGGAAAACAGCCTGATGTTCGACCTGGCCATGGGCTCCAACGGCGTGAACCTGCCCAGGCTCGCGGCCTCTGATTTCGGCCTGTGGTTCCGTCACAAGGGCGCCTACGCCTTCCAGAACACCAGCGAAAGCGATCAGATCCTGAAGATCATCCGTCACATGGATGACGTGTTGCTGCCCATGTTTCTTGCCTCGATGCACGAGCAGGAGACGCGCATGCGCCTGCTGCGCGACATTCGCGACCAGACCAAGAGCCTGATGTTCAACCTCGACAACCTGTTCAACACCGCCAACGAGCTGGAAAGCGGCCGCGACGTGCTCACACGCATGCTCAACCGCAAGTTCCTGCCGGTGGTGATCGGCAACGAGATCGCCATCGCGCAGAAGACCGGGCAGACGTTTTCGGTGTTCTCGGTGGATATCGACAACTTCAAGTCGATCAACGACAACTTCGGTCACGAAGCCGGCGACGCGATTCTGCAGCAGATCGCCGAGATCCTCAGCAGCCACAGCCGCGCGGGGGACTACGTGTTCCGCATGGGGGGCGAGGAGTTCCTGATGATCCTGGTGGACATCGACAGCGCCAACGCCATGAAGGTGGCGCAGAAGTTGCGGCGCAAGGTCGAAGCGGAAAAGCTGCAACTGACCGAAGGCCGCAGGCACCAGGTCACCGTGAGCATCGGCATGGCCACCTACAACGGCCACCCCGACTACCAGCACCTGCTGCGACAGGCCGACCAGGCCATGTACCAGGCCAAGCAGGGCGGCCGGAACCGGGTGGTGGCGTACGGGGAACTGACCTCGCCGGAGTGACAGGCCAAGCCTGATGGAGGCGACGATGCACACGCCAAGGCGCCTCTGGCGCAGCGTTATGTGGTTGACAGTGCTGTGGCTGACGGCCAGTGGCGCGCTCGCCACCGAGCGCGGCCACTGCGGGCGCCAGGCCGGCCCGCAGTGCCTGCACAGCTTCGCGTTGCCGGCAGGTGCAGGCCAGATGCATTACTACGCATCGCGCGCGCCAAGGCCCGGCGACCCCCACGGCCCGCAGACGGCACTGCTGATACTGCACGGGCATCCGCGCGATGTCGGGCGCAGCTTCGAGGCCGGCTTGCAGGCGGCACGTGCTGCGGGCCGGTTGCCGCGTACCCCGGTGGTGGCGCCGCTGTATCAGGTGGCGCCGGCGCAGGCCGGGCGTTGCAGCATGCCGGACACGCCCGGCGCTCAACCGGGCGACGCGCTGTGGAGCTGTGCCGGCTGGCTGGCGGGGGCTCCCTCGCTGGGCGCCCATCCGCTTGGCGCCTTTGCGGCACTGGACGCCTTGCTGGGCGAACTGGCCCGGCAGTGGCCGAGCCTGCGCAGTGTGACCCTGGTGGGATTTTCGGCCGGTGCGCAGATGCTCCAGCACAGCATCGGTTTTGCCGCCGACCCGCCGGCGGGTGTGGCGCTGCGCTATGTGATCGCCGACCCGGGCAGCTGGCTGTACTTCGACCCGGTTCGCCCCGTGCCCCTGCGGGGCGAGCGAACGGTGCCGTGGGAGGCCTGTGGTACGGGGGGCTGCACCTGGCGCTTCGACGTGCCGGCGACGTCCCCGGCCTGTGCCTATGACCACTGGAAGTACGGCACCCAGTCGCTGCCTGGCTATCTGCCGCGTACCGGCGCGCAGGCCCGCGCACACTATGCGGCGGCCCAGGTCGATTACCTGGAAGGTGCCCTCGACAGCAGTGCCGACAAGGGTACGTTCTACCCGATTCTCGACAAATCCTGCGCGGCCATGTTGCAGGGGCCTTTCCGATTGCAGCGAGGGCTGGCGTATGCCGCCTATGAACAGGCCTTGCTCAAGCCGCGCACGCCCAGGCGCATGGTCATCGTGCCAGGTTGCGCGCATGACGTGGCCTGTGTACTGGGCGCCGATGCAGCGCGGCCCGTGCTGTTCGCGCCGCCGCCCTGAGCGTGCCGCAGCGCCACGGCAGGTCAGGAAAATAATTCAGGACCAGCCCATTTTTTTTCGCTTGTGCCAGCCCCTTCGTGCCCTAAGACTCGAGCAGGGCGACGACCGCCTGTTCCCGCGTCAGTACCGGGCTTGCGGGTTCGGGGGCGTGCGCCAACAGAATAAAAATCACAAGGTTGGAGGTGCTCGTGAGTGACTACGCTGCTGTGCCAGATGAAAGCGGCCATATCGATGTACCGGGTGGGAAGGTCTGGTATCGGCTCAACCGCTCGGCCAACAGCGGTGCCGTGCCGCTGATCGTGCTGCATGGCGGCCCCGGCAACTCCCATGACTACCTGCTGCCGCTGCTCGAACTGGTGCCTGACCGCAGCGTGGTGCTGTACGACCAGCTCGATTGCGGACGCTCGCAGCGGGTGGGCGACACACGCAACTGGAGGCTGGAGCGTTTTACCGACGAGATAGATGCCGTTCGCGAGCACCTGGGCCTGGGCCAGGTGCATCTGTTTGCCAGCTCGTGGGGCTGCAGCATCGCCATCAACTATGCGGCCCGGCAGCCGGCCGGGCTGTGCTCGCTGGCGCTGTCGGGGCCGTTGGTCGATGCCAAGCGCTGGATGTCGGACTGCGAGCGATTGAAGGCGCAGTTGCCCGACCACCTGCAGGCGGTGATGCGCCGGTGCGAGGCGCAGCGCGACTTCACCAGCCCCGAGTACCTGGAGGCGGTCGACGCGTTCTATGTGCGTCACCTGTGCCGCGTGCAGCCCTGGCCGCAGATCGTGGTCGACACGATGGACAATTGCGCGACCGAACTGTACGGCTACATGTGGGGCCCCACCGAGTTCTTCGGCACCGGCACACTGGCGGACCTGGACCTGACCCCGAAGCTGGCGTCGATCGAGGTGCCCACGCTGTTCATGTGCGGGGCCCACGACGAAGGCACCCCCGAATCGGGCCGGGCCTTCGCGGCGATGGTCAGGGGCGCCGAGTTCTGCTGCATACCCGAGGCCTCCCACATGCCGCATATCGAAAACCCCGAACCCTTCTTCAGGCACCTGCGCGCCTTCATTGCCAAGGCGACCCCGCGCACCTGAATGCCGTCGGGTCGATGCACAGCCAGGACGGCACCGCTGGGGATCATTCCGCCGACGACTGATTGCATGCGCAATGGTCGCTTGTTCGCCTGGTGGCCCACTTTGATACTTGCCCCTTGCAGGAAGCAGCCCCGGTACAGCGCACGCAGCCCCGCGCGCGCTGTACCGACCCTTGAAGTCATGGATAAAACTATAAAAAACAAGTCGACCCAGGCCCCTGGCGAAGCAGGGGGTTGCGCCTCGACGATCTATTGCTTCGGAGATTGCCCATGTCGATTGCCAATGCGTCAGATACCCCCAGTACACAAGACCCGGAGCAGGCAGGGCTCAAACGGGTACTGAGCTTTTCCGATGTGCTCGCCTACGGCCTGCTGTATTTCGTGCCCATCGCCCCGGTCAGCGTGTTCGGGCTTATCTACAACACCTCCGCCGGCATGGTGGCGCTGGTGTACCTGGTGGCCGCCGTCGCGATGATCTTCAGCGCCATCAGCTACAGCCAGATGGCCAGGAAGATCCCCCTGGCCGGCTCGGTCTATTCCTATGTCACCCACGGCACCAACAGCAGCCTGGGCTTCGTGGCCGGCTGGGCGATTCTGCTCGATTACCTGCTGCTGCCGGCACTGCTGGCGGTGCTGGGGGCGGCGGCGCTGTCGGCGCAGTTCCCGCAGGTGCCGACCACGGTGTGGCTGGTCACCTTCGTTGCGGTGCCCACGGCGGTCAACCTGATGGGCATCGAGATGAATGCCAGGTTGAGCAAGGTGCTGCTGCTGATCCAACTGGTGGTGCTGTTTCTGTTCGCCGCCTTTGCCACCTCTCGCATCATCGAACTCAAGCCGACCCTGGAGCACTTCATCGCGCCGTTCTACAACCGCTCCGACTTCTCCATGGCCATGGTGTTCGCCGCCGTACCGATTGCAGCTCTCAGCTACATCGGATTCGACGCGGTGTCGACCCTGAACGAAGAGGCCAAGGGGGGCGGGGAGACGGTCTCCAGGGCCACGATGATGCTGCTGATGCTGGTCACGGTGCTGTTCGTGGGGCAGGTGTACCTGGCGGCAGTGTTCGTGCCGCTGGGCACGGTGTACCAGGGCGCCGCTGCCGACACCGCGTTCTATACCCTCAGTGCCGAGATCGTCGGGGCCTGGTTTCTGCCGGTGATCACCCTGACCAGCGGCATCATCGCGCTGATGGCCAACACCCTGGTGTCCCAGGCGACCACGGCGCGGGTGCTGTTCAGCATGTCGCGGGACAAGCGCCTGCCCGCGTACCTGAGCCGCATCAGTGCCCGCACCAACGTGCCTGCCAACGCCATCGTCACGGTTGCGCTGGTTTCGTTCGTGGTGGCGTTCGCCGGGGCCGGCTACCTGGATGTGATGGTGACCCTGGTCACGTTCGGCGCGCTGACCGCCTACATCCTGTTGCACGTGTCGGTGATGATCTACTTCAGGAAGATCGGCCAGGCGCAGCTGTTCAGCCATGGGGTGTCCCCGGTGCTGGGCGTGCTGCTGTTGAGCTATGCGCTGTGGAGCACCAACGTGCACGCCAAGGTGCTGGGCGCCGCCTGGATGCTCGGCGGCCTGCTGATTGCCTGGGTGATGCGCCGGCGGGGGGCGCCCTCGCTGAACTGGACGGACTGACTGACTGCACGCTGCTGCCCATGCATCGCCTGGAACAATGCCCGCTCATGCGGGCATTTTTTTATTGAAAATAAATTCAGTAACGGCTTTGATCCTTATTGAAGATATTTTCAGTATCGCCTAGGATTGCCCCAGCCTGACAAGAACAAGACGGGGTATTGCAGTGACACGACTCAAAGACAGGGCCTATTGGCTCGACAAGGCAGCAACGTTGCCGCTGGAGGGCAGGGCCTTCATTGACGGGCGCTATGTGGACGCGCAAGACGGGGCGACCTTCTGCACCCGCAGCCCGGTTGACGACGCCGTGCTCGCGGCGGTGGCCCAGTGCGCGAAGGCCGATGTGGACCTGGCCGTGGCTGCTGCGCGGCGCAGCTTCGAGGCCGGCGTGTGGAGCGAGCTGGCGGCCCGCGAGCGCAAGGCGGTGCTGCTGAGGTGGGCCGCACTGCTCGAGGCGCATACCGACGAGCTGGCGCTGCTGGAGACCCTGGACAGCGGCAAGCCGATTGCCGATACCATTGGTGCCGACCTGCCGGGCACGATCTACTGCCTGCGCTGGTTTGCCGAACTGATCGACAAGGTGCACGGTGAGGTGCCGGCCACCGACCCGCAGTTCTTCGGCACCGTTACCCAGCAGCCGCTGGGCGTGGTGGCGGCGGTGGTGCCCTGGAACTACCCGCTGCTGATGGCCGCCTGGAAGTTCGCCCCGGCCCTGGCAGCCGGCAACAGCGTGCTGCTCAAGCCGTCGGAGAAAACCCCGTTGAGCGCCTTGCGCATCGCCGGCCTGGCGATGGAAGCGGGTGTTCCGGCTGGGGTGTTCAACGTGCTCCCCGGTGATGGCGCGGTAGGGCGCGAGCTGAGCCTGCATGGCGACGTCGACTGTATCGCCTTCACCGGCTCCGGCGCGGTGGGGCGGCAGATCGCGCAGAACGCCGCCGCCTCCAATCTCAAGCGTGTATGGCTGGAGCTGGGCGGCAAGTCGGCCAATATCGTCATGGCCGATTGCGCGGATATCACCCAGGCCGCGCAGTCGGCAGCAGCGGCGATCTTCGCCAACATGGGCCAGGTATGCAGCGCCGGGTCGCGTCTGCTGGTGCAGCGCTCGGTGATCGAGCCGCTGCTGCGCGAACTGCTCGTGGCCACCGACAGCTATTACCCGGGGCACCCGCTGGACCCGGCCAGCGTCACGGGTGCGATCATCGACGCGGTGCAGTTCGAGCGCGTCCAGCGCTACATCGAAACAGGCCGGCACGAGGCGCAGTTGCTCAAGGGCGGCCAGGCGCTCTCGCCGGTGGGGGCAGGCGCCTACCTGGAGCCGACGATCTTCCTTGCCCCGGACGCAACCGCGCGTATCGCCAACGAGGAAATCTTCGGCCCGGTGCTGGTGGTGATTCCCTTCGACACCCTCGATGAGGCCATCGCCATCGCCAACCAGACCGAGTTCGGCCTGGCGGCGGCGGTGTGGTCATCCGACCTTGGAACCATTCACCGCGCCACCCGCCAGCTCAGGGCCGGCACGGTGTGGGTCAACTGCTATGACGAACTGGTGGACATGAACTTCCCGTTTGGCGGGTTCAAGGAGTCCGGCAATGGCCGGGACAATTCGGCCCATGCGCTGGGCAAGTACACCGAATTGAAATCCACCATCCTGCGCTGCCGTTGAGGTCAACCCCATGCAAAACACGCTTTCAGCCTTGAACCCGCAACAATGGACCGTGCCACTGCCCATCGAGTACGGCCCGGGTGCGCGTCATCACCTGGCCAGGCTGTGCCGGGACTTCAACATCAGCCGACCGATCATCATCACCGACCAGGGCTCGCTGCGCCTGCCCTTCGTGGATGAACTGCAGCGCAGCCTGACCGAGGCGGGGCTTGCCTGCGGCCTGTACGGCGGCATCGAGCCCAACCCCACCGACCAGTCGGTACTGGCCGGTGCCGCAGCCTATCGGGCCTGGGGCGCCGACGGCATCATCGCGCTGGGGGGCGGCAGTGGCCTGGACGGCGGCAAGGCGGTGGCCCTGGTCGCCCGTCAGCAGCGCAGCGAGCTGTGGGCCTTCGACTTCGACAAGCCGGTGCCGGCAGGTTTCAGTGCGGCGGACTTTGCGCCGGTGATCGCGATTCCCACCACCGCCGGCACCGGCGCCGAAACCGAGAGCACCGCGATGCTCACCGACACCGGGCGCGGCATCAAGGGCTGCGTGTGGCACCCACGGGCGCGCCCGGCGGCGGTGATCCTGGACCCGGAGCTGACCCAGAGCCTGCCGGCCAACCTGACCGCATGGACCGGGTGCGATGCGATCATCCATGCCCTGGAAGCCTACTTCGTGCCCAGCTTCAACCCGCTCAGCGATGGCGCCGCGTTGCAGGCATTGACGCTGCTGTGGGGCTCGATCGACACCGCCGTCGAACGCGGTCACGACCTGGAGGCGCGGGGCAACATGCTGATCGGCTCGTGCCTGGCCGGCGTGGCGTTTCTCAAGGGCCTGGGGCTGGTGCACGCACTGAGCCATATGGTGGGCGCCACCTACAACACCCACCATGGGTTGACCAACGCGGTCATCCTGCCGGTGGTGCTGCGCTACAACCAGGCGCAGATCACCCCGCGCCTGATGCCGGTGGCGCAGGCCCTGGGCTTGCCGGACGCCGAGTTCGAGACCTTCTACAACGCCGTGTGCGCCTTGCTCGACCGCCTGGAGATTCCCAGGTCGCTGGCCGAGCTCGGGGTCCGCCAGGCCGATGTCGGCGCCGTGGCACGCAAGGCCATGGGCGACCCGGCGCGGCTGACCAACCCGCGCGACAGCACCCAGGCACAACTGGAGGCGCTGTTGACCCAGGCGATCAACCACGCCCGCGATTGATGAACCCGCTGTTTTCCGCTTAGCCGTGCAACCAGACCAATAAAAAAAGGTGCAACTGCCATGTCTGCCTCCCACTCGGCGTCCAAGGGACGCCTGAACCTTGAAACACGCTCCATCGATTACGTCCCGCTCGCAGAGCGCCACGGCAAGGCGTGGCACCTGTGGCCCATCTGGTTCTGCGGGGAAGCGCACCTGACCACCCTGGCGGTGGGCATCATCGGGGTCGGCATGGGCGCCAACCTGTTCTGGTCGGCGGTGGCGATCTTCCTGGGCTGCGCCTTCGGCACGCTGTTCATGGCCGGCCATTCCACCCAGGGCCCGCAGATGGGCCTGCCGCAACTGATCCAGTCGCGCCCGCAGTTCGGCTACCTGGGCGCGTTGCTGGTGTATGTGGTGGCCATCGCCACCTACGTGGGCTACAACGCCTTCAACCAGTTGCTGGTGGGCCAGACGCTGCACGAACTGTTCGACGTTCCCGAAAACGGCTCGGCCATCGCCTTCTCGCTGCTGGCGATCGTCATGGCGATTGCCGGCTACAACACCTTCCACAAGGTGCAGCGGCTACTGGCGTTCGTGCTGATCGCGGTGATGCTGGTGTTCACCGTGGGGCTGTTCTTCTTC
Source organism: Pseudomonas sp. 1176_21 (assembly GCF_052850635.1). NCBI lineage: Bacteria > Pseudomonadati > Pseudomonadota > Gammaproteobacteria > Pseudomonadales > Pseudomonadaceae > Pseudomonas > Pseudomonas sp. 1176_21. The sequence continues at coordinate 684,823 of NZ_VXCV01000001.1, forward strand.
GTCAAGCTGCCAGCCGATCAGCTGAGCGTCTCGGACTTCAAGGCAACGCCGTTCCTGGCGCAGTTCTTCGTGGCCGCCGCGTATCAGCTGAGCTGGGCGATCTACGTGTCGGACTACTCGCGCTACCTGCCGGCCAACGTCAGCGTGCGCTCGTCGTTCTGGTGGACCTACATGGGCGCGATGATCGGCGGGGTGTGGATGATGCTGATCGGCGCCCTGGCCGCGGCACTGAGCCCGGGGCAGAACCTGGCCAAGGGCCTGGTGATGCTGGGCAACACACTGTTCGGCGGCTTCGGCGAATGCCTGCTGATCCTGGCGGTGCTGAGCCTGGTGACCAGCGCGGCGCAGAACTTCTACGGCGCCTCGATCACCTTGCTGAGTATCGCCGACACGGTGAAGACCCAGACCTCCACCTTGTTCAAGCGCATCGTTTCGATGTTGCTGGTGGGCGGGACCGCGATCGCCATCGCGATGACCGCCTCGGACAACTTCGTGAAGGACTTCGGCGACTTCCTGGCCATCCTGCTGTACCTGTTCACCCCGTGGACGGCGATCAACCTGGTGGACTTCTACAAGGTACGCCACGGCAAGTTCTCGATTACCGAGATCTTCAAGCCCAACGGGATCTACGGGCGCTGGAACTGGCGCGGCATCGGCGCCTACGTGGCAGGCTTCGTGGCCATGCTGCCGTTCTCCAGCACCGGGCTGTATACCGGCTACGTGACCACGCTGCTCGATGGCGCCGACATCAGCATGCTGGTGGGCCTGGTGGTGTCGGCGCTGGTCTACGGGTGGCTGTGCCGCACCCAGGACATCGCGGCGGAGCTGTCGCGCATCGATGAACTGGACAAGGACCTGGAGCGCGGCCTGAGCGCCAACTGAGCCTGTCGACGATTGCCCCGGCGTGCGCAACGCACGCCGGGGCAATCGCCATTTCCTGTCACTTGCCCGGGCAAAAGTTGCTAAATTGTCGCCTCGCTTGGCGACTGAGATGTAGCCGCTGTCCGGAGACCGGGGCCATGCCCCGCAGTGCACAGGTTGTTGACGTATGAGCAGTGAGCCCGAAGTAACCCAACCCAGGAAGCGTCGAACCCGCATCGACCCCGAGACGCGCCGCAAGGCCATCATCGAGGCGACGATGCAGTGCATCACCCGCTATGGCCACAGTGGCAGTACCCTGGAGCGCATCTGCGCGCAGGCCGGGGTGTCCATCGGGCTGATCGGCCATCACTTTTCCAGCAAGGAAGAGCTGATGCTGTCGACCTACCAGGAACTCACCGACCAGCTGCGCGAAGAAACCCGCAAGTACCTGGCGGTGCAGGGCGGCACCCCCGAGGACCGTCTGCTGGCGATCATCCGCTCCTCGTTTCGCGGGCAGATCTTCAACGAGTTCATCCTCACCACCTGGCTGGGGTTCTGGGGGGCGGCGGTATCGTCGGAGCAGCTGCGCGCCTTGAACAAGAAGCTCTATGCCGACTATCGCAAGGAACTGGAGTCGGTGTTCAAGGCCATCGGCAAGGCACAGGGCACGCAGATAGACGCCAAAAGCGCGGCGTTGACCATCACCGCGCTGATCGACGGCTTCTGGCTGGAATGGGCGCTCGACCACAAGGCCTTCAGTTCGAAGAAGGCCGAGAAGTGCTGCATTGTCACGGCGCAGATGTTCGTCAAGGGCGCCGAACCGCTGCAGCCTTGAACGGCTAGGCGAGAAACTCCGGCTCGGCGGGGGGCGCCTGCGGGGTGTCCTCGCGGATGCTGATGTACAGCGCCGCGCCGCACACGCCCACCAGCCCCACGCTGGCGAGCACGATCTCGCCCAGCAGCATTCCCACGATCAGCAACAGCAGGCTAAGCCGGCAGAACAGGGTCATGGCTGTCTCCTTGGCAGTTGGATTGTTGTGCGGCCTACCTTATACGTTCGCCGTGGCTGCATGCAGCACCGGCGCGTTGCCATGGCATTGCTTCCCTGTGCTTTGGCCGAATTACCACCTGCGCCCAGGCCGGCCGAGGGCTACTTCGGGGTTGATGGGCAAGACGTGGCCGGGGCGCTAGCCGTGACCGGGCAGTGGCTCAGAAACGCCTGTAGACCTTGCTGATAGTCCTGCGCCGGCATCAGCTCGCTGTGCCTGGCAATCAGGCAGGCCATGCCCTTGGCGCGCATGTCTGCGCTCGCCACGTGGTAGAAGTCCGGCGTTTCCAGCAGGTGTACGACTTGCTCCCAGGCCAGGACCGTCTTGCCGCCCCGGGCCTTGTCCAGCGTGAAGCCCTGATCATCGAAGCTCAGCTTGTACGTGTCCTGGGCCGATTTCAGGGGTGCCCGAAGCCTGGCCTCGATCAGGCGCTGGTTGAGCCCGCGTACCGGTGCCCGGGGCTTGGCGTGGTTGGCGGCGATCCGCGCTTGCAGGTGGCCGAGCCAGCGCCCGGAAAAGCGCCACCACAGCGGGATGAACACCAGTGTGAAAAGCAGCAGGGCGATGGCTTTCTCCGGGGTGATGCGTCGCTCCGGGAGATACACCGCCAGCAGGGCGCCGATCAGGCACAGGGCGAACATCAGCGGGCCGATCAGGCGGCTCTGCCACCTGGCGAAGGTGGCCAGGGCGCGGGCCTGTTGCGCGTCCTGCTTGAGCAGTTCCTGCTTCAGCGGTTCGGCGATCCAGGACTGGAGGTGGTCGGGGGTGATGCGGTAGTGCAGTTCCATGAGGGGGAATCCGAGGTCCGTCGGGGAGGGCGGCAGTCTACCGGCTTGCGCGCTGCAGGGGCGCGGCTCAGGTGGGAAACTGCGCCATGTGCCGCTCCACCCACGCGTACAGCTGCTCGTCGAGCTGCGTGCGCTGCTGGTTGAAGCGGGTTTGGCAGGCGTCGAAGAGCAGGTCCTGCTGGATCCGTATGGCCAGCTCGACGTGGCTTTCATCGGCATGGGCCTGGCGCAGGTGCTGCTGGCGCTGATCGGCCTGCTCCAGTGTGTGCGCCAGGGCATCGAGCTGCAGGTGCCTGAGTTGGGCGACGGCCTGGGGCAGGTGAAAGTGCAGGGCACTGTCAAAGCCTTCCCATTGCTCGAAGGCCAGCCATTCGTGGATCACCATGAAGCAGCGCAGCGCCGGGGGCAGTTGATCCAGGCGCTCGAAATCCAGCCAGTACTGGCGGGGCAGCTGTTCGGCGGTTTCGATGGCCTGGGCGATCAGGTCCAGGGCGCGTGGCTTGTCCTGGTGATGGTGGCGCAGAATGCGCTGGGTCAGGGTGAAACGCGCTTCGTCCAGAACGGTCAAGGCGCGGCTCAGGTCGTAGCCCGCACTGTGCAGGTACTGGCGGGCCTGTTGGTGTGGCAGACCGGATTTTTCCATCAGCACCTGCAGCTGTTCGGCCTTGTACAGCTCGGCAGCCTGCTGCGGGTTGCCGGCGCAGCGTTGCAGCAGGGCGCGGGCGTGGCGCAGGCCGATGGGCAGGGCGCTGCGCAGTTGCGCAAGGGCCTGGGTGAGTGTCGGGTCCATTGACGGGGGTGCCTCGGTGTCTGCTGGGGAGCGGGTGTGCAAGAATGCCGGCTCATGACTGATGGACACAACCAGAGGCGCAACAACAATGAACCGTCCGCTTTTCGTTTCGCTGGATGGCCCCAAGGGAACCGGCAAGACCACGCTGCTGGAAGCTGTGACCCAGGCACTGCGGGCTGACGGCAGAAAGGTGGTCCGGCTGTCCGAGAAAAACAGCGACCCCGGCCGGGGCGAGACGATGGCGCTCGTCAACGCACTGGTCAGAAACCCCAGCCGGTCGCTGGAGTGGGCGGTTTGCGAACGCCTTGCCGAGAGCCGGGCCTGGATTTCCCGCCAGGTGCTGACCAGGCAGCCGCCCAACAGCATCATCCTGATCGACCGCTGGTATCCATCGGATGCGGCGTTTCGCCGGATAGTGCCGTTTGCCGAGATTCTGCGGTTGAACCTCGAGCGCGAGGTGAGTGTGCCGGACCTGCACGTAGGGGTGGTTACCAGCCCGCAGATTTCGTGGGCGAGGGCGGCGGCCAGAACCCGAGGGCTGGGCAGTACCGTGATGTTCAGCCTGGAGGAGCAGGTTGCTGCCACGAAGGCATTCGAGCAGGCGGTTGCGGATAACGGGTGGGTGCTGTGCCGTAATGAAGGCACGGTTGAGGAGGCGGTGAGGCAACTGGTTTGCGAGATCCATGCTGCCAGTCAAAGGATTCACAAGGCGATCGGTTGATCGTCCCATACCCAGAATGTGCCGTTCAGCACCATCCGATTTTCCAGCGCTGGCTATCCCTGAGTTCCTGCCAATCGAGCAGTTGTTTTCGCCCGCTGTGCACGGCCTGCAGTTCGATCTGCAGGGGTGTGCCGTGCTCATCGCAAATCAACTCGGTGACCAGGAAGTGCTTTTCACGGTTGACCGGCTGGCAGGCGGTCCACTTTGACAGCCCAAGCTTTCGTGGATTGAAACGGTTCATGCGTCCTCCGGCAGTTTCGAGCAGATTGCGAGTTGCCCAAGAGGCTGTCGACTGCTGAAGCAGTGCCTCTCGACCCAAGGTGAACGCTCGATCAACGCGTTCGGGGTGTCGGGACGCTCCACTGTAGCCTCTTTCAACCAGGCTCGCAGTGTGGCGCGGGCTTGGGGGCGGCCTGGCCGTTGACCGCATCGGGCATCGGCGGGTGATCCTGCACGGCCTGCATCAGGTCTTCTGTCAGGCGCAACTCGGCACCGGTAGGCGAAAAGGTTGCCGAGGCCGTGAACGGCGCAGGATTGACCGGTACCGGGCGCTTGCCGCGACGCCAGACGAAAAACGTCACCATGCTCAGGTTGACCACCGCGAAGGCCCAGAACAGCCCGTTTTCGCCCAGCGATGTCATGACCGGCGAGATCATCAGCGGGCTCATGGCAGAGCCCAGCGAGTTGATCAGCAGCAGGCCCTGAATCATGGGTACCAGCGCCTCGGGCGACGCGCGGTCTGCTGCATGGCTGACCGCTACCGGGTAGAGCGCGAACACGCCGCCGCCCAGCAGGAACAGCAGTGCGGCCAGCAGCGTCGCGGACAGCGGCAGCAGTACCACTGCCAGCGAAAGCACGCTGCATACCGCCGCAAGCACGGTCAGTACTTCCAGGCGGTCCCTGCGGTCAGACCAGCGCCCTACGGGATACTGCAGCAGCATTGCCCCGAGAATCGTCCAGGCCATCAGGCTGCCGACTTCGCCGATATCGTGGCCGATACGCTGCAGGTACAGCGGAAGCAACGAATACACGGCGGCAATGGCCACCCCTGAGCCAAAGCAACCCACCAAACCGGTAGGCGTCACCCCCAGCAGCTGTCGTGGTTTGAGCGGCTCGACCTGGTCGAGCAGCGGCGACACCCGCGGCAGGATCACGATCGGCAGCACCGACAAGGACGCGAGCATGCCGGCGACCATGAATGGCGCCGTGTCGCCCCAACCGGTGATCTCGCCCAGGGTTGCCTGGCCCAGCACGCCAGCGCCGTACAGGGCGATCATGTAGAGCGCTAGCAGGCGCCCGCGGATCTTTGCGTCACCGGCCAGCAGCAGCCAGCTTTCAATGACCAGAAACACGCCGACGGTGGCCCAGCCGTTGATCAGACGCAGCACGAACCAGCCCCAGGTGTCATAGAACATGCCCTGCAGCAGGATGGTGACGCCAATCAGCGAGGCGAAGCTGCTGTAGGCACGGATATGGCCGATCCGCAGGATCAGCCGGTCGTTGAACAGGGCGCCTAGCGTAAGGCCGATGAAGTAGGCCGAGGCGACGATACCGATCATCGTGGCCGATTCCCCGGCTTCGCCCAGGCGCAACGTGGTCAAGGACGACAAGGCACCATTGCCCAGGGCGATGATGAACAGGCCCAGCAGGGGCGCCAGCGCCATGGCCAGCAAACGCGGAGACATAAAAACCTCGAGTGACCTGCTGCACGGCGCCTTCGGGCAGTACGCGCGATGTATCGAACGGCAGGAAAGGGCCAGCCAGGGCAGGGCGATGCCCCCTGCAGACTGTAGAAAAGGAGGCGAGATTTTAAGCATTGCGCGGCATTTGCCAAGTCACTTTGCTGCGACGTTGGGACGCAGGCGGTGAGGGGGGAGGAAAGTGCGCAAACTGTTCGCCATTCTGGCGTTATGTCTTAAGATGGCCGGTTGCCGAAAGAACCGTCATGGCAATCGCCATGAAGGGCTTTCATCCTTTGCATATCAAGTGTGGTGAAGATGAACAGGCCTTTCATTTCGCTGTGCCCTGAAATTACCCGGGCACATGCGCTGACGTTGATGGACTGGTTGGAAGACGAACGTGTTACCTGCTATCTGAGTGATTCGCGTGATGTTTCTCGCTCCATCGAACAAGCCATCGATCGGACTCAATTGCCGATCCTGACCCATCTATTCAATCGGGGCGGCCGATTCTTCATGGCCTATGACCGGCATGACGCCCCCGTCGGCTTTGTCCGCCTCGTCAAGACTGGCTCCAACTGCGAGATCGTCCTGGTCATCGGAGACAGCGACAAGTGGGGCCGAAACCTTGGCGCCCGTACGATTCGCGAAGGCATGAAACTGGCCTTCCTCGACATGCGGGCCAAGAAGCTCATCGCCAAGATCCACCCGGACAACACGCGCTCGCTGAAAGCCTTTGTACGCAGCGGCTTTGTGCTGGAGAGCGAAACCCCGACATTGAAGTCATTTGCCATGACGATGGGGCGCTACCTCACGTTCTTGCGCGAAGGTGCCGTGGGCGACTCCACCGGGATCTACATCACAGAAATCGACAAGGCCAGGCTCGAGGGCCTGATCGCGCTAGAGGAAGGCCCGACCGTGGTGGAACTCGAGCATGAGCTCGAGCGGGCCATCGTCGTCAAGCCGCAGCAGGTGGCGCGCAATGTCGTCACGATGAACTCCAGGGCCTTGTTGCAGCTGGACGACGAGGAGATCGAAGTGGCGTTGGTCTACCCCGAAGACGCGGACAGCAGCACCGGCAAGCATTCGGTGTGTTCCGACATCGGCGCCGCCATCCTCGGCTATCAGGAGGGGGACGCCATCGACTGGCGAATCGCTGATCGAACCCGCCGGATCGAGATCCGGAAGGTGCTCTATCAGCCCGAGGCTGCGGGGCATTTCCACCTGTAGCTGCACTTTCAGTGGATGGTGGCGATAGAGTGGCTATGCTAGGCGTTTCGCAACCCGGCTCCACGAGCCACCTGATGCTCGATTCCAAGGACGGACCATGCACGCTGAAAGGGATAGTACAAACATAACCGGTGTGATTCGAGCCTACGGCGCAAGGTCTCTTGAGACCGAGCCTGCCTGGGCTGCATTGAATGACACTGGCGGTGCGAGCGCCGCGATTGGCGATGACGGGAATGAGGCTGCTGAAAGTACCGACAAGGACGCTTTCGGCCGCGCCATGAAGATGAAGGCTGCCCTTGACCCGTTCAGAGGCTTTGCGTGAGTGCGCAAGTCTGGATGGCGAAATATGGTGCCCTGCGCACCACGCCAGAGGCTGCAGGCAATGGTTGCGCGCAGCAGACCGTATCGGTGCTGCTGGAGGAAGGCTGTACCCTGTGCGATCAGGGCGAGTTCGATGCCGCACAGGCATGCTTTCGTGCCGCTGTGCAGCAGTGTCCTGACTGGGCTGTTGGCCATAACAACCTGGGTTGGGCCTTGCAGCAATCGGGGCGCAATGAGGACGCAATTTCGAGCTACAAGGCTGCGATCAGCCTGCAGCCTGCCTTCGACCTGGCCAGGGCCAACCTGGCCTTTTTGCTGGCCACGCTGTATGGCCACATGGGCCAGCACGATTCGGCCCGTGGCATGTGGAAGGTCCTCGGCGAACTGTACCCGCGCGATCCAGAGATCCTGGAGCAACTCGTCAGCACTTCATTGCGTACTCACGACCTTGACGCTGCGGGCCTGTGGGCTTCGCACTATGCCTCTGTAGTTCGTGGTGACGAGCGCAGCCTGTCTCAACCCGGTGCCTGCGAAGGGCGTGGTGCTGTACCGAGGGCTTCGCGGGCGAAGCTGGCCCACGACCTGGAGCAGTTACGCTATCTGCGAGACCACCAGCTGATTGGTCCGCGTCTTGAGGCGGAGATTGCTAGCTATGAGGCAGCTCTCCAACCATTCGAACAGCCCAACAGTTTGGCAACACCCCCGGCCAACGTCGCTGCGCTGCCCCCGAGCTACGGGCGTAATGTGCACCAGTTGCAGGCTCCGCGACTGCAAGAAGGGGCCTTGAAGATGAGCCAGGCGCTGCTGCGAGCTGAACGCGATTACCTGGAGAGCCCCCTGGGCCTGGTCGTGATCGACGACTTCCTGTCTGCTGATGCACTGGCGCTTGTGCAGGCGTTCTGTTTGCAGTCCACCATCTGGCATACCGACCGATATGCTCATGGTCGGCTCGGCGCGTTCTTCAGGGAGGGTTTCAATTGCCCGCTTCTGCTGCAGGTTGCCGATGAGATTCGGCGTTGCTTCCCCCAGCTTATCGGCAAGCATCACCCATTGCTTCAGATGTGGGGGTTCAAGTACCAGCATGACCAGCCTGCGACACACCCCCATGCAGACTTTGCCGCTGTGAACGTGAACTTCTGGATCACGCCGGACGAGGCAAACCTTGACCGCGACTCGGGAGGGCTTGTGGTCTACGACGTCGAGGCACCCTCTGACTGGGATTTCGAAACCTACAATCGCCAAGGTGATCGAATTGCCGCCTTTCTGAAGGAGGCTGGAGCCCGGCGCACAGTCATCCCTTACAGGTGCAATCGCGCTGTGATTTTCAACTCAGATCTGTTCCATGCCACCGCGCCACTGGCTTTCCGGCCGGGCTACCTCAATCAACGGGTCAATGTGACGCTGCTCTTCGGGGAGCGTGGCAGCGCGCCGGGGCAATGAGACTGCCAGCCCGGTGAGGTAGCCACCGGGCTGGCAGCATCGGCTATTCGCCTTGCGTGCGGATGTCTACCTGCATGCTACCGACGTTGTCCGTCAGGCCCGCACCATAAATCCCGTTGAGGTCATCGTTGATGCACAGTTGCAAGGCCCCCGACTGTCCTGCCGGCACCTTGACCTGAGGCCCAACCAGAAACGGTGCGTTGTCGCCAATGCGGCCGATCAGGGCCCCCTCGAACTGGCCTGGCAGGGTATAGCCTTGCTTGGCGCGATAGTTCGTGTTGCCGGCCGGGCCTGTTTTCCCTGTTGCCGGGTTGGAAGTCCAGGAGCCTTGCGCTGCAATCAGGGTGACCTGGCGGCCAGTCACTGTCAGGCCGCTTTGCTGCCAGGCTTGATTGGCCTGAATGGTCACGGTAACCGGATACAGGATGTTCACTGCATCACTGACGCTGGAGGCGTCGAAACCCGCCTTGCCAAGGGCTTCATTCATCTCGGTGGCCGGTGTGGCTGGCAGCACTTTCGGGTTGAGAATGGTTTTCCCGACGTCAAGCGCGGTCAGGTCCGGATAGGTGGTGTGCAGGATGATTGCGAGTTGGGTCGCGGTCAGGGCCGAGAAAACCTCGATCACGGCTTCGGCCACTGCGGTGTTGTCGGTGGTAGCCCCTCGGGCACGTGACTGGAGCTGGGCCAGTGCCTCTTTGACCGCCTCAAGGGGGCTCAGCCCTTGTTGCTTAAGAGACTGCAGGATGCTGATCAGGGTTTCGGTGCTCATGCTGTTTACCTCTCGTAGTCGCTGTTTGTAATGGGGTGAATGACGCAGTTGAACGGTGGATCTTCTTGCTCGGCATGGCGGCGTCACTGATAAGCGAGCACCAGCGCAGTTGATAGCTCCACAGGCGAGATGGCGGGGTACGCCACTTTGAGGCCTGTCGCGGTGTCCGTTGCGGGGTAACCTGCCTTTGCCATGGCGCGCGCCATCTCTGATACGCCAAGCTGTGGGAATGCCTTCAACAGATTGACTGCGCACAGCTCTCCAGGCACGCCCTGGTCACGCTGGGAGGCGGCAAACTGCAACGGATCGGGATACGCCAGGGCAAGTACGGTCGCCAGCTCAAGAGGTGGGGTATCAGGCCACACAGCAAGCAGGCCATTGCTGGTCTCAATGGCCGGGTAGCCGCCTTGCGCCATGGCGATGGCCAAAGTGTCCGGTGTCAGGTTCGGGAATGCCGCTATCAACTGTGTACCGCACGCGCTCCCCTCGATAGTGAGGGCATGCAGCGCGGTGGCCATTTCTGATGCGGTTGCATAGGGCGTAATCGTCACCTCGACGACGGCCGACGGCACGCCCGCTACGTAGTTCACCTGGTCGGCGCCAGGCAGCGCCCAGACCTGCACCTGGTAAACGGAAGGCGAATGCGAAGGGCAGGGTAGAGCGAAGTCTGCATGCTCGACGCCGCTTTCCTCCCGGGCATGCAGCTCAATAACCAGAGGGGCAGCCCCTTTCTTCTGCGCCAATGCCTGGTAGCGCAATGCACCGGCAACCGAACGCCAGCGCAACGCAACATTGCTGCCGATACTGCTGGCCTGGAAGTCCTGGGGCTGGCCTGGACGTACAAGCGTCAGCGGCTCGCTGTCTGGACTCGCTACGGATGCATGCCCACCCTTGGCCGTTACGCTGAAGCGATAATCCCCCGCTGGGGAAGCCTCTTCGAAAATGAATGCGTATGTCGCAGGTGGGAGCGACTGATCTGCGCCGGGCTCGATCTGGACCCTATCGGTCGCACTCCCGGGCAGGCGGGTAGAGAGCTCGTACGAGGAGGCCCCGGCAATCGGTGGCCAACTCAGCTGCACTCCATATGCTGGCGCCGGGACCGTGGTGTCTGCTTGAGCGCTGGGTTGGGCCGGCGCTGTCAGCCGGTTGAAGGGAGCCGCCGCCCAGCGGGTGGCCGATTGTTCATGAACACCCTGGACCTGGGCCGTGTAAGGGCCTGAAGGCCACTCTGGGCCAAACTCGAACTGGGTCTGCCGGGCCGCACCCGCCAGGTCCGGGTTGTTCAGCAGGATGGTCGCGGCACTGTCGAGCAATTGCGCGTGATAGCGCGCATTGCCCTGGCCACCCCCCCAGGTCAGAGTGACCACACGGTTGGTGATGGTGACTCGCGGATCAACAGGCGGGCTCTGTGTCGCGGTTCCTGTTCCTGTTCCTGTGCCGCCAGTGCCAGTGCCAGTGCCAGTCCCTGTGCCTGTGCCTGTGCCAGCAAAGAAATCTGCAACCGCGACTACGGCCCCGGCGACCAGGGCCCCAGCAGCGCCGGCCCCCGCCTCTGCGGCCGTGGCTGCGGCAAGGGTCTCTGCAGCTGTCGCAACAACAGCATCTGCTGCTACACCGTCGATCAAGGCCTGGCAGGCAAGAGTAGCGGCATAGGAGGCCGCGGCTTTTCCCGCGGTGAGACCAATGACGGCAGCAATGGCCTCTCGGTTTTTCACCAGGGCTTTGACAAATGACTCAGCTGCTGCAGCCAGAGCACGTTCGATGTAGTTGCCCAACTCGGAAAAGCTGATCGAGTTGGGTAGGGGGATCGACACCAACCCTGGAAATGGAATCGCTACCGCGGTGAGGGAGGTCTGCGCGACGCAGAGCGTATAGGACCCATCGAGGACCAGCGTTACCCCCTCATCATTTTCCTGGGTACCAAACGAGACACTCACGCGGAATTTCGACTGTAGAAGCTTCTCGAAGGCGAACCCGACGAGTTTGCCGCACCCGGCGCTGCCCTGGTCGGAGAGTTTCTGCAGTGTCTTGATGAAATCGATGGCGTTGGTCAGATACTCGAAACTTGGCCAGTTCGTCACCTGGAAGCCACCGTCCTTGCTGTACCGAAGCCCCAGGGATGTGCCAGCGGGCAGGAACGGTGGGTAGTTCGATAGCGCCGTGAGCGTACCGTCGACCTGGGTGTTTCCCTTCGCGTTTCTGGTGGCTTTCACGCGGACGTCGACGCCAAATTGTTCCTGCATGAACCATAGGCTGCCAACGAAACCCATAGAGGATTTCTTCTCGACGGTAGACAGCTCGAACGCAGGCCCGCCGATGGGCTGTGAGGCGCGTGATGCCGCGATGGTCACGATGAAGAGGTCGATGGGCTTGCCCAGGCTGATATCGGCAGTGACGCCATCCTCGGCAATCTGGATCGTGCCGACCACTTCCAGGGTCTTGACGAGTGTCAGGTCGAACAGCGCCCTTATGTTGAACCCATTCTGGTAGTCGATGCTGGCGCTAAGTTGACGATCGGGCAGGTCCCCCTCGGCAGGGCATGAGAATGTCTCCAGTCTTGCGAGTTGGCTTCCAGCGGCCGAGCGGTAATACAGCTCGCTGCCTGCCTTGAAGGTGATGTCGATGAGCGAGGTCGGCCACGGGGCCCCCGGGATGCATTGGTTGAACACATCACCGATCGACAGTGCCTTGTCGACTTTTATGCTGGCCACCTGGGGTTTGCCGTTGTGCAGGTAGATGTACCCGGTCAGCTGGGCTGAGCCGACTCTGACCGTACCCTGGACCTGGAATGTTCGTTGATCATCGTTGTCGCCATAGCGAGCGAATATCCCGAACACCAGGCGCTGGAAGGTAATGCCACGCATCTGGTCGCCGAAGAGCCTGGTAACGCTTTGATCGGGTTCGGCACTTTTCAAGCAGGCTGAGAAGGTTCTGTTGACCTCGTCCGAGTTCAGTACCCCTTCGAACAGATACTGCTTCTCATCAAAAAGGGACACACGCAGCTTGCCTTTGACATTGAGCTGTCTGGCTTCCTTGAAGCGATATCGAACCTCGACCTCTTCAAAGCCGAACAGCTTGAACAAGCGGATGTTCGGCAAGCTGGCCAAGTAGATCGCGTCACTCACCGCCTTGCCGGCGACAGTCCCTCTAGCCAGCACCGCGGAGAGTGAAAGTTTGTCACCGTCGCCAGAGGGCGAGGCGTACCCTATTTCAATCAGGCTGCCGAACAGCTTGATATCGTCGAGGCTTACCGTCAGCCAAAACCCCGCTGTATTGGTCATCGGCTCGGTGGCCCTGGAGACACTGAGTGGAACCGGCGATTGCGGGAAAATCTTGTCCAAAGAGGTGTTCGGGGGGACCGCCCCGTTGCCGAAATGACTGAATGTGAAGAACCCGGCATCCATCACCCTCAGATATTCGGCCGGAAGCTCGATATCGAAGGCTTTGTTGAGTTCAGCGAGAACATTCCACCCCTGTGCATCCTCTGTTCCCAGGTCTGCATAGATCAGGCTGTACTGGCGTGACAGGTCCAGCTGGCACTTGCTTCGGGCGGCGATCTTGCGACCAAAAATCTCCGACCAGGCAAAGTGCGCCGTAACGCGGATATCCATGGGCGAGGGGCCCTCCCGCAGGCAGGTACATCAATGCGGTGGGGCATAGTGACATGCCCCACCGTGGAGGAGTCAGGCCTTGACTTCGAATTTCCCGTCTTTGTATTTGCCTTCGGAGACTTCAACGTTGAGCGCCTGGACGACCTTGGCGTCACCACCAATGGCGTCGGAGATCAGGTCCATGGGTGGTGCAACTGCAACGTATACCTGGTCGGTGGCGCCGACGGCGACTTCGAGAAGTGTCTGCGGTACCGCGTCTGCGGCTTCGCCTTTGGAGGTGACAGTGAAGATGAACGGCTTATCGGCAGTCGGTGCAGAGTTGGGGATGTTGAGCGAAGCTTTGTAGGTCTTGTTGTCGATCAAAAACTCAGCATTTACTTTGGCACTGATACCCATTCTGAGAGCTCCTTGCTGCATGGACTGGGGGGGGGGAGGTGGCCACCTTCCTGGTGACGCGACGGTGGCGCTTGGAAAAGTAGTAGGCACTCGACGATATAGCAAATGGCCACGATCTTTTTTTGCCTCGCTGCAGGTGCGTTGCGGGCGCGGCATTCCTTCGCTCGTGGGCTACCGGGGGCGGCCACGAAGCAAAGAAGGTGTCTATAAAATCCGGGGCGATTCATGGTGCAATCGCTATTCCTCTCTCGGCGACTCCAGTGTAAGGAGTCGAGCTGTGGTGACCGCGGCTTGGAGATCAAGATGGCTTGAGGCGAACGACTTCATGAGGAGCGGGCGGGGAAGGGCCCAATCCCATTTCTCTCGGATCATGTTTTCGACATTTTCCAAGATCGGCTCTACGTTCGAGATGTCCATTTGAGCGACCATCCGCAACGCTCGCAATGTGTCCTCCGCGCCGAATGCAACTTCCAGGAAAAGCCCGGTGTTTTCACACTGAATGCCCACATGCCTGAGCAACAAGGCCAGCGCATCGTTGGTGTAATCCCCTCGCCAGGTTGCCACATGGCTTACGCTGGCAGAGCCAATAATCGCCGCGCCACCCAACCCGAGAGCGCGGAAGTTACTCCGAGCCTCGTCTAGGAGCGCTTGAGCGTGTTTGTCCAGGAAGGGGCAGGATGTGGTTTCCATCAACACGTTTCGCATTTCAAGCCTGACACGATCATCGACCTGGGCACCAAGCCCATCAAACTGAGGGGGCTCGCCGCCCCGCGCCGGTGTGACCACGATCACCTTTGCTTCGAGGTCGACATCCTGAACCTGCCAACGCCTTCCGCCGAAGATGATGCGCTGTCCCTTGGTCAGGGGTTTGCTGACGGGCAGCGAGCCAAGTGGCTTCCCATCCCGGAGCAAACGAAACTCTTCATCGCTTGTGAAAGCGGTGTAGAACTCATAGTGGTTGATCAACCGCTCCCCGAGTTCGCCTGGTAGCAGAAGTCCTGAGCTGTCCTGGACGATCAATTCCTTCTCACCCATACCCTTGAGCAAACCCAGGAAATCAGGCTTGGTGACGCTCGCAAAACTGCCGCTTGCGATGAGATTTCCCCATAATTGCGCCGCAGAAGCACCGCCGAGCTGAGCAATTGAGGATAGGCACTGTTGCACCAGTGTCGAAGCGTGTAGCCCTCCCGATCGAGGTGGCTCAAACCATCCACTGATCAGCAATCGGATCATGGCGACTGTTTGGACAAGGCCCTCACGTAACTGATCGGAGAGATCCGATTTATCTGTTAAAGGGCGCTCCCGGCAGTACGTCCTGAGCATCGCAGGCTCACCGGCGCGGCGACCCGAGCGGCCAAGCCTTTGCCTGAGACTTGCCACAGAGGGTGGACAGCCGATCTGTGCGACCGTCCTGATGCTACCGATGTCTATACCCAGTTCCAGGGTGGTAGTGCATACGGCAGAAGCTGGAGGATCTCCCGCTTTCAACGCCCGCTCGGCATCCTGGCGTAGCTCCTTGGACAAGCTACCGTGATGCGGCCAGAACTCGTTCGGAACACCATCGTTCTCGCACAGTGAGCGCAGACGGTCGGCAAACCATTCAACCTCTTGGCGCCTGTTGGGGAAGATCAGGTTGTTATGCCCCCTCAGCACCTTGTACAGGTGACCTGCGATAGCCACTTTGGTACCTGAGGTGTCTTCCTTCTCTGCGCCTTCATCTGTTGACGCATTCCCCGGGTGTTCCACCACCAGCTGCTGCATGGGCTGCTCAATGTAGCCACGCACCTGTACCTGGAGCTCTTGGCCAGAGGACTTTGACTCAATAACCGTGATGCCATCCGGGCACGCTGGCCTCAGGAACTTGCGGGCCAGCGACATCTCCCCAAGCGTCGCCGAAAGCCCTACACGGGGCAGCGTTCTACCCACGACGATTTCAACCCGTTGCATGAGCGATTGCAGTTGCTTACCGCGCTCACTGCCAATGAAGGCATGAAGCTCATCGACGACTATGTAGCGCAGGTTCTGAAAAGCACCAGGTAAACTCGAGCCTCTGTTTACGAAGAGGGCCTCGAGGGACTCCGGTGTGATCAGCAAGATGCCCTCAGGCGATTTCAGAAACCGTTGTTTCTTGCTTGCGGCCACATCACCATGCCAAGCAACGACGGGCAGTTCGAGCCTCTCACATAGCCGGCTAAGCCTGTCCCACTGGTCGTTGATCAGCGCCTTAAGCGGGCTGATATACAGCACTGCGCCGGCGGTCTCGCCATTGTTGAGCAGGTTGGTCAGGATAGGAAGGAATGCGGCCTCTGTTTTACCTGCGGCAGTGGACGCTGCAATGATCACATCGCGATCAGCGCCCACCAATGCCGGTATCGCCCATTCCTGGGCATCACGTAGAGTCGTCCACCCCTGTGACCAGATCCATTGCTGAACCTCGGGGTGTAGACGTTCGAACGAAGAAGAGTCAGAGCTTGAAGCTGGCGAGCTCATCGTCGGCCTCAACTTCTAGATCTTGCTGCCCGGCCTCATCCTTGGCCAGCTCTACGGCGCCCAGTAACGTTCGCCAGTCCGCTGTAGGGTTTTGCTCGATCACCGCGAGCAGGTTGATGAACGCTGTAATGGTCGTGCGCGGTGTCCGGAAATATGCTTCGCCCAAGCGCTGATTACAGTGCGCCATGAAAGCGGGGATGGCTTCATCCGGCAGCAAAAACTTCTCAGGCTCACCGTAGGCGTATACGTTGCGCAACTTCTGCAGCAATACGTAGAAGTCCTCAGGCGTCAGGCTGCTGAGCCGAATGACAGGCCCGGAAAGGTCGACCAGGCCAGACTTCGCAAAGCTGTTTTCCGCGAGGCGCGATTGCAGGGCAGGGTAGCTGTAGAGTCCCCGACGAGTATCCATCAGAAACTCTGGTGTGCCGCCCAATACAAAACCCAGACCTTCAGCGGAACCCTGCAGTGAATCGTTGAGGATGCGCAGAATCTGTTCGTAATTGGCATTCCGGGCTTGGGTGTTTGCTAGTTTGTACAGGTTGACCAGTTCATCCAGGCAGACCATCAAGCCGCCGAAGCCAGCCAGGCGCACGAACCGTGACAGTAATTTCAACTGATCGTAGACAGAAGCATCATCGACGATCGTCCGCACGCCCAGTGCAGCGCGGGCGTCGGTTTTGGTGGAGAATTCCCCGCGTAGCCAACGGATGGCGTCAGCCTTGAGCTGCTCGTTACCTTCCTCGAAGCCGCGGCAGTAGGCGGCAATGACGTCGGCAAAATCATACCCATTGACCATCTCGGTGAGCTCTGCCAGATACTCACGAATAACCGCCTCGCTCTCGACACCTTTGGTCTTGGCTTCCGTTTTGGCCTGGGAGATGAACTTCTCAACGATACCCTGCAGAGCGCCGCCTTCTGGCTTGGTGCGGGTGGCCATGTTTTTGGCCAGCTCCGAGTAAAGTGAGCGCGCTTGGCCACCTGAAGCGTGAAGCCGGCGGTCTGGATTCAAATCGGCGTGCATGGTGACAAGCTTGCGCTCCATGGCGATGCCGCGTACTAGGTTCAGGAAGAAGGTTTTGCCCGCGCCGTACTCGCCAACGACGACGCGAAAAGCCGAGCCGCCATCCGCGAGACGATCCACATCTTTGAGCAGCGAATCGAGTTCACCCGCTCGACCTACCTGGATGAGATGCTGCCCAACACGGGGCACTACGCCCGCACGCAGCGATTGAATGACCGCGTCGCGATCCTTGGCTCGTATCTTACTCATAGGGCTAGCTCATCCAGAATGTCGGGGTTGATTTCGATGGGATCATCACCTTCGGTCACGGGCATGTCGAACAGCTCAAACGCTGTCTCGTTGATCCGCTCCAAGGCGCCATCCAGCATCAGTTCCATATCACTGGCTGCGTCTTCCAGCTCGGCACGACTCCACTCAGCCCGTGACACCAGAAGCCGAAGGAACGCTGAGTGCTCGACGTCCAAACCATGTACGGTAGCAAGCTGTTCGGCGGTACTTTCTTCCTGCCGTTGGGGCGCCTCGGGCTCCAGGGCGCTAGGCGTCTCAGTCAGCGACTCTTCATTAAAAACGCTGGCCAGGAGCGCCGACACCTCTGCCGTTTCTTGTTGCAAGCGAGCGACCTTGGCCATGTCCAGTGCAAAGCCAGAGCCAGTGCTTTCCGATGTCTGTGTCGCAGTGGTCAGAGCCGCAGTCGCAGTCAATGCCTCCGGCCCCTGGGAGGGACGAACAGCTGCACTGTGGAGGTCGCTGTAGACGAACTGCGGATCGAGGGCGAGCGATTTGTATACGCGCTCAAGGAGCTTAACTTCCTGTGGCGTCACCTCGCCATCCGCTTGTGCGAGGTGGGCCAGGAAGCTGGCAATTTTCCGCTTGGCCTCGATCGTCAGCGGCTCTAGTTTCTTCTTGAGGCTTGCCAGTGTCGGCGGTTGTTTCAGTTGAATCTGGAGGTGCGCCTTCAAGCGTTTTCGATGCGCGACGCAGAGGTGATCCCATGAGTCAATGTGGCCTGACAGCAGACTCACCTCCTCTAGCGAGGTGTCACCGTCTGCCGCAGCCACTGCACTGGCCAGGTCTAAAGTCACTGCTGCAGCACTGTAAGCATCGGTCGATCGAAGAGTGCCTTCATCAGTGTCCGCTGCGAATAACGCGATGGTGTCTTCTGCCTTAGGCGTACGGCTGCCAGAAAGCACGTCGGGCTCCAATCCGATTCGCTTGCTTTCCAAGGCCCGGGCGAGCGCCACGACTTTGTCGCGGGAAAGCACGCCGGCGGATTTGAAACGGCCTGCCAGCTCAGCGAAACTCATGCAGATGTTTTCGCCGCCGACGCGTTGTTCCAACTGTTCGAGTTCTTCTTTTGCTTCAGCAGGCCAGAGTTCTGTTGGCAACTGCAGGATGGCTTCCAGGCTATCTCCAGCATCTGGGTTGCGCCCCAGATATCGACTGTAAGCGTCAAGAACGGTGGTGCATTCTTCGACAATAACCTGCAGCTTGTTACGCGTTCCTGAGGTTGCCGCGACATCGGGGAGGTCGCCTACGGCCGCTGCCGGGATGCTCAATCCGGAAGAGGCGGGGCGATAGGCAATCTTTAGCTTGGTCTTGTTCTGAGGCAGCACAATGCCATTGGGATACCGCTTTGCGAATTCGTTTTTGAAGAGCGCTGCGAATTGCTCAGGACAACGGGTCACAGGTGTGCGCCTGGAAATGTTGGGCTCTGCGAGCGCCCAGGCCAATGCCCAGCTCGGATTGAGAGGGTATTTATCCACGGCCATCTGACCCAGCGCGACTCTCAGTGACATGGGCAGCTCGTACCCATCTGCGGCACTGGCAATCGGTTCACTCATATAGCTCTGAGGCTGAACAGAACCCGCGTCGATATGGGCGAGAAAGCGGGTAGCGTAGCCGCGGAAAGAATGGTTGTCGCCGTAGAGACCAAGCAAGCGTTCGACCTCGGCCTTGATGGCAGCAATCTCTGCCTTAGCCTGAGGATCGCTCGGTGCATCGATCAGCGCGCGGCGTTCCAGCCCGTAAAAAAACAGGAACACGTATCCCGCATCCGCAGGCTGGCGGCGACCTCCTGCCAACCATTGCAGATACGCTCGCCGCGCCTCAGGCGTGATGCTTCGGTAACTTGGCCAATAGGGCATCTGCCGCTCGGTAAGGCTCATGGGTGAGCGTGCGACTCGAAGCGTTGCATCAATCAGGGACGGTTCAGTCTGACCGAACTGGGTTGCCCGCTCGGTGATGTAGAGCATTCCACCCGGGATAGCCAATCCGGCCACGGTGATGGACTCACCTTCTGCAAGCCAGCGAACGCCCATGGGCTTTTCACTTGGCTTTGGGATGGCGTAGTTCTGACTATCGCTGGACGAACCGACTTGGACAGTATGGAAGTCTCGCTCGCGGGTACTGGTGCCGAACTGGACGGTGAGACTGGGGGAGGTTGCCTGTCGAGATTCAGCGGCGATCTCCGCAACAATGTCATCTTCAGGCGCGTAACGCTTTGCCTGGGTGGCGCGTCTGACGGCCCATACCAACGCACTTACGCCCAAGATAACTCCAAGGGCGATCCACGCTTGCTTTGGAACTTGCGCCAAAAGGGCAACAACGAATAACAAGGCGTACAGAGCGATCGGCCCGCCGCCGCTCCCTTTGCGCTTCCGTGGCATATGAGTATTCCGTACAGTTGGTAATGGCCAGATGACATTCTTACGGATTTCACGAGGCGGGCCAAGCGGAACAGACGAAGGGAGCGCTGGGGCGAGATTACTTAAACGGATCCCCAACAAAGCCATCTGCTTACAAGGCTATGTCAGGGCTGTGTTGCGGAGGTGAATGGATCGTGGCGCTGCTCTTCATACGCCTAATTCTCAGTGAGACCATAATCTTGGTAGCGTCTCGCGATGGGTGATTAAACCCAAGAGTACATATGTACTCCTTCGCATCTCTGGCGCCTCAACTGGTCGATTAAGGCGGCTTTCGACGACGTCTCTTCTGCACTTCAAATAGCGTCTTCCAATGCAGCGATTAGCGCCTCCAAAGCCTCAGCCAGGCGGGCGTCTTAACGGGTATCTCCGCTGTCAGGAACAAACTCTTGGCAGTGTCGTAGCAGTGCGTCGCGGTCGTTACGGTTCAGATCAAGCTGAATGTGCATGTTCGGAAATCCCTAGATGGTAGAACTGCACCCGACCCCTAGCGCTCAAGCGCGCTTTGGTCGAATATTGCGCGCCGATTGGAAGCGAGGAGGACAGGGCATTGAAGGTTGAGCAGGAAGCGCAGGTGTGGTTGTGCGCCGCTGAGCACTATCGTGATTCTCTCATGGCGATAGTGGGTGATGCAGTCGCCAGCTACCGCCGTAAACCGGGCCTGGACAGTCTGACTCGCATCTACAAGCAAGACGTTGGCACGTAGCGTTTGCAGTGCTTGAGCGCGTCCTGCCCAGCGCGGATTTGCCGCGCACCGACAGCAGCTACGTCCCTGCCCGGGAACAGTTACGGTCACATGTGATTTATCAGGTGCTAAAACGCCTTGTAGAAGAGAAGGCCGTTCCAGTTGAGCTTACGGATATCCTGTTTCCGATTGACCTTGGACTCTGACACTCGGCGATCGCAACCTCTGCTACTCGGCAAAGCACAGTTCAGCTTGCGATGACGGGTAAATAGCCTTGTGCCGGCGTGCCGATGAGGGCTTTGTTATGCAGATCGGAGTCGCTGATGAGACTACCAGGCCGCTGAACGCGCCATTGGTCTCCAGATCTGCAACTTCAGCTTTCAGCTGCTGTACCAGGGTATCAATTGATTGACCGCTCTCTACGCTCAACGTCAGTGTGAGAAGGGTCAAAGGGCTGAGCCCCATCGCATCACCTATCGCAGTCAGCTTCTCTACCGTAGGGCTTGATCGGCCGTGTTCCAGCTTCAGCATGTAGCCACGGCTGCTCGCTAAGGCCATATCTTTATGCGTCAACCCGCGGCTAATGCGCATCGCTTTCAGTACAGTGGCGAAAGCTGCTTTCAGCGACATAGATTCTCCTGGCCAATGTCAGGCGAGAAAGGCCCGCAAACTATTTTCAGCGGAAGTACCCGACGTAGAGCATCTGACAGTACCACAGAGACCTTCCCGCCAGTCTCAACGACGAACCTGTTCAGGCCGGCATCGGAATAAGCCTGCAGCTTTCCCGGCGCGGAGTGCCCGTGACCATCGCGCACCGCAATCTAGTTGTTTTCACTGATTAACCTTATGGAGTCAGTGACTTTCTCTGTATTTCAACTATTTCCCTGCATGCTCCCTTGAAATTTTTTTCGCGAGACGGAGTTCTATATTTGAGGACAAGAAAAAAGCGAGTGGTGTGCAGCCGCAGGTGATCTGCAAGGTTCACACGCGGTTTTGCCGGTTCGGTTTTTGCTTTTGAAGGTTTCCAGATTTGGTCTCGGTTGCCAGGCTCGCATCTGCATTGCCCCGTAGGGGCTGAGGGGGAGATCGCCTTCTTCGCAGCCTTTGGCTGCGCTTATGCTTTGAATACAAACAAACGCGCTGTTTTTTTAAAAAAACTGAGCGGCTCCAGAGTTTCCAGCACGTGGAGTCCGAACACACTCATTCATGATGCCTGATCCTCAGCTAGCCATGTACTACGAGGTCAGGCATCGGCGCATAAGCAAACCTCGATCAGTCTTCGTACGAATCCGTATGACTCTGCTCAATCCGACCATCGCGGATCAGTTCTATGGTCATCTTGTTGCGGTCAGGCTTCATCTGGCCAGGGGAACTGGTATCCCAGGATTTTATCGCGAGGGTGACTTGGGCCCGGGTGGAGTCGGTGTACCCGTATTGGTACTCCAGCGTCGTGACGTCTCCGTCCTTTTCGCCTCCAACCATCCCGCCAGCTTCCGCTGCAGATTTGACTATCGCGAAAGACTCTCCCGCGACTGAGCGGTCAATCGCTTGCTTCAACTCATCAAACAACTGTTCTGCTGAAAGGGTCATGATTCATCCATTATCGAAAAATGAAGGGGTTGATTGGTGAAACCTGCCTCCCTTTATTGGCCAAGAGAGACAGCCGGGGCTCACTCGCCCGCTGGGCTCTTGAGCGGCCAGTCCTCAGGTACCAGTGCTGGTGGCTTGCTCCAGGGTTCTTCCACGAGCGACTTCTGGAACCAGTCGTCGCGCAGGTTGGCGTGCTCAGTCACGATAATCTGGAACCCAGGCACGTCCTCAACCGCGAACTTGTAGAGCAGGTTGAAGAGCTTGCGCACCGAGTCCATGTCGGCATCCGACTGTTCAGTCGTTTCGACTGACCCATCCACGGCTTTGTAGACCTCCTCAGATGGAAAGTACACTTGTGTGGGCTGGTCGATCATAAGGAACCGAGGCATGGGGCTCTTGCTCTCGGCGCAGTACCAGTGAAGGGCCAGCAGCGCAGATAGATGGTAGGCGAGATGGTTTTCAGCACCTCCCGTTTTGGACATCGGCACCTGTCGCTCGGGCCGGTCAAACACTACCGTGAGACGCTTCAAATCAAGTCGCGCGGGAAGATTGCAAAATTCGGACTTGAAACGTTTGTTGTAGACGCCCATCTGGGCAGAAATGCTGTTCAGGATCGAGGCCAGGCGATCGTCGACATCGATGCCTCCCAATGCTTTCTCGAGCTCCTTGACCCGAAGTTCTTTACGCCGATGTTCAGCTTGTTGCTGCTTCAAGGAGTTATCCGGAACGTAGCCTTCCAAGAAGAGGCTAACGCGGCCGACCACGTATTTGGCCGCGTCGCTTTGCTTCTGGGCTTGAGCCAGCAGCGTATTCGCAGCGATCACAGCTGCTAACTCAGCTTCTCGTTCCGTGATGAGCTGGTTCGTGTCTCGCAGCCGTTGCGTTTCCTCTGCGAGGTAATCCTGTAGGTGAGGACGCTGGCCCAGCACCGTCTGCATTTCTACTTCAAGGGATTTGAGCTCACTGATCAAAGCCTTGGCAATGGGTGTGTCCATACCCAGGTTTTTTTCTGCGAAAGGCCACTGCCATTCACCGGTTGCAGTGTTCTTGGGCAAGGCTTTGATAGATGCCAAGCGGTCAATTTGCTCAACAGCCTCGCGCTCGAACCCACCTGCTCTGCGCTCAAAGTTTTGCGCTGCTTCGATCTTCGACTTGATCTCGCGCCGACCCTTACGAAGTTTCGCCAACTCCAGCTCTAACTTCGGTGCTTTATCTTCGGCTTGAGGCTGCATCGCGGCAGGCACCCACTGTCCAGCCATGCGGAGCGCCACTAGAATCTCTTCAATCTCACCGGCATCATGATCGGCTGGCAGAATACCGACGGCTTTGGCTTCGGCCAACAAGCCAACGGCCATATTGCGGCTGTTGCCGATCACCTGCTTAGACTGATCGACTAGCTTCGCATGGGCTCTCAGGTCACGCTGTGCGGTTCGCAGTTTCGTCTGCAGCTCATACCGCTCATTGGTTGAAGCACCCAGTAATATAGGCAACGTGTCCTTGATGGCCTGAGGTTGAAACGCCTCGCTCTGACGGTAAAAAAGCTGATCTTTACTGGTGACCAGGCCCTGCTTTTGGAAGAGGTAGTAATAAGAATGCTTGATAGACGCTTCGTAGCTGACCCGGGTGTGTTGCTCAGCCACCTCTGTGCGGTTCTCTGGGATACCTAGCTGGCGGGAAAGCAGAGAGGTGACTGCGATGTCATCGGTATTGGCGATCAATTCGGCAAAATCGGGCGGGGCAACAAATTCTCCCGTGCGCGTCATTGCCATCCGGCAGCTGTCACCGCCCCTCGGAGGCGCAGGCTTTGCCACCAGCACTTGTACATCTTCGAATTGGTAGATCACCGCGAACCAGGACACCTTGTCCCGAATCACACCTTCGGCCACGTTAAATTCAGAGCGGCCCATGCAATATTCGATGATGTCGGACAGCGCCGATTTACCAGTCGAAGAGCGCCCAGTGATCACATTGAGACCATCGATCTCGAAATTCACGTCGCGGCGTTGGCCATCATGGCTGTAGATGTGGATGGAGCTGATTTTCATGGTCGTATTCCAAATGCCGTGTAGACCGTTACTCTGTCCGCGATTCGGGCAAACTCTTTGCCGAGCAAAATGGCCGTCTGCTGACATTCCATTGATTCTTTTGTGCCGTCGACGGTTGCCTTAAGCCGGCGGGCCTTGGGCAGCAGACGTCCCTCTGCAGTGGCTTCAAAACAGTCCGATTGGTGCGCAACCCCAAAGGCCTCGAATGCGTAGGGCATCATCTCTGTGACACGCTCTGGGAAACCAATTAGCAATTGCGGGTGTACCGAGACCGCCTTGAGCAAGTAGCTTCTGGCATATTCAAGAATTACCGTTCGCGATTCTTCATGAAGCGCCAGTGGCAGTATCAGAAGTGACAGTGAAAACGGCATACCCCGCGGATCTATAGTTGTGTACGCCTTGATCGAGCGCATCAGAACCACCGCGCAGAAGGCCGGGTTGAAAAGGTTTTTGGTTTCAAACGGACGCTGATCCCATCGATTCATTCCGACTCTCCTGAGCCGTCAGTAAGGCGATCCAAGAGTTGTGGATGCCAGTACACGGGAGGCGTCGGGCGTTTATTGGCGAGGATTTGGTAGCTACCTCGCACCACGTAAGGGGCCGTAACACGGGCTCGAATCTTAAGGTGCTCCAGTTTTTGAGCCTCGACCTCTGCCCAAGTGTATAGCTTCTTCCCAGCAGCCACGAGACCGGACTCAGATCGGTCTTTCTCAACCACTTCCAATGCGTCATCAAAGATGATGTCCCGGTGTCGCTTCCACTCCTTGGTTAGCCGCTCCTCGTAGGCTTCGATTTCTCCGGCCCCTGTTAAGCGCTGGCGCGCCCAAACCGATCGCTGTTCGAAAGCCTGGTAGTAATCGAGTATTGCGCTCCTAACCCGGCCTTGACTGAGCTGCAGGTGCCGTAGCTGGACGACAAACAGGCGGTTATCGGCTGCCACTTCAATTGGCGCTTCGGGCTCAGCGTCTTCAAAGGTGATGGGCAGGTTATCGGCGCGATACTCCTCGCTGAACGCATGGAGCCTCTCTGATACGTCAGAACCGCAGATCGGATTAAAGTCAGGGTCACACAGCATTTGGATGATCAAGTCGTTCCACCATCCCTCCAGGCGCTCGAAAACCGCGTCTCGATGCTCAGGGCGGATTGCGCGCATTTTTTGGCCTTTGATTAGCGCCGGAAGGTCTTGAATCCGCGGAACGTCGTCGACGATGGAGATCCTGGAGACAAAGTCTTCTTTCTCGGCGTCGGACAGGCTCGAGAACAGCACCTTCACATTCCCAAGTGTTTTGGATTCACTGGTGTGCAGCGTGGCATCCGTCACTTCCCATACGCTGGGTAGAGCGTTGGTCGTGTCGGCGCCATGGAGAAAAAATTCCAGGAACGATCCGGGTGCCACAGTTGAGGTGGTGAAAAGAAAAAACTGGAAGTTCGACTCGATGCGCCCATTGGCGTTGTATCGAGTGAGCCAGATATTGACGGACTTCCAGAAGTCGATGGACAGGTCATTCAGCCGGTCACCTACTGCCTTATGTTTCAGGGATGCTAGGGTTTTTATGCCCGAGGCGTCTTCGAAATCCAGGTCATCTTCTTTTTCGATGAGAATCGCAGTGTCTTCTAGCAGATCCAGCGCTTGATATAACGCAAAGCGGGGCTGAAAAATGTAGCCCAAGCCTTGTTCTCGAGCACTGTAGCGGTCAGCGGCAGCCTTCTGGCCTTGCTGAGGATCAGGTATCGCAGAACTCATGATGCGGCCCATGGTTGGTGAGCAGTAATGGGAAGGAGAGGGTGGAGCAGCGTCCGTCCCTCCATGCGGGTCACCGTGAACCCCACAATCTCGGGAAAATGCGCTGGAAAGTCCGCCAGCGTAGAACGACGTGCTGACGAGTCATCGATCAGCCGTTTCGAATCGAATGGTGTGCAGAAACATGCCATCAGTGAGAGGTGCTGGCGGGGAGCGTGGTGGCGCCGAACGTCGTAACTGACGAGGTGACGGCAAGTGATGCCGGGCGAACTCTTAGGTAGGTAGATTCGCGGGCACTGGACTACGGTACGCGAGGGGAGTGCCCGCCGTGCTTCGCCGCTGTTTCTTCCTGAAACTGTCATTCCCATCCCAGATCGTTCGTGATCGTCGAAGTTTTTCGCTGGGCTATTCTGATCTGCGTAATGGCAAATGGCAATTATTGGCTTAACCGCCGAATGAGCTACTCGTAATCAACAGCCATGGATAGCGGATATGATCACGCTCCGAGCGCGTGTGCCGCTCTAAGTCGCCCCCCTCATGAGGATTAGCTGTGTCGCTAGAGTTCTATCGTTATCCTGAAAGCACGCCCCTGACCCTAGAGGCACTACACGCAGTCGACCTCGCCACCGTACTCGAGGGTGTGGCAGCTCGTTACGAGGATATATGGCGTGCACTAGCTGACGCCGCGAGAGCAAAGTTGGCTAGCGAGGAGTTCGCCCAGGCCCGGGTGCTTTGGCTCCTGTCTGACCTCTGCTCCATGATGCTAAACCCCTCAAATCCGAATGAGCCCCTCAGCCCCTTCGCGATCCTGAAGGACAAGCGGTCACTGGACATTACCGATGTAACGGGCGATGAGCTCGACTTCCTCGAAGCCGTGACCGATGAGCTCAGTACTGGCCTCGTGAAAACTCGCGTTGCAGAAGTCCTCTGGATCATACCGGGACGGCGTCACATCAAGCATGCCCAGGCGGCGCTTGCGGGATACCAGACAGTGCCGCTGGATGACGACACTTGGTGGCGCGGCGGCGAAGATTGCTGGGGTCGTGCACTAATGCTGGCGCCAAGGCTGGGGAAGGCCGGCAAGGAAATCGCAGAACAACTGTCGAATCGTTTGTTCGAGGCACTCGACCAAGAATTTGACGCCCCGTCCCCCATGCTGGCGCCAATCGCTACCTTGATACTTGAGCATCGCGTGGTGCACAGCCAAGCAGCAGATCTGCCGTCCAGATTGGAAAAAGTCGGCCGGGATTCAGAGCGCAGTGGCCATATCCTACGGGCTCGACGTTGCTATGAGTTGAGCATGGACGCGTACCGCGCAGCTAAAGACCCTGTTTCATCGGCACGCATGACAGCAGCCATGGCCAATACGTGGGTGGCAGAAGCGGAGGTGCTTGGTGATGGAGAGGGCGCGCAGCCGCTGATCGCGCTGAACAACCTCGAGAAGGCATTACAGATCTACAGAAAGGTACCGCAGCGATTCAGGGGTCAGCTTGGCATCACCGAGCTATTGATTCGATTGCCTCAACGCATCGCAGATGCAGGCAATCGTGCGGTGGGGATGATGCGCGTGATCTCGACGCCGCCTACAGATATCTCAGGCTTGGTTAGTGATGCGTTGGAGAAGGTTTCGGGCAAGTCCCCGGTTGAAGCTCTCCGTGCATTAGCTGCGCTTTATCCATTTGCCCAGAAAGAGGCCGCTCGCCAAGCAGCCTTGAACACGCTGCGCGTAGGGTTGATCGGTGCGCTAAGTGAAGCGACATATCTCGACAAGGGTGGGCGTGTGATCGCTAAGACCAAACCTATGTCATTAGGCGCTGAGCCCTCGCAGGATAATGAGGAGCGCGTTTGGGCAGAAATGGTCAAAAACCACGCGCTCACACGCAACCTAACCGTGCAAGGCGGCGTGATTCCAGCACTGGGCGTTATACAGCGGGAACACTGCTATAAAGAGCAGGATCTGGTTGAACTTGCCAAAGCGTCGGCCTTAGTACCGCCTGATCGGGCGCACATGGTCGGCAAGGGGCTGTATTGGGGAATGACGGGTGATTTCGGCATGGCAGTGCACTTCCTAATCCCCCAACTGGAGAATATCGTCCGGTTTCATATGAAAGGAGCGAGGCTGAAAACCTCCAACACTGACTTGGAGGGTATCGAGAACGAGAACGGCCTGAGCACGCTTCTAGACGTAGATGGCGTCGATGCAGTATTCGGTGGCGACATCGTGTTCGAGATGAAAGCTTTGTTCTGCAGCGCGTTCGGGCCGAACCTGCGAAACGCGTTCGCTCATGGCCTGATGGATGATGACGATTTTTACTCGGCGGACGCCGTTTACGCTTGGTGGTTCATGTTGAGATGGGTAGCCATGGCGTACTGGGCCCAGTCTGCGTCAAACCGTCAAGCCGTTGCCGAGGATCTACTCTCTACGGTAGAAGGCGCGCCGGCAGTTACTGGCGAACCTGAGACAGATGCTTCTTAATATCTGCGAACCCCAGGCGAGGGTTTGGTCAGGAAACAGACCAAACCCTCTACCAACTTCACCTTTCCGATGACACCATGTTCGACCAAGGTATTAGCTAACAGCTCTAGGTCAGGCCTTGGCGCTCCAAACACCGCGCGTTAGTCTCAAGCTTTTGCGTTGAGGCTGCAGATGCGAACGAAGCGAAGGATCACCCGGGCATACTGTGTGGATTTGGCCAAAGAATTAACCATTGGCGGTGCTCATCAGGCCTATTTCAACCAAAACCAGCCACGTAGCCGTTTTCTGTTCCAGTGCTCATCACCGGAATGCAGGGCGCTCAAGGTGGTGCCAAAAATCACAGCCGTCAATTACTACATCCACCCGACCGAAAAAGCGCGCGTCAAATCTCCGCATTACAAAGACAACGAGCACTATGACCATCATGCGGACTGCGAGTGGATGCTGCCAGATGAGGACGAAGGTAGCGATGCGCCGTTGCCCGGAGAGACTGAGTTACAGACCCGCACACGCTTGGCAAAACGCCAACTCACTTCGGTAATCGATATCTTTGTTCCCCCGACACAGCCAGAACAACCCGTGGTACGTCCACCTCGAGCCGCACCAGGCGACGAGGACGAGGCAGGAGCTATTCGTCGACGGGGCGGTGGCGGCGCAGAAGGCACCCGATCCGATCGGAAGCACCGAAGCGGTGACCTGCGTGAGCTAGTGGATTACTACCACGACACACGCGAAGCCTTGAAAGACCTCTTTCCCGAGGTAACGATCAACGTGACAGGGCGTGGTGAAATACCGTTGCGTTCGTACTTCAAGAAGGTGGCTTGGGCCAGACCTGACACTGCAGGATACGTCTACAACGGCGGTGGCCGGATTGAGCCGCGTGAAGGGGCCGGCTTCGTATTCAACTTCTATGACAAGGTTACGGACAAAGATGCCTCTCTCCAGGTCTCTGATGAGGTCATGACTCAGCACCGATCAAGGCGCTATGTGAATGAAATTCTCGATCAGGCACGGCTGGTAAGGTACTTCACGTTCTATTTCCTCGGCACCTTCACCTATCACGAGGCCAGCGACACCATGGTTGCACAGGTTACTGACCTTCGCTGCCTGGCGATTGACTTGGGGCCGTTGAGGAACTGAGCTTCAGTAGAGATGGCAGCTCCTAACCATTGGCAAGGGCGGCACCCGATGGGGTAAATGCTTAAATCAGCGAGAGGCCTTCGCCTAGACGTAGATAGGCGCCGTGTAATGCAGCAAAGGAGCAAGTGATGCGTCAAGTGGTGTGTACCGATTGCCTTACCGAAACCTTCCTGCAGGATCATGCTTCGGAGAACGATATCAGCGAGTGTGACTACTGCGACCGAGAGCTCCCAGTCATGGACATGGATGAGCTGGTGGAACTCTGCGAAACGGCAATCCACGCCTCGTTCCGTGAGGTTCAGCAACCGAATTCAGTGATTCATCATGGTTACCTACCGATCGGTGAAAGTCTGTATGACGTGCTGGAGCGCATGCTGGGTTCCGATGAGCCCCTGCTTTCTGACATCCATGAGCGCTTGCTCGACTCTTGGAGTTGTCCAGATGATGACGATCCTTGTTTCGAAGAGGAAACAGAGGCTTCGTCCGAGTTGACTATCGGTTGGCGGAAAATGGAGCACAGCTTGAAGTTCGAATCGCGGCTGGCAAATCCCTTGGTGGGGTCAATCCTGACAATGGTCTTCGACGGCATAGAAGATCTGCGCTCGGTGGACGACCGGTCAGCCATTGTGATCGCAGGCCAAGGTTATCCAATCTCGTCATTCCAACGGGGTAGGGTGTTTCAGGATGAGCAGAGCATGGAGGAAGCGCTGACTCACCCTGAAAAGCATCTCGGCCCGGTACCAGGAGGCAAGGGATCTCCTGGCCGAATGAACGCCAAGGAAATTTCGGTTTTTTACGGCGCAACAGATGACCACACGGCAATTGCGGAGGTGCGCCCTCCGGTTGGCAGCATGGTAGTTACCGCGCGGTTCGACGTAATCCGGCCTCTGAGGCTTCTCAACCTGAACGACCTGGCTTCAATGCGTCCGCATCGGGGGTTGAGCTACTTCAATCCAATTCGCAGGAGCCTCACCGAACGCTGCGCGTTTCTGAAAGACTTACAGCGCCAGCTGACGATGCCAGTTATGCCGGACTCGGCGGAAAGCGGGTATCTGATCACGCAAGCTATTGCCGATTTCCTTGCAACCCATGAAAAGCTGAATCTCGACGGTATCTTATTTCCCTCTGTGCAGGTGCAACAGGATACGTCACCGGGGCAGAACGTCATTCTTTTCAACAAGGCCAGTGGGGTAGAAAGGCTCGAGGACACACAAAAGGCTGAGTATGTGAGTCTCTGGGAACCGGATGAAGATAGGTTGGTGTATTACCCAGAGTACTGGGAAGCGGAACCTAAAGACTCAGATCAATCCTCCCGGTACGTCCCTCTGGTACCTCCGCCGGAGCCAAGCCTACGTCTAGCTCGAGACGGCATTGTGATTCACAAAATCCAGGGAGTCCGCTTCAGCACAGAGATCGACCCAGTCCACTATGTTCCTTGGTCGCAGGACAGGAAATACCATGGGTTTCGATAGCGTGGCTGGTTCCTAACGAGAGCTCGGATCTTATAAGGGATCTCGGAACCCATCGGAGTTTAGCGGGCCAGTACCAGCCGTACCGTTCATCGGCAAAACCTATATATTGGGTTAGGCACATATTGAAAGCACTACATATTGGGCTAAATTGTGTTTGAGAGCCTACATCTGGTGTTTTGCCATGAACGAAGCCCATATCGAGAAAGCAGCGACCGATCTGCTCATGCAGATTTACCGTGATCGCCGTTACCTGTGGCCAGATCAAGATGTTCCGCCGATGATGATGCGCAGCCCCCGGATCGCTGCCATGGTCTGCGGCTACGACTACCATGAGCATCCCACCCTGGGAGACACCCATTTCAATCGGCACAACACCGGTACTCGTATCGCGGGCCTGATTGACCGTCAATCGAACAAGATCGCCGTCGCGACTGAGTTTGGTGACAAAGTCCAGCTCTTCACCGGCGCGCATGAGATCGGCCATCTTGTACTCCACGAAGACACTGTCATGCACCGCGACCGCGCTTTTGACGGCAGTATTCTGCAGGCACCACGTGCACCTGCAGAACGACAAGCCGATCGCTTCGCCGCCTGCTTCCTCATGCCTCAAAAACTGGTGAGGGAACGGTTCGAGTTCATGTTCTGCTGCAAGGGCCAATTGCGCTTCAGCGACGTGATTGCCTATCACCTCGACCCCAACAATCCGGATCGGCTTCTCTACTCCCCGAAAGAGTCGGGAGAACGTGAGCTGGCGCTGGCGCGATGCACCCGATTTAACAACCAGCACCTAGTGTCACTGGCCCAGCAATTCGGTGTCTCGGACTCGGCGATGGCCATCCGGCTCAAGGAGCTGGAGTTGGTACGGTGGCCTTAGAGCGAGCAGGGCACCTGGAGCGTGCAGTAGGCGGGAGTTGTAGGGGCGCCCAGAGAGGCATCACTGTTCAAGGTAAATAAAAAAGGGGCCTTTACGAAGCCCCTTATCTTTGATCATGAGGATTTATTACGCTAACCAGCTCTCGACTTCGTCGGCACCATGCTGGCTTTTCCACTCTTTCAAGGTCTTGTGGTTACCACCCTTGGTCTCGACGCGCTCGCCCGTATGTGGGTTCTTGTAGACCTTAAGCTGACGGGGCTTGCGGCTGGACTTTTCAGCCACAGCGGCTGGCGCACGTCGACTGGCAGATTGTGGGTCAAGAATGGACACGATATTGCGCAGGCTGTAGCCATACTCCGAGAGCAGGCTACGGAGTTTTTTTTCAAATTCGATTTCGCGCTTAAGGCCATCATCGTTTTTGAGGGTCTCAAGTTCGGCCAGCTGAGCAGCCAGTTGTTGCTCCAGGGCACGGAATTCGGCGAGTCTGGACATTTGATACTCCTGTATATGGTGCGTCGAGTATAGGTGTGGGGCTACAGGCCATCAATGTGCGGATCGTGCAGAGGTAAGCTAGGGCTTAGCTCTTGCCTGGTGAACAAAGGGTTCGCAGGCGAAGATGGCGGTGAGCTATCATCCCAAACCTCGTATCAGGCTCACCGGAAGTTCACCTTCCCGCTCAGACCCAAGATCGATCATTCAGTCTTTGGCAGATGAATGCCTGGTAGCCGCCAGCCTGCTTGGAGACACGGATGTTCATTCGCTTGCGCGCCATCTATCACCGGGCATTACATGCCTATATCGTCTGGAACAACGAGACTCGCCGCAAGCTGGCCGCCCTGAAGCGATACCCTTGCGCGGTCGTCGCTGCTTATAAGGCCGCATATGCGTTCTTGGCCATACCTACTCATGAAAATCTGTTCCAGCCGCTAACCCCTGTGCTCATTGAGCCTGCGAAGATACAGCGGTATGAACGTGAGTTATTGAACGGTCTGAGGAACGATCAAGTCAGGAACATCGCTATTACGGGGGAGTACGGGGCAGGGAAGAGCAGCGTGCTTCGCACCTTCGTCCACCGCCACCCAGAGTTTGTCTACGCGTTTGTTTCGTTGGCTACCTTCGGCAAGGATAACGAAATCTCCGGGGCGTCTGAGCTTGTTAGCGATACCGACGTGGCCTCGGATTCTTCGCGGCCCTCCGAATCCTCCACCAAGGCAGGGCAGGAATCTAAATCCGAGGCAAACAAGGCTGAATCCGATCTCGTTGCTCGGATCGAGGAGACGATCGTCCAGCAGCTCCTGTACGCCGTCCCAGCAAAGACGCTTCCCAAGACCCGCCTCAAGAGAATCGATCAGGCTTCCGGCCTGAAGATTTGGTGGAAAACGCTCTGCTATGGCGCCCTCATTTTGGCAGCGCTGAGACTCTACGTTCCTGTGGCAGAAAAGCTGCCGAAGATCGAACCGACTTGGCTCATGGAATGGCTGCTGTGGATCCCGAGCCCGCTGGCCGTCGGGGTCGCAGTGTTAGGGTGCGTACTCCTGCTACACACATGCCTGAGGCTGGGTTCGCTGTTTAGTATCGATGGGTTGACGCTCAAAGGTGGCAAACTGGAGACCACCCACCATGGCTCCGTCCTGCATAAAAATATCGATGAGATCATTTACTGCTTTGAGCGCAGCAGCATTGACGTGGTGATCATTGAGGATCTCGACCGGTTCGGCATCCATGACGTGTTCACCCGATTGCGAGAAATCAATTTCATCATCAAGCAATCACCTCAGGTGAAACGCCCCGTCTATTTCGTCTACGCGCTGCGCGATGAAATGTTCGTCGTCGGCGAGAAAACTAAGTTTTTTGACCTCATCGTCCCAGTGATCCCCGTCATCAACTCGGAAAACTCCCAAGAAAAGATGATGGAGCTGCTGAACCATCGAACCTTCAAATCTAAACCCTTGGGCGAACATCTCGACCGTCGACTGGTGGAGACGGTCTGCTACTACATCGATGACCTCCGGCTGGTGAAAAATATCGTCAATGAATTCGATATGTTTTCAAATATCCTTGCCAGCGGCCTACGTCTAGAGCCAGACAAGCTGTTTGCGATTGTCGCCATTCGAAATCTGCATCCCGGCGCGTACGCCGACCTGGTCAAACGCCGAGGGGCGATTTATGGCGTCATCAAGGGACTGGCTGCCTGGAAAACCCAGGAGAACAGCGCCAATGCCAAGCGACTTGATGACTTGCGGCGTGAGCGAGATGACCGGGTCTTCGAACTGGCCAACAATGTCACTGAGTTGAGGGCCTACGTGTGGTTCACGCTTCTTCGACTGACCGAAATGGACACGGCAACCCATGTCCTAATCACTGGTACCCAGTACACGCCAAAGCAGTTCGTGACCGACGAGGTGTTCGACGTATTCATGAATCACGCCGGGCCCCTCTCAATGGTTGTCTTGGATCAATTCGGGCGGGCCAGAAACCCATCTAGAAATGTCTCGAAGGCTGAGCTGCTCACCGCTACATCCTATGAACGGCGCCATGCTTTGCTTGGGCGGCGACTCAGCACAATCGCGGACGAAATCGCAGCGGTGCAGAAGCAATCGGATCAGGTCATCCGGATGTCCTTCAGTACTGCCGTCAAAAAAGGCTATGGGGAGGTCGTAAGAAACAAACTTCCAGGCTTGAACGTCGTGAGCTATCTGATGCTGCACGGTTTCCTCGACGCCGACTACACGGACTACCTTGGTTATTTCTATCAAGGTTCGCTGACACCTGGTGACAAAGATCTGATCCTTTCGCTGAGACGTGGTGTGCTGCCTGAGGTATCCACGCCTGTCGATAGCCCGAGTACCGTGCTGGAGAAGCTTAAGAGCGACGAGCTCGACGAGGGCAGGGGGATCATCGTCGATTTGATCGCCTGTCTCAGCGCCCGACCAACCTCGTTCGCCACTAACTCAGCAGATGCCCAGCTAAGCCACATACTTAAGAGCGGCCTCAACGAACACCCCGAACGGATGGCTGTCGCTGTACGGGAGCTTTTGAACCGAGCAGAAGCGGGTGAATTTATCCGCGCCGTGTACCGGCTCGAACCCAGACTGTTTCAAAGCCTTTTCGACGCTAGGGGCACGGGGGACGCTGGCGGCGTGTTTGAAGGAAGCGAGGCCCGTCAGTCCCTCGTCAAAGTAATCGCCGACAACCTGTTAGGATCCGACTTTAAGACCCTTGCCGATGACGCTTCAACGGATCTGGTTCCTACAATCGATTGGCTGGAAGATGCATCACGACTGATGCCAGGATTAGAGAGCAATGTGGGAGCTTGGGCGTGGCTAAGGACTTACCCAGTCCAGTTTGCCTCACTGGGCCATATGATGAGTCTCGCAGACCTCGAAAGGCTGATCGAATGGCGCTGCATCAAGATCAACCTGCCAATGCTATCGCTGATATGCGCGAAGTCGGAAGCTGGGCAGCATTCTAAAGACGCCAAATCCGAACCTGCAGATGTGGGCATCGTGTCTCTGCGTAGACTGCAGGCTTTGGGCATCAATGGACTCGGTGATTATCTGCTATCTCACGCCAATGAGCTCGGTAGCGCATTGCTAGGTCAGTCTGCTGTCCTGGATGAATCAAGCGATTCCTTGGCCAGTTTACTAGCAGAACTGGACACAGATGACGACCTGACAAATCGACTCTTCGATCACACGACCTGTGACTTGCACACTCTCAATGACACCCCAAGACATCTTTGGGCAAAGGCACTTGAAAGTGATCGCCTGGTGGCCAAAGCTGACGCTGTGTGGGTCTTTTTTGAGAAACTCATTGCGCCAGACGGCCATGTTTCGGGCGAAGAAATCGGATCGGAACCCACAACGGTGTTCACCGCCTTCATCACTCGGAATGCATCGGCTCTCAAGGGAACGCTGTGGCAGTCAACGAGCGCAGACTGGGCGCTGCAACAGTATCTTCTGAGCTCACCCAGCATCAGTAATGACGTGCTCAAGGTATTGCTCGATGGAGTCGTGCTCCAAGATCTATCAATGATCAATGCGGTCTTACCAGCGGGCCGCTGGGTCATGCTGGTGACCTCATCATTCCTTCCATACAGCTCGGAGGTCAGGAACATCGTATTGAGTACTTGCCCACACCTCGAAGGCCAGTACCTGGTTGAACGGTGGGATCTAGCAAAAGCCGAGGTCGATATAGGCTCGCTCCGACTCGACTCGATGCTCACGCTGAGCAGAAGCAAAGCGTTGCCACTCACACTGAAAATTCAGATGTGGTCAGGGCTTAGCCTGGAGACGATTGAAAGCAAACCCGAAGCGGTTCCTGAGCTCGGCCGTGTATCTGCGCTAGCCAACCAAGCTGGCGAAAGGTTTGCTGATTCGCTGACGCCTGTGCTGCGACATCTGGTTCGCAACGCAAGCCTCATCCCGGAGCATCGCTCTGAAATGCTGACACAATGTCTTCCAGGGATGAAGTGGCCAGACGTTTCAGCAGCTCTGGCGTTGCTCGACGATGAGGACTTCAAAACCGTGAGCTCGAAGGTCAAGAAGATCAAGGTAAGAAACACTGAGTCAAATCAGAGGTTGGTGGGCGCGATGAAATCTGAGGGGTACCTGGCAACGGTGACACCAGAGGACGACGTCATCATCGCAACTACCAGGCCTTCATCCATGACGACTGAGGGCGGGTGGGTATAGGCGTTTTTTGCCAGCAGTGTGGAAATGCCCTGGTCACTAGTGAAGGTTGTCAGGGCCGAGGAGACCGGGATAGTGACGGAGTACAGATGTACCCCTAAGGACTGATGAGAAGTCACCACCCCCGTCTTGCTCATTGAGTCAGCGTGGCTTCAAGCACTTTATCGATTGACGATTAACGCCATGTAGCGATCCGTGTATCTCTCCGGTGCAGCTTGTGAGTCGTCTGTGATGTCTTTGAAGTATCAGCTCACGAGATCTGCTTGATGCGCCATACGACACCAGACGGTCGCTACTTCGTAGCCAAAGGTCAGTTATGGCGCTGCAGCAATCCCGCGCTATCTGATGACCAGCGCCAGCAGTTGGTGCAGATGCTGATGGAGGCGCGGAGAACCGTCAAAGTAGCGAAGGCAACAAATCATGCAGATCAGATGCGCACCGCTCGAGCAGAAGTAGATCAGGCGAAAAGGGCACTAGGGGAGAGGCCCGGTATGGTGGAGCGATGGCAGCCCTGACTACAACCGCCACAAGGCTGTTAACACGCCCTATGCTGAGTGGTACCGCTCACTGCCCGAGCCGTAGGGATCATGCGCGCAGAGGCACAGATTTTGAGCCCACCTATTGCTTGACGCTCGCCGCTACTAGTTCCGCGATGCCTTGCCGTACGGCATCGATGTTGTCGTCGAGGGTCGTCAGAGCACCATTCACATTTCCCACCACACTGCTTGCTCCTCGATCACCAACCCATTATCACTGAGCTAAGATTCTTCAAACTTATGACCAAGTGCATCGAGGGGCTATGGCAGTTGTGTTCTTTCTACCGTGGGTATCTGCTGCCAAAGAGATGCGAATCGCAGATCTCCGCTTGATCCCTTACGAGCGAGGTCGACTTCCGGGTGAATTGCTGGGCATACCGCAGGAAGCTTTCGACGGCGTACTAGGCAACTACGGCGACCGAGGGTTCGGCTCTCAGACTTCACAGCCGATCCAGCAAGCCGCGGTTATAATTTGGGACGAAGACACACCGGGCCTTGAAGCCTCGGATGCCCAAATCCAGCAGCGACTGGTTCAGTGTTCGTATCTCGCATTCTCTGCCTTGGTAGGTCGGTCGTTGTGCTCAACTTCCGACTACTGCAACGCCGACACACTCCAGGTCGTTGCGCAGCGGTTTGATGTCGCGTCACCGGCTCATTCCTGTATGACCACGCGCCGGCGTGACGGTGGAACACAAAACATGCTGGCGGGTAGGGGAGGGCTCAAGTTCATTCGGCCGTACCACGTCGACAACAGCTCGCGGATTACGCTCGACATCCCACTGCTTGAAGCACTACTCAAGCTACCTGTTGGGGAACTTAAGGAGCGTATCGACGAGGCGGTCGTTTCCTTCCTCAGAGCCAATACCGATGCGTCATCCATAGATGAACGATCCGAACTGATCCTGATGCGGGTCGCCACAGACACACTGCTTGACGTTCCGCATGACAAAGCTGCCTTCCGCAGAGCCATCAACGAACACTTCGATGAGCTACCGAACCCGCCCATCTGGCATAAAGGGAGCCTGGACGAACAGTGGTGGTGCAAGCACTGGGACAAGCACGTAAATCGCCCGCTCGACGCCTGGGTTCACGATTTCTGTGCCGCTCGTAACGCCGCAGCTCATGGCCCCGCAAATGGTGAGAAGGGAAGCATCTGGCCTCGCCATAACCACCTCATTTTCTCCGCCTGGTTGCTGCCGCTGATCGTCAAAAAGCTACTTGCCCAAGCCGGTCTTTACGAGTTCACCGCCGAAGATAAGGTCGCGAGGGCGGGCTTTGAGGCCTTTCTGGCGCACGATCTGCTGGCCTTCACCGACAAGGATGAGAACAAGGTTTGGTGGCAAATAGCCGAGTCTGAGCTTTATCTGCCTCTGTTTGCTGAGCGATTGCAGCGAGCATGCGAATGACGAAAGTATGGTGTTGTGGACTTGAGTCAAAGCGTGCCGATACGCAGTGGGAGACGGGGAGGGAATCCGGGAGAGAAATGAAGATCTAGCTTGAAACCGCCCTCGACTCGGTGTGTAAACCAATTTTTTGATGTGTAAACCACCCCGCTTTACACGTCAAAAAACTGATTTACACATTTCCTGAGACGCCGGCCTCAGGCCAACGTAACCACCTGCAGGGATCGTAGTAATAGGCACGCCTGAAACTGGCACCAGGCTCGCCTATAAGGGGGAGACATTGAGCGGATGGCGATGGTGTAGTCTAGGATCAGACCGCAGAAGGAGCGTACTCATGAGCACCTTGTCACCCGATCAACACGACCGTTACCTGGAAGTACTAAACGCCGCAAAGAGCCTGTATAACGGCGATTGTGATGCAGCCACGCGCTGGATGTCACGTCCGTTACAAGCCTTTGGCGGCAAGGCTCCTGCCGGTATGGTCACGACTAGACTAGAGACTGACACGGTTATCGAGTTTATCAGGCGCTTGGAGCATGGGTTTGTTGCGTGAGTAACATGCGGTGCGCCCTCTAGCCCTCGATCCCGCTGTCGGTTCGGGTGCGTCCATGGCATGAGTCGGCGTTCAGGGCTGGCCCGGCCACTCCCCGGAATCAGCTTCCCAAGTCGGTATCGAATCGAAATTAATCACAGAATCTCCGCCTGATCTAAGGTCTGCGCCCGCCCGGCGCGCAGACCAGTAGGCCGAGTGAGCGCGGACGGTGGCGATACGAGACAGACAGTTATCTGAAACAGGGTGTGGGGCAAGATCCTCCCTGATCACCAGTGGTAACCAGAGCTGTGGCGGCAGGGGAAGCCGACTGTTACGGCATGCCATTACGAAGACCGGCCAATGGTCTAGGCGTATAGCAGACAAGCCGGTGTAGTGTCCTTCTTCAGAACACTCTTTCAAAAGAATATTCCTCGCTGCAGCGCCGTCAGCCGTGATGGGTATGTCACACAGCGCTAAGCCGTGCGAGGGATTGCCGCGATACAGGGCGGCCTCAGTCTCAGGCCCCGGCATCCAGAGCTGCTGATTGCAATGTTTCATCTCGCTTCGTATGAATTGAGCGAATTGTGCACTAGCCTCCGTTTCGCCATTCAAGGTGGCCCAGAGCAGTGTGATCGGAATCAGAGCGCTGCCCTTCGTATGCTGCGCCCGATATTCTTTTGTCCTGGCCTCGGGATGACGTATCAGTTCCTGATAGCTCCCGTGGATAGTGGGGTATTGATAATGCCTTGTGAAATTGAATTCGTAGTGGGTCAAAAGCTCATCGCAGTAATCCTGCGCATGACTGCGCCAGTCACTCATCATCGACAGGAACATCAAAGCACAACTGACCTCGATCACCTGCTCATCGGCAACAGGTGAGAATAACGCCCGATTGTTATTGATGAGCTCGACAATATGCCGGGCGAGTCTGGATGCTTCCTCTGGCACCTCGGAGGCGCCAAGTACGCGTATCCCATCAGCGTCCAAATGAGGCCACAAAACCCATAGACCCCTGACCGCGATACGTCCCAGTATCTCAAACAGCTTAAGGTTGATGTCCACCGCGCTGTGAGAGTTCACGGAGCTGGCCAGCGCATCGCGCCTGGCTGCCAGTGGTAAGATCTTAACCTCCATTAGCTCCGCCCAGATCTTAGTGTGCAGATCCAGTAGCTCGCTGAAGGTCAACCCGATCCGAGTATGTCCGATCGACGCAGCCTCAATGTCAGCTTTGACCAGCTCCCAAGCTCGCAGAATGACCAGTTCACTGGCTCGGTAGGGGGCCTCGAGGTTCTCCTGCGTGCGCGCCCAAACGAATAGCACCGAGAGGCAGATATACATTTGCCGCAGCGTGGCGAGCCGCTGGGAGGCGTCCAGGTTATCCACCTCCGCGAGTCCTTCAATCAACGCGGTGAAATGGCGAACAGAGACATCAGGCTCATCAAGCATCGCGATGGACTTCTGAAACCGAGACTGAAGAGTCTTGCTCACGTGCTGGTGCTGGAGCAATCCGTCGGCGAGCAAGCCCGCCATGTAATCGCCATTCCACTCCTGAAAAGAAATTCGCTCATCGGTAAGCCTGCTGATCAAGCCTGTCAGGTTGTCCCTCACAGCCTCTTTCACACTACCGCCGAAGCACAGGCAAATCACGATCTTCAGTGACTCGTACTGTGCAGAAATCCGCTTGGGAATGTAGACGTCAATGATGTCGTTGATTGAGGTTCGCACTCCCTGGGGTACCGCATCCCACTCGGCCCGGGTCAAATCTCCCTGCTTGATTGTGAACAGATAAAGCTTTTGCTCGCCGCCCACCTCGGGGCTGATAGCGGCAACGTCTACCCCAAACTGGCGTGGCCCCGTCGATGGACGCGAGATCACGTTGAATCCGAGCTCGCTTAAGAGATCCGGCAAAACGACGTCCAGCTCATTGCGTTCGCGGAGCGAGGCGAGGTACTCACGGAAGACGAGTTTCATTGCGATCGCTTCTCGTACAGAAAGTTGAGGATCTGGAGCTCCAGCGTGGAGGGTTCTAGAACCGAATGCCTCGCTAACTGGAAGGAGTGTTGGATAGTGGCGAGCGACTGTTCCATGCGGCGCATAGGCCCGGTCTCACCTTCGGCCATACCCTGCGGTGGTGGGATTTCCGGTATCCAGCTGGCCATGCCAGTGCCATAAAGCAGTAATTTCTCACTGCCCAGGCTCGCTATGAATGAAGTTTTGCGGGCCTCTACCATCCGACTTTGCATTTCTTCATTACGTCGATGATGCTCCAGCTGACGCTCGCGCTCCGAGGGTTGCAACTCGAGGATGTGTGCGTTTCCGAGGCCATCCAGGTACTTCTGTAGCTCCAGCAATACTTGATCGACTGCCTGCGAAGCGGGATCGGAGGCATCAGCCGCTATCTCGTCCAAATAATCCGATCGCAAGCCTGAATAGTTGATCAGAACGGGATCGAACAGAAGGGACTGCAACGCCACCTTGGTTGCATCCATGGCGTTACGCATCAGGCTGACTATCAGGGATGCCATGTAAACGGGCTTCGAGAAAAAGACTCCAAGCGCTTTGCGCGCGATGAACAAGTAATCGCTATCTGCGAGATCCATCGCCAGGCGGAAATCAAACGTGAATATTCGACCCTCACTGGCTGCAAATAGGCCTCGCCTGAGCTCCGTGGAGAGGCGCACTGACCCTGACTGAAGCCAAGACACCACCCACTCGTCCAAGACTGAATCGTCGCCGCTCTCGAGTTGATGTAGCACAGAGCTGAAACGTGTGAATGGGACGCCGGGGTCATCGAGGATGAACTTTTCGATCACCTGGCGAGCTTCCAACACCTCACCGTTCCTGATGACCCCAGCCAAGACGATATCCAACAGCTGGATGATTTCATCCTCTGGTTGACCTGACGCTACAAGCGCAAGGAGATCGCGACGGACTTGGGCACTGTACGGATTGGAGTTGCCCAGCAGCTCACGAGCTATCGTCTGTTTCGCCGTCAGAGTGACAGGGCTGGCAGCTTGCGTGATCAGTTCGTACGTTGAGTGATGAAGTTCCGACGGGGCATCCTTGTGCCATGCAAGCGCCAAAGTGAGCAGGGCGTCCCGCACTGTTGTTTCGGTCTCCCGCTCGACTACAGCGGAGAGGGTATCAACCAAACCAGCATCACGGCTTCGTAGTTCAGCAGATAAATTACAGAGAGCTCTGGCAGCCTGGGTACGCTGAGTGGCATCTCCATTGTTGAGCAACTCTAGCGCCTGGCCCAAATAGAACTCAGCATCGGAGTTCAGGCCGGCGCTGATGCATGCTTGGACGCAATGAAATCGCTGAGTAAGCGGGGCGCCCGCTTTGATAAGGTGGAGCAACTCAACAAGGCGCTCTTGCGAAGCCTGGCACCAGTTCATTATCACCGTGTATGAGGAATGGCTG
Source organism: Pseudomonas sp. 1176_21 (assembly GCF_052850635.1). Taxonomy (NCBI): domain Bacteria; kingdom Pseudomonadati; phylum Pseudomonadota; class Gammaproteobacteria; order Pseudomonadales; family Pseudomonadaceae; genus Pseudomonas; species Pseudomonas sp. 1176_21. The sequence continues at coordinate 727,299 of NZ_VXCV01000001.1, forward strand.
AGCATGGGGTCATCTTGAGGGTTTGCTCCAGCCATTAGCTCAAGCAAATCCGCACAGCTCGTAGCGAGTGAGCCCAACGCCGGCAGAAGAATTTCAGTCGCGTGGTACCGGTCGTTGCCCTCAGCCCAGGACAATTCAGGCAGAGGCAGCAAGGCGCGAAGATCGACCTCATTTGCGTTATGAGCATCGATCAAGGCTTGGGAAAAGGGCGCGCTGTCATACCGCCAACTGTCCTTGAAAATCAGATCAAGCAGACCGCCGTTTGCCGCGGCCCCGATGATGTCATCTCGCGATGGGGTGGTCATCTCAACTCCTTGCAAGCAATCCATTGCTCAGGCATCGCCGAGCTCGTGATCCTGATGGTACGAGCTCGGCGAGAAAGAGGCGAGTGGGCAGCATCTGGGCCCAGTTGAATTGCATATGAATCCCCGCTTTGAAGCGGGCTTTGCGCGAGACATCATTCGCACTCAAAACGAGCGCCAAGCTCAAGATGAGCCTGCAAAAAGCGACTAGGACTGACTCGATGCAATTCGCTTAGCGGTCAAGCACAAGCTCCTCGCAAGCTAAGAGCGCCAGGCCATTGCTGTATGTTGAGGATGGAAGACAATCGGCCCCAGATCACGACTAAATGTGCCTTGGTTCAGAACAGCCGTGCTGAAGGCTGAGTTTTATCGCTCGCCGGGGAGGGCGCTCAGAACGGCGGCACGCGAATATCATTTCCGGTGGCGGAGATGGCATGACAGCTGAATCAGGTGCCTTTAATGCTAATGAACAAACTCGAGACGATCCTGGGCAGGCTGGCCGACACAATCGACGATATCGAACTGAGCATTCACCGTCTCGCCGGCATTGATAGCGGCGAGCCTCACTTGTACGTGTTCGTCCCAAACAGGATCACAAAACCGCGTGTCCGGCCAGAAGTTATATGCTTCGTCTGCTACAAGTTTCTTGGCAAGCGCTCTCTGCTCCGAACCAATCAAACACCAAGCCGCAAGAACTCTATCGTCCCAGGTCGCGGACGTCAGAAGGTGTATTGGAGCAACATAGCCCAAAGAAAATTGATCGACTTCTCTGTCAAATGCACACATCGCAAGAACCTTTAGCCATAGAGTCTACCAAAGTGAAAAACCAACCTATCGCCTGGAACTGACAGAGGCTTACAAGCTGTTTATGAGCGGTTGGCAAGCGTCTTCTGCTAAACCACCTTTTGGTTTTGGTTCTAGGTGCTGGGGCAGTTAAATTGATGACGGACACTTTTCTGCATTCTCTTTGTTAGACTGACTCTAGACGTGACGACTCTTCATGGGAATCTGTTTTTATTTATAATCCCTATGGAGCACGCGGTGACGCAATTAGAGAATCCGGCATGCTAGGGAGCGAAGGTTTGTCTCATATCAAGCATGCTTGAGAGGATTGGCTGAGCAGAAGTGCCGAGGATACACCTCACCCTTGAACCCATATCTCGCTCATATAGCGCCTTCACCATCTGCAGGGCCTTGCCATTCGAGCCTGCGCATTGGCGAGTCAGCCCGGCTACCGCTCGTCGACAAACGCACTCAAATTTTGCCGCTTATTAAACATAAATTGACGCTTAGCGGGCGATGCGAAGACGTAACAATAAAAGCCATAATAGCTGCTTAAAACTGCACGTCTCAAAAGCGTAAAACGAGAAACTCTGCGCAGCACTAGGCTGAAAGCTTCGAGCTAAAGGCTTTGGCTTTGCCTAGAGGAATGGTCTCAATATATAGAATACCCGTTCCTAATTTTCTGAGGGGAAGCTATGCGTAGCCTGATCTCTCCGAAATATCTCAGCAGAGATAAAGGTAAAATATCAGAGACCTGTTGCAGCTTCACTTTTGACAAAGTGTCATGGAACTCTACGCTGCCATAGCCTATATCTACTATTTTATATGGAGGTGGCTATGAAAATCGCCGATACCAGACCCGTAGTCGATGCCTTTACACTGGACGTCATGTTGTACAATGATGACCACTCTATCAAACTGGGCCGCCCGACGATGACTTTAGGGTTTGATCCGGCATCCCGCGAAATCAAATGGTTCAAAGTGACATTAGGCAGGAATCTGAAACATCCGGTAGGAGCTCGTACTCTCCCTGGGCATCGGGTTCCCGCTACAATCGAGCGCGCTATGAATTGGATTGCTAAACGGCTCCACTCTTGGGAATTGTCACGGTCAAATAAAAGCGACTCATTCTCGGACGGACTTACGCTCGCTAAATTGGAGCAGTGGCTATCAAGTGAAATAAAAAAATACCCTAAATAGGTTTGGCTAACATCGAGCCCAACTCAAAACAGCCATGGATGGCGCACAGGGATGTAATAAAATCTCCGCTCCTTGCCAATAGTCTGCGCCAAACCCTCAAAAATCAGCTCAGAGGCCTTTCCAAGTAGCCCCATAAACTTCGCCAATTCTGACTTTGGATCTCACTACAGCACAGTGCGTATCCATGGCTTCACGCCATGGAGGCATTGAAAGGGATGCCACCTGAGCGACCTAGCAAGCTGATCTCATTGAGCTCAACGTGAGGCATTCTAGATTGCTTCGGCGTGCAACCGAGGCGCGGGGATTTTTTGCTGAAGCTGCGTGAGCTACTAAGTCGGATGCAGTTACCGAGACGCGGCATCTCAAGCTGTCATTAATGCCGGGGAGGGCGGTTGCAATCTTGGCGCAGACATGAGGATGGAGCCTCAGGGCCAAGACCCCGACGAAGTCAGGCTTGATTACATCAGCCATGCGGAGCTTGCTTCTCCTAGGTCTGGATTGTGCCGGTGGTGCATGCTCGCAGTCAGAGAGACGGCCCACCTCCATGCCGATGCAGCCACTGACCCGCCGGCAGATTTTTGCAGATTCCAAGATCTGGCCAAACACTCTCGTCATGATGTGGCTCATCGATACTCACCGCGCTCGGCACCCAGCCGGCCGCCCTGGCTGACTTCCTCAGCTCAAGGAACGTGACCGATGCCCCGGGCTGCAAGTGATCGCAACTGCGCCAAGGGGAGCTCCCTGCGAGCGAACTTTGCTGCAGTCGCGTCAAAATGGTGGTCGTGAACCTGCAGAATAGGTCGACCAGGGTGTGGCCCGAGTAACCGCCGGTACCATCCATTAACGGCAGCAGCAGGCTTTGCGGGGAAACATCGGAATTCTGGCTATGCCTGAACTTGGCATAACGCCGGAAATAGGCAGCGAACGGAGGAGCCAGCGGATAGCGCAGGCGAGGGTAGTGAGGGCTTTCAAACCATCCTGCCTTTTGATCGTCGGCCTCGCCGGCTTTGAAGCTTGAGAAGGTCAAACTCAGCGCCGATGATGACCCCAACGCGCGCAGAGGGACGTCAGAATAGATGGCCATGGCTGCGACGAGAAGCCATGACTCCCATTGTTTATCGCTCTGGGCCAACGAAGTAGCCGTCGACATCAAATCTGACAGTTGCGCGGGCGTGAATATCGTCCGGGTTTTCACCTGGCGAACCTCGAAATCTCGCGATTTCAGAGCATCGAAGGGATTCATCGGGGTTGTGGTTCGCAGTGCATATAGGTAGTTGAAAAAATCCCTCCCACTACGCAGGAACATAGTTCGGTGCTGAACGGTTCCAAGTGCGAAATCTGACCCTGTCCCTGGAGTGGATGTCGACGTTGAGGCGGAAATGTCTGCCAGCTGCTTTCTGACTATCGGCCGCCAGTTGTTATTAATTGGCTTGACCGCGAATTCTGTCTTGGTCTTCAGCAAGTAGCGCGTCCCGCCAGTCTTCGAAATCCATGAGTTGGGCAGACGCATGACGAAGCGCATGAAATCCCTGGCATCCGTTTCTTGCCACTCCAGGAACGGCTTGTGCCGAATAGACCAGCTCCAATGCATCATCGTCTCAAGCACTGGGCACACGATCTTGTAGTGCCTTGGGCTGAACTCAGGCCGTTGGCATTGCTTGGCGAGGAAGTTGATCCCGAGGCGCCACGTTTGAAATGCCTCCAGTGCGGGGTCTAGGGTGTCGAGCCGTGCGCGGACGTCATTATTGATGGGGCGTTCCAGGCCTTGGTGGTCGGTTAGGAGCACAATCGGCGGGAACAGCGGATACGGCACGAAGGAATCCGTCAGCTCGGCTGGCCCTGGCCCTGACGCTGGCGATTCGGACGGCGGGCTCGGCGCCAGCTTAGGGCGTGGTTTGCGCGCCGGGTTCTTAATCGATGTCCGCGCTGACTTCATCATGGCGCAAAGCTCCTCAGCCGCGGGTTGAGCGACTGTTGAAGGAAAGCCTTAATCATGGCGGCGGCCGTAAAACACCCTGAGGTCACTAGGAACTCAACGTGGTCAGATCACCGGTTGCGGCTGCCTGTAGGCGTTCTAAGTCTGGCAGCCTGGCCCAAGCTGCATAGCTGCCAGAACTTGGCCGTGGAGTGCCAGCGCATGGATGTAAATTGTAGACGCCGAAGGATGCTGACAGATGCGGAATCAGATCTAGACCGCTTGAGGTGCGGGGATCAATGGTGAATAGGCTTGGGGCTGACTCGAGCGCTGGCTTACGCGATGGTGCCGATCGTCGTGCAAAGCACAGGCATGACAGGAGAAGACTAAACTTGGGCAATCGTCGGCTCAGTTGAGTGAAGCTTCAATTTCTACCGTAGATCGAGAGCTTTGGCTGAACTAGACGATGTGATTTCGGATGGGGTGTCTAGCCGCTGAATTATGGTTTTCAAACCGGGCACGCAGGGATGGCGGGGCTGGTGAAGCTGAGGAGGTACAGGAAAGATGGAGCGTAACGAATTGATTCGAGGGATGTATGGTCAATTCAGGCAAAGTCTGGTTTTCGGGGGCTGGTGACATACATGAACTTACCAACGCTACACACGATTTAACATAATATACATTATGCGTACTGCCGTATCATCCGCTCAAGACTACGCCAGGCCAGATTTCAACCCTGAGCCCCCCGTGCTTTCCCACCACGAATCGCTTTGCGGCATACTCACAAGCTTTGTACCGCTTGCACGCACTTCAAGGGACGACATGGTAAGAACATTTGAACCGCAAGACATGGAACGCGTCCTCGACATCTGGTTGCGCGCTTCGATCAAGGCCCATGACTTTATCGACGCGTCGTATTGGCAATCCAATGTCGTGGCAATGCGCGAACTCTATATCCCTGCATCACAGACAATTGTCATCGAAGACAAATCGGCGGTTCAGGGATTTTGCTCGTTACTGGACAACCAACTGGCGGCACTGTTCGTGGACCCTGACCAGCAAGGCCGTGGGCTGGGTCGTCAATTGCTCGAACACGTCAAATCGTTGCGCACCGAATTGAGCCTGGCGGTTTACAAGGAGAATTCACGCAGCATCGCTTTTTACCAGTCCCAGGGTTTTACAGTGATCAAGGAGCAGATTGATCCGCAGACCGGCCATGCCGAATACCTGATGAGCTACAAGAGCCACCTTTAAACGTCTGGACGCCACATTCGTCCGTTGGACCCCTCAACCTTCGAGGTTTTTGCATGAAGCAATGTTTCGCCGTTCTAAGCAGCCTGTTACTGATTGCTGGTTGCGATGTTTCATTCAACACAAACGCCAGCGGTACACAGGCGTCCGCAGTCGTAGTCTCCGATCCAGGCTCTGCGCAACAGCAACGCCTGGTGGTCGATACCGCTGTGCAGTTCCTGATGTTGCTCGATGCCGGAAGAACCGACATGACCTGGGCCACAGCGGGCTCCGCGCTCAAGACAACCACGACCGAGTCGAACTGGGTAAAAGGCATCGGGACGTTGCGCATGGGCCTGGGCGAGCTGAAGCAACGTGATCGAGCACAGATCACCTTCACCAAACAGCTGCCTGATGCGCCGCCTGGGCATTACGCTGCAGTTCAGACCCAATCGGCCTTTTCGAACCTCACCGTCACCGAGGCTGTGCTGCTGGCTGAAGAAAACGAACAGTGGCGCGTTGTCGGCTACAACCTCAGTAAAACCGTCGAAGTTGCTGCAAAAATGCGGCTCTTCTAGTAGCGTTCGTGAGGTTGCATTCGCAGCGGTTCAAGGGTGCCCCTGCTCCCCGCTAAACTAGCCTTTTCTTATAACTCAACTAAAGGACTATTTAGTTGAGTTATATTGAAATGTGGAAAGCAGCTGGTCACGCCTACCTGTACCCTGCCCCCTCCTGGTCAATTTGCTGACTCATCAGGCAAACAATTTCAGCGCATCGTCATTCCACTCATGGCCCTGCTCCGACCAGCCGTTACCCACAGGTGGTGGAAATGCAGTATGGCAATAGCCCTGCTTGCCCGTGAAATCAAACACGGCATGAGGGCGATCGTTGATCAGCAATACCGCCTTGCTATGGTCCATGGACCAGCCGACCTTCACTGTCGAAGGCTTTTGCCGATCAGTTACCTCGTCCACGTTGTAGATGTGCAACGCATCCTGAATCGGGTTATCGGTAGCGGTGGTGTCAAGTGCATAGAAGTAGCCGGTCTCCTCGTCGTCCTCGAACACCACAACAAAGGCCCCCTCCTGTGCGGGCGCCTCGACTACAGTGGCTTGGCCTACGATGAGTTCCTGCTCTGCTGCGAGGTAGATGGGCATGCGAACGGTCCTTGTCACCGAATAAAAAGAAGGCGCGAATGATGCCTAGCCTTGCGTAGTGCTCGCAAGGCCCGGCACTCACATAAGTTTGCGTATGACCTGCAGCGCGCCAAGATGCACCGGGTAGAACCAGTACGCCCAATGGCGTACCGGCCAGATGCCGGTGGTGAGAGGCATGCGTAACAGCCACAGGCCGAACAGCGGTGCAAGGAACGCGGTGCCGAGTACCGCCAGTGAGTAGGCGTCCACTTCCATCGCCCTCGCCCACAAACTGCTGCGGGTATTGACCGCCACGCTGAGCAAGGCCGGCACCAGCCATACCGGCCCCGGCCGCTTGATGGCCAACAGCAGGGCCGCCGGCAGCAGGCAGCCGAGAAATCCGTACATCAGCCGCTCGTCCAGCCAGGCGGCCGCGACAGCGGCGCCCACGGCCAAGGCAGCACTGAGCGTGTTGCGATGCTGAAAGCCCCAGGCAATCAGCAGCCCTAGGGTCAGGGTGAACATCACATTGAGGGTGCCCAGCGCGCTGATGGGGCGGTACACCCCTTCGGATATCACGCTGAACACCAGCATCCAGCCCAGGTAGCGCGTGTTGCTTTGGCTGAGCAACTGGCCAGGGCGCGAACGCGCGACGTTGGCGGCGATCGCCAGGCAGAACAGCGGGAACGCCAGCCGTCCGGGTATGAACAGGGCGTGGGCGTCGGGCCACAACAGGCGCAGATGATCCAACAGCATGGTCAGCATGGCCAGCCACTTGATCAGGTCCAGCGGGATATCGCGCCGTGTCGCTACAGTCATGGCTCCTCGTTTCGGTCAATGGAAGGCCAGGCCATCATCACACTTGCCGGGCTACCCGCGCCAGCAACACCTCAAGCGGGTGCTGCAACCCCTGCCCCTCCTGGCGCTTGACCTGGCTGCGGCACGAATAACCATCGGCCAGCAACCGGCCACCCTGCCCATGCCGGGCCACGATCGGTTGCCAGGACTGCTGGTAGATGATCGCGGAGGTGGCCACGTTGCGGGTCTCGTGACCATAGGTACCGGACATCCCGCAGCAACCGCTCGCAAGCACCTGAAGCTTGAGCCCCATGCGTTCGAACACCTTCTGCCACAGCGCGATCGCCGCCGGCTCGTTGGTCTTTTCGGTGCAGTGCGGCAGGAACTGGTAGACCTCTTCGTCGACCACCGCTGCCGATTCTGGCAGCACCGACGCCAGCCACTCCTGCGGCAAGGCCACGGTCGGGGCACCGTCGTTGCCCAGGGTCTTGCGGTATTCCTGGCGATACACCAGGGTCATCGCCGGGTCCAGGCCCACCAGGGGTACGCCCGAGGCCTGCAACAGCAGCAGCGACTTGGCGTTGAACTGCGCAGCCTTGGCGAACGCCCCCAGAAAGCCCTGCACCTGCAACGGCTTGCCATTGGGTGCAAACGGTGCCAGGTACACCTGGTAGCCGAGGCGGCTGATCAGCTCCAGCCACTGGGCTGCCAGAGGCGTTTCGAAGAAACGGGTGAACGCGTCCTGCACCAGGATCACGCTGCGCTTGCGCTGTTCGTCGGACAACGCGGCCAGGGCGCCCACACTTGCCTGCTTGACGTTCCAGCGCTTGCACTCGGCTTCGAAGTCATGGGTGCTCAGCAGCGGGCTGTCGACCATGCCGGCCATGTGCTGCAGCGCGTAGCGCACCGGTGTGGCGGCCATGATCGCGTTGTACAGTCGCGGCAAGCGCGCCAGGTGCGGGATGCTGAACTCCAGCGAGCCGATCAGGTAGTCCTTCATCGGGCGCAGGTAACGACTGTGGTACAGCTCCAGAAAGCGCGAGCGAAACTCCGGTACGTTGACCTTGATCGGGCATTGCCCCGCGCACGACTTGCACGCCAGGCAACCGGACATCGCCTCGTACACCTCATGTGAGAAGTCCTTGCGCCCAACAAGGCGCGCCAGGGAGTTCCAGGTGCGCTGCGCTACACCGGTTACCCTGCCCGCTCCCGCCAGGTTCAGCACGTCCACCCCCGCCTCGCCCTGGCGGCGCAGCCATTCGCGAATCAACGAGGCACGGCCCTTGGGCGAGTGGATGCGGTTGCGCGTGGCCTTCCACGACGGGCACATGGCGTCGTTGGGGTCGAAGTTGTAGCACGCGCCGTTGCCGTTGCAGTGCACGGCGCTTTCATAGTGTTGCCACACGCGCTCGTCGATGGTGCGGTCCAGGTCGCCGCGCAGGGTAACCGCGTCCACCTCGGTCAGGCGCGCCGCCGGCACGCTCGACGGGGTGGCGATCTTGCCGGGGTTGAGCTGGTTGAACGGGTCGAACGCGGCCTTGAGGTCCTGCAGCGCCGGGTACAGCTCACCAAAGAAGTCCGGCACGTACTGCGAGCGCAGGCCCTTGCCGTGCTCGCCCCACAGCAGGCCCCCGTACTTGTGGGTAAGCGCCGCGACCGCGTCGGAAATCGGCCGGATCAGCTGGGCCTGGGCCGGGTCCTTCATGTCCAGGATCGGCCGCACGTGCAGCACGCCGGCATCCACATGGCCGAACATGCCGTACTGCAGGCCGTGGCTGTCGAGCAAGGCGCGAAACTCGAAGATGTAGTCGGCAAGATTCTCCGGCGGCACGGCGGTGTCTTCCACAAAGGGCTGCGGGCGTGCCTCGCCCTGCACGTTGCCCAGCAGACCGACCGAGCGCTTGCGCATGGTGTACACCTGGTTCACCGCCTGGGCACCCACCGCCAGGGTATGGCCCAGGCGCACCACCGAGGTGTCGCGCTGAAGGTGCTGGATGAAGGCGTCGACGGTCTGTTCAAGGGCATCCAGGTCGTCGCCGCTGAACTCGATCAGGTTGATGCCCAGGGTCTGGGTGTCGGGGTGCGGCGGGAAGTACTGGGCCACGCCGTGCCACACGATGTCCTTCATCGCCAGCATCAATACCTTGGAGTCCACCGTCTCGATCGACAGCGGGCTGTGCGCCATCAGCGCCTTGGCGTCGCGCAGTGCATCCATGAACGCGGCGTACTGCACGTTGACCAGGATCGAGTGCTTGGGGATGGGCAGCACATTGAGCCTGGCTTCGACGATGAAGCCCAGCGAGCCTTCCGAACCGCACAGCACGCTGTTGAGGTTGAAGCTGTCCGGGGTTTCGCGCAGGTGCGCCAGGTCGTAGCCGGTCAGGCAGCGGTTGAGCTTGGGAAAGATCGCCTCGATCAGCGCCGCCTTGCCGTCGGCAATGGCCTGGGCGCAGCGATAGACTTCGCCGACCTTGTCGGTACGGGCGGTACAGGCCTGCAACTGCGGGTTGTCGATCGGTGCGGTGTCCAGGCGAGCGCCGCCCAGCAGCACGGTGCTCAGTTCGAGCACGTGGTCGCGGGTCTTGCCATAGGTGCAACTGCCCTGCCCGCTGGCATCGGTGTTGATCATGCCGCCCACGGTGGCACGGTTGGAGGTGGACAGTTCCGGTGCGAAGAACAGGCCGTGGGGCTTGAGCGCGGCGTTCAGCTGATCCTTGACCACCCCGCTCTGCACCCGCACCCAGCGCTGCTCGACGTTGATCTCGAGGATGTTGTTCATGTGCCGCGACAGGTCGACGATGATCCCGTCGGTCAACGACTGGCCATTGGTACCGGTACCGCCGCCACGCGGCGTGAGCACCACCGAGCGATGCTGCGGCTGGGCGACCAGGCGTGCCAGCAACTCGACATCCTGCGCGTCACGGGGGAACACGGCCGCCTGGGGCAGGCGCTGGTAGATGGAGTTGTCGGTGGCCAGCACGGTACGCAGGCCCATGTCGCGCGCGACCTCGCCCCTGAAGCCCTCGCTCTGCAGTGCATCGAGAAAACGCTGGTAATGGCTGGCGGGGACACGGTCGGGGGCAAGCAGAGCAATCATGACAAGGGATCCTGAGGCGATATATGACGCAGCGTCACATTCAAAACACGTATGCTTGGCAGCCAGGCAAGGTCTGCCGCATGCTTTATGGGGCTATGTTCCCGTGTGCGGCGCGGGCCTACAACTGAATTTCGTGTGACTTTTGCATGAGCTTTATGAATGAATCCAAGACGACTCACCCCTTCCATGTCGGTGCTTATCGCGTTTGAGGCCTCGGCGCGCCATGGCAGCTTCACCAAGGCGGCCGAAGAACTGGCGCTGACCCAAAGTGCGGTCAGTCGCCAGGTGCAGGCGCTGGAGGCGCAACTGGAGGTGGCGTTGTTCAGCCGCGTGGGCCGGCATATCGAGCTCACCGCCGCCGGCGCCCTGTATCACCACGAGCTGGCCGCAGCCCTGGCCCGCATTCGCAACGCGACGCTGCAGACCATCGCCCACAAGGCCGGCGACGGGCCGCTGCACCTGGCGGTGCTGCCCACGTTCGGCTCCAAGTGGCTGCTGCCGCGCATGAATGACTTCTACCGCCGCCATCCCGGCGTGCTGGTGCACATGCATTCGCGCATTGCCCCGGCCGAGCAGGACAAGGATCAGATGCACGCCTTCATCAGTGTCGGCACCGGGCATTGGCCCGGTCATGTGGCGCATCGGCTGCTGTCCGAGACGCTGGTGGTGGTGGCCAGCCCTGGCGCCCTGCCCGGCTACGCCAGCCTGACGCCGGCGGACATCTCGCAGCAGGCCCTGCTCAGTGTGGTGTCACGCCCCCATGCCTGGGCCGACTGGTTCGAACAGAACGGCCTGCAGCACCGGGCCATGCGCATGGGGCCGGGCTTCGAGCTGACTGCCCACCTGATCCAGGCGGCGGTGGCCGGTATCGGCATCGGGCTGGTGCCACGCATTCTGGTGCAGGACGAGATCGCCAGCGGCGAGTTGGTGGCGTTGTTCGAGCCGGTGGACAGCGGGCGTGGCTACTACCTCACCTACGCCACGCGCTATCAGCAGTTGCCAGCGCTGCAGGCGTTCACCCAGTGGCTGCTGTCGGTCGAGTTTCCCGACAGCTGAGCGACGTTACCGGCGCCATGTAGGAGCCGGCCTTGCCGGCGAAGGCACCGACGCCGTTGCCGCAAGGTGCGCGCTGCCCCTTCGCTGGCATGGCCAGCGCCTACCGGTTGCCGGGCACAAAGCCCACTGTGTTCGCTAGCGAACAGACGCCTGCGCCATGCGTCGCCACACTGGGGGCCAGACCCCGCGACGCGAGCACCTACAGGCCTTTATGGATAATTACTGGAGCCGTGCACGCGCCAGCCTGCGCAACGCAGGCCTTTGGCGCACCACACCCCGCAAGTTCGAATACGAAGCCATCCTGCGCTCCGAACTGTTCAGCGCCGAGCAGATGGCCGCCCACGGCACCTTTCTGGCCCAGCACCACGCCCTCAGCCCCCGCAGCGGCAATGACACCCTGCTGGCACGGCTGGCCGACAACGAACGGACCCTGGCCAGCAGCTGCGCGGTGCTGATCGCCGAACAGCCCACCGCGCGACGGGTCACGCCGGCGGCCGAATGGCTGCTGGACAACTACTACCTGGTCGAAGAACACATCCGCATCGCCAAGACCCACCTGCCCAAAGGCTACAGCCGGGAGCTGCCACGCCTAGCCAACGGCGTGTCCAGCGGGCTGCCGCGGGTGTATGACATCGCCCTGGAAACCATCGCCCATGGCGATGGACGCGTCGACGTGGACAGCCTGAGCCACTTCGTCGAGGCCTACCAGAGCGTCACCTCCCTGGCGCTGGGCGAGCTGTGGGCCATTCCGATCATGCTGCGCCTGGCGCTGATCGAAAACCTGCGCCGGGTCGCCTCGCGGGTCATGGCCAGCTGGGCCGACCGCAACCTGGCCAACGACTGGGCCGACCGCCTGCGCGAGACCGCCGGGCGCGACGCCAAGAGCGTGGTGCTGGTGCTGGCCGACATGGCGCGCTCGCAGCCGCCGATGACCGCCGCCTTCGTCGCCGAGCTCGCACGCCGCCTGCAAGGCCAGAGCGCCGCGCTGATCCAGCCGCTGACCTGGGTGGAGCAGATGCTCGCCGAATCCGGCCTGAGCATCGAGCGTCAGGTGCAGCTCGATGCCCAGCAGCAGGCAGCCGACCAGGTCTCGGTCAGCAACAGCATTGCCAGCCTGCGCCTGCTCGCCACCAGCGACTGGCGCGAATTCGTCGAGCACATGAGCCACGTCGAACGGGTGCTGCGCAGCGATCCTGCCGGCATCTACCCAGCCATGGACTTCGCCAGCCGCGATCATTACCGGCATGTCATCGAGCGCCTGTCCCGGCACAGCGCACAGTCGCAGGCGGCAATCGCCCGCGCCGCCGTCGAACTGGCCGCCGGTGTGCCCAGCCCGCTGCCACGCGCCAGCGCCACCACCCATGTGGGGTTCTACCTGGTCGGCGCCGGGCGAGCGCAGCTAGAGCGCCGCGTGCACGCCGGCGTGGCGCTGGGCGAGCGTTGGCGGCGCCTGCTGCATCGCGCGCCACTCACGTTCTTCCTCGGCCCGGTGGCGTTTCTCACGCTGGGCCTGAGCGCACCGCTGCTGTACACCACGCTGCGCGATGGCTGGCCACTGGCAGTGCTGCTTGCGCTGGCCCTGCCCACGCTGGTGATGACCAGCCGCCTGGCCATCGACCTGGTCAACTGGCTGGTGACCCTGAGCGTGACGCCCCGCCTGCTGCCGCGCCTGGATTTCAGCGAGGGCCTGCCCGCTGAGGCGCGTACTTTGGTGGTGGTGCCCACGCTGATGGCCAATGCCGCCGATATCGAGGAGTTGGCAGAGGGGCTGGAAGTGCGCTTTCTGGCCAATCGTGACGAGTACCTGCACTTTGCCCTGCTGACCGATTTTCTCGATGCGCCCAGCGAAACCCTGCCTGAAGACGCCGCGCTGATGGCCCTGGCCGCCAGCCTGATCGAGGGCCTGAACCACAAGTACCCGAACGATGCGCGCTTCGTGCTGCTGCACCGTCCGCGGCGCTGGAACCCCGCCGAGCAGGTGTGGATGGGCGTGGAACGCAAGCGCGGCAAGCTGGCCGATCTCAATGCACTGCTGCGCGGGCACGGTGAGGGGCGCTTCATGTTGCAGGTGGGGGATGTCCAGGTGCTGGAGGCGGTACGTTACGTCATCACCCTGGACACCGACACCCAGCTGCCGCGCAATGCGGCCCGCCAGTTCGTCGGGGCCATGCAGCACCCGCTCAACCGCGCCCAGGCCGGCAGCGGCTACGCCATCCTGCAACCGCGGGTCGGCATCAGCCTGCCCAGCGCGGCGCGCTCGCTGTATGCGCGACTGTTCGGCAGCGACGCCGGCGTCGACCCGTACACCCGCGCAGTGTCGGACGTGTACCAGGACCTGTTCGAACAAGGCTCGTTCATCGGCAAGGGTATCTACGACGTGGATGCGTTCGAGCAGGCGCTGCAAGGCTGCCTGCCGGACAACCGCATCCTCAGCCACGACCTGATCGAGGGCTGCTACGCCCGCAGCGGGTTGCTCAGCGATGTTCAGGTGTTCGAAGAGTACCCGGCCCGCTACAGCGCCGACGTCAAGCGCCGCCACCGCTGGATTCGCGGGGACTGGCAACTGCTGCCGTGGGTGTTGCCCTGGGCGCCCACCGCTGGCGGCACCTATGCGCGCAACCGGCTGGATGCCCTGGCCCGCTGGAAGCTGTTCGACAACCTGCGCCGCAGCCTGGAGCCCGGTGCATTGCTGTGCCTGTTGCTGTGGGGCTGGCTGGCCTCGGGCCGGCCCGGGCTGTGGACCCTTGCCGCGCTGTTGCTGGTATTGACCCACGCGGTGCTCGGCACCCTGCTGGAGATGCTGCGCAAGCCTGTCGACGTACCCCTAGCGCAGCACCTGTGGGCGGCGCTGCGCGGCTGCGCCCTGCATTTCGCGCGCGCCGGCCTGCACCTGGCCTGGCTGCCGTACGAGGCCTACTACAGCCTTGACGCCATCGTGCGTACGCTGTGGCGCATGCTGGTCAGCAAGCAGCGCCTGTTGCAATGGAGCCCGTCACGGGAAGTCGAACGCACCAGTGTCAATCGCCTGGGGGCCTTGTACCGCAGCATGTGCAGCGCCCCGATACTGGCCCTGGTCGTGGGCCTGTGCCTGTGCCTGCTGCCCAGCCCCATGACCCTGGCCCTGGCGGCGCCCTTGCTGCTGGCGTGGCTGGCCAGCCCGGCACTGGCCTGGTGGATCAGCCGCCCCTCCCCGCGCGCGCACTTCGACCCCACTGCCGAAGACCTGCGCTTTCTGCGCAACCTTGCGCGCCAGACCTGGGCGTTTTTCGAGCAATACGTCGGCCCCGACGACCACTGGCTGCCCCCCGACAACGTGCAGGAGCTGCCGGTTGCCCGCATTGCCCACCGCACCTCGCCCACCAACATGGGCATGGCCTTGCTGGCCCACCTGGCCGCCCACGATTTCGGTTACCTGGGCGGCGGGCGGCTGCTCGAGCGCCTGCAGTCCATGCTCGACAGCATGGACGGGCTGGAGCGTCACCAGCGCCACTTCTACAACTGGTACGACACCCTCACCCTGAAACCCCTGCCACCGCTGTACGTCTCCACGGTGGACAGCGGCAATCTTGCCGGTCTGCTGCTGACCTTGAAGCCCGGCCTGCTGGGCCTGGCCGACACACCGCTGGATGACCCGCGCCAGGCCAAGGGGTTGCTCGATACCCTGGAAGTCTTCGGCCAGGCCTTGACCAGTGCCGGCCTGCCCGCCAACGAGGTACAGGCGTTATGCCGGCGTCTGCAGGCACCTCAGCCACACGATCTGATGCAGCTGCTGCAGGACGCACTCGACCTGCCGGCGCCCGCCGACGATCCGGATGCGCGCTTCTGGTTCGACAGCCTGCAACGTCAGTGCACCGAGCAGCGCGACGAACTGCTGCGTTTTGCCCTGCCTGCCACCAACGAACCCGGCGCGCGGCCGCCGACCGGTTGCTGGCGTGACCTGGCACGGTTGGACGCCGAGCAGTGGTGCGCTGCCGATCGCCCGCAGGTGCTGCAGGTACAGGCCCTGGCCCGCCAGCGCATGCAGCAGGCGGCGCAGCTTGCCCTGCGCGTCGAGGCCATGGCCGACATGGACTTCGGCTTTCTCTACGATGCCCGCCGCGAGTTGTTCGTGATCGGCTACAACGTCGATGAGCGACGCCTGGACAGCGCCTTCTACGACCTGCTGGCGTCCGAAGTTCGCCTGACCAGTTTCGTGGTCGTCGCCCAGGGCCAGGTGCCGCAGGAAAGCTGGTTTGCCCTGGGGCGCCTGCTGACCAGCAATGCCGGGGTGCCGGTGCTGCTGTCGTGGTCCGGCTCGATGTTCGAGTACCTGATGCCGATGCTGGTGATGCCCAGCTACGAAGGCACCCTGCTCGACCAGACCTGCCAGGCGGCCGTCACCCGCCAGATCGAGCATGCCAGCCAGCTGGGCACGCCCTGGGGCGTTTCGGAGTCCGGCTACAACACCGTCGATGCGCACTTGAACTACCAGTACCGCGCCTTCGGCGTGCCGGGGCTGGGCCTCAAACGCGGCCTGGGCGAGGACAACGTGGTCGCGCCCTACGCCAGTGCGCTGGCACTGATGGTCGCGCCCGCGGCCGCCTGCCACAACCTGCGGCGCCTGGCCAGGCAGGGGGTGGCCGGGCGGTTCGGGCTGTACGAGGCGGTCGACTACACCCCGGCACGCCTGCCCCCTGGCACCGATGCCGCCGTGGTGCGCTCGTTCATGGCACACCACCAGGGCATGAGCCTGCTGGCCCTGACCTCGCTGCTGCTGGGTCAGCCCATGCAGCGGCGCTTCGCCGCCGAGCCGGCCTTCCAGGCCTGTGCCCTGTTGCTGCAGGAGCGCGTGCCCAAACGCGCCACGCAATACCTGCATGCAGCCCAGGCGCCTACGGTCGACGATGCCAGCCAGGGCAATGAAACCAAGCTGCGCGTGTTCACCGACCCGGACCGTCGTCGACCGGCCGTGCAACTGCTGTCCAATGGGCGCTACCACGTCATGGTCAGCAATGCCGGTGGCGGCTACAGCCGCTGCAACGACATGGCGGTAACGCGCTGGCGCGAAGACATCGCCAGCGACAGCCTTGGCACCTTCTGTTACCTGCGCGACGTGGCCAGCGGGCATTTCTGGTCCACGACCTACCAGCCCACCCAGCATCGCGCGCACAGCCAGGAAACCGTGTTCACCGATGCCCGCGCCGAGTTTCGCGTGCGCGAGTTCAACTTCGACTGCCACACCGAGATCGTGGTGTCCCCCGAGGACGATATCGAGCTGCGTCGCCTGCACCTGACCAACCGCGCCCGTACCCGGCGCACCCTGGAGCTGACCAGCTACGCCGAAGTGGTGCTGGCCTCGGCCATCAGCGATGCGCTGCACCCGGCGTTCAGCAAGCTGTTCGTGCAAACCGAGCTGGTGCGACCGCTGCAGGCGATCCTGTGCAGCCGGCGTCCGCGTGCCAGCGATGAAGCCGTGCCGTGGATGTGCCACCTGCTGGCAGCCCACGGGGCGGACATCGAGCAGATCTCCTACGAAACCGACCGTGCCCGCTTCATCGGCCGCGGCCGCACCCTGCAGGCGCCGGCCGCGCTGACTGACACCTGCGAGCAGCTGTCCGGCACTGCCGGTGCGGTGCTCGACCCGGTCGTGGCCATCCGCTGCCGTATCAGCCTGGAGCCTGGCCAGAGCGCCACCATCGACCTGGTCACCGGGGTGGCCGACAGCCGCGAGGCCTGCCTGCACCTGATCGACAAGTACCGCGACCGGCATCTGGCCGACCGGGTGTTCGACCTGGCCTGGACCCACAGTCAGGTGCTGTTGCGCCAGCTCAACACCTCGATGGCCGATGCCAGGCTGTTCGAGCAGATGGCGGCCTCGGTGCTGTATGCCAACCCTGCATTGCGCGCCGAAAGCGCCGTGCTGGCCAGCAATCGGCGCAGCCAGTCGGGGCTGTGGGGCCAGGCGATCTCCGGGGACCTGCCCATCGTGCTGGTGCAGATCGCCGACCCGGCCAACATCGAGCTGGTGCAGCAGATGGTCCAGGCCCATGCCTACTGGCGCCAGAAAGGCCTGGTGGTGGACCTGGTGATCTGGAACGAAGACCAGGCCGGCTACCGCCAGCAACTGCAGGACCTGATCATGGGCCTGGTGACCTCCGGGGTCGAAGCGGCCCTGCTGGACCGCCCGGGCGGCATCTTCGTGCGTCCTGCGCAGCAGCTGTCCAGCGAAGACCGCACGCTGATGCGCTCGGTGGCACGCCTGATACTCAACGACAGCCATGGCAGCCTGGCCGAGCAGGTCCACCGGCGGCGCATCGAGCCGGCCCTGGCGCCGTTCACCCCCAGCCTGCTGCAAGGGCCGCAGAGTGCCGGCTACACGCTGCAGCCGCTGGCCATGGCGCCCACGCTGGGCAACGCCTACGGCGGCTTCAGCGCCGACGGCAGTGAATACATCATCAATCATCGCCCGGGCCAGCCGACCCCGGCGCCCTGGGTCAACGTGCTGGCCAACCCCGGGTTCGGCAGCATCGTCTCGGAAACCGGCGGTGCCTACAGCTGGTACGAAAACGCCCACGAGTACCGTTTGAGCCCCTGGCACAATGACCCGGTCAGCGACCCTGGCGGCGAAGTGCTGTACCTGCGCGACGAGGATTCCGGGCAGGTCTGGTCGCCGACCCCGGCGCCCTGCCCGGGCAGCGGCGCCTACCGAACCCGCCACGGCTATGGCTACAGCGTGTTCGAGCATGTGCAGGACGCCATACACAGTGAGCTGTGGGTGTTCGTGGCGCTGGATGCGCCGGTCAAATTCTCGCGCCTGGTGGTGCGCAACACCGGCGATCGTGCGCGACGCCTGTCAGCGACCTGCTACGTGGAATGGGTGCTGGGGGACTTGCGCAGCAAGTCGGCCATGCACGTCGTCACCGAAGCCGACCCGTTCAGTGGCGCGCTGTTTGCGCGCAACGCCTACTCCATCGAATTCTCGGGTCGCGTGGGGTTTCTGGACTGCGACTGGCCCCAGGCCGGCCTCAGTGGCGACCGGGTCGAGTTTCTGGGGCGCAACGGTACCCTGGCCGACCCGGCAGCCCTGCGCCGGGCGCGCCTTTCGGGGCGCCTCGGCGGCGGCATGGACCCCTGTGGTGCGCTGCAGGTAAGCGTCGAGCTGGCGCCTGGTGAAAGCCGCGAAGTGGTGTTCCGCCTGGGCGCCGAGCAGGACGCCAAGGCCGCCACCCGGCGGGTGCAGCAGTACCGCGGCGTACGCGCCGCCAACGTCGAACTGGCGCGGGTCACGCAGCACTGGCGCACCATCCTGGGCAGCCTGCGCATCCACACCCCGGAGCCTGCGCTGGACGTGCTGGTCAACGGCTGGCTGATGTACCAGGTGATTGCCTGTCGCTTCCATGCCCGCAGCGGCTATTACCAGTCCGGCGGTGCATTTGGCTTCAGGGACCAGTTGCAGGACAGCATGGCCATGGTGCACGCCGACCCTGCCAGCAGCCGCGCCCACCTGCTGCTGTGTGCCCGCCACCAGTACGTGCAGGGCGACGTGCAGCACTGGTGGCACCCGCCGATGGATCGCGGCGTGCGAACCCGTTGCAGCGACGACATGCTCTGGCTGGCCCTGGCCACCAGCCGCTATGTGCAGATCACTGGTGACACTGCGGTGCTGAACGAGCCCGTAGGCTATCTGGACGGTCGCGCACTCAACAACGGCGAGGAGTCCTACTACGACCTGCCCGGTCATTCGCCCCTGCAAGAGCCCCTCTACCAGCATTGCCAGCGCGCGCTGGAGCACGGCCTTTGCGTCGGGGCCCACGGCTTGCCGTTGATGGGCAGCGGCGACTGGAACGACGGCATGAACAAGGTGGGTGAGCACGGCATAGGCGAAAGCGTATGGCTGGGCTTTTTCGCCCACGAGGTACTGCGTCGGTTCGCCGAAACGGCGCAGTTGCATGGCGATGCCCGCTTTGCCCAGCGCTGCGGCGAGCAGGCGCGGCGGCTGCGCAGCAATCTGCAGGCCCATGCCTGGGACGGCGCCTGGTACCGGCGTGCGTATTTCGACAATGGCCAGCCCCTGGGGTCGGCCAGCAACCAGGAGTGCCGCATCGACTCCATCGCCCAGAGCTGGTCGGTGCTGTCGGGCGCCGCGCCCATGGATCACTGCCGCAGTGCCATGGCATCGCTGGACCGCCACCTGGTGCGGCGTGATATCGGCATCGTGCTGCTGCTGGACCCGCCGTTCGACAAGGGCACGCTCGACCCCGGCTACATCAAGGGCTATGTACCGGGGGTTCGTGAAAACGGTGGCCAGTACACCCACGCCGCCGTGTGGGCGAGCATGGCGTTCGCCCGCCTGGGCGACGGCGCCCGCGCCTGGGAACTGATGCGCATGATCAGCCCCCAGAGCCAGGGCCATGCCACCCGCATCGAAACCTACAAGGTGGAGCCCTACGTGATGGCGGCGGATGTCTACGGTGTGGCGCCCCATGCCGGGCGCGGCGGCTGGAGCTGGTACACCGGTGCGGCCGGATGGATGTACCGGCTGATCGTCGAATCGCTGCTGGGGGTGGAGCGCCAGGGCAGCACCCTGCTGCTGCAACCGCTGCTGCCGCCAGAATGGTCGGGCTTCAGCCTGCAGTACCGGTATGGCGCCAGCGTTTATCACATCGATGTGCACCGGGGCACACAGGCCGTACAGGTGCTGAGCCTGGATGGCGGGGTGATCGACGGCACAAGCCTGTCGCTGGTCGATGATGGCGCCGAGCATCAGGTCACCTTGCTGTGCGCTGCATCGGCAACCGCGACGTTACCCTTGCTAAAGGGAGTACCCTAGGGCCTTACCCTATGGATGCCGGCCCCATGTCCCATGATCCAGCCAGCGGGCAGAACCATCTGCTCGCCGCCCTGCCCGACCCGGTTCGCGAGCGGCTGCTGCCGCACCTTGAGCAGGTTGCCTTGCCGCTGGGCAAGGTGATCTACGAGCCGGGCGACAGGCTGACGCATGTGTACTTTCCCACCGATGCCATCGTTTCGCTGCTGTATGTCATGGAAAACGGCGCCTCGGCGGAGATCTGCGTGGTGGGCAATGAGGGGCTGGTGGGCATTGCGGTGTTCATGGGCGGCGAAAGCACCTCCAACCGTGCCGTGGTGCAAAGTGCCGGGCTTGCCTGGCGCTTGCCGGGCCAGCGGCTCAAGGACGAGTTCGACCGCCATGGCGAGCTGTTGCTGCTGATGTTGCGCTACACCCAGTCGCTGATCACCCAGATGGCACAGACCGCCGTGTGCAATCGCCACCACTCGATCGATCAGCAGTTGTGCCGCTGGCTGCTGCTGTCGCTGGACCGCCTGACCGGTAACGAGCTGAACATGACCCAGGAGCTGATCGCCAACATGCTGGGCGTGCGCCGCGAAGGCGTCACCGATGCGGCCGGCAAGCTGCAGCGCCTGGGGGTGATCGAGTACAGCCGCGGGCACATCAAGGTGCTCGATCGGCCGCAGCTGGAACGACTGAGTTGTGAATGCTATGCGGTGGTGCGCAGTGAAACCCAACGCCTGTTGCCCTATTTGCCGTTACGTACCTAGTTTTCCATACCCAATACCCTACGGTACGTAACTCGTCACCGGTGCCAGGTTCTTGTAGAACCTCAATGCCTGATCATTTATTCCAAAGCAAAAGCCGAGAATCACATGGCTGTCGTTATTGTTCAGGTAGCGGCCAAACTCCACCTCCGTCATTCCCTTGAGGTCGACTACCCTCACTCTTCCTCCCACTGCGCCACCATGGGTCGCCGTATCCGATAGGAAAAAATCTGAATTGATCAAGGTTGATCTGCGGATGCCATTACTGGCCCAGTTGGCTCCATCGGGTGCGCCGTGAGAGCCCGAAAAAATCAAGATCTCCCGTGGAACGGCATTCACACTCGTTCTACGGCGGAAATAACTCAGGGGCGTATTGAAGTTTTTTCCTGCAACGGGGCGGTTGCTACCGAAGATGATTTTATCCTGCCCCGTCGAAAAGCTTTTCCAGGCCCCCTTCGGTGCCGAACTCAGGGGTTGCGTGGTCACAGTCGGCAGGCTGGAAAACTTCGAAGCGCTTCTTTTCAGCAGTTGACCATTGCGCAGGCCACCCACTAGGCGATTGGCCTTCGCGGCAACTTTTGGCGCAGACGACCCAATCGACATACCTAACGAAGCCAGGCCTGTTCCGAACGATATCCAGCCCAGAATGCCCGCAGCCTTTTCGTTGCCACTGGCCTCAAGCGCCATCGACGCAGCTCCGCTACCCAGGGCAATGGCTTCCACCGCTACCGCTGCCACCGATACGGCTCCTGCAATGGATGTGGTGGCCACCGCCGCGACAGCGCCTGCCGCAGCACCTGCAGTACTCGCACCGGCACCGAGCAAAGCTGTGTACGCCGCACCTACCGCAGGCGCTGCGGTGCCGGCAGTCACGACCACTGCAATCGCCCCCATCACCAGCCCGATACCAGCCACGACCCAGTTCCACCACGCATGCCCGTCCGGGTCAACGCGGTTGACCGGGTCGCCGCTGCAATACGCATAGCGGTTCAAGCCGCCCGCACCATCGGGGCTTGCACTGTCGGGGCTGAGGAACATGAACAGGCACGGGTCGTAAGGGCGGTTGCTGCCGGGCATGTACAACAGACTGTCGGTTTCGCGCACTTCACCGGCGTAGCCCACCCGGCTTTGCGCGGTGCCGTTGTCCAGGCCATGTGCGCTGTAACCCACAAAGCAATTGCTGTCGCCGGTTTCAATCTGCACGCTGCCTTGCCCATCGCTGGCGCCGATCACAACCGTGCGTACCGCCTGGCTCAGCAGGGTCTGGGCGAACACGGTGCTGCCGGCACGCATCAAGGTCAACCAGCCCTGGTCGCTCTTCTCGTTGACCATACGCTGGCCGTCATAAAAACGGTGGCTCGTGGTGCCATTGACGCGGGTCTCGATCAGACGGCCCAGCGGGTCATACGCATAGTCGCAGGTACTGGTGCCGTCCTCCCGGCGCGTCAGGTGCCCCTGGCTGTCCCAGGACAATGCCCGCCACAGTTGTCCGTCATGCCGCTCCCTTGTCAGTTGACCAGCGGCGTCGTATTCAAGGTCGATGATCAGAGCCTGCGGCCAGCTGTGGGTGATCTGAACCGGACGATCTGCAGCCACATCGCTGTCGTAGGCGAACCTCATGTGGTTGCATTGACCATTCTCGTACTCGGTGTCGATCTGTTCATAACCGTCGAGCGCATTGAAACAGAACGTCTGGCGACGAATGCGCTGCCCGGTGCGGGGGTCGGTGACCAGATGAGGCCCTTGCGTGGTGGCTTCGACCAGGCGATTGCGCACGTCGTAGCGGTAGTGCTCTTCGCTCAACAAGTTAGCCTGCTCCGCCTCCAGCGATTCCCACGTGCGTGTCGCCACCTGATCCTGCTGGGTCCAGCTCAAGCGCTGGCGAAAGCGCTGCATACCCGAGATACCATGGCACACCCATGTTCGGGTGCACTCACGGCCCAGGAGGTCGTAGGTCAGGGTCTGCTGCTGGGACTGGCCGTGCTGGCCGTCGGTGGTGAGGGTCTGCGCCAACCGACCGAATGCGTCGTAGCCCAGTTGCAAGGCCAGCGGGCCGCAGTGCTGGCCACTGATACGCCCCACGGCATCGTAGGTGCAGTAAGTCATCTGGCCGTGTACATCGGCAAACGACAGCACGCGACCGTTCAACGAATACTGCCAGCCGCAGGTATGGGGCTGTCCTGCATGGTGCCAGTGCTCGGCACTGGTCACACCCGAGGCGGTGAAATCCCAATCTATCTGCCCCAGCCCGTCGGTGGCCCGGGTAAGGCGACCGTGGGGCGGGCTGTAGGTGAAGGTACTTTCACTGTTTTCGCTCGGCCGCGCGATGCGCTTGAGCTGATAATCCAGCTCGGGTTCATAGCCGAAGTGCGTGACACTGCCGTTGGAGCGTGTGAGTGCTTCGGGAGGAATCTGCCCCGACACATACGCCAGGGTTTCCTGCTGCCCGCCGCAATCGCGCGTCAGGGGGCGATCCAGGCCATCGAACGTCTGCTTGAGCAGCAGCGTCTCTCGGGTTGCGGTGCATAGTGAAAGGGTTGCAATGGCATCGCCATCGCTGTGGGGGGCGAAGCGCCATTTCACGCGGCTGTGGTCTTGCAGGGTACGCTGCGCGACCCGGCCGTCACGGTCGTAGACGGTGGACGTGGTGCGCTGCTCGCCATCGGGCGTTTCTATCGTATGGGCTACCGGACGCTGAAGCGCGTCGAGTGTCCAGCGCTCCCGGCGCAACAACGGGCCACCCCCAGGCTCATGCAGCTCCACACGTTCGACACTGCCGCTTGCATTCAGGTACAGCGTGGTGCGAGGCCCTTGCTCCCCGGTGGCGCTCTGTTGCCAGGACACTTGGGTACGCTGGATGGGGTCGTGCTTTGTATGGTCCACCGTGCCGTCTGCATGCTGCACCCGGCATGCGGAGCCCCAGTCATCGTAGGCGGTGAGCACCGTACTGCTACAAAACGGGGTGTTCTGGGCGGCAGCCCAGTCCTGCGAGGTCTCACTGGTGACATTGCCCTGTACGTCGTAGGTCACTCGGCGCACTTCACGCAGGGGGGCACCGGGGCTGTCCAGAAACTCGAGCAGTTCGCGCACCGGGCGTCCCTGACCATCCAGCTCCACACGCAGGCGCTGGCCGTTGCTGTCGGTCTGCTCGACGTACACCGTTCGATCACGCTGCAGGCCAACCAGCTGGTAGGTACAGCGGGTGCTGGTCGCATACGGCGTGTTCGCGCTTTCTATGCGGCGTATGGTGCGGCCCAGTGCGTCGTGGTCAAAACGGGTCACGGTACCGTGTTCGTTGCGTTCTTCGATGGTCAGGCCCGTCAGCACGTGGCGCAGGGTCGATGAGCTGATTACCAGGTGGTCATGGCTGATCCGTTGCTGGGTTTCGCACAGCAACGGGCCTTCGAAGGTGCGCAGGAAATTCGTGGTGGCGGCGTAGCCGTTGTAGAGCGTGACACTGGATATCGGTAGGCCATGGAACGGGCTGTCGGCTGCCTGCTCGACACGCTGCAGGATTCTGGCCGTTTCAACTTCCCCGCTATCAATCGCTTCCCGAGCCACTTCGCTGTCCAGCACCAGGTGCTGTCGATCCTCTGCCTGGCGCTTGTGCAGCCTGACGTAGGCATAGTCGGTGTGCGCCACATGACCCGCTGACCGTGCATCGGGTGCCGGGGCAGTAGTGGTGAAGCGCTTGAGCCAGCGCACGAACCTTCCCCCGTCATCCGGGCAGCCCTGCGCGCCACCCAGCGGATAGTATTCGCGGCTTTCGCTGCGCCCATCGGCGAATCGCTGGTTCAGTACATTGCCATAGGCATCGTATTCGCACGTGTCGCGTTCCTCCCTGAACCGGTTGCCGGTTTCATAGCGGGTAATGCGGGCAATCGGCAGCTGACACCAGGCCGGCTGGTCGTCCCAACCCACTGCAGGGTCGTCTGCGTACACGCTCTGCTGGCAAACCCTGCACTCGCCGCGCACGGTCAACTTCTGCGTCTGCAGGTGATAGTGATTCCAGGTGTACTCGACACTTTGCACCTTGCGCCCCTGTTCGTCGTGCAGGGTTTGCAGGCATCCATAGTCATAATGTGGCAGAAGATAGAGGTTGTCCTTGCCGTCAGCCCATTCACCTGCCGAGACACCCCCGTAGCCAAAGCAGTTGTTCGAGCCGATCAGGGCGTAGGTGGTGTAGGCCACCGGCTGGGCCGCACCGGGGTCGTGCCGATGCGTGGACACCCTGGGCAAAGCGGTCAGCGGCGCGCCCTGTGGCAGCCGAAGCCCATTGTTCCCCGTGGCGTAATCGACTTCGTCCGTGCTGCCCAGCGGCCCCAGCACCTTGCTCGGGAACAGCAATCGGCTTTGCGGATCCTGCCAATAGGTGAAGGCCCAGCGGTTGCCGCCATCAGGCAGGATCAGCTCATTGAGCCGGTCACTTCGCAGCAGCGTGACGACTGTGGTGCTGTCAGAACCCGGAAACATCACGAAGCGGTTTTCATCCCTATCATGCTGGACGTCCAGCAACAGACGTTGCTCGTCGCGGATGGTCCACAGCAGGTAGGGGCCACTGCCTGCAAGCCATTCAAGGTACGCGCGGCGCCCCTGGGCAGAAACGATCTGCTTGAGCATGGCCATGCCGCTGTTGTCCTGGACCTCGAGGTACTCGCAGACGCCATCCTTGTAGTCGATGCGAAAGCAGCGAGCCCTGTCGTCAACGGTGAACACCTCGAACGAACACAGCTTCTGGTCTTCGAACACCAGTTGCCCGCCCTTGCTCAAATCCGAACGGTCGCTATCGAACTTGAACGTGTCGCCCGAATTGATCCGTAGCTGACCGGTGTTGAAATCGAGCATGGACAACCCGAGCGTCCAGCCGAGGCCATACCCGCTGTCGGTGTGCGAGCCCAGTGGGCTGAAATGCAGCGCAGGTTGAATGACCGGCCCGGCAAGGTGGTTGGCGTGCAGTGCCGGCAGCTCGCAAGCCAGCGTGAACTGGCTGGTTCTGGGGTCCACGCCGGTGCTTACATGGCTCAGAAAATTACTCGCCTGGGTGTAGAGCGCGCCGGCGCACAGGCGCCGGGTAACGTCGTCAGGCCTCGTCATCCGTGGCGCTCCGGCTTTCGGCACCCGTTGCCAGCGACAGCCGCAGGCTGCGTGAGCCGGACGCAGAGGTATCGGCGTAATGGATCATCAAGGTGTGGTCGTTGCCATACGCGTCAACGAACAACAGCGGGCGCGGGCCACCTTGCTCTCGGGAGGACTGGCTATGAAACGGTATGTTGTTGCCCCCCTGAAGGACCACGACGACGCTCTGCGGGCGTATCCTTGACACGCTGGGCACTGGCCTGAAGTCGTCGCCCAGCTCGATCAGAGGGTTGTAGGACACCTCGCTGTGGCCCGGGGCGGCGTAGCCGACGTGGGAGGCCCGGGTGTCACTGGGCGAACGCACGGCCCACTGGATCATCCCGAAACCCGTAGGTTCCACGGCACGCAAGGCCACCCAGGTGCTCAGCACATATTCCCAGATGAAAAGATCGGAATTTCCCTCACCGCCTACCAGTTCCCGCTCAAAGCTGTAGTCGTCAAGGCCGAACACAGGGATGGGCTTTGTGCTGATATCGACGTGCTCGTCGAAACTGGTTTCGCTGCCGTCCGTGACGTAGAAGTACTCTTCAGCGCCCTGTATGCGGGTGATGCCCGCCCAAAGGGTGACATTGGTGCCCGCAAGGGCACGGGAATGCACGTAGAACCGGCGGGTGTAGACGGCAAGTGCTTCGCCCTCTGAAGCTGCATGCACGCTGGCCTGTGCTGACGTGCCTGGGTAGTAGTCGTAGGCGTTGCGTACCGTCCTGTAGAACCATTGGGCTTGCCCGTTATCCTCGCACTGCAGCGCAGTGTAGGTACCGTCATCGTTGCGTAGCAGCAGGCACACGCTGTCGAGCTCTTGCTGGGAGACGTCCTGATTGGTGCGTGGCTGTATTTCCACTACAACTTCCACCTGCTGGCGCAGATTCGGGTAAAGGTGTCCCGTTGGCGAGCCTAGTCTCATACGTATCTGCGACAGCCAACTCCCCAATGGTGGCGCAGCTCGCGAAGATGCAAGCGCCTCGAATGATCGGGGAGGCACCCCTTCAACGGTCAAGGTATACCCCCACGGTGCCTGGTTGCTTGCATTCGGGTCTTCGGAATGCAGGTGCACCGACAGATCGAAGCGGTTGCCATAGACATCCATGCCGTAGGTGTAGCTTTGCTGGAGTCTCTTCAGAACGACGTTGAAGTAGGCGATCATGCCCACCGCAATACAGATTGCGTCACGCGGTGATCTCAGGGGGCTGAGAAGGTCGTAGTAGGCCATCATCATTTCGGTTGAGCCCACGATCGTGGGGGTCGATGCCGTGCTGTTGGGGGCTCCGATGCAGGTTGCCTTGTTCAAGTGGAGCGACGATCCATAGGCGGGTTGTTGCATGCTGTGGATCTTCACGACATTGGCGGTTCGTGGGTTCTGCAATGTAACGTAGGTATTTTCGACACGTGCCGCACGCCCTCCGGCCTCTGAGGAGGCGCCCTGGAACACCACCACAGGCCTGGATACGACCAACCCGTGCCCTACCCTGTATTGTGTTGGCTCTACAGCCTCTATCTGAACGCTGCTATTGAAACGCCCTCCTTCGCCTTGGCCGCCATACGGGACATCAAGATTGTTGGTCGTCCAGACTCTGCTTTGTACTCTGATCCTGGCTGCAAACTTGAACACCGTGCGCGCATCAACACTGGGGTCAAAATGCAGGTAGCGTACAAAGGTCTGATAGTCATTGCTGTCAGTATGTTTTTTTTTTGAAGTCTTGCCACTTCTGACGGTGCCTTCATCATAAGGCAGTATCCCGGTTTCGGGCGGCTGCGTCCCAGAAACCCACCCCCCGGGCGCGGTGGTGTACGGAATTATCTCGAGGCCGCCAACCGGTAACAGTACCACTTCGCCATACGAGTTACGGGCTTGTAAGGTTATGATCACTTTTGATTTTTGACGACCATTCGCAAACAGATGTGCTTTGGCATTCTGTTGTCCTCTGAACGCATCTGCCTCGATCAGAAAATAACTCAAGGTTGCAACTGCAGTGTCTGTAACGTGGGCCATGATGTCGCTTCCTGCGGTTGAGTGGAACGGGTTGGCGGGAGTGGGCTTTATCCATCGGCTGATACATAGACGCAGGACACCTTGCCCTCCAGCTTCCCATCCTTGAAGCCCTCGGAGATGATGCCCCGGGTTACCTCCTGGCCAATAGCGACATAATGGGCCCTTGAAACACTTATTTTTGCAGTCATCTGACCATAGATCGGATTGACGATTTTATAGTGCGAATAGGACTCATCCGAATTGCAGTGCCCGGCATTGTAAATGCCGAACCTTACGCCATCCCGAGGGTTTTCAACGGCGAAGTTATACATCTCGTCATTGTCGCAATCATTGTTGGCAAAGCGATGCATGCCGACGGTCATCTGGATAGTGCATCCCCCGCTGTTTTTCTTGTACAAATGCAACACTGAAATACCCTGTGGTGCAGGAGGAGGCGTTGTGGACTTATTCATGAAAAGGATGATGACCAGCGAGAGCACAATCATTATCACGAAAAGCGTGAAAGCAATAAGGGTGCGCGAAAAATGGAGGTTCATGAGGATGCCCTTTATCTGGCAGCGTGGCATTCAGAGTGTAAGATCACTGCCCTCCCGGTCAAGTTGCTAGTTAAACAAGTTCATGCTGAGCACCTGTGTTTTCAGACTGGTAATATTGCCAGTTGCAAGGCATGAAACGTGTATGGCAACACTGGGCACATCGATTGAAAGTTACGCGTGCTGAACCCTCTGCCCAGGCTGGCACACTCATTCACTTGCAACAAAAGCCTTGACCGGCCCGCACCATGGCGTTACGTTCTCGCCCGCATTTTTGCAAGCCTGCACAGGAGTCCTGCATTGGACAGTTGCCCTAGTCGATTGCGACAGGTACAGCCGGCGAGCTAGTCCAGCAGACCCTTCTGCCACTGCTCGCCGAACACGGTGGTCAGTGGCGATCCGCATCCCTGGCGGGATGACGCATCTTCATTTCCCCTCCCCGCTTGACGCCCCTCATCGTGACGAGGTGTGTCGGCTGCTCGTACCCGTTGCCATCCCCGAAATCTTTACGCGCACAAGTGCGCTGACGCCGGCTGTCTGCCGGTGCCTTGAGGTGGTTCATGGATTGGAAAGTATTCTTGCTGCGCGTGGCTGTCGCGCTGGTACTGGGGGCGCTGATCGGCGCTGAACGTCAACTGCGTCAGCGCCTCACCGGGCTGCGCACCAATGCGCTGGTGAGCACCGGCGCCTGCCTGTTCGTGCTGGTGACCCAGGCCGTACCGGGCATGCTCCCGGCCGACGCTTCGCGGGTGGCGGCCTATGTGGTGTCGGGCATCGGTTTTCTGGGCGGTGGCGTGATCATGCGCGACGGCATGAACGTGCGCGGCCTGAACACCGCTGCCACGCTGTGGTGTACCGCCGCCGTCGGTGTGCTGTGCAGCCTGGGGCTACTGCTTGAGGCGAGCCTGGGCAGCCTGATGGTGCTATGCGCCAACATCCTGCTGCGTGACATCGCCCAGCGGCTGAACCAGCAGGATGTGTTACCGGCCAGCGAGGCCGAGCAGCGTTACGAGGTGCGCATCGTATGCCGCGCCGAAGACGAGATCCAGGTACGCAGCCTGATGCTGCACAGCTTTGGTAGCAGCGGCCTGCGCCTGCAATCACTGCACAGTGAAGACCTGCCCAACCCGGCCAAGCTGGAGGTGCGGGCCGAGTTGATGGGCGACCCGCAGGCGCCCTCGCAGCTCGAGCACCTGGCCAGCCGGGTGAGCCTTGAGAAAGGCGTCAGTTCGGTACGCTGGCAGGTATTCGAGCTGGCGTCGGACTGACCCGCTTCAGCAACTGGCGCGCCACTCGCGGATCTGTTCGTGGGTGGCCGTCACCCCGCCGCACACCACCACCAGCACCGACTGATATGCCTTGAGTGCCTCACTCGGTGCATAGGCCAGCGCCAGCGCTGCACCACAGGCCGGTTCCACCAGGATACGGTGGTCGAGCAGAAAACGTTCGCAGGCATCCAGCGCCTGAGCGTCAGTCACCACATGGCTGTGAATCGGCCGTTGCTGGCTGAGTTCGAAGGCCTGCTGGCATACCTGCTTGGCCCCCAGCGAGGTCGCCACGCTGGTCACTGCGGGCAGGGCCGTCGGGGCCTTGCTGGCCATCGCGGCAGCCAGCGAGGCGGCGCCGTCGGTCTCCACGGCAAATACCGGCACGTCAGCCCAGTCGTTACGTGCCAACCCCTCGCACACCCCGGCCAACAGGCCGCCCCCGCCCACCGAGAGCACGATCGCATCGGGCTTGAACCCACTGATGACCACCTCGTCGATCAGGCTGGCATGGCCTTGCCATAGCAGCGGATCGTCGAAGGGGTGGATGAAGGCCGCGTCGTCGGTGAGCAGCGATTGCGCATAGGCATTGGCCTCGTGCCAGGCGCTGCCGTGCATGATGACCTCGGCGTCCTCCTGGCGAATCAGCTGCCTGGCGCGTTCGGTGGTGGTTTGCGGCACCACCACGGTCACCGGCAAGCCCAGGCAGCGGCCCGCATAGGCCACCGCAATACCGGCGTTGCCCCCCGACGAGGACACGAAGCGGCGCTTGCCTTGCCTGGCATAGGCCTGGCAAGCCAGGCCCACGCCACGCAGCTTGAACGAGCCACAGGGCTGCAGGGCGTCGAGCTTGAGCCACACGTCCTGGCCGCTGGCCAGGCTGAGCGGGCGCGAAGGTACCAAAGGGGTTTCGAGATGCAGGGACATACCAGGCTCCAGGTCAGGCCAGTTCGACGATCGATTGAAGTTCAACGCTTGCTCAGCGGTTGCGGATTTCATCGAGGTAGTTGTAGATGGTGTAGCGTGTCACCCCGAGTGCGGCGGCAGCTTTCTCGACGGCGCCCTTGACGATGAACAGTCCGCCATCGTGCATCTGGCGCACCGCCTCGAGCTTCTGCGCCTTGGCGATACGCCGGCCCTGGCTGCGTGCGTCGTGCAGGGCGGCATCGATGATCTGCGCCATCAACTGCTCGAGGTCGGGTTGGTTCTCGGTGGGCTCGCCGGGGGCTGCCCCGGTGCCGGGCAGCAGCTGTTCAAGGCACGCCTGGGCGGCGGCGATGCCACTGAAGTCGGTGTTCACGCACAGGCTGGCATAGGGCTCGCCCAAGGCGTCGCGGAACACCGCAGTGGCACTGCGCAGGGTCTTGCCGTCGCGGCCCAGGCTCGGGTAGTTGCCCACCACCACCGGGGTATGGCTGCCCTTGTCGCGCAGGGCCTGCAGCACCGCATTGAACCCCTGGTCTTCACGAGGCCCGGCCAGTACCGGGCTGCCGATCTGACGCCCACTGACATGCCCGTTGGCAATGGCAATCACCGAATGTTCCGGCCGGGTCAGGTCGTGCAGGACCACCTCGGTGGTGCGTCCCAGCACAGTGCCAAGCATCTGCACCGTTGCGTGTAGTACGCCCAGCACCAGCTGGCGTTCAGGGGTTGTATCGAGGGCCATCGAGCGCACCACAAGAAAAAACGAACCGAGAAAATATCAACATAAAGTTTAATTTTCAACGGTTCGTTAAAATCATCGCAGCACAAAATCGCGTGCTAGCCACCATCGGTATCGATATCGGCATCAGTGCGCGGCTTGCGCTCACGTTGTGGCTTGAAGTCAGGGCTGTAGGGGTTTTCCTTGTGAGGTTCGGGTGTATTGCTCTGCTCCTGCCCTCCTTCGTCCGGGCGTCCGGCATCCTGCAACGGCACCTCCACATCGCGTTCAGGCAGGCTCTTGCCATCGTCCGGGCGTTTCCAGGTTTGCGGCAGCGGTTGTGGCTGGTCTTCAGCAACGGGCTCGCGGTTGCGCGGGTCATGAATCATGCTTGGCGTCCTCCAGTACAGGTTCAGCGTCGTTCATCCGACAGTGGCGTCGGCTCGTCAGGTTCGGGCACTGACGGGTTGGTGTCGGGAATGCCCTCGACGTCGTTAGGGTGTTCGCGGCGATCGTCGTCGCCACGCACATTCGGGTCAGTCACCGGGTCGTGTTCGCGTCGCGGGTCGTTGAGCGGGTCCTTCCACAGGGGGTCATCCTGCGGGCGTGGATCGATAGCCATGGCGGTCACCTCAGGTCGTGGTCCGACAAATGCGGGCCCTGCAGTTTTTCGAGGCCCCTGGACGTGGTAGGTGCCAGCCAGCCGATCAATGGTCAGGGGCCGCGTACTCGCCAGCGAAGGAAAAATATGCTCTGTGCCCCGCAAAATCCGCTGCAACCTGCGGGGCACGCAAGGCCAGCACGCGGTAAGGTAGGCAAAAACTACAACCTGAGGTGTTTGCGTGGCGTCCTATACCCTGCGTCAGCTTAGATATTTCGTCACCACGGTCGAATGCGGCAGCGTGGCCGAAGCCTCGCGCAAGCTGTACATCGCACAGCCATCGATATCCACGGCCATCAAGGGGCTCGAAGACGGGTTCGGCGTACAGTTGCTGATTCGGCATCATGCCCAGGGGGTTTCACTGACCCCGGGCGGTGCGCGGTTCTACCGCAAGGCTCAGGAACTGCTGCGCATGGCCCATGAGTTCGAGCAGAACGCCCTGGCGGACAACGACGTGGTGAGTGGGCAGATCGACATCGGCTGTTTCGAAACCGTCGCCCCACTCTATCTGCCGCGGCTGATCGCCGGGTTTCGCCAACGCTTTCCGGGCGTGGAAATTCGCCTGCGCGATGGCGAGCAGCAAGAGCTGGTACAGGGGCTGACGGCCGGCCGCTTCGACCTGGCGATCTTCTACCAGCATGACCTGGACAGCACCATCGAAACCGAGCCGCTGACCGCGCCGCAAAGGCCCTACGCCCTGCTGCCTGCTGGCCATCGCTTCGCCGGTCAAGCCCAGGTCTCGCTGCGCGACCTGGTACTTGAGCCGATGATCCTGCTGGACGTGCAACCCAGCCGTACCTATTTCGTGAGCATTTTCGAGGAACTGGGCCTGAACCCGAACATCGTGTTCGGCTCGCCCTCTATCGAGATGGTGCGCGGCATGGTCGGCCAGGGTTTCGGTTTCGCACTGCTGGTGACGCGGCCACGTTCCACCATCAGCTATGACGGCCAGCCACTGGTGTGCGTGGATATCGCCGAAGACGTGACCGGTTCGGCACTGGTGGCCGCCTGGCTCAAACGTGCGCAGCTGACCAAGCCTGCGCAGTTGTTCGTGGATTACTGCAAGGAGCAGTTCAGGCTGTGGCTGGCGTGAAAGCGGGCCGATCACTGCACGCTGTATAGTTTCAGCAGGTATCAATAAAGCGACAACTCACGACCTGTGCTCGGCCGCAATAAAGTGCGGGCCTGCAGCAATCTAGGGGTTGCAGTTGGCCTTGACCGCCGCCTCGTGGGACACATAAGGGCGATGCGGCTCGATGAACCAGGATGCTTTGGTTCGGTACGTGGTCAGCAGGCAGACGAACTGGCGACGCATGCTGTTGGTGTTGCTCCACTGCCGGTCACTGCCGGCCTTGTTCAGCAGCTCCTGGAACGCCAGGTCGGTCTGGTCTGCGGCGATAGTGCGGGTACAGGCGGAAGGCTTGATTTCCAGGCTCCACTGGTTGCCATTGATCGCGCCCCATTTCACCGAGTCTATGTAGCGCGGGCAGCGGCCTGGCACCGGTTTCGGAGGCACGACCCCGGTCGAACCTGTTTCGGCTTGATCGGCAACGATAAAGTCGAAGCGAAAGTGATCATTGATGTTGGCAGGTGGCGTCAGCCGCACAATGGGCACGATGATGCCGGTGTCGGCCCGAAACTCCTTCTGGTTGAGCCTGGCAGCGGCCAGCCCGTTCGGTACCCCTGCCGGCCAGTGGGCAGGCACACCCACTGGCATATAGAAGAATGCCTGGATGGGCAGGGTTCTGGCACGACCCGCCGGCCATGTCGTAACAACAAGTTCGTTCTGCTCGCTGAACCCTTCTGCGGCCAGTATGTTTTTCATCTGCAGCATGAGCATGAAGTAACCGGCACTGTTGGCAACGCCCCTGCGCATGTCGAAGCCGCATTGATTCAGCGGGCGGTACTTGGCGGGCTGGTACCAGATCCCGAGCCATTGTTGAGGCGTGGTGACGCCCTGGCTCTGGCATGGCCGACTATGTGGGTAAACAACTCCCTCGTAGACCATGGTGCCGCAGGGTGTGTTCCTGAACCAGTTCCAGCCATCCATGCTGTAGGCGCACTGCACCATCAGCAGGTCCTTGCCCGCTGGCCTGCGGTCCTGGGGATACATGATCAGACCGTCGTTGAAGCCCCACGCCACTGACCTGAACCTTGCGTCGTAACGTATGTAGGAGAACGAGGTTCCGCCACTTCTCGCCGAGGTCGGGCTAGGGTCCCAGATGCGAAATGCCCCGGGGTTCTGCGGCCGCTGGGTGACGCGCATCAGGACACCGCTGCATAGAAACGGCGGTTTGCCTGAATCACCGCAATGCGAGTTGCCTGCGCTGTAGTTGTACCTGAGGTCGGCTACGGTGGCGTTGCCGTCCTCCAGCGAGCTGCGTGGTGAGCCAGGCGCCCACTGGGCCAACCCCGGCGCACTGGCTGCGACGCACCCCAGAAACATCAACACCTTTAACCTGTTCATGGTCCACTCCTTGTGCTGCAGTGCTGAAACTGCCTGTCAACGTGGCGTCGGATTGCAACCGGCAGCCACCGATACGCGATGAGACACATCGGGTCGAAAAGGCTCCAGGTTCCAGGTTTTCTTGTAGCGGGCGGTGGCCAGGTGGCACACCAACTGACGACGCATGCCGCCCCCGTTGTCGAGGCGCCAGCGCCAGTCACTGCCGTAGCGCTTGTACAGCTCCGTGTAGGCGGCGTTGGTTTCGTCCTGGTGGATGCGTCGCCCGCAATAGGTAGGCGTGAGCTCCAGGGTCCAGGCGTTCTTGCGGATGCCTGGGTCGTAGCGGTAGCTCCACTGCCCCGACTCGAAGTAGCGCGTGCAACGTGCGCGCGCAGCGGCTTCGCCAGGCGAAGCGTCGACGGAGGAAAGCTCGCTGCTCGACGCCTGGGTGCCTGGCGCATGAGGCGTCGACTGCTGGCTCGGATGGATGCAGCCAGTCAGCAGTACTGCTGCCAGCAAACAACAAGCTCTGGTGGCAAGATGGATGGGCATCACCGGCTCCTTTGGCAGGATTGCCCATGTCGATCACACTTCAGGGGTTGCCGTTGGCTGCCATTGCGGGCTGGTGACGCGCATACGGGCGGCGCGTCTCGATGTTCCAGGGGGGCTTGTTCGGTACGGACAGGCCGGGCCAGCGTATGTCGCAAGGTGTTCATGTCGCTCTCCCACTGTCTGCCCAACGGCAAGGCAAACAGTAACGGTGAGCAACACCAGCCCGCTACTGACAGAAGTATCAGTAGCGGGGGCTAAGGCCTGGGTGGGATATTGGCTCGAATCAGCGCGCCGCCCAGGCATTGAAGCGTTGTTCCAGCTCCTCGCCATGGTCAACCCAGAACGCCGCATCCACTGCTCGCGCCTGGGCCAGGTTGGCTTCGGCAGTGGGCAGCTGCTTCTGTACTTCGGCTGGCAGCAAACCCAGGGTCTGCTTGTTTACCGGGCCATACGGAATGTTTTCCGAGAACACCTTCTGCGCCTGTGGCTGGCTGGCGAACGCAATGAAATCCTCGGCCAGTTTCTTGTTCGGCGTACCCTTCACCACCGCCCAGTATTCAGGGTCGAACAGGCTCTGCGGCCATACGATGCTCAGCTTCATGCCCTCCTTCTGCGCAGCCGCGATGCGCCCGTTGTACGCCGCGCTCATCACCACATCGCCGGCAATCAACCACTGCGCAGGTTGCGCCCCGGCTTCCCACCACTGGATGTTGGACTTGATCTGGTCCAGCTTGGCGAACGCACGGCTCACCCCTTCAGGGGTGCCGAGCACCTTGTACAACTCATCGGGCTTGACGCCGTCGGCGAGCAAGGCGATCTCCAGGGTGTACTTGGCGCCCTTGCGCAGGCCGCGCTTGCCGGGGAAGTCCTTCACGTTCCAGAAGTCCGCCCATGAGGTCGGCCCCTTGGCCAGCTTGGCATGGTCGTAGGCCATCACCATCGACCATACATAGGTGGCCACGCCGCACTCGGTGAAGGTGCCGGGCACAAAATTGGCCTGGTCACCGAAACGTTGCGGGTCGAGTTTCTCGAACAGGCCTTCATCACAGCCGCGCAACAGCTCGGGGCTTTCGACCTCGACCACATCCCAGCTGGTGTGGCCGACGTCGACCATGGCCTTGATTTTCGACAGCTCGCCGTTGTACTCGCCTGCCACCACGGTGCCCGCACCGCTGGCATTGAATGGCTGGAAGTAGGCCTTTTCCTGTGCCTGCTTGGTGGCGCCGCCAAACGAGATGACGGTCAGGTTCTGCGGGGCGGCAAACACGGCACTGCTCAACAGGGCCAGGGCAAACGGAACGCTGCAACGCAAGGATCGGGTCATGGCTCACTTCCTCGACTAGGCCGGCACGCTCGTGCGCGCCGGCGGGGTTTTGTTAGGCGACCGCGGGTACGGTCGTCCTGCTCTACGGCAGTAAAAGGTGCAACGTTGGCCGGCTCGTATGCCGATCTGTGTGTTATGTCTCGCTCAAAAACGCCGCCAGACGCTCCATCAGCCGGTCACAACCAGCCAGCTGTTCGACGCTGACGTATTCGTCCGGCTTGTGTCCCTGGTCCATGCTGCCCGGCCCGCAGACCACCGCCGGTATCCCCGCCTGGTCGAACAGCCCGCCTTCGGTGCCAAAGGCCACCGTGCTGAAGGCATCGCTGCCGCACAGCCGGGCAATCAGCTGCGCCGCCGCGCTGTCCGGTGGCGTGGCAAGCCCCGGGTAGCTCGACAGTGCTTCGAAACGAATGCCGCTGTCGGCATTGACCGCCTGCATCGCCGGCACTACTTCGCGCGCGGCAAACGCCTGCAATTCATCGGCCACCGCTTGCGGGGCGAACGCCGGCAGCGCCCGCACCTCGAAATCGAAACGGCAATCGGCCGGCACGATGTTCAGCGCCGTGCCGCCCTGGATCGTGCCCACCTGCACGGTCGAAAATGCCGGGTCAAATCGTTCGTCGTGAAGCTCCGGCGCCGCCAGACGCTTACCGATTGCCCCCAGCTGGCCGATCAGCCGCGCCGCCTGCTCGATGGCGTTGACGCCATAGGGCGCGTAGGCCGAATGACAGGCCGCGCCGTGCACATGGCAGCGCATGGCCAGCTTGCCCTTGTGCCCGAGCACCGGCTTGAGTTCGGTGGGTTCGCCGATCAGGCACAGCGCCGGCATCGGGATACGCCGTGGCAACACCTCGAGCAGGCTGCGTACCCCCAGGCAACCCACCTCTTCGTCATACGAAAACGCCAGGTGTACCGGGCGGCGCAACGGGCTTGCCAGAAACAGCGGCACCGCCGCCAGCACCGAGGCCAGGTAGCCTTTCATGTCGGCAGTGCCCCGGCCGTACAGCTTGCCGTCCTGCTCGCTCAGGTCGAACGGCGGCACCGTCCAGGCCTGGCCGTCCACCGGTACCACATCGGTGTGTCCGGACAGCACCACGCCACCCTCCACACCCGGGCCGATGCTGGCCAGCAGGTTGGCCTTGGTGCGTTCGGCGTTGTAGATCAGCTCGCAGTCCACCCCCAGATCGTCCAGGTAATCGCGCACGAACTCGATCAGCGCCAGGTTCGAATCCCGACTCACCGTGGCGAAGCCGACCAGCTGCGCCAGCAGGGTGCGGCTGCGCCATTCACTCATCGCCGGGCACTCCGTAGCTGGGCGCCTGCGTCGGGTCCAGGGCGCGGGTCAGGTAGTCCTGCAACTGGGGTTCATAGGCGGTCCACAGTTTGTGCAGTTCGCCGATGGGATTCTCGTCGGCCCAGTCCACCCGCAGGTCGACGATCGGCCAGGTCAGGTCGCCGACCACCGACAGTGCCGCCGAGTGCACCGCCCCGGCCTCGCCGCCTGCGGCCTGCCCCGCCTGCAATGCCGTGAGCAACCGGGCGGCCAGGCAGCCCTCGCTGCGCTCGAAGGCCTCGACCATGCGTTCGATCACCGCGCTGCTGGCCAGCAGGTTGCCGGCGGCCACGCATTGATCGCCTGCCACTGCATTGTGGGTGCCCAGTGCGTGGCTGCCACTGAAGAGTGCGGTGCGCCCCTGGGCATCCACCACCGCTACCTGACGGTACTGGCCATAGCCATTGCTCGACAGCGCCTGGTCCAGGGCCGTGGCGGGGGCCAGCCCGTCGGCCAGGCCATCGAGAATCTGCGGGCCCAGCGCCGGCAACGTGATGTTCTGGCTCGACACCGCGCCCACGCCGGCGCGCAGCCAGGGGCAACGCGCCCCCACGGCTATGCTCGACGAGCTGATGGCGATACCCAGCTGACCGGTTTCGGCGCAGCGTCCGACGATAGAAAAAGTCATGTGCCGCTCCTTATTCGGGGATCACCGCGATCACGTCGATTTCCATCAGCCATTGCGGTTGGCCCAGGGCACTGACCACCAGCCCGGTGGAAATCGGAAACACGCCCTTGAGCCATTTGCCGACCTCCTGGTACACCGGCTCGCGGTAGCGCGGGTCGATCAGGTAGGTGGTGGTCTTGACGATGTGGCTCAGGTCGCTGCCGGCTTCTTCGAGCAGTTGCTTGACGTTGCGCATGGCCTGCTCGGCCTGGGCCCGCGGGTCGCCAAGGCCGACCAGTTGACCGTCGAAATCGGTGCCCACCTGGCCACGCACGTAGACCGTGTTGCCGGCACGCACGGCCTGGCACAGGTCGTTGTCCAGGGTCTGGTTGGGGTAGGTATCCTTGGTGTTGAACATGCGGATGCGGGTATGGGTAGGCATCAACGTACTCCCAGTTTCTGGACGTTGGAATCACAGTGGGCGGCAGCCTCGCGTTGCGCGGCGTCGCGGTAGTCGAAATAGGTGCGCTGTTTCACGATGTGCTCGGCGATGTGCCGGGCGTCGTGCCACACGCCCCAGATAAAGGCGGAGCCACGGCGCGACAGCCACGGCAGGCCGACGAAATAGATCCCCGGTTCGCGGGACACACCGCGCTGATGCTGTGGCTTGCCGTCGGGCTTGAAGGCATCGACCTTCAGCCAGCTGTAGTCGGTCGAGTAGCCGGTGGCCCAGATGATCGAGCTGACACCGGCCTTGGCCAGGTCCAGCTCAAGAATCGGTTGGGTCAGGCACTGCGGGTCGGGCAGCATGTGGCGTGCTTCGGGTTCTTCGGGCAGGTCCAGGCCGTTGCGTGCAATGTAGTCGTCGGCGGCATCCAGCAGCGCCAGGTAGTTCTCGTCGCCGCGGGCGATGTTCTCGGCCAGGTTGGCCTCGAAGCTGACCACACCTTGATCGCATGCGCGGGTCAGGCCCACCAGCGTGATGCCCTGGTGGGCCAGCTTGCGAAAGTCCACGGTATGTCCGCCACGGGCACCGCTGACCGCGATGGTCACGTGCTCCTTGCCGGGCTGCACGCCTTCGGCGTCCCACAGGCCGAGCACCCCCAGCCACCAGCAGAAGTCGCGATTGCGGTAGGCACGTGGCGGGCGATCGTGCGCGCCCACCGACAGGTACACCTGCTTGCCGGCGCGCTGCAGTTCATCGGCGATCTGCACACCCGAGGAGCCCGCGCCCACCACCAGCACCGCGCCTTCGGGCAATTGCCGGGGGTTGTGGTAGTCGGCCGAATGCAGCTGGGTGATGCCGGGAAGCTGCGGAGCGATGGGCGGGATCACCGGGCGCTGGAACGGCCCGGTGGCCACCACCACCTGGTTGGCCTCGATCAGGCCCATGGAGGTCTGCACCGTAAAGCCCGGGCGACCTTCGTTGCGTTCGACCTTGAGCACTTCGACACCGGTACGAATGGGCGCGTCGATCTTCTTGGCATAGGTCTCGAAGTAGGCCGCCACCTGATCCTTGCCGGCGAAGGCATCGGCATCCAGGCCTTCGAATTCCAGGCCCGGGAAGCGGTCGTGCCAGGCCGGGCCGTTGGCCACCAGCGAGTCCCAGCGACCGGTGCGCCAGGCTTCGGCGATGCGGTTGCGTTCCAGCACCAGGTGCTGCACCCCGAGGCGGCCCAGGTGCTCACTCATGGCCACGCCGGCCTGACCGGCGCCTACTACAAGCGTATCAATTCGGGTTTTTTCAACGGTCATGGCTGTGCGCTTCTGCATGAGGGGGTTGCCCGCATTCTGTGCGCCGCCGGGTATTAGCGAAATTATGATTTATGTCGCCACTGGCAAGGAAAAAGCGTGCCCCCGTATTGCCCATGCCAGGGGCGCTTGCACAACCCTGGTGCTTTGCACAGACTGCGTGGGTTCCCATTGCAGAGCGTGCCCGATGTCCTTTTCCATTCGCCTGGCCACCCCTACCGATGCTCCCCTGCTGCCTGCCATAGAGCGCTCTGCGGCCCAGGCCTTTGTGCAAGTGCCGGCACTGGCGTGGATTGCCGAGCACACGGTGCTCAGCAGCGTCGAGCACCTGGAGTTCGTGGCTGCCGGGCTCGAGTGGGTGGTGGTGGATGGGCGGGATCGCCCGATTGGCTTCGTGTGTGCCAGCGTGTTCGATGAGTCGCTGCACATCGAAGAGCTGGCGGTGGATCATGCGCAGCAAGGCCAGGGCCTGGGTCGGCGATTGATTGCGGCCGTGCGCGCGCATGCCGAGGCCCAGGGCTTCGCGGCCTTGACCCTCACCACCTTTGTGGCGGTGCCGTGGAATGCACCGTTTTATGCACGGTTGGGTTTCGAGAGACTGGAAGAGGCGTCGTTAAGCGGTATGTTGCGCCGGCAGATGGCGTACGAGGCTTCGCGAGGGTTGCAGGGGCGGTGTGCGATGCGCTTGTCATTGCGCGACTAACTGGCGCCCCCCAAGACGCCGGCAAGGCCGGCTCCTAGATTCGCTGCAACGCACCCTGCCCTGTCAGGGGTGAGTCGGCAGCCCTGTCTGCTCGGCTTCAGCTCGGTCTGAGGCTTGCTCCTTTGCCTTCAAGGCCTCCAGCTCTGCATCGCGCTGCTCGACCTGCGCCTGCAATTGCTCAATCACCTGCTGTTGCTGGCGTTGTTCACCCGCCCCCTGCTCCACCTGCTGCCCCAGCACCTGGTTCTGCCGCAGCAGCTCCTCCCGCGCACCCAACGACTGCGCCAGGCTGGCCATCAAGGTCTTGATCTCCTGTGCCTGTTGCGCCTGCTGGTCCTGCAGCGCCTGCCGCTCACGCTGCACCTGCCGCGCCTCCACCAGCAAGCGCTCGTTGTCGCGATTGAGCCGCGTCAGTTCGTCCTGCTTGACGATCAGGCTCTGCTGCAACTGACGCACCTCGACCTGCAACTGCTGCACCTGCGCCTCATGGCGGCGCTGATCCTGCTCGCGCTGTTCACGGGTGGCGGTGCGGTAATGCTCCAGCGCATCGCGGGCATGCTGGTGCTTGTCTTCCAGCGACTGGATCTGCTCGTCCTTGTCGTTCAGGCGCAGGTTCAACTCACCTACCGCCTGATTCAAGGTGGCATTGCGCGTCTGTTCGGTCTGCAGGGTACTGCGGGTCGTGGCCAGCTGCGCCGACTCACCCGCCAGCGCCTCGGCCTGAATCTGGTGTTGCTGCTGCAGGGTCGCCAGCGCCTGCTGGATCGCCTGCAGCTCGCCCTGCAACGCCGCCTTTTCATGGTCGAACACGTTCTGCGCCGCCTCGATACGTGCGTCGCCCTCCTCCACCAGTTGCTGGGCCAGCTGACTGACCAGGTTGGCCAGGGCTTCGCTCATGCCCGGCTTGTCCGCCGCCAGTGTCGGTTGCTGCGCGTCCAGCTCCTTGAGGTAGCGGTGAATCGTGGTCTTGGACCCTGTGTTGCCCAGCTCGATGCGTACGGCATCGATACTGGGGTGTTCGCCACGGGCCAATAGCGCCTGACGCGCCTTCTGCACGATTGCCTTGTTGATACCGCCACGGGCCATGGGTGCTCCTACTATTTCGTAATGTGGTACGTACTATGTAGATACATACTAAATGAAATTGAAAAAATGCCTATAGAAATCAGAATAAAAGATGAAATAATCACGGCTTATCACATGTGATAGGCAAAAAACGCCCGGTTGCAGTCGCTCAGCCGTACACCGATGGAGAACCTGCCGATGAACAAGCTCGATCGCTACCTGGACGCAGCCGTAAGGGACAACACGCGGCGCAGCTACCGCGCGGCCGTGGAGCATTTCGAGGTGAGCTGGGGTGGCTTTCTACCGGCCACGGCCGACAGCATCGCGCGCTACCTGGCCGATTACGCCGAGCAGCACTCGATCAACACCTTGCGCCAGCGCCTGGCCGCGCTGGGCCAGTGGCACACCAGCCAGGGCTTTCCCGACCCCACCAAGGCGCCGCTGGTGCGCCAGATGCTCAAGGGCATACGCGCGGTGCACCCGGCGCAGGAGCGCCAGGCAGCCGCCCTGACCCTGGAGCACCTGCAGCGCACGGTCGACGCACTGCACGCCAAGGCCGCACAGGCGCAACAGGCGCACTGCCTGCCCGAACTGCTGCGCGCACGGCGCGATATCGCCCTGCTGCTGATCGGGTTCTGGCGAGGGTTCAGGGGCGATGAACTGGCGCGCCTGCGCGTGGAACACATCCAGGCCCAGGCGGGCGTGGGCATGCAGCTGTATCTGGCGCAAAGCAAAGGGGACCGGCAGGGCCGCGGAGTCAGTCATCGCACCCCTGCCCTGAAGAGCCTGTGTCCGGTACAGGCCTACATCGACTGGATCAGCGTGGCGGGCATCGCCCGCGGGCCGGTGTTTCGCAAGCTCGATCGCTGGGGCAACCTGGGCGAGCAGGCGCTCAACAGTGGCAGCCTGATCGTGCTGCTGAGGCGGATTTTTGCAGATGCCGGGCTACCCGCCAGCCTCTACAGCAGCCACTCGCTGCGTCGTGGCTTTGCCACCTGGGCCAGTGGCAATGGCTGGGACATGAAAGCGCTGATGGCCCACGTGGGCTGGCGCGACGTGAAATCGGCGCTGCGCTACGTGGATGCGTCGGTGTCGTTCGGGGAGCTGGAAGTGTTGCCGGCCAGAAGGGACGTGCTGACAGCCGACCGAGCGTCGCGGTGAGGGCCACCCGGCGCTCACCGTCACACCCCTCTCACAGCTTCGCGATCGACACCTCGGTCGACTTCACGAACGCGATCACCTCGCTGCCAATCCTCAGTTCCAGCTCATGCACCGACCGCGTGGTGATCACCGAGGTGACGATGCCGGCCTGGGTCTGCACGTCGATTTCCGAGACCACCGGCCCCTCGATGATCTCCTTGATGGTGCCCTTGAACTGGTTACGTACGTTGATCGCCTTGATGGTCATGGTGTGGCTCCTTAGCAGTTGGGAGCACCGTCGTTGCAGTGCGTGAATGCAGAGTGCACCGCAAAGATAAAAATCAAAAAGAATAAATAACGACAAATATAGATCCGTATGGAATATGAAAAGCTGTATATCAACATTCCTAAACGTTATTTATTTAAGGTTTTTTAGATCATTTAGCATCGACAGGGCCCGGCCTTGAGGCCCGAACCTTTTTGCACAGGTAACCCGCGTGAGCGCCACGTTG
Source organism: Pseudomonas sp. 1176_21 (assembly GCF_052850635.1). Classification (NCBI taxonomy): domain Bacteria; kingdom Pseudomonadati; phylum Pseudomonadota; class Gammaproteobacteria; order Pseudomonadales; family Pseudomonadaceae; genus Pseudomonas; species Pseudomonas sp. 1176_21. Next base: position 771,032 of record NZ_VXCV01000001.1, read on the forward strand.
CATACCCCTCGATCGACCCCGCTGCAGATTGCCCGCGACCTGGCCCAGACATTCAGCCGCAGCGTGGTAGAGCGCGACCGCAAGGGCGGCACGCCCAAGGCCGAACGCGATGCCCTGCGTGCCAGCGGCCTGCTGGCCCTGAGCATCCCCCGCGAGTTCGGCGGGCTGAACGCCACCTGGAGCCAGACCTTCGATGTGGTGCGCGAATTCGCCCGGGTCGACAGCTCGATTGCCCATGTGTTCGGCTTTCACCACCTGATGCTGGCCACCGTGCGTCTGTTCGGCGCACCTTCGCAATGGCAGCCCTGGTACGAGCTGACGGCGCGCAAGAACTGGTTCTGGGGCAATGCCCTCAACCCCCTCGACACCCGCACCATCGTCAAGCACCACGGCAGCTGGCGTGAATTCTCCGGCAAGAAGAGCTTCTGCTCGGGCGCCAGCGATTCACAAATGCTGATTGCCTCGGCCGTGGACGAGGCGGCCGGGGGCAAGCTGCTGATTGCCGCGATACCCAGCGGTCGCACCGGCATCACCCTGCACGACGACTGGCACAACATGGGCCAGCGCCAGACCGACAGCGGCAGCGCCACCTTCGAACGGGTGCGCGTGGAAGAAGGCGACCTGCTGCTCGACCCCGGCCCGCTGAGCACGCCGTTCGCCTGCCTGCGGCCGCTGATCGCCCAGCTGCATTTCGCCAACATCTGCCTGGGCATCGCCGAAGGCGCGTTCGAAGAAGCGCGCCAGTACACCCTCAACGAGACCCGGCCCTGGTTCAAGTCCACGGCCCTTGATAGCCGCGACGATCCTTATGTACTGGGCCACTTCGGCGACTTCTGGGTACGCCTGCAAGGCGCCCGGCTGCTGCTCGACAACGCCGCCGGCGAACTCGACCGGGCCTGGGCCAAGGGCGCCGCGCTCGGCGCAGACCAGCGCGGCCGCGTGGCGGTGGCCATCGCCACCGCCAAGGTGGCGGCCAGCCGCGACGGCCTGGAGCTGTGCAGCAAGGTCTTCGAGGTCACCGGCGCCCGCGCCACGCAGGCCTCGGTGGGGCTCGACCGGCACTGGCGCAATCTGCGCACCCAGAGCCTGCACGACCCGCTGGATTACAAACTCCACGAACTGGGCGACTGGGCCTTGAACCAGCGCCTGCCGATTCCGACGTTCTATTCATAGTGTGACTGCCATGCAATTGTTGACCCTACCGCCCTCGCCCGCGTTGGCCACCTCGATCCGCGCCACCGCGCAGGTGTTCGAAGACCCCAAGTCACGTGCGCTGCTGGCGCACCTGCAACAGGTGGCGCCCAGCGAAGCCAGCGTGCTGATCATCGGCGAGACCGGTACCGGCAAAGAGCTGGTGGCGCGCCACATTCACAACCTGAGCGGGCGACGTGACAAGCCGTTCGTGGCCGTCAACTGCGGCGCGTTTTCCGAATCGCTGGTCGAGGCCGAGCTGTTCGGCCACGAGAAAGGCGCCTTCACCGGCGCCCTGGCGGCCAAGGCCGGCTGGTTCGAAGAGGCCAACGGCGGCACCCTGTTCCTCGACGAGATCGGCGACCTGCCGATGCCGATCCAGGTCAAGCTGCTGCGCGTGCTGCAGGAGCGCGAAGTGGTGCGCCTGGGCTCGCGCAAGAGCATTCCCATCGATGTGCGGGTACTGGCCGCCACCAACGTGCAGCTGGAAAAGGCGATCAATGCCGGGCACTTTCGCGAAGACCTCTATTACCGTCTGGACGTGGTCAGCCTGGAGCTGGTGCCGCTGCGCGAACGCCCCGGCGACATCCTGCCGCTGACCCGCCACTTCATCGATGCCTACAGCCAGCGCCTGGGCTACGGCCAGGTGCGCCTGAGCGCCCAGGCCGAGCACAAGCTGCGCACCTACGGCTGGCCGGGCAACATCCGCGAGCTGGAAAACGTCATCCACCACACCCTGCTGATCTGCCGCGACGGCCTGATCGAGCACGACGACCTGCGCCTGTCGAACATGCGCATCGAACGCCAGGACGACAGCCCCAGCCAGGACGACTCGGCCCAGGCGCTGCTCGAAAGGGCCTTCCAGAAACTCTTCGAGGAACAGGCCGGCGCGTTGCACGAACAGGTCGAGGACGCGCTGTTGCGCGCGGCCTACCGCTTCAGCCACTACAACCAGGTGCACACCGCCAACCTGCTGGGCCTGACCCGCAATGTCACGCGTACCCGCCTGATCAAGATCGGCGAACTGGCGGTCAATCGCCGCCGGCCCACTGGCGCCACCCAGGGCGAGCGGGTGCTCAACCTGTCGATCTGATCAGCCACGCGCGGCATACACCGCATTGCCGGCGTCCGCTGCCAGGCGCCGGAACACCAGTGCCGAGGCCATGCACGCCAGCCCGCACAGCAGCATCACCCAGGCCACGTCGCTGGTGACGGGGGTGGCGTGCCCGCGCAGGTTCATCAGCACCCCCAGTAGCGAGGCGGCCAGCCCCACCGACAGGCTCATGCTCAACTGCACCGTCATCGCCGACAGGCTGCTGGCCCGGCTGCTCAGCGCCGCCGGTACATCCGCATAGGTCAGCGCGCCCAGGGTGCTGAACTGCAGCGAACGGATCACTGCGCTGGCGAACAGCATCAGCACGATCACCCAGTACGGCGTATCGCTGGTAAAGCTGGCACAGGCCCCCAGGGTCAGCCCGGTGAGCAGCGCATTGCCGGTGAGCGTGCGACGGATGCCGAAGCGGCGCACCACGCGCACTGCCAGCAGCTTCATCAGAAACGCCCCCGCGCCACCCGCCAGGGTCAGCAGCCCCGCATGCAGCGGGCTCAGGCCAAAGCACAGCTGAAACATCAGCACCAGCAGGAACGGGCCCGACGAGGTACCCAGGCGCAGCAGGTTGCCGCCCCAGAAGCTGATGCGGTAGCTGGGAATGCGCAGCAGCGACAAGTCCAGCAGCGGTTCGGCGCAGCGCCGTGCATGGCGGATGTACCACGCGCCGCACAGCAGCCCCGCCCCGATCATCACCGCCACCCACGCTCGCGGCAGCAGGCCGTGGCCCAGCGCCTCGAAACCGAACACCAGCGCCCCCAGCGCGGTGCCGCTGAGCAGCAGCCCGCGCACATCCAGCGCCCGCGCACGAACCCCGGGATAATGCGGTACATGGCGCAGCACCAGCACGATGCCCACCAGGCCGATGGGCAGGTTGATCAGGAAGATCCAGTGCCACGACACGAACGTCACCATCAGCCCGCCCAGCGGCGGCCCGATCATGGGCCCGATCAGCGCCGGAATGGTCAGGTACGACAGGTTGCGCATCAGGTCTTCGCGCGGCGACCAGCGCAGCAGGATCACCTGCCCCACCGGCACCATCATCGCCCCCGCCGCGCCCTGCAGCATGCGCGCCAGGCACAGCTGCAACAGCGAGGTGGATGCCGCGCAGGCCAGCGACGACACGATGAACAGCACGATCGCCACCACGAACAGCCGTCGTGGGCCGAAGCGGTCGGCGGCCCAGCCACTGACCGGCACGCACAGCGCGGCGGCCAGCATGTACAGCGACACCACCAGGTTCATGCGCACGCTCGGCGCGCCGAAGTCGCTGGCCATCTGCGGCAAGGCCGTCATCACCACGGTGGAGTCGATCAGTTCCATGCACAGCGCGCAGCCGATGATCATCGGCACCTTGCGCGAAACCGGCCGCAAGGCCGGCAGGGGTTCGGCCATGGTCACTCAGAACAGCCCCGAGGTCGGCGGCGGCGTGCCCTTGAGGTACCAGGTGCCGACCGCCGAGGCCTTCCAGTGGCGCGGGTTGTGGTTGGCCACCGTACGCGCGTTGCGCCAGTGCCGGTCGAGGTTGTGGCTGCGCCCTGTGGTGGACGCACCGCCCACATCGAACAGCAGCTCGGCGGCCCGCAGCGCCGATTCGGCGGCAATGTACTGGGCCTGGGCCACGTCGATGGCGGCCTGATCCACCGCCTGCGGGTCCAGTTGCAGGGCCCAGGCGCGGTCGATCACCGCTGCAGCCTTGAGCACCACCGCTTCGGCGGTGAAGGCGCGCGCGGCCACTTCGCCCACGCTCAGTTGCACATAGGGGTCGTCCACCGACTGGCTGGCGCTGCTGTGCTTGATCGGTCGCGCATGCTCGCGGGCAAAGCGCACTGCATCCTCCTGGGCATTGCGCGCGATGCCGGCCTCCACGGTGGCGAGGAACAACTGCAGAAACGGGGTGACGATGGTGCGCTTGCCCTCCTCCACGGTGCGCGGACGAATCTCGCTGGCCAGCACCTGCACATCGTTCAGGCGCGTGGTGCCACTGGCGGTCAGGCGCTGGCCCATGGCGTCGAAGTCGTCCACCAGCTCCAGGCCCAGGCGATCGCGCGGCAGCACGAACGACACCGGCCTGTCCTGTTCGTCCAGCGCCACGGCGCTGACCCAGTCGGCGTACAGCGCGCCCGTGCTGTAGTACTTGCTGCCGCTGACGCGAAAGTGCTCGCCATCGGGCACGATGCGTGCGCTGATCGCGCCATTGGCGCCGCCCACCTCCCAGCCTGCGTTGCCCAGCACGGCGCCGTCCAGGTAGCGCGCGAACCAGCGCTGGCGTTCCTGCTCTGCACCGCTATGGTCGGCGGCCAGCAGCCCTTCGACGAAGGCAAAGCCCGGGCGCAGGGCCTGGGCCACATTGGAGTCCACCGAGGCCACCCGCAGCAGCAGGCCGATCACGTCGCTCACCGAGCCGCCGGGGCCACCGTAGGCGAGCGGGATGCGCACGGTATAGAGCCCTGCGGCGGCCAGCTGGCGTATGGCGTCATACGGCAGCTGGCGCTCACGTTCACGCTCGGCTGCACCGGCCGCAATCTCGGGAAGCAAGGCATCCAGGCGTTGATGCAGGTGCGCAACGCTGGTCAGTGCGTGTTGGGGGGCGTGTTTGGGGACTTCGGACAAATGCGGCATGGGCGCCTCCTTGGGCGTTTGAAAACTCTCAGGCAGATTCGGTAGCGGGTGTTTCGTCGAACTGGCCAGCGGCCTGGCGACTCCACAACCGGTGGTACTGGCCGCGCTGGCGCAGCAGTTGTGCATGGTTGCCGTCCTCGATCAGGCGGCCCTTGTCGAACACCAGGATGCGGTCCAGGTGCGCCACCGTGGACAAACGGTGCGCGACCACCAGCACGGTCTTGCCGTGCATGATTTCGTCGAGTTTTTCCTGGATGAAACGCTCGGTGAGCGAGTCCAGGCTGGAGGTGGCTTCGTCCATCACCAGAATCGGGGCGTTCTTGAGCAGCACCCGGGCAATCGCGATGCGCTGGCGCTGGCCACCCGACAACTTGACCCCGCGCTCGCCCACCAGCGAGTCGTAGCCGTGTTCCATGCTGTCGATGAAGTCGTCGGCGCCGGCGCGGCGGCTGGCATGCACCACGTCCTCGAAGCTGGCCTCCAGGCGCCCGTAGTGGATGTTCTCGCCGATGCTGCGGTGGAACAGGCCAGGTTCCTGGGGGATCAGGCCGATCTGCTGGTGCAGCGAATGCTGGGTCACTTCGCGCACATCGCGTCCATCCACCAGCACCTGGCCGCTGTTGACGTCGTACAGGCGCAGCAGCAGGTTGAGCAGGCTCGACTTGCCCGAGCCCGAGGTGCCCACCAGGCCCACGGTCTGCCCCGCCGGGATCACCAGATTCAGGTGCTGGAAGATCGGCTTGTCGGGCGCATAGCCGAAGCTCACGTCGCGAAACTCGATGTCGCCGCGCACCGGCGGCAGCGCCCGTGCGCCGGGGTGGTCCACCACCTCGTGGGGCCGCACCAGGGTGCGCACGCCGTTGGCGATGTTGCCGGTGGCCTCGAAGAACTCCAGAAAGCGCCGCGACAGGTTGCTCACGTCATTGATGATCAGCAGCGACAGGCTGGTGGCCATGACGAAGGTGGCGATGTCGATGCGCCCCACGTACCACTGCTGCAGCGCAAGCCCCAGCATGCCCAGCTTGAGGGCCACGCCGCCGGCCGACTGGAACCAGCGGATCTTCTCCATGTACCAGAACGAGCGGTAGGCCGCGTCCACCTCGCGGTCAAGGTAGTGCCCCAGGTAGCCGTGCTCGAAAGGCTGGCGGGCGAACAGGCGGATGTTGGTGAGGTTGCTCACCGCGTCCACCACCTTGCCGTTGCTGGTGCTGCGCGCCGCCGAATACTGCTGCGCCAGCGGGTGGCTGCGCCGCGCCAGAACATAGCAAACGCCAATGAACAGCAGCGACCAGCCGAGCATGAACGCGGCCAGCAGGCCCGAGGCGCTCCACAGCAAGGCGGTGGCCAGGCTCAGGGTCAGCGCCAGGCCGAGCATATCGAACAGCAGGATGCCCAGGGTCTGGTTGACCCCCAGCGCCACCTCGGCGATGCGGTGCGCCAGCGCCCCGGCGAACTCGCTGCTGACAAAGCGCTGGGAATGGCGTTGCAGGTAGGCGAACAAGGCATGGGTCACGGTTCGCCGCTGCAGCGGCAGCACCTTGATGTGGCAGGCGGCGGCGCTGCGGGCGCTCAGCAGTTCCAGCACCAGCAGCGTGCCGAACAGGCTCAGGGGCGCCGCCAGCCCCGGCAGCGCGGCATGCACCGAGGCGGCCTCGGTCACCTGCCGGGTGATCAGGCCCAGCGCCCAGGGGATCAGCACCGCGCTGACCACGGCGATGCACTGCAACAGCAGGATGCTTGAGTACCAGACCTTGTAATTGCCGATGCACAGGCGCACGAAGGCCAGCGGCGTGTCCGGCAGGTGGTCGATCTTCCAGTGGTGCAGCCGTCGTCGCGGCGTGTGGCGGGTCGAGAAATGCAGGCTCATGGTTCAGATCGCCAACTTGAGGAATTCGAACGAGGTACGACGGCCGCTTTCCAGGTGCGGAATGGCCTCCAGCAAGGCCAGGGTGTAGGGATGCTGCGGGTGGTCGAACACGTCGCGCACCGCCCCGCTCTCCACCGCCACGCCGTCCTTCATCACCAGCACCTCGTCGCTGACCTGGTTGATCACCCCCAGGTCGTGGGAGATGAACAGGCACGCCAGGCCCAGGCGCTGCTTGAGGTCGTCGAGCAGTTCGAGGATCTGCGCCTGTACCGACACGTCCAGCGCCGACACCGGCTCGTCGCACACCAGAATCTGCGGCCCGGCGGCCAGCGCACGGGCAATCGCGATGCGCTGGCGCTGCCCGCCCGACAGCTCGATGGGGCGCCGGTCGAGCAGCGCCGCGTCCAGGCGTACCAGGCCCAGCAGTTCTTCGGCTCGCCTGCGCCAGTCGGCGCGCTTGTGCCCGGCCACCTCCAGCGCCTCGAACAGCACGCGCTGCACGTTGTAGCGTGGGTCGAAGGAGCTCAGCGGGTCCTGGAACACCACCTGGATGCTGCGCCGCAACTGACGCTTGTGCGCCTCGGAAAGCTTCAGCCAGGGCTGGCCCTTGATCTGGATATCGCCGCTGTCGGGGGTTTCCAGGCCCAGGATCATGCGCGTCAGGGTGGTCTTGCCCGAGCCCGACTCGCCGACGATGCCCAGGGTCTTGCCGCGGCGCAGTTGCAGCGACACCTGGTTGACCACGGTGCGCATCTGCCCGTCCGGGCCCTTGAACGCCTTGCTCAGCTGGCGCACCTGCAACAGCGGTGGCTCCTGGGTCGGCGCCACGATGGCCAACGGCGTTCGTGCTGCCCCCGGCGTGCGCCGAAAGTGCACCGCCCGGCCGGCACGCAGCAGAAACTGCGTGTAGGGGTGCTGCGGGTCGTGCAGCACCGCCTCGACGCTGCCCTGCTCGACGATCACGCCGTTGTGCATCACCGCCACGCGGTTGGCCAGGCGCGACACCACCGCCAGGTCGTGGCTCACGATCAGCATCGCGGTGTTCTCGCCGCGCAGCGATTCGAGCAGGCTCAGCACCTGCGCCTGTACCGTGGCGTCCAGCGCGGTGGTCGGCTCGTCGGCAATCAACAGGCGCGGGTTGCAGGCGATGGCCGAGGCGATCAGCGCCCGTTGGCGCAGCCCGCCGGACAGTTGATACGGGTACTGGCGGGCGCGCAGTTCCGGCTGCGGCACGCCGACGGCGCGCAGCAGCTCGATCACCCTGGCCTGGCGCTGCGCGCGGTCGAGCCCGGTATGCAGCTGCAGCGGCTCGGCGATCTCCTTGCCCACCGGGCGCAAGGGGTCCAGCGCGCCCAGGGCATCCTGCATCACGAAGCCGATCTGCGCGCCGCGCACCTGGCGCCAGGTGCGCTCGTCGAACTCGCGCAGGTCGTGCCCGGCAAAGTCCAGGCGGCTGGCCTGCACCTGGGCATGGGCGCCGGTCAGCCCGGCCAGCGTGCGTGAGGTGACACTCTTGCCCGACCCCGACTCGCCCACCAGCGCCAGGCACTCGCCCTGGTGCAGCTGGAAGCTGATGCCCTTGAGGGTGGGCACGGCCTGGGCGCCAAAGCGCACGTGCAGGTCCTGTACATCGATAAGCGGTGCGCGACTCATGGGCGTTTACCTTCGCTGCGGCGCAGCAGTTCGCGGCCGATCGTACTGATCGAGACCACGGTCAATGTGATTGCCAGGGCGGGCCAGGCCACCAGCCACCAGGCGTTGGCCAGGTAGTTGCGGCCCACGGCAAGCATGCCGCCCCACTCCGGCTCCGGCGGCGGCGCGCCAAAGCCCAGAAAGCTCAGGGCCGCGCCCGAGACGATGTTGCCGCCGATGCCGATGGTGGCCAGGATCAGGATCGGCTTGATGGCATTGGGCAGTACATGGCGCAGGATCACCGCGTGCCGGCCCAGGCCCAGTGTGGTGGCGGCCTCGACGTAGCCGGCACCGCGCACTACCAGGGCCTGTGCGCGCACCAGGCGTGCATAGCGCGGCACGCTGGCGATGCCCACGGCAATGATGGTGTTCAACTGGCCCTGGCCGAAGAAGGTGATGATCACCAGGGCCAGCAGCAGGTCGGGGAATGCCAGCAGCACATCCACCCCGCGCATCACCGCACCGTCCAGCCAGCGCGGGCCGAGCCCCGCCGCCAGGCCGAACAGGGTGCCCAGCAGCAGGCCGATGGCGGTGGCCGACAGGCCCAGCACCAGCGACGGGCGCACCGCGTACACCAGCCGGGTGAGGATGTCGCGGCCGTTTTCGTCGGTACCCAGCCAGTACAGGCTGTCGGGGGCACGAAACGCCTGGCGCGCACTGGCCTCCAGCGGGTCGCCCGCCACCAGCCAGTGCGGCTGGATGGCCGCAATCACCAGCAGCAGCACGAACAGCCCGGCCAGCACCAGGCCCGGGCGGATGGCCCAGCGCCGCACCTTGCGCCGCCGGGCCACGAACAGCGGCTCGGCGGCAATCAGGCCGACGCTCGCGCTTTGATTGATGGGCGCCATGGGCACCTCCACAGGCTAGGGGTTGCGGCTCAGGGCGCCGGGTTCGGGGTGTGCGCGTGGATCTGCTCGATGCGCGCCAGGGTCTCGCCGCTCAGTTGCAGCTCAAGCGCGCCGATGTTCTCGCGCAGTTGCGCCAGGCTCGTCTGCCCGGTCAGGGCGCTGCTGACGAACGGCTTGCCGATCACCGCAGCCAGGGCCAGTTGCGCGGGGCTCACGTCCAGCTCGCGGGCCAGTGCCACGTAGGCGGCAATGGCCTGCTGCGCCGACGCGCTGTCGTAGCGGTTGAAGGTGCGGTACACCGACGACAGGCGCGAACCTTCGGGCCGTGCGCCGCCCAGGTACTTGCCGGTGAGCGCGCCGAAGGCCAGCGGCGAATAGGCCAGCAGGCCCACCCCTTCGCGGTGGCTGAATTCCGACAGGCCGCCTTCGTACAGGCGGTTGAGCAGGCTGTAGGGGTTCTGGATGCTGACGATGCGCGGCAGCCCCAGCACCTCGGCCTGGCGCAGGAACTGCCCTACCCCCCACGGGGTTTCGTTGGACACGCCGATATGGCGGACCTTGCCCGCCTGCACCTGCTCGGCCAGCACCTGCAGGGTTTCGCCGATGGCAATGGCCTGCGGGTCGTCGACATACGGGTACTCGCGCTGGCCGAAGAAGTTGGTGCTGCGGTCGGGCCAGTGCAGCTGGTACAGGTCCAGGTGGTCGGTCTGCAGGCGCTTGAGGCTGCCGTCCAGCGCGGCGACGATGTTGGCGCGGTCGTGGCGGCTGAGGCCATCGCGGATATGCGTGCCGCTGCCGGGGTTGCGCGAGGGGCCGACGATCTTGCTGGCCAGCACGATATCGCTGCGCCGGCCGGTCCGGGCCAGCCAGGTGCCGATGAAGCGCTCGGTGCTGCCCCAGGTGTCGGCATGGGTCGGGGTCGGGTACATCTCGGCGGTGTCGACCAGGTTGACACCGTGGTCCAGCGCCAGGTCCAGCTGCTGGTGGGCGTCCTGCTCGCTGTTCTGGTGGCCCCATGTCATGGTGCCCAGGCCGATGACGCTGACCTTGATGTCGCTGTTGCCCAGTGTGCGGTAGTTCATGGGGTGTGCCTCGCTAATCGGTTCAGACGGCCTCTGCCGCACGTTGGTACTGGCTGGCCGGGTACGGCAGGCCCAGGTGGTCGCGCAGGGTGCTGCCGGTGTATTCACGGCGGAACACCCCGCGCTGCTGCAGCAGCGGCACCACCTGGTCGACGAACACCTCGACCCCCGAGGGGAACATGTCGGGCATGATGTTGAAGCCATCGGCGGCGCCGGCGCGGAACCAGTGCTCCAGGGTGTCGGCGACCTGTTCCGGGGTGCCCACCAGCAGGCGGTGGCCCACCAGGATGCGCCGCGACAGTTCGCGGATGGTCAGGTTCTCGCGCCGTGCCAGGTTCAACTGGGCTTCGAGAAAACCGTGCGAGCCGCGCTCGAATTCGCTGACCGGGCCAATACGCTCCCACGGCAGCGGCGCGTCCAGGTCCAGTTCGTCGGGGGGCAGGCCGATGCGAAACGCCAGTTGCTGCACCAGCCCCGCCTCGCCGCTGTAGGCGTTCAGTTCATCGAAGCGCGCACGGGCTTCGGCCTCGGTGCTGGCGATCACGGTGGACAGCCCCGGCATGATCTTCAGGTGGTCGGGGTTGCGGCCCCACTGGCGTGCGCGCTGTTTCATCTCCTGATAGAACGCCTGGCCGTCGGGCAAGGTGGTCTGGGTGGTGAAGATCGCGTCGGCATAGCGCGAGCCCAGGGCCTTGCCGCCCTCGGACGAGCCGGCCTGTACCAGCACCGGCCGGCCTTGCGGCGAGCGCGGCAGGTTGAGCGGCCCCTTGACCGAAAAATGCTCGCCCACGAAATCGATGCTGTGCACCTTGTGCGGGTCGGCGAACTGGCCGCTGGCGGCGTTGCCGATGATCGCGTCGTCCTCCCAGCTGTCCCACAGCTTGAGGGTCACGTCGATGAACTCGTCGGCCCGCGCATAGCGGTCCACATGGCGCGGCGCACCGGCCAGGCCGAAGTTCTGCGCGGCGGCGTCGCCGGCGTTGGTCACCACGTTCCAGGCCGCCCGGCCGCCACTGATGTGGTCCAGCGAGCTGAAGCGCCGCGCCAGGTTGAACGGGTCGTTGTAGCTGCTGGACGCGGTGGCGATCACCCCGATGTGCCGGGTGGCCAGGGCCACGGCCGTCAGCAGCACGGTCGGTTCCAGGCGCCCGGCCGGGTGCTGGGCGATGTCGCCCGCCAGCGCCGGGCCGTCGGCGAGGAAGATCGCGTCCAGGCACCCCCGCTCGGAAATGCGCGCGATGTTGCGGTAGTACTCGACGTCGAGGTAGGCGTTGGCCGGTACTTCGGCCTTGCGCCAGGCGCTGGCATGCGCGCCGAAGCCGAGGATGTTCATGCCGATGCTCATCTGTCTTGCGGTCTGGCTCATGGCTGCTGCTCCTGAATGAAGGCGGTTACACCGCGCTGGCTTCGTCGCGCACGGTGGTGCCGTCCTGGGCATGCAGCGCACGCCAGGCAGCACCGGGGCTGACGCCGTTGAGGTAGTAGTTGCCCAGCGCGCGCTCGCGGTAGATCGCCGGGTTGTGCGAGGCCAGGGTGCGCGCATTGCGCCAGTGCCGGTCCAGGCGCCGGGCCTGGCTGGTGGCCGACGCGCCGCCCACCTCGAACAGCAGGGTGGTGACTTCCAGCACCTGCTCCAGCACGATCTGCTGGGCCTGGAAGGTGCGGATATCGGCCTCGACATAGTCGGCTTCCTGGGCGCTGTCGTTCAGCTCGGCCTGGTGTACCCGCTCGAGTACCTCGGCGGCAGCCAGCACCAGGGTTTCGCTGGCATAGGCCAGGCTCGACAGGCGTCCGATCACCCGCTGCACCAGCGGGTCGTCCTTGGGGCTGGACTGGCCCGGCACGCCGAAGGCGCGGGTGCGGCCCTGGACGAAGGCGGTGGCATCGCGCAGCGCGGCGCGGGCGATGCCGGCCAGGGTGGCGAGGTGGAACAGCTGGTAGAACGCCGAGATGTACGACTCGGCGCGCAGCTCGCCGGGCTTGAAGCGGCGCAGCACATGCTGCTCGGGCACCGCCACCTGCTCGAAGCGTGTGGTGCCGCTGCCGCTCAGGCGCTGGCCGAAACCGTCCCAGTCGTCTTCACGGGTCACGCCGGGGGCGTCCACTGCCACCACCACGCTGACGAAATCCTTGTCGTGCATGGCCACGGCCGCCACCCAGTCGGCGTAGATAGTGCCGGTGCAGTAGTACTTCTCGCCGTTCAGGCGCCAGCCCTCCTCGGCGGCCTCCAGGCTGACCGAGTTGGTGCTGCTGTCGCTGCGCTCGGCCATTGCCGCGCCCCACAGCTGCCCGGCCACCACCTTGGCGAACCAGTAGTCCTGGGACGCCGGTTCGCGGGCCGACAGCCGCCCTTCGACGAAACCGAAGTGCGCGCGTACGATCTGCGGCAGGTTGGAGTCGGCCTCGGCCAGGTCGATCAGCAGGCCAAACAGCACCGGCAGGCTGATGCCGCCCCCCCCATGCGCCTGGGGCACGCGCAGCGCCGTGAAGCCGGCATCGCGCAGCAACGCCACGGCCTCGAAGGCCAGTTCGCGCTGCTGTTCTCGCGCCACCGCACCCTCGCCGATCTGTGCGAACAGCGGCTTGAAGCGCGCCTGCAGCGCAGTGTAGGAATTGGATTGGGTCATGACAGGTCCTTGCTTGGGGGTGGCATCACACGGCCTTGGCACGCGGGTCCACCCAGTGATTGATCAGGTCGACGAGAAAGTTCACGACCACGTAGATCGCCGCCGCCAGCAGGGTGATGCCCAGCAGCAGCGGCACGTCCTTGGATGTTGCGGCGTCGAGCATCAGCCGGCCGATGCCCTGGCGCGAGAACAGCAGCTCGATCACCACTGCACCGCCGAGCAGGCTGGCGAACACGAAGCCGGACAGGGTCACCAGCGACACCAGTGCATGGCGCAGCGCGTGTTTGAGGCGCACGCCGGTTTCGGACATGCCGCGGGCGCGCGCCATGGCGATGAAGGGTTGTTCGAGAATGTCTTCCAGTTCCTGGCGCAGTACCTGGCTGAGCACCGCCGCCACCGGCAAGGCCAGCGCCACGCTCGGCAGTATCAGCGCCTGCCAGCCGCTGGAGCCGGACGGCGGCAGCAGGTGCCAGCCGAATGCGAACACCAGCAGCAGGCCCAGGCCGATCACGAACGAGGGCGCCGACGACAGCACCAGCTCCGTGCCCGACACCAGCGAGCGCAGCCATGGCGCGCGATTGGCGGTGAGCACCGCGACCAGCACGGCCAGCAGCACCGCCAGTACCGCCGCGGCCAGCGACAGTTGCACGGTGGCGCCCAGTTGCCCGGCGATGATCTGCCCCACCGGGATGCGCAGGCGGTACGACTCGCCCAGGTCGCCCTGGGCCAGGCGCCCCAGGTAATGGCCGTACTGCACGATCAACGGCTGGTCCAGGCCGTATTCGGCGCGCACCTGGGCGATCAGCTCGGCACTGGGCATCGCCTCCGGCCCGCCGAGGATGGCCAGTGCCGGGTCGCCGGCGCTCAGGTTCAAGGCCAGGAAGGTCAGGGTCGCCGCGCCCCAGAGCACGCCGATGCCGGCCAGCAGCCGACGGAGTATCAGGCGCAGGGTGTTCATCGGGCCTCCTGGTCGAGCCATACGCTGGTGAAGAACGGGGTGTTGTGCGAGGTATCGAAGATCACGCCCTTGACCGCCTTGCGGTAGGCCACCAGCACATGGCTCTCGTACACCGGTACGGCCGGCACGGTTTCCACCAGGCGTTGCTGCGCGGTGCGGTACAGCGCGGCGAGTTCCACCGGGTCGGTGGAACGGCGCGCCGCCGACAGCGCCGCATCGAGGGCGTCATCGCGAAAACGCCCGGCGTTCTGGCCGATGAGCTTGGGCGTGCTGATCGCATTGCTGTGATAGAGGATGTACAGCCCGTCGGGGGTGTTGGTGTGCCAGTAGCCGCCGGCGATTGCCTGAAAGTTGCTGGCATAGCGACGCTCGGTGACCTGGGCCAGGGGAAGCAGATCGATGGCCAGCTCGAAACCGACCTTCTTTAGGTCGGCCTGGATGGCCACTGCCACGCTACCGGGGAAGGCGCCGGTCTCGTACATCAGCAGGCGCGCCGACAGGCGCTGGCCGTCCTTGACCCGGTAGCCCCTGGCGTCACGTTCGCTCCAGCCGGCCTGGTCGAGAATGCGGTTGGCCTCGGCCACGTCATAAGCCAGCACATCCTTGAACGCGGGGTCGTAGTAGCGGGTGTTGGCGGCCAGGAAATCGCCCTTGGGCTGGTACTCGCCAAAGCCGGTGATCCAGGCCAGGCCGTCGCGATCGATGGCCTTGGCCACGGCGCGGCGCACCTGCACGTCCTGGAACGGGAACTGCTCGACGTTGAAGGTCAGGCTGCGAAACGGGTTGGCCTTGCGGATGCGGCTGCTCATCTGCAGGTCGGGGTTGCTGCGAATGGCCCTGGCGTTCTGCGCCGGCGCGTCCACGGTGAAGTCCGACTGGCCGGACTCGAGCGCGCTGAAGCGGATCATCGGCTCGGGCACGATGCTCAGTTCCAGGCGGTCCAGGTAGGCCTCGCCGTTGTGCCGGGTCACCGGGGGCGCCCAGTTGTAGCCCTTGCGTTTGACAAAGGTGGCGCCCTGGTCGCGGGTGTAGCTTTCCAGCACGAAGGGCCCCGAACCGATGGCATGCTCGGCGATGGACTTGGGCGCCTCGAGGATCTGGCGCGGCGAGATCATGCTCAGCCAGGACTGCGCCAGCACGTCCAGGAACGGCGAATAGGGTTCGCGCAGGTGCGCCTCGAAGGTGTACTCGTCGACGATGCGCCCGTCCACGTAGGGCGCGATGTACGCGGCGGCCAGCGGCGACTTGGTGGCCGGGTCGCGCATGTGCTCCAGGTTGATCTGCACGGCGCGGGCGTTGAATTTCTCGCCGTCGCTGAAGGTCACGTCATCGCGCAGGTGGAAGGTGTAGGTCTTGCCGTCCGGCGAGATGTCCCACGACTTGGCCAGCCACGGCGAGATGTTGCCCTGCTCGTCCTGGTACAGCAGGCAGTCGAACAGGATGCGCCCCAGCCACTGCACGTTGCCGTGGGAAATCGAATGCACGTCCAGGGTGGTGGTGTCGGACGCCGTGGAAATGCGCAGCGTGCCGCCCGGCTTGCCCGGCGCGGCTTCGCGGTAGTCCTCGGCGGCGTAGCTCAGGCTGCCGTCGCGCAGCACGCCGTCGGCGCTCGATACGCTGTTGCGCGGCGCTTCGCTGGCCGGCTTGCAGGCGCCCAGCGCCACCACGCTGGCGAGTACGGCCAGGCGTGCGAGCCTTGTGATCAGGGTCATGTGCTTCCTCCGCCAGCACCGCGTGCAGGTGCACGTCGGCGCTGGCCGCGCTGGCTTAGAAGTTGTAGGTCACGCCGGTGAAGGCGCCGAAGCCGTCGCCCGGGTACAGCGACGCGACGTCCCTGCCCTGGGAGTTGTAGGTCGGCAGCACGGCGGTCACGTAGTCCTGGTCGGTGATGTTCTTCAGGTCCAGGTACACCTGCCAGGTCTTGCCCGGGTCGTCGTAACCCAGGCGCGCGCCCCACAGCGTGTAGGACGGCGCGTAGAAGCTGTTGGCGTAGTCCACCGACGTCTTGGAGGCGGTGCGCACGTTGACCCCGGCGTAGAAACCACTGGCCCACTGGTACTGCAGCTCGCCCTGATACACGTGCTTGGGCAGGCCCGGCAGTTCGTTCTTCTTGAACAGCGGGTCGTTCTCGTAGTGGAAGTCGTTGAGGGTGTAGGCCTGGCGCCAGGTCAGGCTGTCACCGTTGGCGCCTTCCCACAGGCGGGTGCTCAGGCCGGCCTCGATGCCCTGGTGGATGGTGGGCGTGGCATTGGAGGTGGACACCACCGCAGCAGAGGTGGCGGTGGCCGGCAGCACTTCGACGTTGAGCAGCTCGTTCTTGACCCAGGATTTGTAGAACGCCAGGCTGCCGTCGAAGATCCCCGACTTGCCCTTGATGCCGAACTCCACGGTGTTGGCCGCTTGCGGCACCAGTGGCTTGGCGTAGTTGCTGGTGACCCCGGAGCCGGAGCTGGACCAGGAGCTTGGCGGGTCGATAGTGCGGCTGGCGTTGGCGAACAGCTGCACGTCCGGGGCGATGTAGTAGCGCAGGCCGATACGCGGGGCCAGCTTCCACTCGTCGTACTTGTAGTGGCTGGGCAGGCCGCTGGTGTTGGGGCGGTCGCTGTAGGTGACGTTGATGTCACGCTTGATCTCGATCGCCGACACGCCGGTGGCCAGGTACAGGTTGTCGGTCAGGCCCAGGTCGTTGCCCAGGGTGAACACATGGTCGAACGAGCCGTCGTACTCGACCTGCTTCTGCAGAATGCCCAGGTCCTTGTCGCCCTTGTAGGTGCGTGCGCCGGAACGGATGTGCTGGGTGCTGCTCCAGCCCGCGGTGGTGGTGCTGGGCAGGCCGAACAGCTGGTCGGTGCGGCTGTACTTGAGCGAGTAGTTGATGTCGCGCCAGTCCCAGTAGTTGGGGTTGACGGTGCTCTTGCGGCTGAGGATCTGCGGGTAGTTGTGGTACACCAGCCCGGCTTCGAGGGTGGCATCGTCATCGAAGGTGTAGGTGGTCTTGCTGCCGACCCAGGTCGAGCCGCGCTTGGTGGAGTCGCCACGGGTGGCGTAGGTGGCGGCGTTGGTCTGTTTGGAGTTCTTTTTGAGCTGCGCCAGGGTCAGGGTGCCCGAGTTCCCGTGGTATTCCTCGCGGTAGCGGATGTACAGACGGGTTTCGAGCTTGGGGTTGAAGCGGTAGCCGAAGTTGCTGACCACCCCCTTGGCCTTGGTGAAGGTGAAGTCCTGGTAGCCGTCGCGGCGAGCGTTGTCGACGCTGACGTAGTAGTCGGCATTGCCGGCCACGCCGCCGGTGCTCAGGGTCTGCTTCTGCCAGCCGAAACTGCCGCCTTCGAGCTTGATGCGGTTGCCCGGTGCGGTCAGCCCGGAGTTGGTCACGAAGTTGATCGCGCCCCCCAGTGAAAGTGCGCCGTATTCGAAGGCGTTGGCACCGCGCAGTACTTCGGTGTAGTTCAGGCCCTGGGTATCCAGAAGTTCATAGGGCGTGCCACCGGCGCCGGTCAGTGCAAGGCCGTCGAAGAGAAACTTGGTGCCTTCGCGGAAATAGCCGGGCGAGGTATTGGCGCCGGAGCCGCGAATGGAAATCTTGATGGCATCGTTGCCACCGGCAGCTTGGGCGTAGACGCCGGGCTGGTACGCCAGGGTGTCTTCCAGGGTGGCCGAGCGGCCCTTCTCGACTTCAGCCTGGGTGACCAGGCTGGTACCGCCGGCGACCTCGTCGAGTTTGCTCTGCGCCGCCTGCACAGGGCTCTGTTTGGCGGCCTGCACGGTAACCGTACCCAGGCGCTTGTCGCCGCTGGTGTCGGTGTCGGCAGCCGAGGCCAACGGGATGAAGGTTAATAGTGCGCTGCTTACAGCGAACAGGGATGAATGTCGCAATACTGCCGAAGTTGCCCAATGCACGCGTTTCAAGGTCTTGCTCCCCACCTGATTAAAATTAGGCGAGTTTCTATTGGTATAGTCAATCTCACAGGGACTATTGCAGCGAGCGTGCCAACTGGCGAAGTGCCTTGTTTAAAGGGGTTTAGTTATAAAGCGGCAAGTAATCGGGTGTTGTATTCGAGGGCTAGTGTCGGGAGGGTGTTGCCAGGCGAACAGTTGCCAGTTGCTGATCTATGTATATAACCGGCAAGGCCGGCGCCTACAGGTTGGCCGCTGTCTGTAGGCGCCGGCCTTGCCGGCGAAGCAGTAATGGGCTTGTTACAGACCCTGGTGCAAGGCCCACAGCCGAGCGATGTCCCGCGCCCTGTCACGCAGCAGCGGCGCCGCCTGCTCGCACGCCTGCTGCAGGCTCATCGGCCCGCTGGTCAACGCAAATGCCGCATCGATGCCATGCTCATACAGCGCCTGGTAGCCCTCGCCCAGGGTGCCGGCAATCACCACCACCGGCACGCCGTGACGCCTGGCTATGCGCGCCACACCGAACGGGGTCTTGCCGCGCAGGGTCTGCGCATCGAAGCGCCCCTCTCCGGTGATCACCAGGTCGGCACCGCGTACCGCCGCCTCCAGCCCGGCCAGCTCGGCCACCACTTCGACCCCAGCACGAAACTGCGCGCCCATGAAGGCCTTGGCCGCAAAGCCCATGCCGCCCGCTGCGCCACAGCCCGGAAACGCCCGAACGTCTTCCTCCAGCAGGCCGGCGCAATGGTCGGCAAAGTGCCCCAGTGCATGGTCGAGCAAGGCGACCTGGGCGGGGCTCGCCCCCTTTTGCGGGCCGAAGATCGCCGAGGCACCATTGGCCCCGCACAGCGGGTTGTCGACGTCTGCGGCCACCTCCACCTGCACGTCGAGCAGGCGCGGGTCCAGCCCGCTGCTGTCCAGCCGGGCCAGGTGCGCCAGGGCCAGGCCGCCCGGTGCCAGTTCAGCGCCCTGGGCATCGAACAGCCGCAGCCCCAGCGCTCGCAGCATGCCACTGCCGGCATCGTTGGTGGCACTGCCGCCGATGGCCAGGATGATGCGCTGTGCCCCGGCATCCAGCGCCGCGCCGATCAGCTGCCCGGTGCCATAGGTGCTGCTGCGGCATGCATCGCGCTGGGCGAGGCCGAGCAGTTGCAGGCCGCTGGCCTGGGCCATTTCGATGATGGCGGTGTGGCTGTCGGCCAACCAGCCCCAGTGGGCCAGTACCGGTGAGCCGAGCGGGCCCTGCACCTGCAGGCTGCGCTGTTCGCCGCTGCAGGTCGCCACCAGGGCCTGCAGGGTGCCCTCGCCGCCATCGGCCATCGGGCAACTGACCAGCTCGGCCTGTGGCAAGGCATCGGCCAGCCCCCGGGCGATGGCAGCGGCCACGTCTTCGGCGCTCAGGCTGTCCTTGAACGAGTCGGGGGCGATGACGATTTTCATGCGGTGTGCTCCTTATCCAGATGAGCTGCATGCTGACAGTTGCGCCGGCGGCGGGCGTCGGTCGGATGCACAGGCGGGCGCAGGGTTATTTGTTCAGTTGGACAATGCACCGACCAAGCGGCCCGCACAGGCAATCAACTGTTCACGGGCAACAACTGCAACCCCAGGTACAGGCTCAGCATCCCTTCCAGCCGCATCGGGTCCACCCCGCTCAACTCGGCCACCCGTTCCAGTCGGTAACGCAAGCTGTTGCGGTGAATGCCCAGCGCCTCGGCGCACGCCTGGCTCTGCCCGTCGTGGGCGCACCAGGCCCGCAGGGTGGCCAGCAGCTGCCCGTTGCTGTCCTTGGCACGCAGCCGTTGCAGCGGTTTCAGCAGTTCGTCCAGTGCATCGTCGTTGCGATGACGCCACAACAGCGCCGGCAGCCGATAGCGCGCCAGGGTCAGCAGGCGCTGGCGGGGCAGTACCTCGCGCCCGTAGGCAAGCAGGTCGCGCACCCGACGATAACCGCGGCGCAGGTTGTCCAGCCCTTCGGCCGGGCCAGCCACTGCCAGGCGCTGCACGGTCCAGCCCTGGGCCTGCATCTTGTCCAGCAGGCGCTGTTCGTCCAGCGCCACCGTCGCCGGGCGGCACCACAGCAACGATTGACGTGCCGGGCTCACGCACCAGCTGTCGGGGTAGCGCAGCATCAGCCAGGCCGCCAGCGGCTCGGCCGCCGGGCCCTCCTCCAGCTCGAACAGGCACGGGATACGCGTGAGCTGGGGTTTGAGACCCAGTTGCCGAGCCTCGTCCACCAGCCGGGTGGCGTCGCCGTTGCCGCCCAGCAGCAAGGCCAGCAGGTCGTCGCAGCGCTGCTTGCGCCATTGCTGCTGCACTTGCAGGTGCCGTTGGGCCAGCAGCATCTCGGCGGTCATGCGCACCAGTTCGGCGTAGGTGCGCACCTGCTGCGGGTCGCCGGTGATGCCGAGCACGCCGATCAGGCGCCCGTCCAGCAGCAGCGGCAGGTTCACACCCGGCTGCACGCCCTTGAGGCATCTGGCGGCCTCTTCGTCGAGCTCGACGATGCGCGCGTTGGCCAGCACCAGTTGCGCGCCTTCGTGGCGGGTGTTGATACGCTGCGCCTCGCCACTGCCCAGGATCAACCCCTGGCTGTCCATGACATTGACGTTGTAGGGCAGAATGGCCATCGCACGGTCGACGATATCCTGTGCCAGGTCGTGGTCGAGCTCGAACATGGGCGGATCCTTGTGGTCGCAATGGTTGGTCGAGGGCACAGCGGTGCAGCGCAAAGGCTGTGCAAAAGCACAAAGACAGCGTCCTCTGGCTCAAACAGACTCGTCATGACAACTGCCTCGACGCAGTTGCGGCGATAAACATAAAAACAGAGAGAGAATCATGTCATACCGCCCTGCCCCTGACCAAGGCCACGACATCGACCGCAACGCGCTGTACCGGCGCATCACCCTGCGGCTGATCCCGTTCATCTTCATCTGCTACCTGTTCAACTACCTGGACCGCGTCAACGTCGGCTTCGCCAAGTTGCAGATGCTCGACGCGCTGAAGTTCAGCGAAACCATCTACGGCCTGGGTGCCGGCATCTTCTTCATCGGCTACGTGCTGTGCGGCCTGCCCAGCAACCTGGCGCTCAACCGCTTCGGGCCACGGCGCTGGATCGCGCTGATGATGATCGCCTGGGGCACGCTGTCGACCTGCCTGCTGTTCGTCACCACCCCCATGGAGTTCTACGTGCTGCGCCTGTTCACCGGCGCCGCCGAAGCGGGGTTCTTCCCGGGTATCGTGCTGTACCTCTCGCGTTGGTTCCCGGCGCAGCGGCGCGGGCGCATCATGGCGCTGTTCATGTCGGCGATCCCGGTGTCGGGGCTGCTGGGCGGGCCGTTCTCGGGGTGGATTCTCAACCACTTCGCCGCCGGCCAGGGCGGCCTGGCCGGCTGGCAATGGATGTTCCTGATCCAGGGCGTGCCTACCGTGGTGCTCGGCTGTCTGGCGATCGTGCTGCTCAGCGATGGCTACGCCAAGGCCGGCTGGCTGACCCCGGCGCAGCGCCAGGCGGTTGAGGCCGACCTGAACGCTGACGCGGCGGCCAAGCCGAAAACCGCCAGCGACAGCCTGCTGTCGGTGCTGGCCAACCCGTTGATCTGGACCTTCGGCTTCATCTACTTCTGCATCCAGAGCGGCGTGTATGCGATCAACTTCTGGCTGCCATCGATCATCAAGAACATGGGTTTCGACGATGCCCTGCTGATCGGCTGGCTGAGCGCCATCCCGTACCTGCTGGCCGGGCTGTTCATGCTGCTGGTGGGGCGTTCGGCAGACCTGCGCAACGAGCGGCGCTGGCACCTTGTGGTGCCGATGCTGATGGGCGCGGTGGGGCTGCTGATGGCGGTCAACTTCGCCCACAGCCCGGTGATCGCGATTCTGGGCCTGAGCATCGCGACCATGGGCGCGCTCACCGGCCTGCCGATGTTCTGGCCGATGCCCACTGCCCTGCTCACTGCGGGCACTGCGGTGGCGGGCCTGGCGATCATCAACTCGGTGGGCCAGATGGCCGGGTTCCTCAGCCCGTACCTGGTGGGCTGGATCAAGGACCAGACCGGCTCGACCGACGTGGCGTTGTATTCGCTGGCGGGGTTGATCGTGGTGGGCAGCCTGGTGGCGCTGCGGGTGTCGCGCTCCAGCTGACGACCGCTTCGCCGGCAAGGCCGGCTCCTACGGGCCTGAGGGCCGTTCACACGATTGTGCGGGAGCCGGCCTTGCCGACGAAGCTTTCAACCCTGTAAAACAGCTCGACCCCCTCCCGCAAAAGGATGCTCGAGCATGATCTACCGTCCCCTGGGCCGCAGTGGCCTGCAGGTTTCCGCCCTCACCCTGGGCAGCATGATGTTCGGCGAGCAGACCAGCACCGAAGACTCGCTGCGTATCATCGACAAGGCCTGGGACCAGGGCATCAATTTCATCGATACCGCCGACGTGTACAACGCCGGCCGCTCCGAAGAAATCGTCGGCGAAGCCATCGCCCGCCACCGTCACGACTGGGTGCTGGCCTCCAAGGTCGGCTTCGGCCCGGTCGACGGCCTGCCCAACCGCAGCGGCCTGAGCCGCAAGCATATCTTCAATGCCATCGACACCAGCCTCACGCGCCTGGGCACCGATTACCTGGACATCTACTACCTGCACCGCGAAGACCACGCCACCCCGCTGGAGGTCAGCGTGGCAGCCATCGGCGACCTGCTGCGCCAGGGCAAGATCCGTCACTGGGGCGTGTCGAACTTTCGCGGCTGGCGCATCGCCGAGGTGTGCAACCTGGCCGAACGCCTGGGTATCCCCAAGCCTGTGATCAGCCAGCCGCTGTACAACATCGTCAACCGCCAGGCCGAAACCGAGCAGTTCACCGCTGCAGCCTTTCACGGCCTGGGCGTGGTGCCCTACAGCCCGCTGGCGCGTGGGGTGCTCAGCGGCAAGTACGCCCCCGACGCCACCCCGGACGCCAACAGCCGCGCCGGGCGCCAGGACAAGCGCATCCTCGAGACCGAATGGCGCAGCGAGTCACTGGCCATCGCGCAGAAGATCCACGCCTATACCCAGGCCAAGGGCGTAGGCATGGTCGAGTTCGCCATTGCCTGGGTGCTCAACAACCAGCACGTCAGCTCCGCCATCGTCGGCCCGCGCACCGAAGCGCAGTGGGACACCTATGGCGGTGCGCTGCAGGTGAAGATCACCGCCGAAGACGAAGCCTTCATCGATTCGCTGGTTACCCCCGGGCATGCCTCCACCCACGGCTACAACGACGCAGCGCACTTCGTCAGCGGGCGCCAGCCACGCTGAGTTCGCAACCGATCAGGTGGCTGATGGCGGCCTTGAGCTTCATCGGCCGCACCGGTTTGTGCAGCAGGCTGTGGCCCAGGTCGCGCACCTGCTGCTTGAGCTCCACGCTGTAGTTGGCAGTGATCATCAGGGCCGGCAACGGCGTGTGCCGCTGCGTATTGATCGACCCGACCGCCTCCAGGCCATTGCGGTCGTTGTCCAGGTGATAGTCGACGATCAGCAGGTCGGCCCACTCGCTGTCCAGTGCCACCTGGCGGGCCAGGTCCTGTTCGCTCAGGGCGGTGACCACCGAGCAGCCCCACTGCTCCAGCAAGCTGCGCATGCCCGCGCAGATCGCCGCATCGTTGTCCACCACCCAGATACGTGCGCCGTCCAGGCGTTCGGTCAGCGGCTCGACCTGTGACGGTTGCGGCTCGCGCCGGGGCGCACGCTTGCTGCGCGGCACCTCGATGGAGAACACCGAGCCTTTGCCCGGCGTGGAGCGCAGGTGCACGCGGTGGCCGAGAATGCCGGCGATCTTGTCGACGATGGCCAGGCCCAGGCCCAGGCCGCGATCCTGGTCGGGACGCTGCAGGTCGCCGCGCTTGAACTCCTGGAACACCTCGGCGCACTTGTCGGGGGCGATGCCGATGCCGGTGTCCCATACCTCGATGAACACCCGCTGCCCACGTCGCCGGCACCCGAGCATCAGGCGCCCCTGCGGGGTGTAGCGGATGGCATTGCTGAGCAGGTTGCGCAGGATGCGTGCCAGCAGCTGGATGTCGCTGCGCACCCGCAGGCTGCTGCGCACGTAGCTCATGCGCAAGCCTTCGCTGGCGGCGGCATGGGCGTACTCGGCGGCCAGGTTGTCGAGCAGGTCGCTGACGGCGAAGGTCGCGACATCGGCCTTGATCACCCCGGCATCGAGCTTGGAGATGTCGACCAGGGTGCCCAGCAGGCTTTCGACGTCATCCAGCGAATTGCTGACGTTGCGCACCAGCGCCGGGCTTGCACAGTTCTGCTCCTGCAGCGCGCTGGTGAACAGGCGCGCGGCGTTGAGCGGTTGCAGCAGGTCGTGGCTGACCGCGGCAAGGAACTTGGTCTTGGACAGGTTGGCCTGGTCGGCCTCCTGCTTGGCCTCGCGCAGGCGCGCTTCGGCGCGGCGCCGCTCTTCGATTTCGCGCAGCAGTTGCTGGTTGAGCTGGGTGAGTTCGGCGGTGCGCTCGCGCACCCGCAACTCCAGGTTCTGGTAGGCCTGGTGCAGGGCTTCGGCGGTACGCCGGCGTTCGGTGATGTCGCGGATCAGCACGAAGATCCCCACCACCTCGCCGCTGGCCAGCTGGTTGGGCACATAGGAACGCAGCATGTAGCGCTCCTGGCCGTGGGCGTTGGTTTCGGCGAACTCGAACGTCACGCTCTCGCCCGACAGTGCCCGCTCCACGTAACTCTCCAGGCGCTGGTAATGCTCGGCGCTGTGCACCTCGCGCAGGCTCTGGCCGAGCATTACCCCGCGCGGCCAGCAGTACCACTGCTCGTACACCTTGTTGGTGAACTCGTAGACCAGGTCGGCGTTGAGGTAGGCGATCAGCGCCGGCACGTGGTCGGTGATCAGGCGGATCCAGCGCTCGCTCTCGCTCAGCGCCTCGGCATGCTGATAGCGCTCGGTGATGTCGGTGAAGGTGTTGACGAAACCGCCGGCCGGCAGCGGATGGGTACGGATTTCGAGCATGCGCCCGTCGAACAGGCGCTGCTCCAGTTCATGGATGCTGCGCCCGTTGGCATCGGTGCTGGCCGGGGTGAGCAAGGCCAGCTCGCTGTCGGCGATCACCTCGGCAAAGTCGCGATGGGCGGCAATCGGGGCCAGCCCGCTGAGTTCCAGAAAGCGCCGGTTCCACAACTCCAGCACGCCGTCGGCATTGACCATGGCCACGCCCTGGGACAGGTTGTCGACCGCACGCTGCAGCAGGTGCGACTTCTGCGCCACGGCCTGTTCGCGGCGCTGGGTTTCGCTGAGCTTGATCTGGGTGATGTCGGTGAACAGCATCACGCAGCCGCCGCCCTGGGTCGGGCGCTCGCTGACCTGCAGCCAGCGCCCGCCCTGCAGGCGGTACACCATGTGCTCGGCGCTGGGGCCGCGTTGTTCTTCGCAGAACAGCCCGGTGCTCTGCATCAGCCGCTTGATCTCGGCCAGACGCATGCCGCCGATGATGCGGATGCGGCTGTTGGCCCAGAACGCCTTGAAGCGCTGGTTGAACAGCACGATGCGCTGCTGCGGGTCGAACAGCACGAAGGCGTCGGAAATGCTTTCGATGGCGTCCACCAGGTACTGGTGCGCGGTTTCGGCGCGCAGCCGCGCATCGCTGAGCAGGTGGTTGCTGGCCTTGAGTTCGGCCATGGCCTGGTTCAGCGCATCGGTGCGCTCGCGCACCTGCTCGGCCAGCACCACCGAGTGCTGGAACGCCGCATAGGAGTCGTCCGGGCGCGCGGCGCCCGATTCCTGGCGTTCGATCAGGGCGGCGTTGATACGGCTGAGCTTGCGGTTTTCATGCTGCAAGCGGGCGATCAGCGCGGCCTGGTCAATGTCCACGGCGTGCACGGGGCTGGCCAATGGCGACGCCGGTGAACGTCTGGTTGATGTGCATGCCATTGAACTGTTCTCCATAGGAGTTGAACCCCACCACAGGCTGCTGCTGCAAAAAGGCGCCGACGGCTTCGAACTCTGCGCTGCCTTCCAGCTCCAGGCGGCGCAGGAAGCAGTCGCAGCCGATGGTCAGCAGCAACGGCCCGAGGCGTTCGCGCAAGCCGTCGAACAACGCGCTCAGGTTGGGCAGCAGGGGCCCGGGGCGCATGGCGGTGAGCACGATGCCGTTCTCCACCGCGCAGTAGAAACTCAGGCTGCCGTCGTCGTGCACCTGCTGGATGGCCCGCACGTAGTAGCGCTCGTTGATGCGCACCGCCAGCGGGTGGGCGGCGAAGGTGCGGTGGTCGAGCTGTTCGGGGGGCACGCCGATCAGCGCGGCGTATTCCTGCGCGGCGGGTTCGGCATTGAGCTCGTAGACCCGGCGCAGGGTACTGTCGGCGCGGGTGACCACGAGCTTTTCCTGACGCGGCTGGATGTGATGGGTGGTGAACACCTCGAAATCCAGGCAGGTATTGACCAGCAGCACCACGGCAGCGCTGCTGTGGAAGGCGCCGTCGAAGTACACATGGGTGTGGTGCAGGTAGTTGTCGTCGCCGGCCGAGCCGCCGAAATGCGGGATGTCGCCCAGGGCGGCACTGAGGGCGGCAAGCACGGTTTCCTCACGGCTGGACAGCCCGTCGAGCAGGGTCAGGGCGAAGCTGTGGCCCTTGATCGGGGCCAGGGTGTTGCTGCGACAGTCGCCCACCAGGCGCTCGACCATCTGCTGCGCGTCGATCAGGCTGAAGTACTGCATGGGGGCGATGAGTTCGGCGGCAATCGAGAACATCCGGTAATCGAAGCCCAGCGCGGTGATGCAGCCGCGGCCGTAGCCTTCGGGGGTGATTTCGCCGGCGCTGGTGCAGCCTGCCAGGCGGATGCCGCCCAGGCTCTGTTGCAGCGAGTGGGCCAGGGCTGGCAGGTCGTATTCGGCGGAGCAGAAGAACAGCACGAAGCCCAGGTGCGGGTGCAGCAGCTGACGGGCCAGGTCCTGTGCGGCCTCTTCGGCGACACTGGCGCGCGAGACGGCACTGACAATGCCCTCGGCGGGGGGGTGGTGCATGACGGCCTCCGGCGGGGGCTTTAACGGATGGGCCCAGTGTACGAAGGGGCTGGAGGGGGTCGAATGCTACTTGGGTAGTGGGTGGGGGTGGCATTGGTTGTAGGTTTGCAAGGGGGGGGCCCTTTCGCTGGAACGCCGGCGCCCACAGGTTTGCCACTGACATGAAGAACAGTGGCATCGCTGTGGGCGCCGGCTTGCCAGCGAAGGGGGCGACGCGGTTTACCAGGTCAGCACGGCACCCAGGGCCAGCGTATCGGTGTCTTCGTTCTGGCTGCTGCCCTCATGCCCGCGGATTTCGAACTGGTTGTATTCGGCTACCAGGGTGAGGTTGGCATTGATGTCGCGGAACAGCGCGATGCCGCGGGTCTCGTAGTCGGCACCGGTGTTGACCGCGCCGTTGCCGTCGTCCTTGGTCTTGCCGTACGACAACGCCAGGCGGTTCTTGCCGAACTTGTACGAGCCCTGCATCAGGTAGCCCTTGCTGTCGACCTCGCGCAAGGTGGCTTCCCCGGCGTTGTTGGTGAAGAACGGGTTGATGCCCTTGGCGGTGAAGCCGGAACCGGTCAGCGAGAAGGCGCCCATCTTGGCCTGTACGCCATAGCCCAGGCCCTTGGAGGTCACCGAGTCGACGTTGTGGTCGGTGTTGTCCGAGGTCTGGTAGCCACCGTTGATCCAGCTGTAGATCTTGGCGCCCCCCAGGTCGAACTGGTAGGTGATCTCGCTCTCGGTGCGCGGATTCTTCTGGTAGGCCTTGCCCACCGCGCTGTCATCGTTGGTATCGACCGGGTCCATGATGCCCACGGCGATGCGCAGGCCATCCATCACCGGGGTGCGGTAGGTGATCTGCGCAGTGGGGAACGGGTACGGGTAGCCGGTGCCGATGTTGCCGAACGATACACCGCCACCGTCCACCAGGCCGAGGGTGTCACTGACCTGGCCATAGCCGGCCAGCAGCTCGTCGAGCAGGATGTTGGAACGGGCGAACAGGCCGAAGTCCTTGCCGATCAGTACCTCGCCCCACTCCGAATTGGTCACGGTGCCGTAGAACTGACGCACGTCGATGGCCGTGTCGGTGCCGTTGGTTTCACTGTCGTTGATGGTGACCCAGAACGAAGCGCGCCCGCCCAGCTTGAGGTCGTCGATCTGACGGGTCATGTTGAAACCCAGGTAGTTGGGCAGAAAGCCCATCTTGACCCGGGACTGGCGACGGTCGAACTGCTCGCCGTCACGGTCGACCTTGCTGTTGACGTAGAAGGCGTTGATGTAGCCGTCGGTGGAAAAGGTCGTGTCGTCCTTGTCGTACAGCATGATCTCGGCCTGGGCCAGCGGGGTCAGGCCCAGCGCGGCAAGGCTCGCCACCAAGGGCAGGAAACGTGTATGGGCATTCTTATTGTTGTGCATGACGCTCTCCGCAAACGGGTGGACGGTTGTCGGAGGCGATTATCGAAAAGCGGCGCCGCGCGCCCTACGCTGCCTTGGGGGCAAGGCGCTGCTGCTTTGGCGAGGCGCGAGGTGCCAGGCACCGGGGAACTAATCCTGTGTCCGCCAGTGTCACAAGGCTAAAGTGCCAGCACCCGCTCCGGATGGCCGAGACCACCATGCAAAAATGCAGACAGGCACTGCAGTTTTGTCGATTGTAATGGGCAAAATTGCACTGTTACGATCCGACGATCCTTGAATTCATCTCCACGGCGCGACAAATCATGTGGAAAATCAATAACAAAGCAGGGAGACAGCGATGACCGCGCAAGCGCATTCCCCGGTCGATACCAACGTACTGGCTACCGTACGCAACCATGTAGGCCATCTGACCCTCAACCGCCCCGCCGGCCTCAACGCCCTGACCTTGCCGATGGTGCGTCAGCTGCAGCAGCAGCTCGACGCCTGGGCCGTCGACCCGCAGGTTCACGCAGTGGTACTGCGTGGCGAAGGCCCCAAGGGTTTCTGCGCCGGCGGCGACATCCGTTCGCTGCATGACAGCTTCAAGGCAGGCGACAGCCTGCACCGCGACTTCTTCGTGGAGGAGTACGCGCTGGACCTGTGCATTCATCACTACCGCAAGCCCATCGTTGCCCTGATGGACGGCTTTACCCTGGGCGGCGGCATGGGCCTGGCCCAGGGCGCGGAGCTGCGTGTGGTCACCGAGCGCAGCCGCCTGGCCATGCCCGAAACCGGCATCGGCTACTTTCCGGACGTGGGCGGCAGCTATTTCCTGTCGCGCATCCCCGGTGAACTGGGCACCTACCTGGGGGTGAGCGGCGTGCAGATCCAGGCGGCCGACGCGCTGTACTGCGGGCTGGCCGACTGGCACGTCGACAGCGCCAGGCTGAGCACCCTGGATGAACGCCTGAACACGCTCAAATGGAGCGAACACCCGCTCAAGGACCTGCAGGGCGTGCTGGCCAGGCTGGGCACCCAGGCCCTGGACAACCCTCCCCTGGCTGCGCTGCGCCCGGCCATCGACCACTTCTTCGCGTTGCCCGATGTGGCCAGCATCATCGAGCAACTGCGTGCCGTGACCGTCGGCGACAGCCACGAATGGGCACTCAAGACCGCCGACCTGCTGGCCACGCGCTCGCCCCTGGCGATGGCGGTGACCCTGGAGATGCTGCGCCGCGGGCGCCACCTGAGCCTGGAGGACTGCTTTGCGATGGAGCTGCACCTGGACCGGCAATGGTTCGAGCACGGCGACCTGATCGAAGGTGTACGCGCGCTGATCATCGACAAGGACAAGCAGCCTCGCTGGAACCCCGCCACCGTCGCCGAGCTTTCACGCTCGCGGGTGGATCAATTCTTCGAAGGCCTGTGAGGGCCGGAGTACGCACATGCAAGACCTGGAACTGACTGAAGAACAGATCATGATCCGCGACATGGCGCGCGACTTCGCCCGTAACGAGATCGCCCCGCATGCCCAGGCCTGGGAAAAGGCCGGCTGGATCGACGATGGCGTGGTGGCCAGGATGGGTGAGCTGGGCTTGCTGGGCATGGTGGTGCCCGAGCAATGGGGCGGCAGCTACACCGACTACGTGGCCTATGCACTGGCGGTGGAAGAGATTGCCGCCGGCGATGGCGCCACCGGGGCGTTGATGAGCATCCACAACTCGGTAGGCTGCGGCCCCCTGCTCGCCTATGGCAGCGACCTGCAGCAGCAGACCTGGCTGGAGCGTCTGGCCACCGGCCAGGTGATCGGCTGCTTCTGCCTTACCGAACCCCAGGCCGGCTCCGAGGCGCACAACCTGCGCACCCGTGCCGAGCGCGTGGGTGACGAGTGGGTGATCAACGGGTCCAAGCAGTTCGTCAGCAATGCGCGGCGCGCGGGCCTGGCGATCGTGTTTGCGGTGACCGACCCGGAGCTGGGCAAGAAAGGGTTGTCGGCGTTTCTGGTGCCGACCGACAACGAAGGTTTCGTGGTCGATCGCAGCGAACACAAGATGGGCATTCGCGCCTCGGACACCTGTGCGGTGACCTTGAACAACTGCCGTGTGCCGGCAGCCAACCTGCTGGGCGAGCGTGGCAAGGGCCTGGCGATCGCGCTGTCCAACCTTGAGGGTGGGCGTATCGGCATTGCGGCTCAGGCGCTGGGCATTGCGCGTGCGGCGTTCGAGGCGGCGCTGGTGTATTCGCGTGACCGCATCCAGTTCGGCAAGCCGATCAACGAGCACCAGAGTGTGGCCAACCTGCTGGCCGACATGCAGGTACAGCTCAATGCGGCGCGGTTGTTGATACTGCATGCGGCGCGTTTGCGCAGTGCGGGCAAGCCGTGTTTGAGCGAGGCTTCGCAGGCCAAGCTGTTTGCTTCGGAGATGGCCGAACGGGTGTGTTCCAAGGCCATCCAGGTGCATGGTGGGTATGGTTACCTGGAAGACTACCCCGTGGAGCGATACTACCGCGATGCGCGGATCACCCAGATCTATGAGGGCTCGAGCGAGATTCAGCGCATGCTGATTGCGCGGGAGTTGAAGCACTATCCGTTGTAAAGGCGCGGTTTGATGTGATGCCGGGCCACCATGGCCTGTCAGCCTTGTTGGCCCGGCCCCAGACCTTCTAGCGGTCCACCCGTTTGAGCACCTGCCGCTCATACTGCGGGTACAGATGGCTCACGCTGCGAATGAGCTCGTACTGACTCAACGCTATGCCCGCAAACCGCTGGGGTATCGGCGTGGCAATCACCTCGGTCATGTCCAGCCCCTGCGCCGCACTCTCACGCATCACCTTGTCCAGCCACCCCAGGTAATCAACCATCTGTGCAAACGGCGCACGGTCCGTGGCCAGCGGGCCGTGCCCCGGTACCAGCACCTTCCACGGCAACGCTTCGAGCCGCTGCAGATCCTGTAGCCACACCGCCAGGCCAGGGGTGTTGGGCGTGGTCAGCGCACGCTGGTAGAACAACAGATCGCCGGCAAACAACACTCCGGTCTTCTCGTCGAACACCGCCAGGTCGGCACCGCTGTGACCGGTCAAGGCCAGCAGCCGCAGCCGGTGCGAACCGAACGCACGCTCACCCGCCGCCACCGGCTGGTCGGGCAGGCGTACCTGGGTGCCACGCATCCAGTCACCCACCATGCGGTACATGTTCTCGGCCAGGCCATCACCCTGCTCCTCCAGCAACTGCGTGGTGCCAGGCAGTGCACCGACAGGCACACCGGCAAAGGCCTGGCTGCCCAGCGCATGATCGGGGTGGTGATGGGTCAGCAGTACCTGCACCACCGGCTGGTCGGTGACGCTTTCGATGGCTTTGCGCAAGGCCTGCCCATAGCGCAGCGACGGACCGCTGTCGATCACCACCACGCCAGCCTCGGTGACGATGAAACCGGTGTTGACGATGTTGCCGCCGTTGGTACGGGAGAAGTGCTCGGTGCTGCCCTCCAGCACATAGGTGCCGGCCGCGATCTGGCGCGGCGCCAGGTGATAGTCCAGGTCGGCCAGGCTCGGCAGGCTGACACACGCCAGCAACAGCAACAGTGCTCGCATCACGGTCCTCACTCGATGGCAGCGTCGAACTGGTTGCCGTTGTTGTCACGCAGCACCAGGCGGGTAGCCCCCTGGTTGAGCAGGTCGAAGCCCAGGCTGGGGTTCTCGCTCACGGCAGGAAACAGTTCGAGGGTGGCCAGCGACTGGCCCTGGGCATCGAACAGCTCGGCGTGTTCGATGAAGAATTCGGGGATGCCGCCAGTCAGGCCGTTATCCATCGGATGCGACACGTCCAGGCGCACGCGGCTGAAGGCTTCGCGCGGGTAGCGTGCCCCCAGTACCTGGCCCAGACGCTCTTCCCAGCCGGGCTGGCTGCGTACCACGCTGGGCGCCGTGCAGCCACCGCCGGCGGCATCGATCAGGCTCGAACCGATGTGCCAGGTACCGTCATCGGTCAGCACGGCCGCCCGCAGCGGGGTGGCCTGCTCGATGCGTATGCGTACCGCCAGCCACGGCAGAACCTGCGGGCCGGGATGGAAATCGACGACCCGCGGTATCGGGTTGAGTTCGGCCCACACGAGTATGCGCTGCACCTTGCCCGGCAACGCCCGGGCATCGACCTGCAACGGCACTTGTCGGGCGTCCTCGGCGAATGGCGGGGCAATCACCCGCACGCGCTCATCAAAGACGTAGGGCTCATCCTGGAGCCACTGTTTGCGATAGAACTCCCACATCACCGATGGCACCGGATCGGCACCCGGCTGTATTGCACAGGCCGGGCCGGCCAGCAGCAACGCGGCCAACAGCAACGGTACCCGGCGCATGGCCTATTCCTCGATGTGCACGCTGTCAAGGTAGGTACGCACCGCCCACAACGCTTCCTGGCTCAGGTAGTCGGCCATCTTGGGCATGTACACGCGCCCGTCACGCACCGCGCCGTTGCGTACCCGCTCCACGAACCATTCATCGCCCGCCTCGCCCTCGTCCAGCAGGCGCAGGTCGGGGGCGATGCCACCGGACTTGGCTTCCAGGCCGTGGCAGGCCGCGCAGTTCTGGTTGTAGGCCGAGGCGCCGATGGACACTGCCTCGTCATGGTTGGGGCCGTTGCGGTAGGGGTTGGTTTCACGCCACTCGTCACCGAGTTTTTCCAGGGTGCCGGTGTTGACCGCCGACGGGGTCACGTTGCCATGGGCGAACACCGCCCCGGTACTCATCAGGCCGGCCATCAGCACGGCGCTCATCCAGGCGTTTTTCACTGTTGTCATTGTTCTGCCCTCGACTGCTTTGTCTGTACGGTTTGCACGCAGGCACCTCGCGATACCGGGGTGCTGCCGGGCATCTTAGAAAGCGCACTCCAGCGCCCCCATGCTGCTTTGGTGGTCGCGTGCTACTCCCTTGGTAGTAGGGCTTGTGGGGCAGTGCCAAATCATGCGCCGACTGGGACATTTTCCCGCTCAGGGCGGGAGTTTTTCCGTATCTGCGCAGGCGGCGACGATCCAGTCTAGGCAGGCACAAAACCTCCATTGGGAACACCCACTATGACAATAAGATCGTTACCCGCCGCGCTTTCCCCACTGTCCATGGCTGTGCAGGCCGTCCTGCTGGTCTCGAGCCTGGCCCTGGCACCGGCGGCCAACGCCAAGCCGGTGACCTGGGAAGACATCGCCAACGACCACCTCAACACCCAGAACGTGCTGCAGTACGGCATGGGCACCAATGCCCAGCGCTGGAGCCCGCTGGCCATGGTCAACGACAAGAACGTGTTCAAGCTGACCCCGGCCTGGTCGTACTCCTTCGGTGACGAAAAGCAACGCGGCCAGGAATCCCAGGCGATCATCAACGACGGCGTGATCTACGTCACCGGCTCCTATTCGCGGGTGTTCGCCCTGGATGCCAAGACCGGCAAGCGTCTGTGGACCTACAACCATCGCCTGCCGGACAACATTCGTCCGTGCTGTGACGTGGTCAACCGTGGCGCTGCCATCTTCGGCGACAAGATCTACTTCGGCACCCTCGATGCCCGCGTGATCGCGCTGAACAAAGACACCGGCAAGGTGGTATGGAACAAGAAATTCGGCGATCACAGCGCCGGCTACACCATGACCGGCGCCCCGACCCTGATCAAGGATCAGAAGAGCGGCAAGGTGCTGCTGATTCACGGCAGCTCCGGTGACGAATTCGGCGTGGTCGGCCAGCTGTATGCCCGCGACCCGGAAACCGGTGAAGAAGTGTGGATGCGTCCGTTCGTCGAAGGCCACATGGGCCGCCTGAACGGCAAGGACAGCACCCCTACCGGCGACGTCAAGGCGCCGTCCTGGCCGGACGATCCGACCACCGAGACCGGCAAGGTCGAATCCTGGAGCCACGGTGGCGGCGCCCCATGGCAAAGCGCAAGCTTCGAC
This sequence comes from Pseudomonas sp. 1176_21, assembly GCF_052850635.1. Taxonomy (NCBI): domain Bacteria; kingdom Pseudomonadati; phylum Pseudomonadota; class Gammaproteobacteria; order Pseudomonadales; family Pseudomonadaceae; genus Pseudomonas; species Pseudomonas sp. 1176_21. The sequence goes on from NZ_VXCV01000001.1 coordinate 805,236, forward strand.
CCCGAAACCAACACCATCATCGTCGGCGCCGGCAACCCTGGCCCGTGGAACACCTGGGCACGTACCTCCAAGGACGGCAACCCGCACGACTTCGACAGCCTGTACACCTCGGGCCAGGTCGGCGTCGACCCGACCACCGGTGAGGTCAAGTGGTTCTACCAGCACACCCCGAACGATGCCTGGGACTTCTCGGGCAACAACGAACTGGTGCTGTTCGACTACAAGGACAAGGACGGCAAGCAGTACAAGGCCACCGCGCACGCTGACCGCAACGGCTTCTTCTATGTGGTGGACCGCACCAACGGCAAGCTGAAAAACGCCTTCCCGTTCGTGGACAACATCACCTGGGCCAGCCACATCGATCTCAAGACCGGTCGCCCGGTCGAAAACGAAGGCCAGCGCCCTGCCAAGCCATTGCCAGGCGAAACCAAGGGCAAGCCGGTGGAAGTCTCGCCACCGTTCCTGGGCGGCAAGAACTGGAACCCGATGGCCTACAGCCAGGACACCGGCCTGTTCTACGTACCGGCCAACCACTGGAAAGAGGAATACTGGACCGAAGAAGTCAACTACAAGAAAGGGTCGGCCTACCTGGGCATGGGCTTCCGCATCAAGCGCATGTACGAGGACCACGTAGGTTCGCTGCGTGCGATGGACCCGACCACCGGCAAGGTGGTGTGGGAGCACAACGAGCGCCTGCCGCTGTGGGCCGGCGTGCTGGCCACCAAGGGCAACCTGGTGTTCACCGGTACCGGCGACGGCTACTTCAAGGCCTTCAACGCCAAGACCGGCGAAGAGCTGTGGAAATTCCAGACCGGCAGCGGCATCGTTTCGCCACCGATCACCTGGGAACAGGATGGCGAGCAGTACATCGGCGTGACCGTCGGCTACGGCGGTGCAGTACCGCTGTGGGGTGGCGACATGGCCGAGCTGACCAAGCCGGTGGCACAGGGTGGATCGTTCTGGGTGTTCAAGATTCCGGCCTGGGATACCAAGACCGCCAAGCGTTGATCTGAGCGTTTTCGCGGGTCAAGTTCGCCACCACAAGGGATCACCAAACCTGTGGGAGCGGGCTTGACCCGCGTCTGCTTTCAAACTGCCAAGGAGATTCCCATGAAGTATCTGCCCCTAGTGCTCGCCGTCGCCCTGTCCCCGGCTTTTGCTGCCGACGACGAACTGGAACCACAGCCGCTGAAGATCAACGGCTGCATCATCCAGCCTGAAAGCCAGTGCCCCGGCGCCAACCTGCAGAACGCCGACCTGAACAACCAGGACATGCGCAAGATGAACCTGGCCGGTGCCGACCTGCGTGGCGCCAACTTGCGTCACGCCAAGCTCGACCTGGCCAACCTGGAGAAAGCCAACCTGCAAGGCGCCAACCTCACCCGTGCCAGCCTGCAGCAAACCAACCTGCGCGTGGCCAACTTCACCGATGCCACGCTGATCGCGGTCCAGGCCTGGGGCATGTACGCCCAGGGCGCCAACTTCAATGGTGCCAACCTCAGCGCCGCCTACCTGGAGTTTGCCCGCCTGTCCGGCGCCAAGCTGCACAATACCAACCTGCAAGCCGCCGACCTGGAAATGACCTGGCTGAGCAGGGCCGACCTTGTGGGGGCGAACCTGGCCGATGCCAACCTGCAGGAAGCCAAGTTCGGTGAAAGCAACCTGGAGAAAGCCGACCTGCGCGGCACTCGCCAGCACTACGCCAACTTCCAGGACAGCAACATGGAAGGCTGCCAGGGTTGCCCGAGCACCTGGGACTAGGTGCCTGCGTACACAGCCTACGCCGCTATACGCAGCAGGCCGGCTTCGATTGCCAGGTGCACCAGTTCGGCATGGGAGCTGACCTGCAGCTTGCTCTTGAGCAAGGTCAGGTAGTTGGAGACGGTCTTGGCGCTGATGCACAGCTGCTGGGCTATCAACCGGGTCGGCGTGCCCTTGGCCAGCATCAGGAAGATTTCGATCTCGCGCTGGGTCAGCCCCTGCAGCCGAGCATTGCCGCCACCCTGCCCCGGGTGCGGCTGGCAGGCCAGCTGGGTGGCCAGCGGTTGCTCGATGTAGGCATGCCCCGCCAGTACCCGGCGCACGGCTTCAAGCACCACCGCCGGCGCTGCCGCCTTGGACAGAAACCCGCAGGCCCCCGCGTCCAGTGCCTGGCGAACCAGGCCCAGCTCGGTGTGTTCGCTGAAAAACAGCACACGCAGTTGCGGCAGGCGCTGACGCAGGCGCCGGGTGGTTTCCAGGCCGCTGATGCCGGGCAGGTCGAAGTCCATGATCACCAGGCCGGGCAGTTCCTCCTGCACCTGCTGCAGGGCCTCCTCGCCGCTGCCGGCCTCGCGAACTGGCAGGCCATTGAGCCCTTCGCCCAGAAAGTGGGCCAGGCCCAGGCGGATCATCGGGTGGTCGTCGACCAGCAAGATGCCCATCGCGCAGTACTCCTGTAGTGGCTATACCCCATGCTAGAGCCGCTGGCGAGCACGGCCGCTACTACTTTGGTACTGCCCGCGCTGTCGATGGTCGCATTCACAAAGCGCCAGTACTGGCCTGTAATACCAGGCATAACAAAAACGAGACTGCCGACCATGCTGCTGCGTGCCTTGTTCGCTTCTGCCTGCCTGACCCTGGCGCTGCCCGCCAGCGCCGACACGGCGCTGTTCACTGCCGACGGCTACCGCGCCACCCTGTACCGCAGCCCTACCCCCGATAAGGCGCCGTCGGCGCAGACCCTCGATACCGCGCAGCTGCAGGCCCTGCTGCAACAGCAGCCACCGCCGTTGCTGATCGACGTGTACAAGCGCCCCTGGCTGCATGGCCGGTTCATCGACAGCGAGCCGCATGCCAACCTCCCCCACAGCCACTGGCTGGCCAACACCGGCGATGGCCAGCTGGACGCCGCCTGGGCCCGCTATTTCAGCCGCCACCTGCAACGCCTGAGCCATGGCGACAAGCAGCGCGCCATCGTCTTCTACTGTCGCTCCGATTGCTGGCTGAGCTGGAATGCGGTCAAGCGCGCCGATGCACTGGGCTACACGCGGCTGTACTGGTACCGTGATGGCCTGGATGCCTGGGAGAATGCCGGGCTGCCGGTACACCCCGCGACACCCGAAGCGTTCCCCTGACTACTGTCTGCCTAGCGGTCAACCACAACAATAAGGTGCAAAGCCATGTACAAGATTCTGATCGCCGACGACCACCCGCTGTTTCGCGAAGCGATCCACAACGTCATCACTGACGGCTTCCCTGGCAGCGAGGTCATGGAAACCGCCGACCTGGACAGCGCCCTGAGCCTGACCGGCCAGCATGACGACCTGGACCTGATCCTGCTGGACCTGAACATGCCCGGCATGCATGGCCTTGGCGGGCTGATCAACCTGCGCAACGAGGCGCCGACGATCCCGGTGGTGATCGTCTCGGCCGAGCAGGACAAGCAGGTGGTGCTGCAGGCAATCACCTATGGCGCGGTGGGGTTCATCACCAAGTCGTCGCCGCGCTCGCAGATGACCGATGCCATCGAGCAGATCCTCAACGGCAACGTGTACCTGCCGCCCGACATCATCCGCACGCAAAAAAGCACCGGCCGGCGCAACCAGAGCGAGCATGCAGGCTTTGCCCCGGAGCTGCTGCAGGCGCTCACCCGCAAGCAGTTGCTGGTGCTCGAGCGCATGACCAAGGGGGAGTCGAACAAGCAGATCGCCTACAACCTGGATATCGCCGAGACCACGGTCAAGGCCCATGTCTCGGCGATTCTGCGCAAGCTCAACGTGCACAATCGGGTGCAGGCGATTCTCAGTGCCGGCGATATCGACTTTACCGCCTATCTGCGGCGCTGATCAGCCGGCGCCAGGCAGCGCGAGGGTCTTGCCGCTGCCCACCGGCCCCATCGTCAACAGGGTTTCGGCCAGGGTCATGGGAACGATCATGTCCTTGGCGTTCTGCGCCTTGTAGTTGATGTCGGCATCGATGTGCTGTTGCACCTGCGCCGCATAGTCGGCCGGATACTGGGCCTTCTCGATTGCCGGCAGGCTGTTGTAGTGAGCCTGCACTTGCTTGAAGAAGTCCGTCATGCGGCCGGTGGTGTTGTATTCCTGTTGCGCCTTGTCGCTGACCTCGCGACGCCACGCCTGCTCCTGGCGGGTGGACTCCTCGAACGCGGCGCGCCGTTCGTTGACCGTGAAGGTGCCGCTGTCATCGTAGGTGATCAGCGCCAGTTGCTCGCGCGACAGGCCGGCGAACGGGTTTTCAACGGTCTTGCTGCCCACGGTCAGCGTCGCGTTCACGAACGCAGTGGCCTGTTCGGCCCGGGCCAGCAGCTCGGGGTCATCGGTGGCCGGTACTTCCTTGTCGTGGGCGGCCTTGTTGGCCGAATACGCAGCGCCGGTAATCTTGTCGAGCAGCGACCTGGCCAACGCACCGAGTGCCGAATGGCTCAGGCCGGTATCGCGCTCGCTGGCACGGGTGGCACTTGCGGCCAGTTGACGGGCCAGGTTGGAGACACTGCTGGTATCCTGCCCGGCGTAGGCATTCAGGGCCCTGGCGCTGCTGCTGTTGCCATGGTTGATGCCAAGGCTGGTAGGGAGGGGGCTTGCACCGGTGGTGCGGGTGGTAATGGCCGATGTGTAGTCGTTCACATGCATCGGGAGACTCCATGTGGTGGTATGCACGTCTGTGCGGCGTGCGCTGACAACGCTCCGGTGCCAGCAATCGGGCGCAAGCCTAACGCCATTTGCCGGTTGCATCCAGTTGCGCGCCTGAAGTAAGCTCGGGCAATCAACTGGAGCACAGCATGTCGTCTATTTCCCTCACTCAAGCACTGCACACAGGTCGCGTATCGCACCTGGCGGCTGTGCCTGCGTGCGCGGCACTGCCTGCCAGCGGCTTTTATTTTGGGTATTGGTTTAGCCACAGGCGCCGCTGATACCCACACCGGCGCCCACTCCCAGGGCCGCCGAACACGAGAATACTCAACCCCCGGTCGGCCCTGCCCACCGGGGGTTTTGTTTTGGGCGCCGTACACCACCGACATCGATGAGGATTGCAGCATGAACCACAGCACCTATTACCGTTACCAAAGCCTTGCCTGGCGATTTAGCCACTGCCGTTCGGGCCAGCCAGCCGCCTCCGACCGGTCGAGTACAGGTGGCACGCAAACACCGACACGAAATCGAACATCTCGCTAGGGCCGAAGGCGCGGGACCGAACCCGCCTTCCGCCCAAGGAAAACCGACCATGCAAGCGTCCACCCAAGCCCTGAACCTGTCCCAACCCCAGGCTGTCGCAGCCAACAGTAGCCTCAACCTGCGCCTGCCCAGCCCGTTTCAGCTCAAGCAGCAACTGCCCTTGTCCAGCGCCCTTGGCGGCCAGGTCGAGCGCCACCGCCAGGCGGTGAAGGCGATTCTCGACGGCGAGGATGATCGCCTGCTGGTGATTGTCGGCCCCTGCTCGCTGCACGACCCCCACGCTGCCCTCGAATACGCCGAACGCCTGGCCGCCCTCTCCCGCCAGGTCGATGACCAGTTGTTGCTGGTGATGCGTGCCTATGTCGAAAAGCCTCGCACCACGGTGGGCTGGAAAGGCCTGGCATACGACCCGCACCTGGATGGCAGCGATGACATGCAGGGTGGCCTTGCACTGTCCCGCCAGCTGATGCTGGGCATGCTCGAACGGGGCCTGCCGGTGGCTACCGAACTGCTGCAGCCGATGGCAGCAGGCTACTTCGATGACCTGCTGAGCTGGGCGGCCATCGGGGCACGCACCACCGAATCGCAGATTCACCGCGAGATGGTCAGCGGCCTGGGGCTGCCGGTCGGATTCAAGAATGGCACCGACGGCGGCGTGGGCATCGCCTGCGACGCCATCCGCAGTGCCGCGCATGCCCACCGCCACTTCGGGCTGGATGCCCAGGGGCATCCGGCGATCGTCGAGACCCTTGGCAATCCTGATACCCACCTGGTGCTGCGCGGCGGCCACCAGGGCCCCAACTACGATGCCGCCAGCCTGGAGCAGGCACGCCAGGGCCTGCACAAGGCCGGCATCCGCCCACGCCTGATGGTGGACTGCAGCCATGCCAACAGCGGCAAGGACCCACTGCGCCAACCTCAAGTGTTCAATCAGGTGCTGCAGCAACGCTTGCAGGGTGACCGCTCGATCATCGGCATGATGCTCGAAAGCCATTTGTTCGAGGGTTGCCAGGCACTGGGCAAGGCCCCCCTGCGCTACGGTATATCGATCACCGATGGCTGCCTGGGCTGGGGGGCCACAGAAGCCTTGTTGAGCGAAGCGGCCACTAGCCAACGCGGGTAGACACCTGTCGCCCCGACGAGGGCGCCTCGGCGCCCCTCACATAGGCAGAATGTTAAGGGGCAGGCAGGTCAGACGTACTGGTCCTGCCGTTCCAGCTTGCCCAGGGGCAGTGGGTTGGCCGCTGTCGCGTCGATTACCGAAGGGCCTGATCGTTCGGGTCGTAGATGAATAGGCGTCCATCTGTGGGCATCGGGCGCAACTGAAGCAACGGCAAGGTACGGCCCGTATCGGCGAAGTAGTCGGTCTGGAACCGCTTGCCACCTGCCAGGCCATCGCCCGCAAAGTAACTGGCCCTGCTGTAGAGCAGCGCCTCAAGCGGCAATCCAAGCGGCGCACCGGCGGGCCAGGCCGCTACAACCATTTCATTCCAGCCAAGGCCATCGTTGAGCTGTTGGCGGATCTCGTTGGCCACCCGAAATTGTTGCGCCGCCGGGGAGAACCAACAACCTGAGTATGGGCTGCCACGGAAGCGCGCCAACCATGCCGCTGCCGAATCGATCCCCGCTGAGGCGCAAGAAAGCCGGAAGTCGCACATATCGGCCCGCCCGCCAGTGCTACCATCGAAGGGGTACACGCACCGTAGAGACAAGGGTCTGGTCGCCGGTGCCGCTTCTTCACGTATCACCAGCCCCTGCGCCTTGTAGGTACGCAGCACCTTGCTGTCGGCGCGAAAATAACTGAAGGACACGCCATTGCCGCGTACCGAATTGGAGCTCGGGTTCCACGCACGGAAGTTGCCGACATCGGTCGTGCGCAGCAGTACACCACGGCAGTAGAAGGCGCCCCGATTGCCCCGGCAGGTGTCGTCGCCATTGCCGGTGTCGAGGTAGCGTGTGTTGAGCCGTGCCGCCACCCGGTAGCCATTGTCCAGTTGGTCTTGCTGACTGAAACCGAAGACCTGCCCCTGCGGTTCGCCAAGCTGCAAGCGCAGTAGCGGCAGCCATGTACCGGTGGCCTGGAAGTAATCGCGTTGGCTGCTCTGGGCGCGCAACAGACTGCCGGCTTGCCCGGGGTCATAGAACACGCCCTGGATCGCGAGTTGCCCCGGCGCCTGCGCATTCCAGCCGTTCACCACCACCTCGCCCAGGTTGGCCGCTGGCTGGGTGGCCTGGTACGGCTTGCCGTGGGCCAGCGCCGTAAAGCGATCAAACAGCAAAAAACCCGCGCCCGAGCCCAATGTCGTCGGCACATGGTCTTTGCGCACAAAGATGAAGCGCATGTCGGTGCCTTCGGCGGCGTCAGGCACCCAGAACTTCTCGGCCTGGTTGGGCATCAGCGTGCGCAGCACGATGCCGCTGCAGGCAAAGGCAGGTGCGCGCCCCACGCACTGGGACGCGGTACTGGCGTAGCGCGCATTCAGCAGCGCGGCGGTTTGTGCACCCCCAAGGGCATACGCTGCACTCTGTACAAGGCACAAGGTGCAGCCCAGGCACAGTGAACGCATCAGGTTCCTCATCGTCGACTCCTTGGCAGCGTGGCTGCGATCAGTGGATATCAGCTTGGATAGCCTGGTTCGTACTCGCCCGCCCGCCCCGAGAAGGCAGTGCCAGCAGAGGGTTTCAGGTACGATTGCTCACCTCACTCCGTAGCTCGCCGTGCTGCCACGCTTGTCGGTCGCAGTGAAGCCCCCTGGTTACCTCCATGCCCTATGCCTCGCGTTGTCAGAGGTTCTGGTCCAGGGGGTCGAAGGTGAACACCTGGCCGTTGGCCGCCGTCAGATCGACCCGTAGCACAGGAATGACCTTGCCGGCCTGTTGGTAGTAATCGCGCTGGATGTACCGGGCACCGCTCAGCCCGCCACTGCCACGGATAAGGAATGCAGCCTCGAGTGCCAGTTGCGGGCCGATGTTCTGCGGCCAGGACGCGATGATGATTTCGTTCCAGGCGCCGCTATGGGCATGCACTTCGATACTCAACTCGAAGGCCGCAGCACTGGGGTCGAAGGCGCAACTGCTGAAGGGGTTGGCGCCATAGCGGCTGCGCCAGGCGCTGACACTGTTGATGTTCTGCGAGGCGCAGCTGGCCCGGCAGCTGTTGGGGATGACACTGCTACTGGCATTGGCCGGGTAGGCACAGCGCATTACCAGTGTATGGCGTGCGGGTGCTGCAAGCTCGCGGTAGATGAGCCCTTCGGTACCGGCCAGGCGCTGCGTACCGACATCGCTACGTATGTAGGAGAACGACACGCCGTTGCGTGTCACGGAGTTGCTGCTGGGGTTCCATGCGTGAAAACCGGAGGCGCCATTCACTGCACGGATCAGCACCCCGCGACAGTAGGCGGCTGCCTGCCCGTCGCGGCATTCGCTCAAGGCATCCCGATAGCGGTGCTCAAGGCGCTCGGCCACGCGCCTGCCATTGTAGAGCTGCTCTTGCTGCGCGAAGCCGAACACCTGTGCCTGCGGATCGCCAGGCGCAATCCGCAGGATCGGCAGCCAGAGGCCGGTGGCCTGGTAATAGGCCAACTGATTGCGCTGAGCGCAGCGCAGGCCCCCGGCCTGCGCGCTGTCATGGAACAGTGCCTGGATGGCAAGCTGCGCCGGCGCCTGTGCCTGCCAGCCAGACACCAGGACCGCCCCGGGCGATACCGGGTCTTGCACAGCCTGAAAAGCCTTGCCAAGCGCTGCTGCGCTCAGACCATCGAACAGCAGGTAGCCGCACCCGAGCGCCAGGCCCGCCATGCTGCGGTCGTTGCGCAGGAAGACAAAGCGCAGGTCGCTGCCGGCAACGTCCTTGAGCGCCCAGAAATCTGCGTTCGCACTCTGCGGTACGCTGCGCACCAGTACGCCGCTGCAGGCGAAGGCAGGACTTCTGCCCACGCACTGTTCGGGCGTGCTGGTGAAGCGTGCATTGAGCCACTGCGCCGTGCGGGTGCCTTCCTGCGCGTGCACCGGCGCAAGGCAGGCGCACAGTGCCAGCACACCGCACAGTCTCAAGATGCCCATGTGTGCGCGCCTCATTTGAGCTGCTGCACAGCGGGGTTATAGATGAAGGGCTGCCGATTGGCGGCCTGCACATCCAGTTCGACCAGCGGCAGCCAGCGGTTGGTTTCCTTGAAGTAGTCCTGCTGGAACGACTGCCCCCCGGCCAGGCCGTTGGTACCCCCCACATGCCCCAGGTAATGCGCAGTGGCGCTGAAAAAGAACGCTTCGATCGGCAATTGCGCTGCAATGTCCTGCGGCCAGGTAGGGACCATGATTTCATTCCAACCGGTTAGCCCCGGGACTTTCTGGCGAATCTCGACCATCAGTTGCAAGGCCGTGGCGTCGGCGCGGAACGCACAGCTTCTGAACCGATCGCCAGCAGTGGAGGCGGACCAGGTGGCGACGCTGTTCACGGGCGGTTTTTTTTCGTCGCACCAGCCACGAAAGGTGCAGGTGTTGGTTGACACCGCATCGTGCGTGGCGCCGTCGGCGGCGTACAGGCATGCGGCAGGCAAGGTGTGTACTACAGGGGCGGCGGTTTCGCGAATCAGATAGCCTTGCGGCCACACCACCACCTTGATGGCCATGTCACTGCGCAGGTAGCTGAAGGACACGCCGCCGTTCTTCAGCGCACGGGGGGCCGGATTCCAGGCCTTGAAGTTGCCCGTGCCTGTCGAGCGCAACAGCACCCCGTTGCAATCGAACCCGGAGCGGCCGCTGATACAGGCAGGCCGGGTGTCGGCGTAACGCTGGTTGAGGCGCCGGGTGACCCTGTAGCCATTGTCCAGCTGATCCTGCTGGCTGAAACCGAACACCAGGCCATCGCCATCGCCCAGGTGCAGGCGCACCACCGGCAACCACTGGGCCGTGGCGTAGAAGTAGGCGCGCTGGCTGCGTTGGGCTGCCGCCAGGGCCCCGGCCCGGGTGACGTCGTAGAAGATGGCCTGGATGGGCAATTGCGCGGGCACCTGGGCATGCCAGGTACTGACCACCACGCCACCGGCACTGCTGCCGGCCTGATACGGCTTGCCCAGGCCCACGGCCGTCAGCCGGTCGAACAGCACGAACCCCGAAGGTGCTGCCAGCCCGTCGAGGGCGCGGTCCTTGCGCAGAAAAATCAGTTGCGCGGCATCGTCTTTCTCCCAGAACGTTTCGACATCGCTGGCTGGCACTGCGCGCAGCAACACGCCGCTGCAGGCAAACGCCGGCGCACGTCCTACGCACTGTGCCGGTGTGCTGCTGTAGCGCGCATTCAACTGCATCGCTACCTGCGGGCTCCCGACGGCATGGGCGCTGCCCAGCAAAACGCACAATGCGATGCCACAAATCAGTTTGCTCGCAACGTTCATCCAGGTCGCCTCCCATGGCGCGCCGCTGTTCAACGAATGCCGGCCGGGTAGCCCAGCTCATACTCTGTCGTGACTTCGGAACTGACCAGGTTGTCGTAGAGGTCCAGGTACACGGCCGTCTGTGCGCCCAACCCTATGCCCCACACCCGGTACGGAGCCAGGTTCAGTGCCTGGGCGAGGCTGTTGGCCGGCGATGGGTAGAGGCGTGCCAGCGCCTCGAAATCCTCGTTGCTCGGCAGGGTGTAGCCCTCGTCGCGGGCCTTGGCCTGCGCCTGTGCCCAGGTGGATCGATACGCCGAGCTGAGCAGGCGCAGCTCACGCACGCCGCGCACACTGAGCACGTAGCTGGAACTGGCCCCTGCCGCGTTCTGCGCAGTGACGGTGATGTCGCCATTGCCCCATACCGAGACCTGTCCATCGGGATCGACCCTGGCAATGTCCGTGTTGTCCACGCTATAGCCGGTGGCCCCTGGCTGTGCACGGGTGTAGCGGGCATAGTCGGGGATGGTCGGTGGCGTCCTGGCCAGGTTGTGCTCGTCGAAGAACACGACATAGCGTCGGCTGGCCAGGTTGAGTGCCTGTGCAGCAGTGAAGCCTTCCTTGATCAGCAGGGTGACCACGCCCGATCTGCGCGGCGCCGAGCGCGGCGCCTGCGCGGTGTAGTAGACCTGCAGGGTCTTGCCGACATTGGCCTCGACATAGCGCTTTTCGATCGGCAAGGTGACGGGTTTGCCGGCATTGCGCGCCGAGATCGGCCAACTGATCGTGGTGATCGCCTGGCCTTGCGCATCGGCAAGGTAGATCGTCAAGGTGGTCTGGAACGCCAGTACTACCGCGTTATTGTTATCAACCCCCTGGACGGTGATGTTCAGCCCCGTGGCCGGCACCTTTTCAGGGTCCAGCTCGGCGCCCTGCAAGGCTGCCACTTCGGGCAGGAGAAGGGTGGGGTCCGAAGGTTGGGTAGTGTCTGCATGCGCATTGAACATGCTCGCGCAAACGCATAACACCAATGCCGCATAGGTACGTCTGATTGCGTCCATCAACGGTTGCTCCTGCCGTGGAGTCAGTGGGGCTGGCTGATGCCTATCGCGTAGCCTTTCTGGCTTGGGCTGGCACTGCTTACCTGCAGCGTTGCCAGGTCCAGATAGGTGGGCGAGCCGTTCGTATCAGTAGCACCCAGAAAGCCTTTTTCGGTCATGTCCGGCAGGCCCAGGTTCTGCGCCTTCAGATAGCCCGCGAGGTCGTCTTTTTCAGCTGCGTACACAGCGCTGAAGCGACTGAAGTCGTCGGCTGTCGGCACGTCCAGGCCATAGCTGGCGGCGGCTAGTGCGGCGCCCGAGGCCTGCAGCTCGTGGTCGTAGCTCAACAGGTACAACCCCCTGACCCCTCGGACCGTCAGTGTGTAGCTGCCGATCGAGGCACCGGCAGCGTCCAGTGCGGTAATGGTGACCGGCGGATCCTCTGCATTGCCCAGCAGGCTGACCTTGCCGCTGCTGTCGACACGGGCAACGTCGGTGTTGCTGCTTTTGTAGTTGACGGCCTGTGCGGTGGTGCGGGTGAACTGTGCGTAGTCAGGCACTTCTGGCGGCGGGCTGGGCACCTCGGCGGCGGTGCGGAACACGATGTAGTTGCGGCCGCTGAGGTCGACTGTCAGAGGCGCAGCGAAGTTCGCCTTGATGGTGAATGTCAGTACCTGCGACTTCACCCCGTCGACCTCGTAATACACGCGCAGTTGTTGGCCCTCACGGCCAAGCAATATGCTTTTCGCAATATTTTCCCACACCGCCAGTCGGTCGTTGTTCGGGGTGGGCCTTACCTCGTCGTAGAGCACCTTGTTCTGCTCGTCAAGCACAAACAGCCTCAGCACTTTCTGATACCAGCTGGCACTTCTTTGTACCTCTGCACGGGTGAATTCACCCACTGTACCGAGGTCGAGTGCCCCTTCGCTGACATCGTTCATCTTTGGCACGGTGTAGTCGGTCATGTCGTAAACTCCCGCAGGTGGGCAACCGGCGCCAGGTAGCGCCGATTGCAGGGTCATATCGCTCAAAAGCCTCAGGCGCGTGGCGCGCCAGCCCATTCGCCGTCGGCCTCGGCATTGACATCTACCCGGTGGCCGGTGGTCACCTTGTTGCGCAGCGCCGCCTGCACCACCGAACTGTCGCCACCGCCCTGCGGTTGGCCCCACGTCACCACGCGCCCGTCTGACGTCAATGCGGCGAAGCCGTTGGAGTTGGCGTACACCGCACGCACATGCTTCAGTTGGTCGGACACCCGGCTGATATCGCCGCCGGCTTCAGAACGCCCCCAGACCGCCACGGTGCCGTCGCTGCACAGGGCGGCGAACGCCCATGCGCTGCCGGTGACCTGAATGACATTGCGCAGGTCGGCCACAGCCTGTGGCATGTTGCCGCCGTTGTTCGCGTTGCCCCAGGCCACCACCGCACCGTTCCTGCGCCGGGCACAGAAGGCATGCCAGGTGCTGGTGACCTCCACGATGTCAGTCAAATCTGCAATATTTTTCGGCACCGAGCCGCCATGGCTGGCAGCCCCCCAGGCCACCACCTGGCCGGTGGCACGCAAGGCGCTGAATGCCTGGGCCGTGGCCCCCTCCAGGGTGACGATATCGGTGTAATCGGCGATTGCAGCCGGTAACGTGCCGCCATATCCGGCATTGCCCCAGGCAACGACACTATTGTTGGTGCGCCGTGCGGCAAAGGCGGCAAAGTTGCCCTTGACGTAGTAGATGTCCTTGAGGTCGGCGATATTCTTGGGCAAGTTTCCGCCGTTGGCAGCACTGCCCCAGGCTACCAGCGAACCGTCGGCACGCTGCGCTGCAAAAGCGCTGCCGGCACCGTAGACAGCGGTGAAATCCGTCAGGATGAGGATCCCCGGCGGAATGGTCGCACCCTCGGGCCCCACACCCCAGCCAATGAGGCGACCGTCGGCTTTGCGTCCGACAAACGCCCTGGCATTGCTGCGCACTTCGACGAAATTTCCGGTATCACCTTGAGGCATGGTACCGCCCTCGCCCGCCTGGCCCCAGCACACCACAGTGCCATCGGTCGTGCGTGCGGCATACGCGCTGCGCGTGCAACTGACTTCAGCGATGTCGTCGCGGCCCACCAATGCCGGCGGAATAACTGCCCCGTAGGCAATACTGCCCCAGCCGACGATATCGCGATCCCCCCCTGAGCGTTCGTTGCGCAGGGCGACAAACGCTGCACTGCCATTGACCGTGGCGTCGATTCCGTTGCCGATGATGTTGGCCGGGTTGAGCTGCACCTCATCGGTTTGCGTACGCACGCGCAGCGCCTTCCAGGGCTGCTTGTCCATCCAGGTAGTGCCTGCGGTCCAGGTGGGCTCGTCCAGGTAACGCCATTCGGCGAGGATCGGCTGCAGGCTTTGCGCATTGAATGCGCTCAGAACTCGCGAGGAACTGGAGGCGCGGTAGGTGCTCGCGCCGTAGCGGGCGCCGAAAATACGCAGGTTGCCGCTGCCTATCACACGGTTGACGAAATAGCTGTTGGACGGCGAACGTTCCTCCGGGCCGCCGCTGCTACGCTGCAGCGTGTACTCGAGCTTGATCGTGGTGCGATTGCTGGCGTTGATCGTGGCATAGGGTACCGACACGTCGAGGGCCTTTCCCTCGTCGCCCGCCGTGACCACGATCGTGCGGTTGAAGTTGCCTGCCGGCAGCTCGCTCTGCACCAGTACGGTCACCCTGTCACCGCGCAGCAATCTGGCCACGGTGTCGATCCGATACGTTGCACCATTGCGCACATCGTCCGGGTTCAGCTGGTTGTTGGCGGTCGCCTGCACGAATATCGGCAGCGGCAACGCCGCACGCTGTACCCGCAGCGTGACGGTGCCGGAAGTCTGCTCGCGGCCATCGAAGCGGTACACCACGTACTTGACCCGTACATTGGCATCGATGTTGGCCAGCACGTACCTTGCTTCGATAGGGGGCATCTGAAGTTTATCGTTTTGATCTGCCAGAATTGGCCTGGTGACGCTCGTCGAGCCTTGCGGGGCATCGCCATCCCAGAACAGTTCCACTTCATCGCCATGTTTGAGCTGGGCCTCGGCTGGGATCGTGACCACTGCATCGCCCACAGGGCGCAGCGTGCCATTGACCGCGCCCTCCACCACCGGGTCGGGCAGCAGTAACTGGCGCTCTTTGCGACGCAACGAAAGCATGGCAGACACGCGAGTCGGCTGGCCGTCTTCGTAGACCTGGTAGTACACATCGGCTGCCACTGTCAGGTAGTTGCTCCACTCGGCGTGCTCGAAGGTGAACGTCACTTGCTTGTCGAGATTGTTCTTGGTCACCTTCATCAGATCGTCGAAGAAGGTACCGCCCGCGTCGGACCACACCACCCTGATGGTCTGGTCGAGTTTCATTCCGGTGTACGGCTCGATGATCACATCGACGCTGGCGGGGACATCAGGATCCAGTTCACCGTCTTGTGCCTGCGGGCAACGGGGTGCCGGCAGTTCCAACTGCGCCTCGCCCACTTGCAGCGTGAGAGCCTGTGATTCCAGAGGGCGCCCCAGGCCCTGCCGGCTTACGGTGTAGCTGACTTCGAGCGAACCGCCGCTGAGCGGCTGAATGTTCTGCGGCCCGTTCACGGCAAACGAGATGTCTTTTCCTGCGCTGGCGCTGGTGACCGTTTTGGCGTCCTTGTAGAGCAACGTGCTGCCATCGGAACCGGTGCCTCGCCAGGTGATCTCGATGAAGTCGTCCTTCTCCAGCTGGGCCGCTGCCGGTACCACCACGGTCGCCGTTGCCAGTGTGGCCTCCAGCACGCCGTCGACCGCTTCGGTCACTTGCGGGCTTGGCAGCTTGACGGCGGCGCCGATAAAGTTTGCGCCCACCCGCCGGGAGGTCTGTACTACGTTGCTTTTATCAGGCTTTCTGGTGAACCAGGTTCTGCCAAAACCCCGCGCCAGCATCTGCACGTGGGCATAGGGAATCTTGAATACCAATATCCGGGGGCTGCTCAACGTTTGCGAGTACTTCAGGGCAATGATCTGGCCTTGCGCCGTGGTGCCTACCCAGTACAGGGTAATCTCATCCCTTGCCTTGAAGCCGAACACCGACAGCGCCGCCACTTGTACTTCCAGGCCATCTTGCGCCACCAGCGCCACATCGATCGGGTCGCCCTCCACGGCTTGCGAGTCTGGGTTGACGATGATGGGCGGCAACAGTTTGTTGGGGTCGATCGATACCTCGATGTAACCGCGCAATGACCAGTCGCTTGCGGGATTGAACACTTCGTCCCAGATCCAGTACACAAGCACCAGCTTTTCGCTGTCGCCGGCCTCGTAGATGAGCTCGGCATCCACCTCGATGACGAGGTCGTTGCCCACCTCGTCAGGTTGCACGATGTACTCGACGATCGAGCCGCCCCAACTCAGGCGAATGGTGTCGTACTCGCGCATGTTCGGGTACGCCGGTACGGTGACTTCCACGCCATACAGCTCGCCATCAAGGAAGTCCTTGATGTCTTCTTCACCCACCACGCCACCGATTGGAGGGCTCGTCAGAAACGGTGGCAGCAGCTTGTAGTGCCCGGCGCGATCGGGTTCAGGGTCGTTTCCGCCGGGGTACTTGAGGCGTGCCAGTACCTTGAGCACCAGCGAAGACTCCTTGTTGGTGGAGCCTGCACGCGTGATCACGTAGTAGAGGTCGTGCACGCCCTCCAGCACCTTTTTGGCCGGGATGTAGGTTTCGATGTTCTGGCCGAGCTGCTCCTCGCGGACACTGACCTTCACCGCCGCGATGTTGCTGGTGCCATAGAACACCTCGATCAGATCCCCCGCCAGCATGTTCGGATACGGCTGCACGAATACCTGCATTCCGCGCACCGAATTGACCATCCCCTTGTTCACGCCAACCTGGGCGCCTTCGGTGTATACCGGGGTGATGTAACCTGGAATGTAGATGCGCCGCAGGGCCAGGGTGCCGGCTGCAAATCCTCCGAATGCCGGCGGCCCTCCCACTATGGCATTGAACAGGTCAATCATCGTTTGCAAGCCCGATTGGGTCCCGGGGACAATCAAGTTGTTCGTCATGAAGTTTTCTCCAATCCAGGAAGCCCGAAAGGTTTGAACGGGGGAATGGGCTGGAAATGATTCAAAGGCAAAATGCACGAGGCGCACAACTGACACAAATACCAGGTGCCCGGCCAAGGCACGTGCGCACAGGGGGAGGAAATCGCGCGCCGATTGCGCTAGGCTGCACCTTTACTCACCAGGAGCATTCTCCATGGCAAAAGCCACCGCCCGTCACATCCTTGTCGCCAGCGAAGACAAGTGCAACGAACTCAAGGCACAGATCGAAGCCGGCGCCGACTTCGCCGAAATCGCCAAGGCCAACTCCACCTGCCCCTCCAGCCGCCAGGGCGGTGACCTGGGCTCGTTCGGCCCCGGCCAGATGGTCAAGGAGTTCGATACCGTGGTGTTCAGCGCACCGGTGAACACTGTTCAAGGCCCGGTGAAGACCCAGTTCGGCTATCACCTGCTGGAAGTGACCAGCCGCCAGGACTGATCGGCCTTGGCCGCATCTGCCGGCCGTGTCGAGGGTCGGCCCGCTCCTGTGAGAGCGGGCTTGACCCGCATTGTGCTGTTCGCCCTTGCCCCGCTGCTGTTTCTGCTGCCTCCCTGGCAAACCCTGATCGCCGCCCCCAGCCACGCCCTCACCGTCTATGGTGAAGCCCCCCGCTACCGCGCCTCGTTCAGCCATTTCGACTACGTCAACCCGCAAGCCCCGAAAGGTGGAAGCCTGCGTCGCTCGGCGCTGGAAATCGGCGGCTTCGACCATGTGCTGCCCTACATCGACAAGGGCACCGGGGTCAGCGAGGTGGACGGCTGGCTGTATGCACCGCTGGCCATTCGGTCACTGGACGAGCCCTATACCGTGTACGGCCTGATCGCGCAAAAGCTCGAGCGCAGTGCCGATGGGCTGTGGCTGCGCTTCTACATCGACCCGCGTGCGCGTTTTGCCGATGGCCGGCCAGTGCGTGCCGAGGATGTGCGCTTCACCTACCAACTGCTGCTGCGTGAAGGCAATCTCAAGTACCGCACGCAGTTTGCCGACGTGGCTGCTGTGGTGGTCGAGACGCCCCTGCAGGTACGCTTCGACTTCAAGAACAATCAGAACCGTACCCTGGCCCTGGACCTGGCGTCGCTGCCGGTATTGCCCGAGCACGCGCTCGACCAGGATACATTCACCAACGGCGGCGGCTTCCAGGCGCTGGTGGGTAGCGGCCCGTACCGCATCGCACGGGTCGACAATGGGCGCAGCATCACCTTCGAGCGCAACCGCGACTGGTGGGCACGGGACCTGCCGGTCAATCGTGGGCGCTACAACTTCGACCAGCTGAAGATCGAGTATTTCGGCGACACCGACGTGGCACGCCAGGTGCTGCGCGGTGGCGGTTACGATTACAACCGCGAGTTCTCCGCCACCGGCTATTCGATCGGCTACAACGGCCCGGCCCTGGACGACGGGCGCCTGCAACGTGCGCACCTGGCCCGAGGGGCGCCGCAGAATGCCCAGGGCTATGTGTTCAACCTGCAGCGCCCGGTGTTCCAGGACCGGCGCGTGCGCCAGGCACTGGGCCTGCTGTGGGATTTCGAATGGAGCAACCGGCAGATGATGCGCAACCTGTACATCCGCCAGCAGAGCTTTTTCGCCAACAGTGCGCTGGCCGCCCGCGCCCTGCCCGACCGCGCAGAGCTCGCCCTGCTCGAACCCCTGCGTGCACAGGTGCCGGCCGAGGTATTCGACCGGGTGTTCGAGGCGCCGCGCACCGACGGCTCGGGGCTGATCCGTGACAAGCAGCTGCAAGCCCTCGCTCTGCTGCAGCAGGCCGGCTGGCGCCCGCAGGGCGATCAACTGGTCAATGCCCGGGGCGAGCCGCTGAGCTTTACCTTCCTCAATGGCCAGTCGGGCCTGGAGCGCCTTCTGCTGCCGTGGAAACGCAACCTGGCGCAGATCGGCATCACCCTGGACATACGCCGCATCGACGCGGCCCAGTACGTCAACCGGCTGATGGCCCGTGACTACGACATGATCGTCACCGGCTACCCGGTGTCGCCCTCGCCCGGGCTGGAGCTTTACAGCTACTTCGGCTCGGCGGCGGCTACCGACCCTGGCTCGAACAACTACATGGCCCTGCAGGACCCGGCGGTGGACAGCGTGATCGACGGCCTGGTCAAGGCCGCGAGCCCGGCCGATATGCTGCGCCATGCCCATGCGCTGGACCGGGTGCTGCAATGGAACTACTACTGGATCCCCAATTACTACCCGCCCGGCGCCTCCACGGTGTGGTGGAACCGCTTCGGCATCCCCAGGGTGCAAGCCAGCAATGACCCGGCGCTGGACACCTGGTGGGAGGTCAGCCCCACCCCGCTGACCACGGCGCAGATGGCCGAGCGGCTGGAGGCTGCGCCATGACCGCGTACATCCTGCGCCGGCTGCTGCTGATACTGCCCACCCTGCTGATCATTCTGCTGGTGAACTTCGTGATCATCCAGGCGGCACCGGGCGGCCCGGTAGAACAGGCCGTGGCGCGCCTGCAGGGTATCGGCGGCGGTGCGCCGGGGGCCGGCAGCGACACGCTGCACAGCGACTCGCGGGCCAGCCGCGGGCTGGACCCCAAACTGCTGGAGACCATCAGACGCCAGTACGGCTTCGACAAGCCGGCCCACGAGCGGCTGTGGCTGATGCTCACTCGCTACGCCCAGCTGGATTTCGGCAGCAGCTTCTTTCGCGGTGCCAAGGTCACCGACCTGATCCTGGACAAGTTGCCGGTCACCCTCTCACTGGGCCTATGGGCCACCCTGATCACCTACCTGGTGTCGATCCCGCTGGGCATTCGCAAGGCCATACGCCACGGCAGCGCTTTCGATGCCTGGAGCAGTGCGCTGATCGTGATCGGCTACGCGCTGCCAGCGTTTCTGTTCGCACTGTTGCTGATCGTGCTGTTTGCCGGTGGGACCTCGCTCAACTGGTTTCCGGTGCGCGGGCTGGTGTCGGAAAACTTTGCCGAGCTGAGCCTGGCCGGCAAGCTGGCCGACTATTTCTGGCACCTGGTGCTGCCGGTGGGCTCGCTGGTGATCGGCGGTTTCGCCACCCTCACCCTGCTGACCAAGAACGCCTTCCTCAACGAGATCACCCGCCAGTACGTGGTCACCGCGCGGGCCAAGGGCCTGAGCGAGCGTCGGGTGCTGTACGGGCATGTGTTTCGCAACGCGATGCTGCTGGTGGTGGCGGGCATTCCCCAGGCGCTGATCACGGTGTTCTTCGCAGGCTCGCTGCTGATCGAAGTGATCTTCTCGCTCGACGGCCTGGGCCGCATGAGCTACGAGGCGGCGGTGTCGCGGGATTACCCGGTGGTGTTCGGTTCGCTGTTCATCTTCACCCTGTTCGGCCTGTTGATCCGCCTGCTGGGCGACCTGTGCTACACCCTGGTCGACCCGCGTATCGACTTTGCCACGAGGCAACACTGATGCGGCGCCTGTCGCCGTTGTCCAGGCGCCGGCTGGCGAATTTTCGGCGCAATCGCCGCGGCTGGTTCTCGCTGTGGGCGTTCGGGCTGCTGTTGCTGCTCAGCCTGGGGGCGGAGCTGGTGGCCAACGACAAGCCGCTGCTGCTGGGCTACCAGGGCAGCCTGTACTTCCCCGTCTTCAAGCGTTACACCGAACAGCAGTTCGGCGGCCAGTTGCCGTTCCAGCCCGACTACCGCAGCCAGTACGTGCGCCAGCTGATCGAGGGCCAGGGTGGCTGGATGCTGTTTGCCCCGATCCCCTTCAGCGCCGACACCCCCAACTACGACCTGCAGGTACCCACCCCCAGCCCACCCACCGCCACCAACTGGCTGGGCACCGACGACCAGGCGCGCGACGTGCTGGCGCGGGTGCTGTACGGCACCCGTGTGTCGATACTGTTCGCCCTGCTGCTGACCGCCATCAGCACCGTGATCGGCGTGGCCGCCGGCGCCCTGCAGGGCTACCACGGCGGCTGGGTGGACCTGATCGGCCAGCGCCTGCTGGAAGTGTGGTCGGGGCTGCCGGTGCTGTACCTGCTGATCATTCTCAGTGGTTTTGTGGAACCCGGCTTCTGGTGGCTGCTGGGAATCATGGCGCTGTTTTCATGGCTGGCACTGGTGGACGTGGTGCGCGCGGAGTTCCTGCGCGGGCGCAACCTGGAATACGTGCAGGCCGCCAGGGCGCTGGGCCTGCCCGACCGGCTGGTGATCGTGCGGCACATTCTGCCCAATGCGATGAACGCCACGCTCACCTACCTTCCGTTCATTCTCACCGGGGCCATCTCGACCCTCACTGCACTGGATTTTCTCGGTTTCGGCATGCCCGCCGGCAGCGCCTCCCTGGGCGAGCTGGTGAACCAGGGCAAACAGAACCTGCAGGCGCCCTGGCTGGGGTTTACCGCATTCTTCGCCCTGGCGTTGATCCTTTCGCTGCTGGTGTTCATCGGCGACGCATTGCGCGAGGCGTTCGATCCACGGGCATAATCGCAGCCTCATTACGGCGGAGCGGCCCATGCAAGACAGTGACAGCCTCAAGGACTACCAGCGCGTGCGCCAACTGGCGATCCGCTCGCTGTTCGAGATCATCGAGCAATCCAGCGAGGGCACGATCATCGTCGATCGCGATGCACGAATCGTGTGGATGAACCAGCGCTACGCACGGCGCTTTGGCCTGGAGGACGCCAGTGCCGCGATTGGTCAGCCGTGTGAAAGCGTGATCCCTGGCAGCCAGATGCGCGACGTGATCACCCAGGGCCGGCCGATTCTGCTGGACATGCTCGACACGCCCAAGGAGCCGCTGGTGGTGATGCGCCTGCCGATCCACGATGCCGAGGGCGCGGTGATGGGCGCCATCGGCTTTGCCCTGTTCGATGAGTTGCACAGCCTTTCGCCGCTGCTCAAGCGCTATGCCAGCATGCAGCAGGAACTGGCCTCGACCCGCTCGCTGCTGCGAGCGCGCCAGGCCAAGTACAGCTTTGCGCAGTTCATCGGTACCAGCGCCGCAAGCCTTGAGGTCAAACGCCGCGCGCGGCGTGGGGCCAGCAGCGATTCGCCGGTGCTGCTGCTGGGTGAGACCGGCACGGGCAAGGAGTTGCTCGCCCATGCCATCCACGCCGCCTCGCCCCGCGCCCACAAGCCGTTTGTCAGCATCAACAGCGCCGCTATCCCGCACGATCTGCTGGAGGCCGAATTCTTCGGCACCGCGCCGGGTGCGTTCACTGGCGCCGACCGCAAGGGCCGGCCGGGCAAGCTGCAGGTGGCCGAAGGCGGCACGCTGTTTCTCGATGAGATCGGCGACATGCCGCTGGCGCTGCAGAGCAAACTGCTGCGCGTGCTGCAGGAAAAGGAATACGAGCCGGTGGGTTCCAACCAGATGCTGCAGAGCGATGTGCGGGTGATTGCTGCCACTTCGCGCGACCTTTCGGCAGCGATGGCCCGCGGGGAGTTTCGCGCCGACCTGTATTACCGCCTGAACGTGCTGCCGATCGAGGTGCCGCCATTGCGTGCACGGCTCGATGACCTCCCGGCGTTGAGCGAGGCGATTCTGGAGGAGCTGGGCAGCCGCCATGAGCTGCAGGCACCGGCACAGGCGCTGCTGGCCCGACATGCCTGGCCGGGCAACATTCGCGAGCTGCGCAACGTGTTGGAGCGGGCCACGCTGATGGCTGACCAGCAGCAACTGACTGCCGCCCAGATGCAATCGGCATTGGGCCCGTTGACGCCCCTTACAGTCGACACCGACCCCATAACCGACTACAGGCAGGCGTGCGAAGCATTCGAGCGCCAGTTGCTGGAAAACGCCCTCGCCCGCTGCGCCGGGAATGTGCCGCAGGCCGCGCGAGAGCTGGGGTTGGGGCGTTCGACGCTGTACAAGAAGCTGGCGGCTCTGGGGATCAAGTCTCAATAGAGAGACTGTCATCTCAACCTGGAGACGGCCTTGCTGATGAATCGGCACAACGCGGTCATAGACCTGTTTGCGCGATGTATCAGGCAGATCGCATATGCAGGTTTTACTGGCGCTGCGCACCAGATCGCGGGCAAGGCCCGCTCCTACGGCCTGCCGGCCAGAGACGTAGGAGCCGGCCTTGCCGGCGAACGAGCGCGAAGCGGTCGTAGAACCAGAGTGCACGGTGTGTCAGGCAGACCGCATGTGCAGGTTTTACTGGCGCTGCGCACCAGATCGCGGGGCAAGGCCCGCTCCTACGGCCTGCCGGCCAGAGGCGTAGGAGCCGGCCTTGCCGGCGAACGAGCGCGAAGCGGTCGTAGAACCTGAGTGCACGGTGTGTCAGGCAGACCCCGTGTGCAGGTTTTTACTGGCGCTGCGCACCAGATCGCGGGGCAAGGCCCGCTCCTACGGCCTGCCGGCCAGAGGCGTAGGAGCCGGCGTTGCCGGCGAACGAGCGCGAAGCGGTCGCAAGGCCTGAATGCGCGGTATATCAGGCAGATCGCATGTGCAGGTTTTACTGGCGCTGCGCACCAGATCGCGGGCAAGGCCCGCTCCTACGGCCTGCCGGCCAGAGACGTAGGAGCCGGCCTTGCCGGCGAACGGGCGCGAAGCGGTCGCAAAACCAGAGTGCACGGTGTGTCAGGCATACCCCGTGTGCAGATCCTCCTGCGCTGCAAGCGCACGCACGGCACACCCAGTCTCAAACCAGAGACAATCATTCGATAAATTCCACTGGAATTAGTATTTATCCATATAAATCAATAGCTTATTAAAATGGCACGGTCTTCGCTAAGGGCTGCATCCCAACAAAAACAAGATGCACCCAAGGAGACACTCGATGAGTGTGATCATTGCCCTGGCAGCCCTGGCGCTGCTGATGCTGGCGGCCTACCGTGGCTACAGCGTGATTCTTTTTGCCCCCATCGCCGCCCTCGGCGCGGTGCTGCTTACCGACCCTTCCGCCGTCGCGCCCGCCTTCACCGGGGTGTTCATGGAAAAGATGGTCGGGTTCATCAAGCTCTATTTCCCGGTGTTCCTGCTCGGCGCCGTGTTCGGCAAGCTGATCGAGCTCTCGGGTTTCTCGCGCTCGATCGTGGCTGCCGCCATTCGCCTGCTGGGCACACGCCAGGCCATGCTGGTGATCGTGCTGGTGTGCGCGCTGCTCACCTATGGCGGGGTGTCGCTGTTCGTGGTGGTGTTCGCGGTGTACCCGTTCGCCGCCGAGATGTTTCGCCAGAGCGATATCCCCAAACGTCTGATACCAGCCACCATTGCCCTGGGTGCGTTCTCGTTCACCATGGACGCCCTGCCGGGCACCCCGCAGATCCAGAACATCATCCCCAGCACCTTCTTCAACACCACCGCCTGGGCCGCGCCTTGGCTTGGCGTGATCGGTACGCTGTTCGTGTTCTGCACCGGCATGCTGTACCTGCAGCGCCAGCGCAACAAGGCGCAGCGCGCCGGTGAAGGCTACGGCAGCGACTTGCGCAACGAACCCGAAACCGCCGCCGACCTGACCCTGCCGCACCCGCTGCTGGCGTTGTCGCCACTGCTGCTGGTGGGGGTGATGAACCTGCTGTTCACCCACTGGATCCCGGCGTGGTACGGCAAGACCCACAGCCTGAGCCTGCCCGGCATGAGCGCCCCGGTACAGACCGAAATCGCCAAGCTGACGGCCATCTGGGCAGTCGAGGCCGCCCTGCTGCTGGGCATCCTGCTGGTGCTGGTCAGCGCCTTCGGCGCCATCCGCACGCGCCTGGCAGAGGGCAGCAAGAGCGCGGTCAACGGTGCCCTGCTGGCGGCGATGAACACGGCGTCGGAATACGGTTTCGGCGCGGTGATCGCGTCGCTGCCAGGCTTTCTGGTATTGGCCGATGCGCTGCGCAACATTCCCAACCCGCTGGTCAACGAAGCCATCACCGTGACCCTGCTGGCCGGCATCACCGGCTCGGCATCCGGCGGCATGAGCATTGCGCTGGCGGCCATGGCCGACAGTTTCATCAGTGCGGCGCACGCGGCGAACATTCCGCTGGAGGTGCTG
Organism: Pseudomonas sp. 1176_21; assembly: GCF_052850635.1. Classification (NCBI taxonomy): domain Bacteria; kingdom Pseudomonadati; phylum Pseudomonadota; class Gammaproteobacteria; order Pseudomonadales; family Pseudomonadaceae; genus Pseudomonas; species Pseudomonas sp. 1176_21. Next base: position 829,847 of record NZ_VXCV01000001.1, read on the forward strand.
CACCGAGTGGCCGCGATGGCCAGCGGCGGCATGGACACCCTGCCGCACAACGGCGCGGTGATCACCCTGCTGGCGGTGACCGGCCTGACCCACCGCGAAGCCTACAAGGACATCTTCGGCATCACCCTGATCAAGACCCTGGCAGTCTTCGTGGTGATCGCTACCTTCTACGCTACAGGCATTGTCTAAGGAGACTTCCATGAGCCTTGCAGGAAAAGTCGCACTGGTTACCGGTTCCACCAGTGGCATCGGCCTGGGTATCGCCCAGGCATTGGCCGGCGCTGGCGCCGATGTGATTCTCAACGGCTTCGGCGACGCCAGTGCAGCGCTTGCCGAGGTGGGCCGGCATGGCACCCGGGTGGGGCACCACGCGGCAGACCTTGGCAGCGTGGAGCAACTGAACGACCTGTTTGCCTATGCCGAACGCGAGTTCGGCGGGGTCGATATCCTGGTCAACAATGCCGGCATCCAGCATGTCGCCCCGGTGGAGGCGTTCCCGGTGGAACGCTGGGACGCGATCATCGCGCTCAATCTTTCGGCGGTGTTTTACAGCACCCGCCTGGCACTGCCCGGCATGCGCCAGCGCAACTGGGGGCGGGTGATCAACATCGCCTCGGTGCACGGGCAGGTCGGCTCGGTAGGCAAGGCCGCCTATGTGGCGGCCAAGCACGGGGTGGTCGGGCTGACCAAGGTGGTGGGCCTGGAGACCGCCACCAGCAACGTGACCTGCAACGCCATCTGCCCCGGCTGGGTGCTCACCCCGCTGGTACAGAAGCAGATCGACGATCGCATCGCCAGCGGGGTCGATCCGCAGCAGGCCCAGCAGGACCTGCTGGCCGAAAAGCAGCCCTCGCACGCCTTCGTCACACCGCAACACCTGGGCGAGCTGGTATTGTTTCTGTGTAGCGAAGCCGGCAGCCAGGTACGCGGCGCCGCCTGGAACATCGATGGCGGCTGGCTGGCCCAGTAGCCATCGGCCTGGGGCGCAGGTACCGCTGGCCGGCTACGACTGTCATTTTCAAACCGCAAGGAGCTTTTATGCGACCGCTTTCCCTGACCGCCCTGTTCATGCTGCCCCTGGCTTTCAGCGCCCCTGTTCTCGCAGCAAGCCTCAAGGATGTGGCCCCTTATCCCGAAGCCGAAAACGGCTTTGTGCGCCAGGTGATCCACCTGCCCGAGCAGAAAGACGAGTCGGCATTCAAGGTCGAGGTACTGGCCGGCAAGACCCTCAAGGTGGACTGCAACCTGCAGCGCCTGGGTGGCAACCTCGAAGAAAAGACCCTCGAAGGCTGGGGCTATAGCTACTACCGGCTGGACAAGGTGATGGGCCCTGTCTCGACCCTGATGGGCTGCCCCGACAACAAGAAGATCGACGCCTTCGTGCCGGTGGTCGGCGATGGTTTCCTGCTGCGCTACAACAGCAAGTTGCCGGTGGTGGTCTACACCCCCAAGGACGTGGAAGTGCGCTATCGCATCTGGTCGGCTTCCAGCGACGTGAAACGCGCCACGGTGGAGTAACCCGCCAATGCGTGGGTTCGGGGCACGGCGCGCCAAGCCGCCCTGCCCCGAATCAGGCATAATCGCCGGTTTTACCCGTAACAGAGGCAACATGAAAGCACAGGCCCGTCACATCCTGGTCAAGACCGCCGAAGAGGCCGAACAGCTCAAGCAGCGCATCGCCAAGGGCGAAGCCTTCGATGTGCTGGCGAAAAAGTACTCCACCTGCCCGTCGGGCAAACGCGGCGGCGACCTGGGCGAAGTACGCCCGGGACAGATGGTGGGCGCCATCGACCAGGTGATTTTCAAGAAGCCGTTGCGGGTGGTACACGGCCCGATCAAGAGCAAATTCGGTTACCACCTGGTGCAGGTGTTCTACCGCGATTGAGCCCTCTGCCCTGATCGACAGGCGTGCCATCGGTCAGGCGTTTTTGCGCCAATGTGCACATTTCCGATGACCACCTATCATTTCTGCCAGTTGCGACCGCCGTCGCAGCCCTGTATCGCTTGGGCCGATCGCTAGCCCAAGGAGGACGAAATGAGCCCGCCCAGCCGCGTTGCCCTGGCGTGCCTGCCGTTGCTGAGCCCGTGGGCCCTGACAAGTCAGGCGGACTGCACCTTCGCCCCTACCGGCGGCAACGATCGTTATGTCTGCGACAGCGGCATTGGCACCTCCCTTGTCGACCCTGGCGGTGACAACACGCTGATACTGCCGGCCGGGGGCAGCGGCACCCTCACCGGCAGCGTGACCTTCGGCCCCGGCGCCGACCGCGTCGAGATGGCGTCGGGCATCATCACCGGCGTGCTCGATCAGGGCGCGGGCATCGACACCTTCATCATGACCGGCGGGCAGTTGCAGGCCTTGCAGCAGGGCAACGGCCGCGACCTGTTCCAGATGAGCGGCGGACGCATCATCGGCGCCTTCGAAGATGGCGATGTGGCCTACATGAGCGGCGGGCGCATCGGGCGCGTCGACATGAAGCTGGACCGCAACCTGTTCGACATGTCCGGCGGCATCATCGACGCCAACCTGGTCACAGGCTTTGACCGCGACACGGTCATCGTCAGTGGCGGACGCATCGGCGGCAACATCAGCGTCAGCGGTGGCGACGACAGCGTGACCATCAGCGGTGGCGAGGTGGTGGGCAATGTGCTGCTCAGCTTCGGCGACGACAGCTTCACCTGGCGCGACGACGGCATCGTGCGCGGTGCGGTGCTGATGGGCGACGGCAGCGACCAGGCGCTGCTCGCCAACCTCGACGAAAGCCGCCTGGGGCTGGTGCGCCAGGTGGACGGCGGCCTGGGCAGCGACAGCCTGGTACTGGACCATACCCGCAGCAGCCTGGGCGCGCGCTATACCGGTTGGGAGCGCATGGCCCTGACCAACGCCTCGGTCTTCAACCTGGATGACCACCTGGTTCTTGGAGACCAGGGCACGGGTACCGGCACCTTGCTGATCGATGCCACCAGCCAGCTGGTGGCGCGCACCGGCCAGGTGACGGCGTTTGCCGGCGGCACACCGGTGAGCGTGAACAACGCCGGGCTCATCGACCTCAGCAGCGGCGCCAATGCACTGGGCCGCCTGACCCTCGGCGGCAATTACGCAGGCAGCAACGGCGTGCTCAAGGTCGACAGCGTGCTCGAAGGCGACGGCGCCGCCTCCGACCGGCTGGTGGTCAACCAGGGCTCGCTGGCCGGCAGCACTGCCCTGCAGGTCAACAACCTGGGCGGCAGCGGCGCGCTGACAGCGGCCGATGGCATCCAGGTGGTCGAGGCCGGCCCTGGCACCACCAGCACCAGCACGGCGTTCAGCCTTGGCCAGCCCTTGTCGGCCGGGGCCTACCAGTACTACCTGTTCAAGGGCGGGGTCAGCGCCGGCAGCGAGAACAGCTGGTACCTGCGCTCGAGCGTGGTCGCGCCCCCGGTATCGGCGCCGCCCCTGCCCGGCCAGCCACCGCCACCGGTGGTGCCGGCGCCCGTGGCCGCCCCGGGTACCCCGCCACTGCCCACCCCGGTCGCCGGGCAGGCCATCGTGCTGTACCGCGCCGAAGTGCCGGTGTACGCGGTGGCCAGCCGCGCCGCGGCCATCATCAGCCTGTCGACCCTGGGCACCTTCCACCAGCGCCAGGGCGAGCAACGCCTGCTCGACGAACAAGGCCCGGTGGCCGCCGGGTGGGCCCGCACCTTTGGCGAGCACCTGCGCCAGCAGTGGTCCGGCACGGTGTCGCCAAGCCTGGACGGCAACCTGAGCGGTTTCGAGGTGGGCCATGACCTGTATGCGACGCACACCGACGGCGGTTATCGCCAGCACGCCGGGGTGTATGTCAGCCATAGCCGGCTCGATGGCGATGTCAAAGGCTTCGCGCTGGGTTTCGAAGACAATGCGGTGGGCGATGTTCGCCTCGATGGCGACAGTGTCGGCGCCTACTGGACGCTGATCGGTCCCGGGCAGTGGTACGTGGACACGGTGCTGCAGTACACCGATCTGGACGGCCGCGCCCGTTCCGATCGCGGCGTGAAGCTCGATCTGGATGGGCATGCCCTGGCGGCCTCGGTGGAGGCCGGCTATCCGCTGGCATTGAGCGCGCGCTGGGTGGTCGAGCCCCAGGTGCAGGTGATCGCCCGCAAGGTCGACTTCGATACGCGCAGCGATGGCATTTCAACGGTCAGCCAGGACAGCCAGACCAACTGGACCGGTCGCGTTGGCGCACGAATCAAGGGCAGCTACCTGGCCGGCAGCGTGCCGCTGGAGCCCTACCTGCGCAGCAATGTATGGCGCAGCAGTGGCGGGCGCGACACCCTGCGGTTCGACGGGGGCGAGCCGATCAGGACTGATCAGGCCGCCACCTGGATGGACGTGGGCGCCGGCCTGGACGCCCGGCTGAGCCCCGCCGTGGCGGTGTACGGCGCAATGACCTACAGCGCCAACCTTGATAGCCGCCAGCAGGAATCGATTGGCGGCACCCTGGGGCTGCGCATCAGCTGGTAGGGCTCAGGCCCGGCGTGCGGCGAGCAGGCCGAACCCCGCCAGGCCCAGCAACGATGCGCTGACCCGGTTGAACAGCCGACGCGGTGCAGGCTGGTTGAACCAGCGCTGCATGTACGCCCCCAGCCAGCCGTAGATGGCGATGGCCAGCCACTCCAGTACCAGGAACATCGCCCCCAGCACGGCGAACTGCTCGGCCACCGGCGTGGCGCTTGTCACACTGACGAACTGGGGCAGGAACGCGGTGAAGATCAGGATGGCCTTGGGGTTGCCGGCTGCCACCAGGAACTCCTGACGCGCCAGGCGCAGGGTACCCACGCCGCGTGCACCGACCTGCGCGGCCTCGCCGACCGGTGCGCGCCACAACTGCCAGGCGATGTAGAACAGGTAGCCGGCGCCCAGCACCTTGACCAGCAGGAACAGGTATTCACTGGTATGCAGCACCACCGCCAGGCCCATGGCGGCCAGTACGATCATGCCGGCAAACGCCAGCAGGCGGCCGGCGCCAGCCAGGCAGGCCGTGCGCAGGCCGTAGCGGCTGGCGTTGTTCAGCGACAGCAGGTTGTTGGGGCCAGGGGCCATGTTCAGGGCGAAACAGGCCGGGATGAATAACGCGAGGGTGGTCAGGTCCATGAGGGGCTCCGGTGGCTGGGGCAACGAGTTTCAAATGCCCTGCCGGCCAGCGTCAAGTCATGTATGATCGCGCGCTTCTCGAAATCTGCCAGGAGGCGACCATGCGCCAGAACAGCGTGGGCAGCGGCCATATGATGGTCTTGCTGATGGCTGGCTTCCTGTTGATTCTGGGTGCACTGGCGATGGCCCTGCTGAACCTGCAAGACCTGCAGGCGGGCAGCGTGACCAGTATGGTCAGCAACCGTATCCGGCCAGTCCACCACGTGACCCATACGCTGCGTGACAACCCCGACGCGTTTCATGCCGCGATCCTGTTCAAGATGGTGTTCAGTGGCCTGATGCTGCTGGTTGGCATCGCGTTGGCATGGGTATCGATACGCCAGCTCAGGCGAACCCCCACCAAGCCCAACGGTGACCCGTGGTGGTTCATCTAGGCGTCTGCAGTAACTCAAGGCTGGCAAGATCAAGCAGGCTGAAGTGTCCGCTTGCCCAGCCGCCGGTATCGAGGTGCCAGACATTGCCCAGCACCTTCACCTCGCGCAGCGTGGTGTGCCCGACGATCAGCGCTCGCAAGCCCTGAACCTCGCCAGTGTCGCCCTGCTGCAAGCGTCGTCGCGACCATTGGCACACCTCCTGAACATCGGCTGAAGGTTCGCCTGCCAGGTGCTCGCACAGTGTCTGCCAATGCGCGAACGGGCAGTCGGCGTGCAGCAGGCCGACCAGGCCTTCAGGGGTTTGCAGCTCCAGCGCCAGGGGCATCTGTTCGAAGGCGGCCACAAAGCGGGCCTGGGCCTGCGCTTCCAGGTCGAGAAACCAGCCGCCACCACTGGCGCGGTACATCGCCTGGTCCAGCCAGTGGCCCCGCACGTGGGCAATGGCCAACGCTTCATGATTGCCTTGCACCGCGTGAAACCAGGGTTGATCGAGCCATGCCAGCGCCTGTTCGCTGTCGGGCCCACGGTCGACCAGGTCGCCCACGCTGAAAAGCCGATCGATGGCCGGATCGAACCCGACGGCATCCAGTGCCTGCTGCAGGCGCTGGAAGTGCCCATGGACATCGCCCACCGCGATATCGCGGCCACTACGGTTGGCCCGTACCTGCACCCTGGCGCTCATGCTGTGCCTCCCCTCTTCTGTTGCCGATGGTGTCGCCTGCTAGAATGCACCCATTTGAACGCAATCAGCCCATCCGAGGTATCCATGGGTATCAAGAAGTCCTCCGCAGAACTCAAACGTGACCTGAAGCTGGTCGCCACCGACCTTGAGCGTACCGCCGGTGAAATCAGCAAGCTGGCCGAGCGCATCAAGGACGTCGACGTGGTGGCGGTGCTGCACCTGATGAACCGCCTGTACCGGGACTCGGACAAGCTCAAGGCCTATGCCGACGAGGTCAAGGACGGGCGCATCGTGCGCGGCAAACCCGATTGAGGCTGGGGGGGCCAACTGCCGGCGCACTGCTACACTTAATTCGCCGAAGGGAGGAATGCGCCATGTCCGACAAAGAGATCACCACCCTGCTGACCCTGATCAACCACCGTCAGGACCGCCTGGCCGTGGCCTGCAAGGAGATCGCCGACTGGATCGACCGCCAGGGCGATGTACCGGTGGCGGGCAAGATCCGCGACACTCTCAAGGCCGTCGAAGCCGACGAGGTGCTGGTGAAGAAGACCCTGACCTCCCTCACCCTGGACCGACCGCTGCCGCGCTTTCGCTAGCCGCTGACAGGCAGGCGCAGTGCCCGTTCCGATGGAATTGTTGTCGCAATATCAATATGATAGCGGCCTGTCGCACGCCGTTCGTGCGACAGTGGACAATGACTCGGGAAGGATTACTCGTGAAAGATTTTGTTATCAGCGTCAACAACGTGGTGCTGTACGTGGCACTGGCCGTCATCTGGATTTCCGGCCTGTTCATGTTCAGCCAGAGCTTCCTGGCTGGCCTGGGCACATTGATTGTCGGTACGCTGACCTGGTGCATCGTTTCCGGCTTCTGGTTCGTCCAGTCGGCCACCTACGAAGAACTGCGCAAGCTCAACAACAAGCCCTGACGCCCCGGCGTAGCGCTTGACCCACTGCCCCGCGGCGTTGCCCGGGGCAGTTCTGTTTCAGGGCCCTGCTGCCCGCCCCCACCCCGCAACCTGCTGTAACGCAACCGGTCGCCCCCTCGCGACATCCGGTGGAATCCCTGCCGCCCTGGCCTGTCGGAAGCTGTGCAACGCCCTTCATACCCATGAGCACTGCGAGGCAGGCAATGACCAATCAAACACTGCAAAACGAAGTACTCACCCGGCTGTACCACGCCCACCCGAACGGGTTGGGCAAGGAAGTGCTGGACAACTTCGAAGGCGAAAAGGCGGTGGCCGAGACGCTCAAGCTACTGCAGGACAAGGGGTTGATCCAGGACGGTGCGGTCACCGTTGGGGCCGACGATGAACCGTCAGTGCGTTACCCGATCAAGCTCAGTGCGGCGGGTGTGACCGCGGCCAAGGCAGCCGGCGGCTGATTGCACGGCTGATTGCAAAAAGGCCCGGCATTGCGCCGGGCCCTTGTTTGCGGCTACTCGCCAAGAAGCGGTGGCTTGCGTGGTTCTGGCCCGCCCTTGGGCGCCTTGGCCGGGCCTACCGGATCGACCTGCGGGTCATCCAGGTCTGGCGAATCGGGATCAAAGTCCAGCGTGTCCCGTTCAGAGGCGTGCTCGGATGAATGCGGTCCTACTGGTTTGTGCTGATTACCGGTCATCAATACCTCCACGTCGTCGAATGGGGCCAGGCATCCGGGTGTCTGCCAGCGATCCCCCCAGCCCCCTGGCAGACGCCCCTGCGCTCAATCATTGGGCAGCGGCATGTCTTCGTCATCGGGCACGCCATCACCGCTGGCCGGGTCTTTCCAGTCCTCGGGACGATCTGGCGTGAACACCGGTGGGCGTGCCAGCGGATCGACGTCTTCGGGAGCCGTCGTCGGTTGGGTGGGGTCTTGGGCTTGGGCAGTCACTTGGTCAGTCATGGAACACCTCGCCAGCAAAGGCCCGGAACATCCGGGCCCTGTCAATTGGAGGTCAGGCCGGGGCCAGGGTGCAGCACACGCGACGAATGGTGAAGCCGGCAGGGCTATGGGTCTTCGGGCTGGTCATCGTCATCGTCGAGCAGACCCCAGGCATCATCGTCCTCGTCATCCTCATCCATACCGCCCGCCTCTGGCTCGGGGGCAATGTATTGATCGTGAAATTCGTGGTCGAGCAGGTGGTCGTGCTCGGGTTCGTGGATATCGTCGTCATCGTGCATGGAACGGGCTCGCCGGCGGTTCTGGTAAGCGCGTATTTAACCAGACTTTGAAGGGGCGCCGCGAGCTGAGCCCGCTCCTGCAGAACGGTGCAGGAGACGGGCTGCAACGGCTACTTGGTAGCCCAGGCGTTGAACCGCTCCTCCAGTTCGTCACCATGATCGACCCAGAACTCGACGTTCATCGACAGCGCCCCTTGAAGGTTCTGCGGCGAGGTCGGCACCCAGCTGGCCAGCGACGGGTCCAGCTTTGCCGCGGCCTGGGTGTTGGTCGGGCCGTAGGGAATCTGCTGTACATAGCGCACCTGCGCTGCCGGGTCGTTGGTGTAGGCGATCAGCCGCTTGGCCTGGTCGACATGTTTGGAGCCCTTGATGATGGCCCAGTAGTCCATGCCGTACAGGCTGCCGGGCCATACCACCGCCAACGGCGCACCGGCCTGCGCGGCACTGGCGATGCGCCCGCTGTAGGTGGAGGTCATCACCACGTCACCCGCCGTCAGCCACTGCGCCGGCTGCGCGCCAGCCTCCCACCACTGGATGTTGGGCTTGAGCTCGCTCAGCTTGGCAAAGGCGCGGTCCACGCCCTCGGGGGTGGCCAGTACCTTGTAGACGTCCTCGACCTTGACGCCGTCGGCCAGCAGTGCGAACTCCAGGTTGTACACCGCACGCTTCCTCAGGCCGCGCTTGCCCGGGTATTTGTTCACGTCCCAGAAGTCGGCCCAGGAGGTGGGCGCCTGGGCCAGTTTGTCGCGGTCATAGGCGATCGCCACGCTCCACACCAGCGCCGCCGAGCCGCACGCCTGGGCAGCGTCCGGGATCAGCTCGTCGGCATGCCCCAGCTGCTTCCAGTCGAGGGGTTCGTACATGCCTTCGTCGCACCCGCGCATCAAGTCAGGCCCTTCGATCTGCACCACATCCCAGTCCACATTGCCAGTGTCGACCATCACCTTGATGCGGGCCATTTCACCGTTGTACTCGCTCTGGATCAGCTTGCTCTTGTCCTGGGCACTGAACGGCTGGAAGAACGCCACGTCCTGGGCCTTCTGCCCGGCACCGCCATAACCCACCACGACCATCTGCGGAGCTGCCTGGGCACTGCCCAGGCCCAGGGCAAGCAGCACTGCATACAGGCCTGGTTTACGCGGGAACGCTTTCATCGATGGATCCTCCTGCGGGTACCACTCGGCCTGGCGCCGGCGTGGTCCACTTTCTTGTTTTTGTGAGGTAAGCCCCTGCACTGGGGTGACTCGACGCTAATCAAACCCAAGTAAAAAAACAAGTTGATTTTTTACTGTCGGTACACTTTCATAGAAAAATAATAACAACGCCCCCGCTGGAGCCTGACCACCATGTCGACCGCCTTCGCGCACCTGTTCACCCCGTTGCAGATCCGTGGCAAGCGCCTCAAGAACCGCATCATGTCCAGCGGCCACGACACCTCGATGCCCACCGACAACCTGGTCAACGAACAGCTGATTGCCTATCACCAGGCCCGGGCCGAAGGTGGTGTGGGGCTGATCGTGCTGCAGGTGGCCGGCGTACACGACAGCGCCCGCTACACCTCCCACGTGCTGATGGCCACCGATGACGCCTGCATCGAGGGGTATCGCCGGCTGGCCGAGACCTGCCATGCCCACGGCACCGTGGTGCTGTCGCAGATCTTTCACCCGGGGCGCGAGATCATGGAGTCCAGCGACGGCTTGCTGGCGGTGGCCTACTCGGCCTCGGCGGTGCCCAACGAACGGTTCCGGGTGATGCCGCGCGAGCTTGACCAAGGCATGATCGACGAGATCGTGGCCGGCTATGCTGCGGCGGCGCGGCGCCTGCATCAGGCGGGCGTGGACGGCGTGGAGGTGGTGGCCAGCCACGGGTACCTGCCCGCCCAGTTCATCAACCCTCGGGTCAACCGGCGTAGCGACGGCTACAACGGCGACCTTGAACAACGTTTGCGCTTTGTGCGCGAGGTCATCGCCGCGGTGCGTGCCAGCACCGACGAACACTTCATCATTGGCCTGCGCATCAGCGCCGATGAACGCGACGCCGAGGGCCTGAGCGAAGATGAATCGCTCGGCGCGGTGAAGGCCCTGCAAGGGCAACTGGACTATGTGCATATTGTGGCCGGCACCTCGGCGTCCCTGGGCGGCGCGGTGCATATCGTGCCGCCGATGGCCATCGAGGCCGCCTATCTGGCCCGCGAGGCGGGCACCTTCAAGGCCAGCCTGGACATTCCGCTGTTCGTTACCGGGCGCATCAACCAGCCCCAGGAGGCCGAACTGATACTTGCCCGCGGCCAGGCCGACGTGTGTGGCATGACCCGCGCGCTGATCTGCGACCCGCAGATGCCGAACAAGACCGACAGCGGCCGGGCCGAAGACGTGCGTGCCTGCATCGCCTGCAACCAGGCCTGTATCGGGCACTTCCACAAGGGCCTGCCGATTTCGTGCATCCAGCATCCGGAGACCGGGCGCGAGCGGCAGTTCGGCCAACTGCAGCCTGCCACGCTGCGCAAGAAGGTGATGGTGGTGGGCGGCGGCCCGGCCGGCATGAAGGCTGCCGCGGTAGCGGCGGCCCGTGGTCATCAGGTCACCCTGTATGAGGCGGCCGCCCAACTGGGTGGCCAGGTGCTGCTGGCGCAACTGCTGCCACGGCGCAGCGAATTCGGCGGTGCCAGCACCAACCTGCAACGCGAGATGCAGTTGGCCGGCGTGGAGGTGGTGCGCAATACCCGGGTCGACCGCGCGCTGGTCGCGCGCGAGCAGCCGGATGCCGTGATCGTCGCCACCGGTGCCGCGCCCTACTGGCCGGCGTTCGAGCGCGGCGGCGAGTTGCAGGTGGTCGACGCCTGGCAGGTGCTGCGCGAGCAGGTACAGGTCGGTCGCTCGGTGATGGTGATGGACTGGCGCTGCGACTGGATCGGGCCGGGCATCGCCGAACGCCTGACCCGCGCCGGGCATCAGGTACAACTGGCGGTCAACGGTACCCACTGCGGCGAGAGCCTGCCGTTGTATGTGCGTGACCAGATGGCCGGCGAGCTGCACAAGCTGGGCATCCCGATCACGCCCTATGCGCGGCTGTATGGCTGCGACGACAGCAGCGTCTACCTGCAGCACACCGCCAGCGGCGAGGCGATGATCTTCGAAGGCATCGACACCCTGGTGCTGTGCCACGGCCATCACCCGGTCGACACCCTGGCCGGCGAGATCCAGGACCTGGCCGCAGTACACCGCATTGGCGATTGCCTGGCGGCGCGTACCGCCGAGGAAGCCATCTATGAGGGCCTTAAAGTCGCCGCGAGCCTGTGAGGCTGTTTATACTCCGGGCCTTTGCAGGGCTGATCGGATAACGCCATGAGCAACAACAGCAAGCTGCCGCCCACCGCCGAGGACGGCAGCGCCGCGCCGCACTTTCTGGGCACGCGCATTCGCGGGCTTCGCAAGCGTCGCGGCATGACCCTGACCGAGCTTGCGCAACAGAGCGAGCTGACCGCCGGCTATATCAGCCAGCTGGAACGCAACCTGTCGTACCCCTCGATACCGGCACTGTTCAATATCGCCCGCAGCCTGGGCGTGACCATCCAGTGGTTCTTCGCCAGCGAGGCGGTCACCGCCCCCGAGGACAGCGGCTACGTGGTGCGCCGGCAGAGCCGACTGAGCGTGCATTACGAAGACGGCATCGTCGACCAGTTGCTCACCCCGCAACCCAACCGCGAACTGGAGATGCTCCATTCGCGCTTTCCGCCAGGCACCTACAGCCAGCAGAGCTACAGCCATGAGGGCGAAGAAGCCGGGTACGTGCTGTCCGGCCGCTTCGAGCTGTGGGTGGGGGATCGCCATTTCGAACTCGGCGAAGGCGACAGCTTCAGCTTCTCCAGCCAGGAGCCGCACAAGTACGGCAACCCGGGTGAAGTGGATGCGGTGGTGATCTGGGTGATCACCCCGCCCACCTTCTGAGCCCTGCGCCCCAAGCCTCGGCTGACTGGGGCGCACGTTCGCTCAAGCTAGTTGTTGGGGGGTTGCCGAGGCGCCGGCTCCGCAGGGGGCGTGTCGGGCTTTTGCATCTGCAGGGAAGACTTGCTGCGATCGGTATCCTTGTCGACATGCTCGGGCTCGTTGAAGCACCCTTGCAGCATCGACAGGCTGGCGACCAGCAACGCCAACGCGGTCAGTTTCATGACGCTAACCTCCAGGCACTGCCGGCATTGGCAACGCCGCTCAGTGGAAGATAAAGGCATTGGCTTCCTTCACCAGCTCGCGCCACTCGCGACTGCTGATGATGCCCGCCACCTCGAGTGCATCGGCGGCCATCAACGCCTTGTCGTAACGCTGCTCGGCGTCCAGTGACGCATGCTCGTGGACCAACGCCTGTCGCCAGTTCTGCAACGCCTGCCTTTTGTCCGTGTCGTTCATCGTCACCTCTCCTCTACGACTGGAACGGTGCGTACTGCATTGCCAATGGCCAGCGCCTGCGCACTGGCCAGCGGGCATTGACTCAGGGTTGGGCTGCATCACCGCCGTGTGCGCTGGCAAGTGCCCTGGCCTTGGTCAGATGCTCTTTCAGCGTGGGCAGGGTTTTCTCGGCGAACGCCTTGAGCTCGGCATCGGTGCCGTCCTTCACATAGTTCTCGAACAGCTCGATGGTGGCCTCGTGCGCCTTGACCTGGTTGTTGGCATAGGCCTGGTCGAACGACTTGGCGCTACGCAGCTCCAGAATCATCGCCTTGGCCTTGTCCATCAGCATGGCATCATCCGAGACTTCCAGCTTTTTGCTGGCAGCGATGGCCTTGAGCTTCTCGTTGGCTGCGGTGTGGTCCTTGACCATCATGTCGGCAAAGGCCTTCACGTCGCTGGCGCTGCCCTTCTCCTGGGCCAGCTTGCCGGCTTCCACTTCGGCAATGCCTTTGGCCGAGGCGTCTTCCACGAAATCGTCGGCGTCCTGGGCCGCGTGTACCGCGCCTGCCAGGGTAAACGCCAGCGCAAAAGCGCTGCTTCGCAACAGGGTATTCATCATGAAATCCTCGTTCTGTTTTTCGGGAACTGCGTTTGAGGTACCGCTGTTCATGTGAGCGCGTGGCGGCGTGGGTGGTTCATCTTTTTTGCCTGGCCTGTTTGCGGTCGTCGATACACGGGCAAAAAAATTGAATTAGCCCGACACCCGCCCGGTCCAGACCTATGAACGCAGTAAATCTGACGAGGTAACAGCAATGACTATCGAAGCAGAGACACTCGTACAACTGACCGACGCCCTGCGCAAACGCGGCCTGACCCGCGTCTCGGACATCACCTTCATGCGCGCGCCCTACCGGCACAATCACCGCTGGACCTGCACGGTGAAATAGCAATCATTCAGACCAATCCCGTAATTTTCACAAGCCTTTCACATTCGAAGGCTTATGGTTGACCCAGCTCCTAGTAGAAACCTTTAAGCCCGCTCCCCCCCATCGCGGGCTTTTCTTTGTCTGGGATTTGGGTTGTCACAGATAGGCTGATGACCGAGCCGCCTTTTGTTCAACGCACACAAAAGCGCTCGACCTCATGATTGCCGAGGCGAGCGCTGTTGCGTCCTGAGTGTAAATGTCAGGGATCAAGTCGCTGGTGCAATTCAAATCCCCTCGAATTTGAACGGTGTTGACTCTTCGAAGCGGGCGGACACTTCGCCGGCATACACGTTTGCCTGGTTCGGGCCCAGGTCCAGCTTTTTCACCTTGCCGGTTTTCTGGCTGAGGTCCAGCTTTTTCAGGTCAACCCAGAACGTATTGGGCGTGACTGCGGACTCGAAAAAATACTGCTTGTGTTTATGGTCCGCCACAGTCCGCCAGCGCGTGGATGAGATATTGGGCTGATCTGGCGTTGTAATGCCGTACGGCACCGAGACGTTGCGAATCACACTGAATACACTGGCCAGTGACAGCCGCGCATCCTCATGCTTGGGCACGGCATTTACGTAGAAGGACGCACGCGCAAAGCGATCAGGCGAGCGGTTGGTGCCAGGCAACATCTGTGTTCCGTCAATGCCTTGCCAATAAGCATACATTTCCAACTGCTCGTCGAACTTCGGCGAGTTCGTCATCACTTGATATTTTCTGTCGTGGTGAATGACTTGCTTGCCATCGATATATTCAACGATTGCGCTATCACCCGACGCATCGGACATTGAAAGGTGCAGCGTTGCCAGGCGGGTTTCGTTCGGAACCTTGGATGTCACCACATGAAACGGTTCGGCCTTGAGCGCCTCGACCGCTTCAGCCACGGTCTTGAAGTTATCCAATACGTACTGAGCCCATGCCGAGATACTGAGCCCTGGCTTGCCCTGTTCGAGTGCTGGATATTCTGATTCCACCAGCCACAGCAGGTTTGCAGACAACCCGGCTTCGTTGATGCCGTCGGTGGTGGAAATATCGTAGCCGGACGCAATGACACTGCCGTACTTCGACGTCCAGGTAACCGAATTGGGGCCTGCCTCACCGTGGCGCTTCATGCCCTGGGGGAACACCCACAGGTTGGTTTCCACATCCTTCGCCCAGTCCATTGAGCGTGCCGTTATGATCTGTTGGTTATCTCCAAGAAAAACCAGCCGCGTGCAGGCGTGCACCACGGGTATCGATGAACAGAAACCGACCAGGGCCAGTGCAATTCCTTTTGCTGCGGGTGAAAGTTTCATTCCTTTGATTTCCTTGACCAAGCTGATTATCAACACGCGCGAGCCCAGGCCTTCAAGCGAACGTGCAAGCACCTGGCTCGGTAATGACAAATAGTGTTTGATCGTCAATGACGACAAACATCAGCCAATAAAGCACGGACATATCAGAAATCAAGATTTGAAGGGACAAACAGCGTTCGCTTACAAGTACCGCAGCCTTGGCTTACCCCACTTGGGTCGATTCGGTCTTTTTCCATTTTGTGGTTGCATGGGGCGCGGATGCGCCGGCCGAGCTGGTCCAGGTCGGTCATACCCGTCAGATCGGCGAAGGCTTCGTCGATATAAAGGAAAGATGTCAACCCATGGAGATCAGTTTGAATGAACAGTTGGCGGGGTTTAGAGCAAGTTTCCGGCGTCCATAGACCACACGCTTTTTCACAGGAATGGTTCACGTGGTGTCCATGGTAAATACGCGAATTGTGGCGACGAACAGATAGCGGATTTTAGCAAGGGCAGCCTTTCCAAACCGGCACGACAGAGCGTGCCGGTAGTTCTCATCGCTACAGTCTTATTTTTTAATGGAAACGATTGCGGCTTTGCCATCCTTTACCCTAAAGGAAAACGATACATGGTCTCCGACCTTCAGACCTGCCAGCTGATCCTCCGTCACTGAAAAGGCCATAGTCATTGGGGGCCATTGCACCGCTGGCACAGCTCCGTGGGAGATGGTCACCGTATGCTTCGAAGTATCCATAGCCTTGATGGTTCCCTCAGCGTCAGCAACTGGAGCCTGTTTTGTTTCCTGCTCCATCTTCATGCCCTCCATACCATCCATTTTCATACCCGGCATGTCCTGCGAGTAGGCAGAAAGTGAAAACATAAACGCGGTACTGGCAGCTGCGATCAGGGTCAGTTTCATACGAATTTTCCTTGTGGTTTGATCGGTTCAACGATGAGGTGCCGGCGACGCATCAGGCGATAGGCTGCCGGAATGACAAACAGGGAAAGCAAGGGGGCCGTGACCATGCCGCCGACCATGGGCGCGGCAATGCGGCTCATCACTTCGCTACCAGTGCCACTGCCCAACAGGATCGGCAGCAAACCGGCAATAATGACCGCCACGGTCATGGCCTTGGGTCGAACGCGCTGCACAGCGCCTTCACGAATCGCTGCCACCAGCCCGCGCTCAGTGCTGTCGCCGAGGTCTTCCCGTTCGGCCCAGGCATTCTTCAGGTAGAGCAGCATGATCACACCAAACTCGGCGGACACACCGGCCAAGGCGATAAAGCCGACCCCGGTGGCGACCGATAGGTTGAATCCCAGCAGATAGAGGAACCATGCTCCGCCCGTAAGTGCGAATGGCAGCGTGGCCATGATCAGCAAAGCCTCATCGAAGCGGGCGAACGTCAGATAGAGCAGCACGAAGATGATCAGCAGCGTGGCAGGCACCACCAGCTTGAGTCGTGCGTTGGCCCTTTCGAGAAATTCAAACTGTCCTGAATAGCTCAGGCTCATTCCGGGCTGCAACTTGACCTGCTCACTGACGATTCGGCGCAGATCGGCGACCACCGAGGCAATGTCTCGACCACGCACATCGATGTATACCCAACCCGAAGGTCGTGCGTTTTCGCTCTTGAGCATCGGTGGGCCATCCGTGACCTTGACCTTCGCCACTATGCCGAGGGTGATCTGGCTCCCTAGCGGGGTATAGATCGGCAATTGCTCCAAGGCGCCGACCGAATCACGCCACTCCCGTGGGTAGCGCACGCTGATCGGAAAACGGGCGAGCCCTTCAATGGTCTCCCCGACGTTTTCACCACCGATAGCACCGGCCACGATGGACTGCACATCGGCAATATTCAGCCCGTAGCGCGCGGCGGCTTTGCGGTCGATATCCACGTCGATGTAACGGCCACCGGTCAGGCGCTCAGCCAGAGCTGAACTGACACCAGGCACACCCTTGGCAACGCGCTCTACCGCCTGAGTAGCGGCGTCGATCTCCGTCAGGTTGGTGCCGGCAACTTTCACCCCGATGGGACTCTTGATCCCAGTGGCCAGCATGTCGATACGGTTGCGAATCGGTGGTATCCAGATATTCGTCAGTCCAGGGACTCGCACCACTCGATCCAGTTCTTCCACCAATTTTTCCTGGGTCATGCCTGCACGCCATAGCTCGTGCGGTTTGAATTGAATGGTGGTTTCGAACATCTCTAGCGGCGCGGGGTCGGTGGCAGTTTCCGCGCGTCCCGCTTTACCGAAGACATGTTCGACTTCGGGCACGGTTTTGATCAGGCGGTCGGTCTGTTGCAGCAATTGCGCTGCTTTCTGTGCCGACAAGCCCGGCAAAGCCGAAGGCATATAGAGCAGATCACCCTCGTCCAGCGGCGGAAGAAACTCACCACCCAAGCGCGACATTGGCCATAGCGCACTGACAAAAATCAGTAGCGCCAACAGCAATGTGATCTTAGGTCGACGCAAGACCATATCCAAAGCCGGCTGATAGATTCGGATCAGCCAACGGTTTAACGGGTTCTGCTGCTCATTGGGTATTCGCCCTCGAATCCAGTAGCCCATCAGCACGGGCACCAGAGTCACAGACAATCCCGCCGCTGCGGCCATGGCGTAGGTCTTGGTGAACGCCAATGGGCCAAACAGCCGTCCTTCCTGAGCCTCAAGGGTGAATACCGGAATGAACGACAAGGTGATGATCAATAGGCAGAAGAAAAGTGCCGGGCCTACCTCTGCCGCTGCTTCAGTCATCACATGCCAATGACGCTCCCCCGTTAGCTCCTCATCCGGATTGGCTGCGTGCCAGGCCTCGATTTTCTTGTGGGCGTTTTCGATCATCACTACGGCAGCATCGACCATGGCACCAATGGCGATGGCTATTCCGCCCAAGGACATGATGTTGGCGTTGATACCCTGGTAACGCATGACGATGAAGGCAATCAATACACCAACCGGTAAGGAGATAATCGCCACCAGGGATGAGCGCAGGTGCCAGAGGAAGATCCCACACACCAAGGCGACGACGATGAACTCCTCGATCAGCTTGTGACTGAGATTATCGACAGCGCGGTCGATCAGCTTGCTGCGGTCGTAGGTGGTGACGATTTCCACACCAGCCGGCAGACTGCTTTTCAGTTCATCGAGCTTGGTCTTGACCGCTGCAATGGTTTCGCGAGCATTCTTGCCGCTACGCAAAATCACCACACCACCGACGGTCTCACCTTCGCCGTCGAGTTCGGAGATGCCCCTGCGCATTTCCGGCCCTAACTGAATCGTGGCGACATCACCCAGGGTCACCGGCACACCGCCTGAACCCAACTTAAGCGGGATCGCTCGAAAGTCATTAAGTGTCTTTAAATAGCCCGACGCCCGCACGATGAACTCGGTCTCTGCCATCTCCAACACGGCACCACCGGTTTCCTGGTTAGCTTTGCCGATAGCCTCGCTCACCTCGACTTGCGTGATGCCGAGGCTGGCCAGTTTGAGCGGATCGAGCTGCACCTGGTACTGCTTTACCATGCCTCCCACGGTAGCCACTTCCGCAACGTTGGGCAAAGTCTTGAGTTCGAACTTGAGGAACCAGTCCTGAAGAGCGCGAAGCTGTGCCAGGTCGTGTCCGCCACTGCGATCTACCAGTGCATATTGATAGATCCACCCCACCCCTGTCGCATCCGGCCCCAACGCCGGCTTGGCACTGGCAGGCAATCGACTTTGTATTTGGCTCAGGTATTCCAGCACCCGCGAACGGGCCCAATACAAGTCAGTGCCGTCTTCGAACAACACGTAAACGAAGCTATCACCAAAGAAGGAGTAACCACGTACCGTCTTGGCACCCGGCACCGAGAGCATGGTGGTGGCTAACGGATAGGTGACCTGGTTCTCGACAATCTGCGGCGCCTGGCCTGCGTAAGGTGTACGGATGATTACCTGTACATCAGAGAGATCGGGCAGCGCGTCTATAGGGGTGCTCTGCACCGACCAAATGCCCCAAGCCGTAACGAACAATGTCGCCAGTAGCACTAGGATACGGTTGGCCACTGACCAACGAATCAGGGCCGCGATCATGGCTGGCTCCCCGATTTATCCAAGCGATCCACACGCAAACCATCATCGGTTTGAGTAACTCCGATACGAACCTTGTCACCCGTTTCAAGTCCCTGCATCAGTGCCGGTTTGGCAAGCGGGAAAGTCATCGTCATACCAGGCATGCCCAACGTCTTGAAAGGGCCATGGGCAAGAGTGACCTCTTTGTCGTTGATCTCAACAATCTGCCCATCCGCTTCATGTAAGCTGGAGCCTGCTGCACCTGGTGGTGACTCGTCCTCCGCCCCTATGACAACGCCCTTAAGGCTGGCCTCCGAGTCGAGCAGGAATTGGCCAGACGTAACCACCTTCTGACCTTCTTCCAAGCCCTTCAGGATCGCCGTTCTACCATCGCTTTCCTGCCCAAGTTGGATCTCCACAGGACGGTAGCGACCCGCGCCTGCGGCGAGCATCACCAGAGCACGTCGACCAGTGCGAATGACGGCCTCGCTTGGCACCCACAGGACACTCTGCTCGGTCGAGCGGTTCAGACGTACCTCCGCCGACAGACCTGGTCTCAGGTGACCGTCAGGATTGGGCAGCTCCACCCGCACACGAATTGTGCGACTGTCCGAGTTGGTCTCGGGCAAAATCGCGCTGACCTTGCCATTGAGTGTTGTTCCCGGAAAGGCAGGCAAGCGCGCTTCGACGGTCTGTCCTAAGGTGAGAGTTCCGGCTTCCGATTCTGGAATGGCCACGGCCAGCCAGATACTGCTCAAGCCGTTCACACGTGCCAGAGTATCGCCAATCGCCACGGTCATGCCTGCACGAACATTCAATTCTTGCAGCACACCACCTATAGGGCTGGTGAGCGTCAAGTAAGGCTGAACCTTGCCACTACGCCCGACCTGAGTGATCAGTGCCGCTGGCATTCCCGTGAGCAGTAATCGTTGGCGGGCCGCAGCCAGTAGCTCAGCATCCCCGCTGCGTTTCAGGGCAAGGAACTCCGTCTGGGCGGCTGCCCACTCTGGCACTAGGATATCCGCCAATGCCGCGTTGGCCTTGAGCACGTCACCGGGAGCATGGGCGTAGACCCGCTCCACAAAACCACTGGTGCGAGCCTGAATCACTGCGACATCACGCTCGTTGAACGCCAGGATGCCTGTCACATTGAGGCTGGAATCCAGGACACCACGGGTGACGGTCGCAAAACGCAGCCCGAGATTTTGAGTCAAGCTCGGATCAATACTCACAGTTGCCCGATCCCCTGCACCGCTGGCGTACTGGGGAACCAACTGCATGTCCATGAAGGGGGATTTACCCGGCTTGTCGAATTTTTGTTGCGGGTACATGGGATCGTACCAATACAGGGCTTTCCGCTCGTTTGGAGAATTGAGGCTCTGCTCTGGAACGGTACTTGGCACTTCGCTCATGCGCAGATGAGCGAACCAGTACCCACCGGCTACACCCAATGCCAACGAGATGCCTATCACCAATGACCCACTCCATTTTTTTAGGCTCATTGGCTGGTCTCCCCATAAGCGAAATACAGGCGCGCACTGGTCAGCGCTCGTTGCTCCTCCACGTCGATCTGTTTGAGGCGCGCTTCGACGAGTTCACGTCGGGCGGCAACCACGGCGCTCAAATCGCCTTTGCCCGACCGATAACTCGCCATACTGAGTTCGACCTTTTCCTTGGCCAGAGGCAACAGGCTTTCCTGATTTCGACGTACCGCACGATTCAGGCGCTCATAGTCGGCCAGTTCGCTCTCCAATTGCTGAGTGTGCTCGCGTGACAGGGCTTCGCGCTCGGCCTCGAGCTGGCTGAGTTCAGCCTGCTTGGCAGCGATTTTGGGGGTTTGGCGCGAGTCAGGAAACAGAGGTAAATCCCAAGAAAATTGCACGCTGACCATATCGCCGAACTCACGGCCACGATGCTGGTAATCCACTTCCCAGCTCCAGTCCGACTGCTTCTCTGATACGGCTTCCCGAACCTTGGCCTGCGCTTCGCGGGTCATCGGTGCAAACGCAGCCAACTCGGGATGGTGTTGCAGCCTATGGGAGTAGCCTGAGGTGTCGACCGGCCATTCAGGAAAACTACCCACAGGCTTGTCGTTAGCGGCAGAACCAATCCAGCGTTTGAGAGCCGCTTGTGCTTGCGCTCTTTGGAGAGTCAGATCGTCCTGTTGTTCTGCCAGTTTGGCTGCTTCTTGTTTGGGTGTCACCGCGTCAGCAGGTTGAGCGCGGCCACCGGCAATCTGAGCCCGTACAGTATCGGCTAGCAGGAGATTTTCTTTGTAGAAGTCCTGAAACAGTGCATCTTTGCGCTCAACCGAGTAACTACTGATCCAGGCCAATGCCGTGGACTGGCGTACCTTCAGACGTTCGACTCGACGCTCCGCAGAGGCGCGATCAATAGCTGCATCGGCGACCTCAATCCGCGCTTTGCGCTTGTCGCTGTTGGGCATCTCCTGTCTGACCCCGACCATTTGCATGGTCATGAAGTCTTGGTCGATGCTCCAGCGATCCGGGCCCCCAATGGGGTAGTTCTGCACGCCCATCAGCAGCTTGGGATCAGGTAATTCACCGGCTGGAATAGCTGCACTGCTGGCAGCTTGAATTTTGGCATCTTGTGCGGTCAGCGACGGCGCATTGTTTTCGGCCAGACGCAGAGCTTCATCGAGCGTCAATGGCGCAGCGAAGCTCGGCAATGCCAGCACGCTTGCCGCCAAGCCGGCCATAAGAGACCAGCCTGTGCAATTGCACTTGGAGTTCATGTTTACGATTCCTGTGATCATCCACTGCAGGCGAAAAAATGGAACGCGCGCAGCTAGTCCATCCCGCTAATGCGGAATGAGGCTCAATGTTGGAAAGGAATCAAACGCGTGGCGGTCGCCATACCCCGGACGGGGTCTGTACAGGCAGAGAATCGCTGATGAGGGAAAGCACTACGGGGCTGAACACGGTCACAGGAGGCTTGAAGATTGAGACTTGCAACATACCGCCCGACTTGCACTCCTGGCCCGGCTTGCAAGGTTTGCCGTGTTCGACAGGGCTTTTCATGTCGTTGCAACAATCCATGCCCATGTCGTCCATCATAGCCATACCCATGGTCTTCATCGGGCAAGGTTCTGTCGGTGCCTGAACCCCCGCCATCCCACTGAGGGGAAGCGCCAGGCTGATCAAGAAGATGAGACAAAACCGCAGGTAGCGTTTCATGGTCTGGAGTGTATTCGCTGAAAATGGCTCTTACAATTGGGCACTGATCATCAAAAAAATGTCGTCAACCTCCAAAGCAGGCAATCAAGCCTTTTAAAAATTAAGCCAGTATTACGCGAAAAAAATTAACAATTTGGCCGAGACAGGCATTGCGAGGCAGTTCCGTAAGGGCTCTCTTGGAATCACGCCCCCCTATTGTCTGGGGTAGATGCCTGGAACAAGAGTTTTCGCTTCAGGCAGGGCCTCCCTATTCAAGGCTCGCTCGATAGTCCGCGTTGAGTATTTTCACTCAGGCACCTATGTGTATGCCTGTGCCTGCAGCTTGACCCCACCGCACACGTCAAGCCCGCTGGCGATATCCGGTAATGAGCAACACTACACCAGGCACCAGAAAGCCGACCGCGGTGTAGCCAAAAGCAGCTTGCCCAGAGGCGCCGACTGCGGCGAACGCAGCGCCGATCGCAATCAGTGGCGCCGCAGCGTAGTAGAACGGTTTGGCTTTATTGGCCATATCTAACCTCCTGTTTGACATACTTTTTTATAACACATCAGTCCGCCGAAAGGCGCGGGCCTGGAGAGCTGTTGCCGTGGCAAACGAAGAGCTGGCCGGGCCGCTGCGGCGGCGCGCAAGCACGACCGCAGTAGCGGCCCGCAGACAAGCATGCGGGCAAAAAGGAAGAAACCCGGGGATGAGCACGCTGGGGAGCAACAGGCCGTGGTACCGGGTTTGCGCAAAATGGCATCGAAATCAGCCACTCCCACCAGTCCTTTTGTGTTCCAGCCGGGTAAAGGCGGGATGTAGATCAGGCAGGCAGGTGTTACAATCAGGCACTTCAAGCTCGCGCTCAAGGCGCTGGGCATCCGTGAACGTCGGCAGTACGACACGCGCCACACCTACGCAACCATGTGCCTAATGGCTGGGATGAACCCCGCGTTCATCGCGAACCAACTCGGCCACAGCGTCGAGATGTTGCTCTCTACCTACGCAAAATGGATCAGCTCCTCCTCGGATTGGAAGGAGCTGGAGAAGCTGCCGTCCCGTATCTGACGGGCCCAAAATCGGCCCCAAAAGGTCGGCGGCACCTAAACACACCTCTGGACACCCCGCAGGATAAGCACTTGATTTCTACCGCTAACATCACCATGCGCTAAGGCATGGGGGTTGGCGGGGGGTGCAGCGTAGTGTTTGCTGGGCCAAATCCCCCACTGTCTCTCTCAAAAACGCACCTCTTGGGCCGGAAACTGGTCCGTGAGCCTTACGAGTACCTAATGCCGGTTCGGCATACCAGCAAGGCCTCTCCCCTATGGCCACATCGCTCATGCGAGATGGGCATCGCTCTTCATCGCCATGGCAAATGATGGATTGGACATGGACTCCCTGAAACCCTGATAAATCAAGGCATACAGGCACGCACCCAGCAACGCTTACCACTTTTGTGCCCCTGCCGCCAATCTCCTAACTGGAAAATCCTTCAAAGACCTACCATCTTCGATTCAGGGACCGGCCAACGAAGTAGAGCTCAGCGAAGTATGACCGGGTAATTGTAAGGCCATTCCAGGCGGATCAGCCCTATGAGTTGCTGAAATCGGTTTCCAGGCTGCTCATGCTCCTTAAACCCCCGTGGCGTTCACCAAGCAGCACCAATCTCGTATCAATCGCCGCCTTTGTTTCAATCAAACAGTTGGCTACACGGCTGCGGCGGTTGAGCCCGATATAAGCACGTCGATTCAAATTACTGGCACAATTTTAAAGGCGCTTCTCGACATTTTCATCTTAGTCAACGGCACCCCAAGAAGATCGCAAGTACCTTGAAGCTTGATGAAATTTTCGTCGCTAATTCGAACGCCGGCATAAACCCTCACAGGTGTGGGAACTGAAATCGCACCTGACTTCAGCATAAGGTTATTCGAATAAACTAAGCGCCACTCGCGCTCGTATGACCAATCCTGGCTCTTGGTTATAGCCGGCAAAACAATAGACAATGGATTTCCTCTATGAATATCTTCAGCCGACATCAGATCGGCGTGATCGTGCAAGTATTCACTGTACTGCACCGGGTAAAGAAACTTTGTATTCAAAGCCTCAGAACCTAAAACCGTGAAATCATACTC
This sequence comes from Pseudomonas sp. 1176_21, assembly GCF_052850635.1. Lineage (NCBI taxonomy): Bacteria > Pseudomonadati > Pseudomonadota > Gammaproteobacteria > Pseudomonadales > Pseudomonadaceae > Pseudomonas > Pseudomonas sp. 1176_21. Next base: position 854,238 of record NZ_VXCV01000001.1, read on the forward strand.
GATGCAGAAACCAGTATGATCTCTTGCATAATGAGCCCACATCAATATGGATTCACTCGACTCACAGAACGAGCAAATCTTCACCAAGCCTTTCGTTTTTTCGGAAAATTCTTCTATAATTTTTTCTTCTCTGGATTCCAGTACCGCAGTCAAGGCGGCACAAAAATCCTCATCCACGTGCCCTTCCCTACACAGCAAAGAAAATAATTCAGCACGTGGATTAGACGACATCGACACCATGCCCAAAACGCGCGCCCGGTCGTCGGACTTGTATTTAAAAACCGTCAAAATCTCATGAAACGCTTCGAGCATTCTAGAGTCGAGCTTATTTATACTAACAGTCAGAGCGCAATCATAGGGATCATTAAAATTTTGCGGAGAATTCATCCAGATCGTATTAGACGCAAGATTATTTAGAGAAAAACCATCCCTATCGAATTCTCTATATTTAAACAAGCTAGACGGAATATGCTTGAATTTCAGCCCAAATCCCCGACTTATATCTTCGGGATTAATTGTCATCCCCAGCATAATTTCTTTGAATTCTGCCATCCAGTCCAAATCTCACTCCCCCAAAGCACAGGCAATTTTTACTCCTACTAATAGTATCTTAACAGCATCACTCGCACACCCACGACTTCGCCGAGCAGCCAGCAGTGGACGATAACGCTCTACCTTCAAGACCGAACTGCTTGACGCCTGACTGTCATGGCACCGACGCGCCTCGATAGCCGCCAGGATCAGTGGATCATGGGTATGACAATGTTCGTCAGATCTTTTTTCGTCATCTGACCTCCATTAATCGAAACGCATTGGTTATAGTGGCGTAGTCGCTACCCCTGACGTGTCGAGTACATTGGAAGCAGCTCGTCGTAAGCCGACTTATAATCCAGCTCAAGCATGAGGTGACCAGCCAAGAAGGTGTCGATATCTGAAATCTGCGGGCCGAATTTAAGAGTGCAAATCTCTACGGAATACCCAGCGGGGATAACGAAGTCTGGATAGAAAAACTCATGACCCAATAATTCACAACCAGGTACGCCTTCGAATGCCTTAACTACTAAAGGGGGACCCTCCCCCTGAACCAGCACACCGCCGCGGTAAACTCTTGCCCCGGTGACTATCGCTGGGCCAAGTCCATCATTGCGCACCTTAAACTTGTAAACACCTTCTTCGGTCCATGAGCTATGGCCGGCCAGATACGGGCGCACGCTTAACTTATTGTGTGTACGAGATAAGTGGGCCTGCCATATAGTAGCACCTAGCGCAACCAGCGATATAAAAATTGCTACCCACGGAGCTAGATCCAACCCAGTGTCAGATGAAAAGCAATAATAGGAAATGTCGTAGACCATGCCGCCCCCACAAACGATAACGATATAAAGGAGCGGTTATCCAGTCGGAAAAGGCTGGCGCTCTGCGGCAAAATTGTATCTCTACATACCCCGATTGTGCTGGAGTATTAAGCTAAAAAGGCGCCAAAGCCCAGTACACGGGCTTTGGCGCCTATTTCGAACAAGTGCAGATGATGACTGAGGGGGGCATTGGAAGGCATAGAATGGCATATGATTTGCCCCATTTTTGCCCCAGCGCAAATCACACCCAGGTCAGGCTAATTACAGTCAACTCGCCACAACTGATCGAGGCGAGTCGTAAAGCTCCGACTCATCATTTCTCGCCGCATGCCCCAGCTGGGGTCAGTTGGAACGCTAGCTGCACGCAATGTCCCCCTCCCCCATCGACTATTGATCTCATCCAACACTGTCATTACCCGGGTAGCCTCAGCCGGCTGGGCAGCGGCGAAGAGATCGTCGGTGTACTCCCCGCGCTGACAGAGCCCCATCAGCAGTACCTCGGCCTTGCTGTATTTGAATCCAGGCCGAAACACTCGATCGAGCGCAGCGCCTGCCGCCTTGGTCAGCAAGCGAACATCATCCGTTGGGTACGGTAGATCAATAATCACACCGTTGGCGTACTTGGCTTCGTCGGGATTGAACATGCCGGTGCGGATGCTGACGCGCACCTTCTTGCACACTGAACCCTGGGCGCGCAGCTTCTCGGAGGCACGCATCATGTAGGTGGCCACCGCTTCCTTGATCGGCGGCAGCTCCTGCAGGCGCTTGCCGAACATCCGGCTGCAGCAGATCTCCTGCTTCGGGGGATCTGGCTCATCCAGCTCCACGCAAGGCGTACCGGCCAGCTCACGCGCAGTCTTCTCGACCACCACACTGAACTTCTTGCGCAACATCCACGGGTCGGCCTTGGCCAGGTCCATCGCGGTCTTGATACCCATCCCTTCGAAATGAGCATTCATCCGCCGGCCGACGCCCCACACCTCGCTTACCGCCGTATTCCTGAGCACCCAGTCACGCTTGAACGGGTCGCAGATGTTGACCACGCCACCGGTCTGCACCTGCAGGCGCTTGGCCGTGTGGTTGGCCAGCTTGGCCAGGGTCTTGGTGCCGGCGATGCCAACGCCGACCGGAATGCCGGTGCAGCGCAACACCTGGGCGCGGATGCTCCGACCGAGCTGGTCCAGGTCAGCCATCCCCGTCAGATCGGCGAAGGCTTCGTCGATGCTGTACACCTCGACCGCCGGCACCATCGACTCGATCAGCGTCATGACCCGCTCGCTCATGTCGCCATACAGCGCGTAGTTTGACGAGAACGCCACGATGCCATGCTGCTTGAGTTTGTGCTTGATCTGGAAGTACGGCTCGCCCATCTTCACGAACGGCTTGGCATCGTAGCTGCGCGCAATGACGCAGCCATCGTTGTTGCTCAGCACGACGATGGGCACCTTGGCCAGGTCTGGGCGGAACACGCGCTCACACGATGCGTAGAACGAGTTGCAATCGACCAGGGCGAACACCGGCGCGTTAGACATGGCTGCGCACGCTGCCGATGATCACGCCCCAGATCGACAGCTCGTCCCCTTCCAGCACGTAACGCGGTGGGTATTTGGGGTTCTCGGACAGCAGGATCACGTCCTTGCCACGAATGCACAGGCGCTTGCATACCGGGTCATTGTTCAGCAGGGCCACGACGATGTGCCCGTGCACTGGCTCGAGCGAGCGATCGACTACAGCGAGGTCACCGTCGAAGATGCCGGCGCCCTGCATGCTCTCGCCAGTGATAGATACCAGGTAGACGTGGGGCGCCCGGATGTTGAGCACCTCGTCCAGGGAGATGTGCGCCTCGATGTGATCGGCCGCCGGCGACGGGAACCCGGCCGGCACGTGGAACAGGCAGAGGGGCAGCTTCAGGCCGCCTTCGGCGATTGGGCCTATGATTGAATAGCTCATGACGCACGACTTCCGAAAATACTGTACGAATATACAGTTAACGTTCTGCGAGCCTTGCGGTCAATTTCTCTGTAGGGGATTTCTGATAGGCGGGAGTCAAAATGTGCGGAAGATTGAGCCAGTACCACGGTATCCACGACTTCGTGGACGCCCTGAGCATGCCCTATCCGCTACTGATATAGCGTTGGCGACCAGCCGCTGGAACGCTACAACGTCGCTCCAACGACGCGCGTTGCAGTGCTGCGGCTGGAAAAGGAAAAGCTGCACGCGGATCTCGTGCGCTGGGGATGGCGACCGCACTGGGCCCAGGATCGAGCGGCACCGATCAATGCCAGGGTGGAGAAGGTTGCACACGGCCCGTTCTTTCGGGCGATATGGCCGCATAGAGCCATCGTGCCGATCGATAACTGGTTTGAATGGGTGGATGAAGGTGGGCCGAAAAAACAGCCGTACCTGATCAGGCGCCGCGACGGCCGGCCATGCCTGTGTGCCGGTATCGGTCAGTTCAGCAACGAACCCAGCGAGCATGACGGATTCGTCATCATCACTGCAGACAGCGCCGGCGGGATGGTCGACGTGCACGATCGACGCCCGATAGTGTGGTCACCTGAGCTGGCGAGAGAATGGCTGGCATCGTCTACCAGCACAGGACATGCCGAGCAAATGGCGCTCAACCTTGGCGAGGCCTCAGAGGTATTTGAATGGTTTCCGGTGGACACCGCCGTGGGCAACGTTCGGAACCAAGGCTCAAGCCTGATTACTCCGAAAGCGAGCATTGGGTAGATGCCAATGCACAAATCACGCAAGCGCGCCATTCCTAAATGCCGTCAACCTAGGGATATCAAAAGAATATCCATAAGGCCTGTATAAGATACCCAATCAACATTAGTTAGATATCTAAAGACAACCAGAAGTATCAGTTACTACCCGCAAACTTAACCACTACCAACCTAACCAATCTGCGTAACTCACACAAAATTGCTAAGTTACTGGTCTCGAAACTCAAGTAACCGAGAAACTACGTAACCCCGAAACCCTTGACAACGGCGGGCTGCGGCCTCGCGAGTGACCTCTCAGAAAAAACCTGAAGAGCATTGACAGTGCGCCACGCCTGCCTATTTAATCTCCGGGCAAACTTAAGAAAATCTCACCCGGCGAAAATCAAAACCGCCGGGCGGACAATCTCAGCCTGGAGAATTATATGATCGTAGAACTATCCCTCATCTTAGCTATCGAAATCGTAAGACTGATTCAGAGGCTGATTCGAAATTAAAACAAGCCACCAAGTTCAGCAGGCGTCCAGTTCATGATAACCAACTCACCCGTTACGTCGGCTTTGCCTTGCCGCTGATTAGCTGTGGTGTACCGTATATCCAGGGTTTCGAAGTGGAAGCCCTCGAAGACGCGTCGAATGTCCGGATGGTCGTTGATACTGACCATGACCCTGCCCTTGCAGCGCCGCATGAACGCGGCCATCTGCTCGTAGTTCTCGAAGGGGAAGTCGAGACCGTAGCCGGCGGTCTGCCAGTAAGGCGGGTCCATGTAGTGGAACGTGTGCGCTCGATCGTAGCGCTCTGCGCAGTCTTGCCAGGACAGGTTCTCGACATACGTGCCAGCGAGTCGTTGCCATGCTGCTGAAAGGTTCTCCTCGATGCGCAGCAGGTTGATGGCCGGGCCGGTCGTCGCGGTACCGAAGGTCTGCCCTGAGGCCTTGCCACCGAAGGCATGCTGCTGCAGGTAGAAGAACCGGGCGGCGCGCTGGATGTCCGTCAGCGTCTCAGGGCGGGTCATCTTCTGCCACTCGAAGATCTGCCGCGAGCTGAGCGCCCACTTGAACTGGCGAACGAACTCCTCAAGGTGGTTCTGCACCACCCGGTAGAGCGTGACCAGGTCGCCGTTCAGATCGTTGAGCACTTCGACCGGCGCGGGCTGTGGGCGCATGAAAAACAGCGCGGCGCCACCGGCGAAGACTTCGACGTAGCATTCGTGCGGGGGAAAGAGGGGGATCAAGCGGTCGGCCAGGCGGCGTTTGCCGCCCATCCAAGGGATGATGGGAGAGGTCATTATTAGCAAGTCTTTTGTGAATGGAGTTTCAGTGGTAGGCTCGCCGCGCTTTGTGCACAGAGCAGGAGCCTTGGCTTGACTTGCAGGTCTAGACTGCGGGTTGAGTGGGTCAGGCGGATGTTGACGCATCCGCCCGGCCCGCTCCTTTTACTTCAGCGTGCGATCTCACGCACGTAGGCCTGACAGGCCTTCAGGGCAATCAATCCTTGATCACCGTCCTGGGTGATGCTGACAATTCTTCGAGCATGCGCCGGGTCAAGTTCGGCTCTCTCGCTTCCAGCCACCACGCCTGCGGTGCCGGTGGTGGCTGACACCCCACAGTCACGACCCTGGGCGGGGTTGGCGAGTAAGACTGACAACCGCACATCAGCAGTAGCAAGGCGGTCGCGCAGGCGAGCCTGGGCTTGTTGTGCATCACGTAGTTCCCTGTAATGAGTTTCATCGATCGCCTGCAGGCGATCCTCCAATGCCCGGCGCTCGGTCTGCTCGAACTCAAGGCGCTCGATCGCCGCCGCTGCTGCAGCCTCACGGTCTGTTGCATGGGCCGTGGATTGATCCGCGAGCTGCTTGGCGTAGCTGTTCGCCTGCCAAAGCCAGGCCAGCCGACCACCCAGCGCAAGCCCGATCAGCAGCGCCAACGCCGCTAGACGCCACGCCAACGCTTTCACTGCAGCACCTCAAGAGCGCGGGCGTACAGCTTCTGGCGATCCTCCCAGCCGTTCAGCCCGCCATTGATCTTGCGGGTGATCTTTTCGAAGTTTCCCTGGTCGGCGAGCGTGTTCAGCCCAGCCCGATGCCAGAACCACGCTGCCGACATCGCGGCATACACCGGATGCTCGAGCAGCTCGGGTGTCACAAGCAATCGGCTGTCGCCGAACAAGGCTTCGCTGCAGTCGCGGTAGTTCGCCCGGCCGGTAACGTGGATAAGCCCCCTGCCTCGGTACTTCTGCCCGTCACCGTCTGCCTCGGGCGTGTTACCCAGCGCCTTGGCCAGCTTGCCGGTGTCGTACTTCGACAGGTAAGCATCACTGCCTAACTCGCGCACGTAGCGCAATTGGCCAGACTCGTGCCCGATCTGCGCGATGAAGGCCGCGATGCGCAGGCGCGCGATCACGGCGTACTTGCCCATGGCGGCGTTGAGGGGAGGAACAAAAACGCCGGCTTTCTGGCCGGCGTTGGGGAGGATCTGCAGCAGTTGCTGCACGGTAATGGACATGCAGGTTTTCTCCAGCAATGACCGCTCAGCGGCCGATGGGGTTACAGCTCCACCACTTTCACGGGCTTCGCCACTTTCTTCGTCGTCTTACCTTTGGCCTTGGCCTTGCCCTTCTTACCGCCGTTGCATTCGACGGATGTTGTCCAGCCGGCCTGGGTGAATGTCTGCTCGACCGACTCCACCAGGTACTCACCATCGAGCCCCGTCTTGAAGCCCTGGGCGTTGATCGTGATTTCGGCGATCAGGTCAGTGCGCCCGGCCATGTCAAGGCGAACGCCGGCGGTGCTGCGGTTGAACGCCGTCAAGCGTGCCTTGGCGGCCTGCTGGGCGGCCGTCTTGTTGGGATAGATATGTCGGTCGGTATGCACGGGCGGCAGCCCGGCTGGTGCGTCGTCGTTGCCCAGCTCGACCACCTGCAGTTTTCCGGTCTTCTTGTCCTGGTGCTTGGTCTGCACTGCCTTCTGCGTGCTCTTGTCGCCCAGGCGAAACTGAAAGCGGCTCACGTCAGCGCGACTAATCGTGACCACGCCCAGGGCCTTGCCGCTCGCGCTCTGGCCTGCCTGGCGCGGCAGCACCAGCAGCTTGCCGTCGCCCACCTTGGCCGTGCAGTCGTACTGTTTGGCCAGGCGCGTGATGAAGTTGAAATCGGATTCATTGAGCTGGTCGGCGCGCGGCACCTTAGTCGTGACCGGGCACACCGGCTGCCAGCCGTTGCGCGCGGCAATGTCGCGCACGATCTGCTGCAGCGGCACGTTCTCCCAACTGCCGCTGCGCGTGGTCTTGCCACTGCCGCGCATGTCGCTGGCCTTGCCGCGAATCTCGATAGAGTCGGGTGGCCCGGTGAACACCACTTCATCGACCGTGTACCGCCCAAGGCGGGCCAGCGCGTGGCCGGCATAGCCCATGTACACCTCGATATGCGCGCCGCGACTGGGCAGCGCCACAGCGCCGTCACGGTCATCGATACGCAGTTCGAATTCGTCCGACTCCATGCCCGGCTTGTCGGACGTACGCAAGGTGGTCAGTCGATCATTGATCAGCGCGGTGATGTCCTTGCCGTCCGCGACGATGCGAAACTTCGGCTGCATGTCTGCCCTCCAGAAAAGAAAAACCCCGCGCTCGGCGGGGTGTGGTTCGTTACGCGTAACGCGGCCGGGGTCAATCCCAAAGCTGCACTACGGCCTCGGCCGGCGCCGGCAGCTCGGGCAAACGGATCAGCACGCCGGCGCGGAACGGCTGGGGCTCTTCGGCCAGGCCCTGATTGGCGTCCAGTACGGCCTCGACGCTGCCGTTCAGGTGCCCGTAGTAGTGCTGGCACAGGGTGTCGAGCAGATCCCCGTCAGACGTTCTGCAGGTCGTTGCCATAGCTCACAAACTCCAGTGAAAAGCCTTGCTTGCGCGGGATGCCGCCGGCCAGCAAGTTGCTCTGGTCTTCATCAATGCTGGTCAGGCACCAGGTGCCCAGCACCTCGCCGTAGCCCGTGGTCAGGTTCAGCGGCTGCAACTGGCGGCCAATGCTGCGCAGCGCCTGCAACTGGCCAAGCCCGCCCCGGAACGTCGGAAAAATCGCGCCCTTGAGCGTGATCTTGTCGTCGCCCAGCCCCACCGCCTGCTGCGCAATGCTGCGCGTGAGACGTTCCTGGCCCGCCCAGCGAAAACCGGTCTGTCGACGTAGCTCGTCGAACGCGGCGGTGTCCAGGTTGAAGTAATACGGCTGAGCCTCCGGGCGCAGGGGATGGATGATCAGCAGGTGCGGGAACGGCTTCACCGCCTCGGGCTCTGGCGTCGCATCAGGTGCCAGGGCGCCCGTGGGCAGGATATTGCCCAGCGACGGGCTTACCTTGCCGGCCACGCGGTTGATTGCCGCGCTGGCCTTGCCCGCCTGCTCCTTGAGCGTGCCGAGGCGTTCCTGAACCTGGGCGGCGGCACTGACCGCCTGGCTGTACATCGCCGCCACCTGGCCAACCTTGGCCTGCGCCGCTGTGATGCCGCGCATCGTGCGCTGCAGTTTCGCGCCCAGGGCGGGCCCGACAAAGGGGATGCCCTCCAGCTCCGACGCGGCACCGCTGATATCGCTGATCGCGCCGTTGAGCGGCCCCAGCATATCGTCGGCGCTGCGCCGCCCAGCCTCTCCAGCGGCCACCAGCGACCGCATACCCGATTGCAGTTGATCCATGTAGGCCATAGGCCCTCCTAAACGTCTGGTGCGTCATAGAGCTGGCGGGCGGCAGCCTGCCGGCTCATTTCTTCGAAATGGCGGCGCATGTGCGGCTCCAGTTCGCGAGCAAGCTGGGCTGGATCTTTCACGTCCCCCTGCACGGTGATCGGAATGTGCGGCGCAAAGGTGAAAGACTGTTCGACCGGCGCCCGCGCGGGCTTGGGCGGCTCAGGCGGCTTGATAGCCGCTGCAGCAACCGGCGCTGCAACCGCCATCGAGCGCACCACCTGCCCCATCGGCGGGCCTCCAGCGCCCTCCGGTCCCGCGAGGATGCCGGTGGGTTTTACCCCGGCGCCCGGCTGGAACGCCTGCGCCTGCGTGGCCAGCGACGGCACAGACGGCCCAGGCATCGCTGTCGGCAGCAACGGTGATGGCTTGCCTGCGGCAGCAGGCTTTTCATCTTCTCCGAACAGCGAGAGCCCCAGGATGCCGCCGGCGGCGGTGCCGCCCATCGATCCGAGAATGCCGCCGATGATGCCGCCGACCGCCGTGCCGATACCCGGAACGATCGACCCCAGGGCAGCACCTGCTGCAGCGCCGGCCAGGGTGCCCGCCATGCCGCCGGCGGCCTCGCCGTAGCCCTCTGCTTTCTCATTGCGCGTTTCCGCGTTCTGATACGTGTCAGCTACTTTCATGCCGGCGTCGATCACCGCGAACGCTGCCGCCCCCTTCATCACGCCGCCAAGGCCGATACCACCACCCTTGCCGCGTGCCCCGGCCCGTTTACCCTTCCCGCCTTTTTTGCTATTGCTGCCGCCCTCTCCGCCACCTGCCGCATCGCCGCCGGCGGCCGGCGCGTTGGTAACGAACACCCGCTGCACCAGCTTCGGGTCGCCCATCATCGAGCCCTTGGCGATGTTGGCAACACCCCTGGCGATCTTGAACGCATTGAACACGGCCCGAGCGGCGATCAGCGCGGCGCCAATCCCGACGATCCCAGCGACCACACCTGGCACTTTTTGCGTCAGGTCGGCGACTGCATAAGTCACCGTCGCCAGCCCGTCAGCGACCCGGTCGGTGATCGGCCGAATGGCATCGCCGAGGCGAACCATCGCCGTTTCCATTGCGGCCGTGGCCGTGCCCCACTTCGCGTTCGACGTTTCCCGCGCTTTTACCGCGTCCTGCTCGATCTTGACCCGGCCGTCGGTCTCTTTGATCGACTTCATATCGTCTTTGATCGAGCTGCCGTACTTGATCTGCGCGAGCAAACCGGCGCTCGCGCTCTGATCGCTGACGATGCCGGCGAGACCTGCCGACTCCAGCAGCGCGGCCATTGCCTGAGCCTCATCGGCGCTGCCGTCGGCGCTTTCTTGAATGCGCTTCTTGAGCGCTTCGACTTCCTTGGCTTTCGAGGGATTCTGCCGCTTGAGCAGCACGTCACTCAGTTTGATGAACGCATCAACCGGGTTGTCGGCCTTGCCGCTTTTGACCGCGCCGGCGATAGAGCCAGCCAGGTCGATGCCTTCCTTGGCAAAGCGCTCCTGGCTCGTACCGCTGATCACAGCATTGAGCAGGTTGTTCATGTTCGTTGCCGCTGCTGCAGAGTCCTGCGTCTGCTTGTACTGCGACTGCAGACTGGCCCCGAGGAAGCGCACCGCCTCGGGGCCTTCCATGCCCAGCTTCTTGATCGTGCCCAGCAGGCTGGGCATGTAGCGCGCCATGTCCTTGGGGCCGAACGCACCAATGTCACCAGCAGCCGCGACCTGGCCCAGCATCGCGCCCATGTCTTCCTTCTTGACCCCGGCTTCCTTGAACGCACTGAACAGCGTGGCGATGGTGTCGGCTTCCATGCCCTGCCCGTCGACCAGGTCGGCGATCAGCGGCGCATAGTCCACCGATTCCTCCCAGTCGATCCCCTTTTCGATCAGCCCGCCAACCGCACCTGCCAAGGCCTGCTGACTCATGCCGACTTTGGCCGCCACGTCGGCGATCTTGTCCGCCATCTGCTGCTCGCCGTTCTCGCCAGCAACGTGGGCCCACAAGGCCATCTGCCGGATCTGCGCTTGGTAGTCTCCCGAGATTGTGGTGGGGATTGCGAGCGAGGCCGACAGCTTGAGGGCCGAGCCCACGCTGCTTTTCAGGCCCTCGGCGCCCTCGCCGATCTGCTGACGCCCCTTCATGCGCAAATCGACGCCCTGGGCGACACGCTCCAGGGCCTGATACTCAGCACGCAGCTTGTGCAACTGCACGCCCTGCTCTTTCAGGCTCTTGTAGTTGCCCTCCAGCTTTTGCAGCAGTTTGTCAGCACCGGCCGCACCGCTTTGATGCGCCTTGTTCCATTCTTCGCGTAGGCGGATGGTTTCGCCGATGCTGTTCTTGAGAACCTTGGCCTTGTTGCCCTTTTCCTCCAGTTGCTTGATGCGGTTTTCAACCGACTTGAACGACGAACCCACCGTGGAACTGACGGCGCCGCCGATCACCAGGCCCAAAGCAAATTTGCTGGCCATCTACCCCCCGTGCCGCAGCAATGGGCTCAATCCGTGAGCCACCAGACCATGTCGGCGAACGACATGGCCATGATTTCGGCGGCGGAGAAATTCAGCTCACTTGCGAGCCGCTTTGCCGCCATCTTCTGGACTGCAGGGTCAAAGCTCGTCGTCGCGCACCAGGCGAAAATAGCCGGCCTGCAGGCGGGTGTAGTCCTTGAGGGCCAGGCCCTCCAGGTCCTGTACGCCTACCTCGGCGAGGCTGGCGAACAGGTTCAGCTCGCGCTGCTCCTCGTCGCCGGCACCGGCCTGGGCGGCGCGAATGTCACGCACGGTCGGAGCACGCAGGGTCAGGCGGTCCACTTGCACGCTGTTTGCCTGGGCTGGAGCGGTCAGCGTTACGGTAACGCGGTCAGCTTGAAGGGCCATCCAGCTCGGGATTTTCTTGGTCATGCGGTGTACTCCTTAAAGGCCCAGGGCCGAACGTTGGGCGGCGAGCTGGTCGACGCCGTTGATAACGCGCTTCATGCCGAGCGGATCGATCTCGTAGATCAACCGGCCTTCGACTTCCAGCTTGTAGTAAGTGACGGCCACGTTGTGCTTGATCTCGGCCTTGTCGCCGGGCTTCCAGTCGCCCATGTCGACCTCTTTGAGCGCACCGCGCAGGGTCACGACGACCGGGACGATCTTGCCCTTGAGGCCCTTGAACGCGCCCCGGAACGTGCCGTTGAACGCGGTGCCATCGGCCAGGCCAAAGAACTTCAGCGACTCGCGGCGCACGCCGGTCGTGGTAAAGCCGGCCTCCTGCTTCTCCATACCCATATCCATCTCAATGGGCGCATCCATGCCTCCGGCGCGGTGCTCTTCCATCTTCAGGGTGAGCTTGGGCAGGGTCAGGCTGGGCACATCGCCCTGGAAGCTGACGCCATCGACGAACAGGTTCAGGTTGGCCAGGGTTTCGGGAATCATTGCCATGCTTGCAGCTCCTTAAACAGCGCCGTCGAGGACTTCGGTCAGCCACTGGTTGGTGACTTCTACGCGGAAGTTGGGGTTTTCGGCCGGGGGCACGTCGGTGAAACGGATGTTCCAGTACACCTTGCCCTGCTCCAGCTGGCTGGCCGTGTTCAGTTCGGTGTCGGCGAACACCTCGAAATTGATGATCGCGCCCTGATTCTTGAGGTCGCGCATGAACGCCTGCAGGCCCTCGGTCACGTCCTTGACGTAGGTCGCGGTGATTGAGCGGTCGACGGCCCACTTGTGGCCGTACAGGATGGCGTCCATCACGATATCCATCGTGCGCACGCGGGTGACGAACGCCCACTTCGGGTCACTGCTCAGGGTGCGGTTGCCCCACAGGCGGTAGCCGTCGTCACGAATGATGGTGGTGACGTTGGCGTTGTTGAGCAGGTTGGCCCGGCAGGTTTCGTCGCCGTCCAGAAACTCCACCGGCCGCGATGTACCGGTGATGCCGACGAACTCCTTGTTCGACGGCGAGGCCCAAAAGCCATACTCGTTGTCGGTCCAGGCGAACAGGCCGGCGACCCAGGCCGAGGCCGGGCTGTCGACCGTCGCGCTGGTGATCGTGTCCCACTGCTGCACGCCGGGGTCGACCAGGAATGCGCGCTTGGCGCCGTAGTTCTCGGCATAGGCCAGCGCGGCCTCGTCGGTGGTGTTCGGGCCGTCGATGATCGCGATGCCGCGCAGCTTGTCGGCCAGGGCCACCAGCGCGGTACCGACCGCCTGGGTCGCGCTGTGCTTGGGCGTGACCAGCAGCCGCGGCTGCGCGTTGAAGCGGCTTTTGCCGTCGAGCAGCGCCTGCAGGCCGGTCCGCTTGCCGTCGGCCAGTACGCCGCCGATGATCGCCGAGGTCTGCTCGGCCGCATCGGCCACCTTGGCCACGCCACAGGCCACGATGACGGCCTTAGCGCGCATGTAGATGGCCTGGCACGCCTTGGTGATCGCCGAGTCGGCACCGAACGCCGCGACCGCCTCACGCTCGCTGGTGATCATCACCAGGTCGTTGGCCTTGGCCGTGGCGGTCGGGCCTTCGGTGAAGGTGTCGACCAGCCCGATGATCGAGGACGACGGCAGCGCGATGGTGCGCGCACCGGTGTCGACGTTCGTTACGGTAACGCCGTGAAAGAAACCACTCATGGAAATACTCCAGAAACGAGAAGGCCCCGCAGTGCAGGGCCATGAAGGGTGAAACCAGAATGAAAAAGCCCCGCAGTGCGGGGCTCTACGGGGTCATGTCAGCCAGCCAGGCCGGGGGCTCAGGGCGATGCTCGATCGCGGGGAACAGCTCCGACTGGGGCCAGTCGCGCAGGGCCTGGCGGTACTGCAGCAGCTCGGCGAACTGCTCAGCCTGCAGCGTGGTGGTCAGCTGCATGTCTTGCTCATCGCGATGGCGATTCACCAGCCACTCGGTGCTATTGACCTGATCATCACGCCAGCCACGCTCATAGGCGAATAGCTCATCGGGGCTCAGTGATGATTGTGGCGGAGCGACCAGGATTGGCCGACCTTCGGCGTCATGGCTGCGAATCATCCCTTGCGCAGGGTTGGCGATCACGTCGTGATAGATCTGCTCACTGATCTGCACAGCGTCGTCCGGCATGGTGTCGTGAGTCTCAGGCATGTATGTGCAGCCGGTGGACTGCGAGTAAAAACGTGTGAGCATGATCAATCTCCCTCCGCAAACCACATAATCTCAAGCGCGCCCGTCGCCACCTTGAAAAACCCATTCCCGTCTACGGTGTGGCCGCCATACAAAAAACCTTGGGCAGCGAATCCGGTACGAGACGGCAGCCATAGACCGTGGTGCCGCTCACTTGTCGAAACTGGAGTGACATGGATTGTCCTAACGCTGTTCGGAAACTCCAGCGGAAAGGATACGGCTTGATCATCTTTCGTCAGGGTTACTCGCCCCCACTGCTTGATGCCACCGCCAAGCCATTTCGGTCTGACTTCGAATCCGTTTACTCCTGGGCTGATCAACACACCATTGGCAAGTTTCTTGGGCGTGACAATCACGTCATCCGCCACGCCAGCATCAACTTGCGCCTGGGTCGCGATTCTTGCCGTCCCCAGGCTGGCCTCAGTCGCCTGCCCCGCCAACGCAACCAGCGCCGCAATGTCGATGTTTCCCTGATTGATCGGCGCGTTCCAGGCCTTGATGCACCACATAACTGCGACGTTGCGCGGCCGTGTAGCACCCCATGCAATTTCACTGGTATCGGTAATTCCGGTTACGTTGGTGCCAGCTACTGAAACCGTCTGAGCCAACGTGTAGTCGGCGCGCTCGCCAGCGTCATACCCAAGGCCGCTGCGCGCATCAGTTGCTGTCGTAGCACCCGAACGGTCAGCAACCGAGCCAACGGCAGGACCAATGTCGAAGCTGTGCACAGAACCTTTTTGCCAGCTGCCCAACTCGCGACCGGCATCAATCCCACGTCCATGATCCCAGCCGCGCAGAAACTCGCCGCGCGACTCCGGCAAACGGAAGTAGCCCGCCGGCTCGGTGCCGTTGTTGAAGGCCCCACCGAGGAACGCGGCCAGGTCAGGGTAGGCCGCAATGCTCTTGGCGCTGCCGTCGACCTCCAGCCAGCCCGGTGGGATCTTGTTTACTGGCAACGCCGCCATGAACCCCACCGGCATTGCCGAAGCCTCAGCGATCATCGCTTCGATCTGCGTTTTGGTGTAGCTGTCGGTGATGCCATACCCGCCCAGCGTGGTCGGATTCGTCGCCGCGACCACGCGGCCGTAGGCATCCACCTTGACGCTGCGATAGGTACCAGCGGCTACACCGCTGCGCCCGAAGGCCATTTCGAAGGCCAGCGCCGTGACGCCCAGGGTGATGGGTGCATCCGTGATCAGTTGCCAGGCGCTGTCACCGTTGGCCGTGCCCCGCTCCACCAGGACCAACAGGCCTGGCGTGACCTTGGCGCTGGTATCCGCATCCGTGCAGCGCGTCCAGGCGCCGCTTGCAACCAGGTACAGGCCGTTATCCTTGGCCGAGGCCTGATTCTTCACCAGCACCCGCGCCCCGGCCGTCAGCGTAACGCCGTCCACCGTCTGCAGGCCGCTCAACGTGATAGCAGAGGTCGTCGCGGCCAGCACCGAGTGCTTGAAGTCCTGCCGCGCCAGTTCCTCGGTGACCCATTCCCGCGTGGCCAGCACCACGCTCGGATCGATCTTGAGCACCACGTTGCTAGAGCTGCTGACCACCAGGTTCATGCGTACCACCTGGGTACGGCCCGAACCTTGGTTGAGCAGCGGCTTGTAGGTCGGCGCACAGTTGGCCACCGCCACCAGGTCGCCGTCGGAATCATACAGCCCCACCTCGCGAATCCAACGCCCGCCAATCTCGGCCGGAATCACCTGCTCGGCCACGATGACCGCACTGTCTCGCTCGTCGACCTTGAGCTGGTTGAGCGGCGCCCGGCGCCACTCGTTCAGCAGGCTGGTCCAGCTCGCATCCGGCATCGGCAGCGGCGGATTGTCGAGCCCGCCCGGGTTGGCGTCACCGACCGCCATCTGCGTGATTTTCCACGGAATGCCCAGGGCATCCGCATTGGCCTGCTTCGCGGCCCCCACCTTGGTCAGGATCGCGTAGAACTGGGAAGTCTGATCAACCATTAGTAAATGTCCAGGTAGTCAATGGTGTGCTCGCGTCCACCACGCCCAATCGAGCCCGTGACCTCAATGTCACGCGGTGCAGGCGGGTAGATATCAAGCTCGTCGCCGTCATAGAGTGCAGCGCCGATGTACACGGCCCCGGCCGTTTCCAGGCTGATGGCCAGGCCTGTCATGTGCCGGCTGACTGGCCGGGCGTCGTCGATCAGCGCGCTCAGCTCGCGGTAGGTCTCTTCGCTGATTCCCTCGTCGGACACGCCGACCTTGAGCGCGAACGTACCGGGCACACCCTCGGGCACGGTCTGGAACCACTCGACCACCTCGATCAGGTAGCCGAACGGCTCGACCACTCGACGCAAGGCGCCGATAGTGCCCTTGCGGGCATGGATGTAGAACGCAGAGCGGATCACAGAGCGCTTCACCGCCTCGGACCACTTCTCATCCCAGCGGTCGACCGACCAGGCCCAGGCCAGCTGGTACAGCAGGTGGGCCGGGCAGGTATCGGGGTTGTAGAGCGTGCGCAGGGCAATCTGCAGATCTTCGACGGATGCAGCCTCAACAGCCCGCTCCAGCGGCGTGCTGTTGAGCGGCAGTAGGCTTTGCATGTCAGCCTCCCCGCGTCAGTTCGAAACCCGTGCACCAGGCCGCCTGGGCCTTCGTCGGGCGAATATCCGTCCAGCCCACAAGCTCTACCCGGCCCACGCCACTGATATGCAACTGGGCATCGACAGCCGAGCGCGAAACCTCCACGCCGAGGCGGCGCCGTGGGTTGACCCATGCCTGCAGGCGCCGCTGACACTCGGCCAGGGTCGCCTCGTTTTCCGGCCCGGTACCGGCCAGGTACAGCACTGCATCGATCCGGTACGGGATCACCTCGGCGCTGCGCACGTTCAGCCGATCCGCCACCGGTCGCACGTCGTCGTCATTCAGGTGCGCGGCCACCTCGGCCAGCAGCTCGGGGCTGGCCACCCCAGTGCCCTCCAGGCTCAGCACCGTCACATCCACCACCGCCGGGGCCGGACTTTCGGCCGTGGCGTCGGCCACCAGCCCCGAGGCGTTGCGCGCGTGCAGGATGTAGCTGTTGCGCGGGCCGGCCGTGGTCAGCCCTTCGTACACCAGCTGGACCCGCTCGCGCAGGGCGTCGTCCTCCTCGAGCACTTCGGCCACTGGCGGTACCGCCACCAGATCCTCGGGCTGCACCACCAGCCGCTTGAGCCGTACGTTGGCCGCAAGGTGGTCA
Organism: Pseudomonas sp. 1176_21; assembly: GCF_052850635.1. Classification (NCBI taxonomy): domain Bacteria; kingdom Pseudomonadati; phylum Pseudomonadota; class Gammaproteobacteria; order Pseudomonadales; family Pseudomonadaceae; genus Pseudomonas; species Pseudomonas sp. 1176_21. The sequence goes on from NZ_VXCV01000001.1 coordinate 871,342, forward strand.
AGGTCGGCCCCCTTGGCGAAGGCCAGCAGCAGGGCCTTGGCCGCGTCGTTCACCCGCGCCCGGTTGCCCAGCTTGCGATACGCGCCGACCTCCAGCAGCTTGGTCACCGGGTCGCTCTCCAGCAGCGCGTCCCAGTTGTCGCCCATGTGCAGCCTGAACGCCGCAAGGTCGTCTTGGAAAACAGCCTCGAAGTCGAGGTCTTCCAGCACCTTCGGCGCGGGCAGCACCGACAAATCCACGATACTCATGCCGTCACCTCCAGCAGTTGGCTGTCGCCCAGGTACTGCCCGGTCAGTTGCAGGGTGATCTGGCCGCCCAGCACCGCCACCACGCGCACGCGCTCAAGCTTCAAGCGTGGCTCCCAGCGGCTCAGCGCACGGGCCACCTCTGCCTGTACCGCGCTTTTCCAGCCGTCGTTGACCGGCAGATCGACAAAGCGGCGCAGCTTGCTGCCGTAGTCAGGGCGCATGCGCCGGCTGCCGAGCGGTGTAGTCAGAATGTCTTCTATGGACTGACGAAGGTGCTCGATGCCCGACAGTGCCAGCCCGGTGCGGCGATCCAGTCCGATCACGGGATTACTCCTGCTGCAGGTCCGGGTGGCCCATCAGGTACTCCAGGGCAACCGTGTCATCGGCGCCGATCACCACACGGGCCTGCGCCACAGGCAGGTCCCGCCCGTCCGGCAGGATCAACGTGCGCGAGGTAAAGCGGGTATCGCGAAACGCCACAGACGCGCCGGGCGGCACCTCCTGGGCGGGTTTCTTTGCTACGGCCATAGTTTTCTCCAGGCTCAAAAAAGCCCGCGCGGGGCGGGCTGGTGTCAGTGCTTGTGATTGGCGCTGTTGCCACCGGTGTCGATGATCTTGCCGCCGCCGTTGATATCGCCCGTTACGCGTAACGCGCCTTTGATCTGCACGGCGCCGGTCAAGGTGATGGCGGTAGCCTTCGCCTCAATCGCGTTACCCGTAACGACCGCCGAGCTGCTGCCGACTTTCACAGTCACGGTGCCGGCGGGCAGATCGATCGTGTAGCTCTTGGCCTGCCAGTCGTAGACCAGCGAACCGCCGTCGTCGAAACGCCACACTTCGACGTGATCGCGGTTATCCGGTTGTGCTCCGGCATTTCCGTACAGCCCCGGTACGAACGTGCCCTGCGCCGGCTCGCCACTGGGGCTGATCAGCGCGCCCTGCTCGCCCAGGCTCGGCGCCCGCCAGTGCCGCGCCTTGCCCGCCGCCTGGCTGTGCCAGCGCACCCAGGCGCTGGTCCAACCGGCACCGTCTGACACACGCACCATTGCAGCCGCCAGGTCGACCCCGACAACGCTGCAGGGCATGACCAGGCAGGCAAGCATGCGGTCATGCTGTGCGCTTGCGTAGCTCATTGCAGTTCCTCCGGCTCGACGCTTTCGGCATCTGGCCCAACCCGGAACACCAGCGTGCCCGGCGGCTGGTTGGGCCATGGCCATTCCTGCTTGCCCAACCAAATAGGCTGGTTCCACTCCACGACCCAGACCGCGTAACCGTCCAGCTCCGGGCGCGTCCAGTCCTGAGCACACCGCACAAACTCAGCCTGTCCAACTTCAAGCCCCCAGGTCTGCGTGCGCAGCAGCACCGCAATCTGCGCTGCTGCAAAGGCTGCCTGTTGCTGGCACTGATCACGCTCCGAACCGACAATGACACGGGCCTCCAAACGCGCTACCAACGCAGTCTCACCGGTACCCTGGTCAAGCCCAGGCTCCAGCTCTGCCAGCTCAATCACCACCGCCGGCACATCGATTCGCTCACGCAGGTCCGGCATGGTGCCAACATAGTTGAGCCCGGATACGGCATCAGCGATGTGCTGTTCGATCGCGGCGTACAGTAGATCAAGGGTGAAATTTTCTTCAGTCACGACCTGCTCCCCTTCAAATACTTCTGCAGTTCAAAGTTGAGCTCCTGTTGCAAGATCTCCAGCAAACGCTCACCCGCCCGAGCAACCCACTCCTCGAACAGCGGCCTCACGTCTTCAAGTGAAACCTTGGCTTTGACCAGGGGGAACCGATTGTCGTTTTCCGACACCCACCCGCTGCTGAGCCCGCCAGCGCCCGACACATCACTGTCCGGATAGTCAGACGCCCTGAAGTGCTTGCTGCCGGTACGGATCCAGATATCCGCTTTGCTGCCATACACTTTCTTGAAGAAAGCGCCCTGATAGCGCCGACCAGCCACGGATACACCAGCCTGTCCCTGACGAGGTCGACCGATGCGGCTTGAGTCCAATGGGTTGATGCCAAACCAGAGTTTGCCCTGGCCGGTGCTGTCGATCGGGAAGGCGCGCAACCGTTGCCGTACAGCGGACAGCGCGATTCGTTCCTGCCGCCCAACCGCCCGCGAGATGTGGGTGACCAACCAGCGGAGGGTCTTGTTAATGGCTCGCCGTTGAGCCGCCGCCGCAGCCTTTGGGACAACGGCGGCGAACTCAGTGAAGGCTTTCAAGTCCGCGCTTGAGGGCTGCAAGGTGATCATGCCGCCGTCGGCAGCCTGCTTAGCGTAGTTACCAACGCTCATCAGACACCCCTCAGGATCAAAGCAATCCAGCCTGTGCCATCTGGCTTGAGTTCGACGATCGTGTATGTCCCCCCACCATCCTGCTGAGGCAAATCCATAACTACCGTCTGACGCTGCTCGACTCCGGCCGCATCCTCAACCCGAATAGTGAACTCGGGCTCTCGCAGGCCGGTGTTGAGTCGCCCCAGCTTGGGCTCCAGCCAGGGGACCGCAAAGAACCCCATAACGGGCCGGCCCTCGATCAAGCCCTCATCACCCAGGTCGTCCAGTACCTGGGCGTCCATGTCGCTCACCAGTTCGCGAAAGCTCATGGCTATTCATCCTCTTCGGACTCTGCATTCGAGGCGCCCGCGAGCAGCAGCCGTGCGATCGGATCGCTCAGCAGCGCGATCTTGCCCTCGGCTACCAGTTCCTCGGCTTGCTCTTTGCTGGCCGGGCTGTACAGCTCGCCTTTGACGGTGACCTTGCGCCCGTCCTGAATGCAGCCGTCGATGACGATGTATTCGACTTTCCTGGCCATGTCACACCACCTTGGCGTAGATGAAGGCGTCAGGCTCCAGCAAGCCAGCCAACACTGCGCTTTGCAGCTTCAACCAGCGTGCGCTTGGCTCCGGAGTGACCCAGCTCTTGGGAAATCGGACCGCTTCCACAAGGCCGCTCTCAATCGCATCAAGGTCTTGAATAGCGCCGTACAGCATCGCATTGCGGGTCGCGGTTGCACCGAGGATCAAACCGCCACTAGGGATCATGGGTTGTTCATCCTCGTCATCGTCCAGATACCACTCGTCGTACCCGTAGAGATCGACGCCTGGGTCATTGAGGTAACCGAGGTACGTCACGCCATCCGGCAGGGTCTCGGGCTTGATCAAACCCATGTCGACACGGCGGGTATTGAGCTGCTTCATCACCATGCTGCTGGATTGGAATGCATCCAGCGCCTCACCACTCAGTGCAGCAACGTTGGCTGTACGCCCGGAGTCCTTGGCGATCTTGCGCTTCCACGTCCGCAGGTTGCCGATCGGGTCAGCGCCTTCACTGTTCCATTTGCCAGTGCCCAACGTGATTTTGTGATCGTCCTCCATGAGGAAGTCGATGGTATCGTCTACGCCATCCCCCACTACCCGCACCTGGCCGGTCGTCAGCGCCTGGGCGCACATCCACTCTTCACGGCGCAGGATCTCATCATCAAGGTCGCGCAAATCCTTGCCCAGCAGGTTGCCGGCGCGTTCCAGCGGTGTACGTGGGGAATAAGGGCTATCGCCTGCAGAACGCTTGAGCACCAGTTCGGCAGTGGTCTCGCGCTTTGGTTGGATGTACGGCGGCGTGTAGGTGTCGGTACGGAAGCCGTCACGCAACGACACGCTGCCAGGCAGCCGAGGGTGGACGAACGGCGCCATCTTGCGCTTGCCCTTGACGATGTCGATATCCACCGACTTGGTTGCGAAGGTCACCGGGTTGCCGCCGTTGAAGAAAGTGTTCAGCAGAAAGCGTCGTGCCGAGGGCATCTGCTCAACGGCCTCGAGCATGGTGCGGGTGTCGAAAAGATCCATCAGAAGCTCCGTTTAACGAATGAACAAACAGAAGGGGCGCAGCGCGGCTTTCGCTTTCGCCAGCGTCAGGCCTTCGCCCAGGGTCAATTGGCTTGCCAGCACTTCGCCGGTTAGCCGGATGGCGGCAGGCGCCGCCCCGTTTTTGGTATCCACCGGCTGATCCAGAATGGCTGCAGGGGTCTGCGAACCATCAGAAGCTGCCGCCACGCAAAGCTGGTACTCGCCTGACTCCGCGATCTGCCCCAGCACAGCACCCGCGATAAGGGTCTGGCCGGCAGCAATGACCACCACGTCAAGAGCGACAGGAAAGCTGCCTGCCGAGAGTTGATCGGGGGCATAGGTGGTGCGTACAGGATTGGTCATGTCTGTCCCCGGTTAGCGGCGCGAAGCGCCCGTGACGATGGCATTGACTGCGACGGTGCGCTCAGCTTGCTCGCCCTGCTCTCCCGGGGCGGAAGTCGATACGCCTTTCGCATCCGCCTTGATGCCGTGGAGCGAAATGCCGCGATCCTGCGAGGCCTTCACCAACTGCAAGGCGGTCGCCTCCACCGACGTGCCGGCATCGATTGCCGCTGCAATTTCAGATTCGAAACCTTTGCTCGCCAAGGCGTTGATGGCCGTGATACGGGCGCGCTCGGCCGTTGCGGCCTCAGTACGCACCGCCGCCAAGTCGGGTTGGCTGGCCTGCGCGATCTCAATGGTGGCCGGGTCCGCGCCAGCAGCCAGTGCCTCACGCAACTGCGCCGTGCTATTAACGGTGGTCATGGAGTATTTCCTCGGTTGGTTGATGGCCGGTGTGGCCAGTTCGGTAATCAGGCTTTCAAGCGAGCCCAGCCGGTGGGCAAGGCCAGAGGCGACCGCGTCGGCGCCGACACGCAAGCCACCAAAGTCACCCATTGCAGGGACCTGTTCAGCGTCCACGCCCAGGTTGCGGGCGACCTTGGCGACAAACACCTCGCCCATCGCATCGATCGTTTCGCCGACCTTGGCCCGGCCTTCCTCGGTGCCCAGGTCTGGGCGTTTGTTGGGGGCATTGCGACTGACGATCTGGTAGCGCTTGCGCCCGCTCGCGGCCTCACCTTCAACGACGGCCTCTACGACGACACCGATGCTGCCCAGCACCGCTGTTTCATCCACCACGATCTCGGCGGCCGCAGAGGCCAGCCAGTACACGGCGCTCGCACCTGTACCACCCACATAGGCGACGATGCGTTTGCGCGAACGGCCTGCGTAAATCTGGTCCGCCAGTTCGTTGATGCCGGCGGCGACGCCACCAGGGCTGTCGATATTGAGGATGATGGATTTGACCTTGGGGTCGTCCAGGGCGGTCTGCAGGTCCGTGGCCAGCACCTGGGTACTGGTTGCACCGCTGATCTCGTTGAAGATGTTGGCGTAGCGAAACACCGGCCCCACCACCGGGATGATGGCAACGCCATCGCGTACTGCAACAGTGCGGGTGTTCTCCAGCCGAATGCCGGTCTTGCTTTCCAGCGCCCCTGGGTCGCCCATTCGATCCGCAATGGTCAGCAGGTTATCCAGGGCATCAGGCAGCATCAGCCAAGGCTGCGAGGCAGCCAGCTCGAATGCACGGGGCATGGTTATTCCTCGTTGGGTTTGAGATCGTTCGGCTCGACGTCCGGAACACGCCCTTTGGGCAAGGTGTGCAAGCCATCAGCACGCCGCTGCACCACCTCGCGAACGCGCTGGCGGTACACCTGCTGCCAGGGCTCGCCGGTCATGGCAGCAGTTTCGAGGGTTTCGTTGCTGACGCCGATCTCGATACGCTTGCCGGCCGCGTTGGCCTCTTTCAGCTCATCGATGGCGCCACGAGCTGGTCCGATCCAGAGTGCTTGGCAGTACGCCTTGCGCTTGGCCGGGTCCGCGTACCCCGGCAGATTGATCAGCCCCCGGGCAACGGCCTCATCGATCAGCAGTTCGCGGCTGGGTTGGCAGAAGTCACACGCCAGCCACCAGCGCCGCAGGCTGTAAAAGCGCCACGCCTGTAGCATCGCAGCACGTGCAGCGCTGTAGCTGCTGCTGTAGTGCAGCAACAGTTCCTCCATTGGCTGCTCCAGCGCCGCCCCGATCTCTTTCACCACAGCGGTGAAGAATGGGTCGAACTGAGCATTCGGCCGAGCTGGGTTGGCAATCACGGGCTCCTCGCCCTGGCCAAGGTCGACGATTGCACCCTCGCCCAGCGCCAGCTCGCCATCGGCCGTGGTGTCACCCCCTGGGCCTTCGTTGGCAAGCGCCGTCAGCGGCAGGTTGGAGGTTTGGAAGTCACTACCCTTCTTGATGAACACGGTGAACATCGCTGAGATCACCGCCGCCATCAGCTCAGCACTGCTGTAGCGCTCAAGCTTCTGCAGCGGCTCAAGCACCGGCGCCAGGTACGGCGCCCCGCGCTTTTGACCTGGGCGCTCCTTGTCAGCCATCACGTGCATCACCCGGCGGCGGCCGGTCGCCTCGCCGAACACTTCCAAGCGTTCCCAGTGATGGGTCTGGCCTGCCGTGAACTCGTTCGGGTAACCCGTACAGACGTGGTACGCCACGGGCGCGCCCAAACCATCGAACTCAACACCCTCCACCATGTTCGCGCCGTCCAACTGGCCACCGGGGTTGCACACCCGGTCCGATTCGATCAACTGCAACCGGGTGCTGAACACACACCCAGGGCGCTCGTCGTCAGGGCTGGCCACGAACACATCGCCACAAACCATCGAGGAGATCAGTACCAGGGCCTGCATCTGGTAGTGGTTCAGCGTGGCCTCGGCGTCACACTCTCGTGGGTCATCGGCGTACAGCGACCACAGCCGATCCAACTGGCCATTGAGTTCTTCGGCCTGTGACTCGTCCAGGTTCAAGGCGGCATGATCAATCTGCGCACGGCAGACCAGGCCAGTGCCAACGACGTTGGTTCGCAAGCGGGTAATCGCCGCACGGGCGATCAGATGATTGCGCATGGCGTCCCGCGAGCGGGCCACCAGCATGCGGCGTTCGTTCTGGTTGAGGTCACGGCGCGGGCTGCCCAGGCCAGGAATCCAGCTGACCATGCTGCGTAGAACGCGTGATGCACCCCGCCAGCGGGTTTCGGTACCGCCACCACCACCCTGCGCCACAATCGGCATAGAGCCTGTGGTGGCCTTGGCCAGCTTGAGCGCTTCGCGCATCAGCAACTCGGCAGGGCTCTTTCGTGAAAAGAAACCCATGATCAAATCGCCACGTAGGAAACGCGACTGCGGCCACGCCCCATGGCAGCGGCCTGCTCGCGGGCTACCTCATTGGCATACTGCTGTTCGAGCATCCGCAGGCTTGCCAGCTCTGCCCGTTGCATTTCCCGGTCAGCACGCTTGAGCCGCTGGCCCTTTTTCAGGACGTCGGAGATCGCCGCCCGAACTTCCGCCAGGCGCTGTTGTGCATCGGTCATGATGAAACCTCTAGTAGCCGGCGCGGCTCCGCGTACCCCGGCCACGGGCGGCTGCCCGTCGCGGTACCGGCGCCACCGCCTGCTCGGTGTTGAAAAGGGTTGGCTGCAGCAGTTGCTGCTCCAGCTGGTCCCACTCGTGATCGCGTAGCAGATGGGTCTTGAGGCTGCGGGCCGCGTGCAAGGCGTACACTTCACAGTCCAGCGCTTCGTTGCGCCGGCCGGCCTTTTTCTGCCAGACCATCTTGCTGGGGTTGCGGGGATGCGGCGCTAGCACCTCGTTGGTCAACTGCTCGTAGTAGTCCGAGCGAATCTCGCTGTACCAGTGCATGCGCCCAGGGCCCGAGCCTTTGAGGCGAAGACGGCCATCAATCAGGGTCTTTGCCTTGTGGGTACCAACGATGTGCACGCGCAGGCCGTATTTAGCGGCCTTGGTGTTGTCCTGGGAGGTATCGACCGACTGCGCGGGCTTGGTAAAAATCTCCTTATCCCGGCTGTCGATGGACGCACCCTTGATCGCCATGATGTTGAATCGCTGCCGATCGCGCACATAGGTGTACACCGCATCACTGGTATTGCCGTCCGAGCTGTCGATGCTGACGCCCGACACGGCCAGAAACGCACCACCTGCCGTAGGGATAGGCTGGGCAATGACCCGATCCAGCTCTTGCCAAACCGGGTCGTGCGGGTCGATCGGGTTGCCGTGCAGCTCGCCCCAGTAGAGGCGCCAGGACTCTTCGCCCCGACCCCAGCCGATAATCGTCAGCGCCAGGCGGTCACCCTGCACGTCCACACCTACCGTGACCAACAGCACGCCTTGCGGTGCCGTGAGTTCGGCGTAGGGCTCGGCACGTTTCTCCAGCTCATCCGTCTTCGGTGCATCGCTCTGGTACTCGTAGCTTTCGCCTTTTGAGCTGTTCACAAAGGCGATCATCGGGCCGATGTTGCCCTGTGATGCCGCATGCTCGGCTTGCAGCTTCTTCTCCACCAGAACCTCGAAGCGCGAGCCCCAGAACGTTGCGTAAAGCTCATTGAGGATGAACCCGGCGATGCCGCGAAACTCGGCGGTAGCTTCCCAGCGGCCGTGCTTGAGGTTGGCATTCTTTTGGTTGTCGTCCCATATCGAGCCGCAGTGCGGGCAGGAATAGAATGCCGTTTCCGGGCGACGCTTGCCGTACACCTCGTGGTGGTAGGCCGGGTCTTCGTCGCAGTGCAGGTTGTCGAAGCTGAGCGCGTGGTCCTGGCCACAATCGTGGCAAGGCACCAGGCCCACCCGCTTGTCCGACAACTCCAGCTCTGCATCGATTGCCGACAGGCCCTTGATGGTCGGCGTACCACCGATGATGATCTTCGAGCGCCGGAAGGTCTTCAGACGCTCCTTGGCCAACTTGATGCTGTCGCCCTGCCCCCGCAGGTTCAGGTTGCAGTCGTCGGGTTCTTCGATTGCCACTCGCGGTACCGGCGTGGACTTCACGCTCGCGGGGCTGTTCGAGCCAACCATTTTCAGGAACCCACCGGGAAAGCGCTTGAAGTCCTGGCGCTGCTGCAGCTTGCGGCTGCGCAGGTCGATCTTTTTTCGCAGCCGTGGGGTCGCCTCGATCATGGGCTCAAGCTTCTCGCCGACGTACTGCTTGGCGGCTTCGGCCTTCGGGAACAGCACCAGGATCGGCGATGGGTCGATGTCTATCCACTTGCCCAGCGCGTTGCCCAGCACGCCCGAGGTCCAGGCCACTTGGGCGGACTTGCGTCCGACGATCTCGCTGACGGCTGGATCGTCCAGCGCCTCGAGCGGACCACCTGGCCAAGTCAGGTGGGGTGTTACGTCGAACCGGTACTTACCGGGCCGTGCCGCCTCCTCCGGCGCCAGCCAGCGGTACTTGTCTGCCCACTCGATGATGGTCATCCGTGGCGGTGGCGCCCATTTACGGCAGGCTGCGCGCAGCGCTTTACTCGCCGCCTTCCTCAAAGCCCTCCGGATCGTCCGGTTCGTCAGGATCTCCAGCTGACTGGGTATCATCATCGTCATACTCAGACAGCCTCCTCAGTATCGATTCGATGGGTTCCCTGATGAGTTGGTCGTCGACCTCGATGCCGTACCGCGCAGAGAGTTCGGACGCCAACGCATCAGGGAAGGTGTTGAGTAGCTCGACCTTGGCCGAGGTGATCATGGCCTCGAAACGCTCGACCAGGTCGGCGGCGATGACCACTTCGCCGAGGTCCTTGGCCAGCGCCAGCTCCTCCCGGTTGGCCCGCACGCGGTCGAGCCGGTCGCGGGAGGATTCCTTCTTGCCGTTGAGCGATGCCTGGTGCATCAGCCACTCGATCACCGCCTGGGTGTCGTACTGGTTTTCGTTGCCCCGGCCGACGCCAAACTCAAGTACCGGCATGCCGTCGCCCTGCCATCGGGTCAGAGTGCGTTCGTCACGGCCGACGATGTCGCTCAAGTCGACCTTGCTGACTATTCTGCCCATCGCTAACCCCTTGAAAAGACGGACATCCCTGCAAAAACCTCAGCTGCAGCGATCCCGCGAGTTCCCTAACCCGTGTAGGGGGCACCCCCGAGGGAGGACCCAGAAAATCTGGCGCCAGGCCGGGGGCATACCCGATCACTGACCTGCATTGCCACTTGAGGGTGGGATGTCGCAGACGCCCAGCCGCTTGGCTGCCCAGCGTTCGTACAACCCGATGGCTACGTCAGCACCCGCCATTGCGGTCAGGCAACCGAATGCTCCAGCCGCCCAGATCGAAACCCCCATCGAGTACAGCAGCATCATCGTCGACAGGCCGCAGACAATGCAGGCGCCCGACCTAAGTGCAATCCGCCGCACCAGCCCCCAGCCTCGAACACCAGCCTTGTCTGCACGCCACATTTCCCCTGACACACCACCGACCAGGGACAGTACGATCACCATCCAGATCGGCATTTCAATCAACGTTTGCTGCTCGTTTGTCATATTTGTACTCAATTCTCAGGGCAAGCCGAAATAAGAGGATCTAATGTCAATGTGCAATCATCACTAGGCTAGGAGACCGAATGAAGTTTTTGCACTCGCGTGAACACTTGAACGAAGGCGACATCGTCGAGGTTTGGTGCTCACATCAATGTAACGTCCGCCTAACAACAGATTCCCACTTCTCAAATTTCAAGAATGGGCGTCAGCACACTTACTACGGCGGCTTTTATAAAATGTTGCCCGCTCGAATTTCTGCACCGCACAGCGGGTACTGGAACATCACCATCGACCTAGGTGGGGGCTCGGCCAATATCAAACACTCCATCACTGTCCATCGAAATGGATAACTCCCCACGGCACTGCTCGAGCGCGTGACCCAACGCCTGCGCAATCTGTTCGAGCGTTCCATCTGCCCCGTAGCTTTGGCTAGTTAAGCCACCTGCGGGGCCTCTTGCCCAAAGCACCAAACCGTTTTCATCCTTAACCTGAACTTCCATTTGGACCTCCTGGTTACAAGGCACCATAAAAAAACCCCGCCAAGTGGCAGGGTTCGTATCGTGCTCAATAATGAGACTGAGGACGCGCCGAAGCGCAATTTGCAGATCGTGGTGACTTTTTACCCCCGACCGGAAAAACCGAAAAGGGGCAAATTTCGGTCATTCGCTTCGGCTCACCTTTGACGCAAGTTCAACACCACTTCGCCGCACTCCATCCCGACGAGCGGTATGTGGTCGACAGGTGCGAATCGTCAGAATCAGAAGCACCTGCTGGTGCAGCGCTCTGATCCAGTTGCGATAGGTACGGTCCGCATCCTCATGCAAGCCAACCTCGCGCATCTGTTCGCGGATGCTTACCGCGTGCAGGTAACGAAACCGGGCAAGCTTGACGAGCACCTTGCCCCGCGCGTCCCGTCGATGCAGCTCGGCCAGTGCCGCATCGACCTCAGCCGCAATGTGATCCAGCCCCGCACCACCAATCAAAATCCGGGCACCAGGAGTGCCGCGCGGGGCATTGCCCTTCCATTCCATGATGCTGCCCATCTGGCTGCCCAAGCCGGCCCCGAGGCCGAGCCGCTTGCTTTGCTCGCCCCAATGCTGCAACAGGCCATCAACGTCCTTCAGCATGGCGCAATCTCCCCCGAAAACCGTACCCAACACAAAAATGAACTACCCAACACAAACCCGACACAGCAAAAAACCAATAAATACAGGGCACTAGAAGAATTTGTGTTGAGTGTGTTGGGTTTGTTGGGTTTTTCAGTGCTCGCATGAGGTTTAATTTCTGCTGACAAACGACCTCAAGAAATGACGCGCATGCGCGTGCGCGACGACAAACCCAACACACCCCACACAGACCCCGGCAAGCCGCGTAACTCAAGGGCAAAACATGTGTTGACCACTCAACATCAACCCGACACAAACCCAACACACCCACCACACCTGTAGACGCACTCATGCTGCCAGCACCTTGATGTGGTCCCAGCCATCGACATTCCAGCCCGCAAGCTTCGCCTTGGCTCGCCAGTCAGTCACCGTCTTGCCCAGCTCGGCCGCTGTTAACGATGGGGGCAGGGAAGCATCAGGGTCGTCGGGGAAAAAGAACGCCGCGAAACGTCGTGTACTTCCATCGGTCCAGGGTATAGGCCGCGTCTTTTCGACCGACGAGCTGATGAACAGGGAGAACTTCGTCTGGCTCATGGAGTGCTCCCGGTTGCGCTGGCACCACTCCAGGAACAAGGCATACAGGTCTGAAGACATGCAGCAGCCCCACAACCCAGGACCAAGGTCGCCGCAACGCCATAAGCTCATGAATGTCTGCCAAGCGGCCCGACTCAAGGCCACCAGACGCTCCCGCGCCGGTGTGCTCGGCGGGCGCGTGCGCTCGTTGAAGTCGCCCAGGTCAACGTTCAGCAACCAGGCGTACAACGCAGCCACACCACCGTTCTTCAACTCGGCGCCAATGGCCTTCTGTCGCTCGACGGGCAGCGTCTCCATCGGCCACATGACCAGCATGCGGCGGTCACTCTCGCTGATCGGCCAGGGAAGGATTTCGTTGCTGAGGAACACCGCATTCATGTGGTTGGCTTCCTCCCAGCCGTTGATGAACTTGGATTCCATGCGCACCGTCTTGCCCGTCACCAGGTGCTTGATCTTGCCTACTTGGTTGTAGCGCTGATCGCGGCTGACAACCTCCTCGAACACTGCCCAGAGCTTGCGGCTCTGCCAGGCGTTGAACGAGCCTTCCAACTGGGTCTGCCCCACTGTGGCCGCGTATTGCCCGTACAGCTCACCCATTGCATCGGCGAACAGCAGGCTCTTACCGGAGCCCTCCATGATGGAGTGCATCAACACTGCCGTGTCCATCTTGGCGCCCAGGTGCTGCAGCGGGTAGGCCAACCAACGTACCAGCCACTCTGTGGCGTCCTTTTCGTAGTTGCACAGAAACGAGATAAGCCACCGTAGGTTCTCGCAAGCAGCGTCATCGCGCACCGGCTCAAGCGGCAGCCCTTCGAAGGTGTTGATGTAGGTATTCGGGTCTTTGGTCATGGTCGGGTCGAAAACGATATTGTCGACGTCGACCACCCGCCGGTTGGGGCTGTTCAACCACAAGGCATAGGCATCACCCAGGGCCATCTTGGTGGCCCCTTCAGCAATGCGGCGTTTCTTTTCGCGGTCCCATACGTCCTTGGTGCCGTCGATATAGACGTACCTGTCGATAGGGGCGAGCCCGAGGGCACCGCCCTTCTTGGTGGTCATTCGGCGCAGTTGTTCGATTTCTTGCACCTGGTCGGAGGAAGTCAGACGCTTGTCGGCCAGCTCCATCCACTCCTTCGCTAGCGCCTTGCCGATCAGGGCTTCGAACCCCGACTTCTTCATCACCCGCGCTTTGTCCATGTCCCAGACATGCGTGGTGCCCTCGACCAGGGCGAACCGGCGGCGAACCTCGTCGAGCCCCATAGCCGTAGCCTCCCCCGCTCCCCCGGTGGCCGAGGAGCCGGCCGCGCTGGATGTATCCTGTATCGATGGGGTCGGGGGAAGCTCGCCTAGCGGTGGGGGCTCTGGCGCCCGGCGGGGTTTGTCGATGCCAAGCAGCCGCGCAGCCGCCTTCGTTGCGGCCGAGGTGTCGCCGCCGTGCTCAAGAATGCAGTACACGTCGAAAGCATCGTTCTTGTGTCCGTTGGCCAGGGGGTCGGTACTGTGATGCGAGTACAACTTTCCATCAGTGATCGTCACGCCCGGTAGCCCACTGCTGCTCTGGGGACACAGCCACTTGCCACCGTGCTTGGTGTAGCCATGATTGGCAATCAACGCCTCAAGGTCGTGGCACCGGTTGAACTCATCGATCACCTTGGGCAGTTGCGTGCCACCAACTGCTGCACGCTTCGGCGCAGTAGCCGCCGGCCTGGTCGACTTCGGCGCCCAGGGGCAAATCGACAGGGCCCCGCGCTTGAAGATCTCCCACCCTTGCCAGATCGTCAGTAACTCGGCCGGCAGAACGGGCAAGCCCTCAGGGCTCGGCGGGGTGCGCCATACATACGGTTTGCCGGTACCGGGATGGATCGATGGAGGCAGCAAGTCCTGCACCAGGCCGGCGCGCAGCTCAAGCACCGTGAACGGTTTGTAAGGCTCAGCCGCCGCCTTAGCGTCGGCCTCACCCGCAACATCACCAGCCTGCTTCGCCTTCTTAGCCTCAGCCATGAAGCCGCGAAAGATCGAGCCGTCAGGGTCCGACTCGTTTGGCCACGACAACGAATGACGGGTTAGCTCGACCCCGTCAGGCACCCGGAACATCACGCGAAAACGCGCCGGGTTGCCCACCACGGTCGGGTAGGCAACTGCTAGCGCGTCAAGGTCCAGACCCAGCTGTTCCTGCAGGACGAACCGCGTCCACTGCACATCATCCACGTCCAGGGAACACACACGGCTGGGGCCGAGAACGACCCCGAGGTTATGGGTGGGATACTGCTGCCAGAAGGTTTCTGCAGGCTCGGGGCTGGTGTAGTAACCACCCAGCTTGTTCCACCCGAGCCCTTTCGGGCCCTTCTCACCGGGTTCAATCGGGACTAGGGCGAGGCCAAACGTTTCGATGTAGCGCCGCGCCCATGCGGCCATTGGCACTCCGTTGCGCTCACTCATCGACGCCGCTCCCGCAGGTCCTGGCAACTGGTGCACGTTTGGCAGCCAGGCACAGCCTGGTGGCGCAGCAAAGGAATAACTACCCCGCAATCCTCGCAAAATTCAGCGCTGGGCTGCTGCGAAGGAAGAACACGGCGCCCAAGTGCGACCTGCAGCAGATAGTCAGCCTGGTCACTGGCCCTGTCAGCGATATCAGCCATCGATATGATCCTCCATCGCCTGACGAGCCCCGGCCATGATGCCCAGCACCTCGCGGATAACGTCCGCACCCTGCTTTTCCAGGTCCAGCACTTCGTGCAGCTCCCAGCGCTTGTCGGCCGCTCCCTTGTGCAGGCTGGCGACAAACTCCCCCGCTTCACCCAGCAGTTTGCCAACCGCCTTCAGTGCCTCACGGCTGGCAGGCACAGGAATGGGGCGATACCAGACCGCTCCCGCAGGCCTGACCAAGGCATCAAGCAGGCGCGGGTCGGCGGTTAGCCGGACCATATCTTCCAGCTCATCTGGAGTCAGCCAGCGGCGTTCTTCGTCGTGCTTGAGCTTCTTCTGCAAAGCATCGTTCTCGACGACCATTTCGAATGCAAGGCGGGTAATGCCACCTGAATAGTCACGCCCTGCGCGATAAAGCGCGTGGCGCAAAGAAAGAACCGGGCCAGCGCCCGGCAACAGATCTGTGCGACTCATAACCGTAAAACCCCTGTTTACGGTGTAGCCAAAGGAACGGGCACGCCCTATCCTTCGCCTACGACCGATGTGCATGTGCTGTGTGTCGTCGTAGCTGGTCTGGGGAGGTGAGAGTCCCCAGTCCAGCGCCCTATGCTGCTGCTTTTTTCCGCCGGCTACCTATTCGCCGAATTTCAAACCCTTCAGGCCTCCCATCAGCGCCGCTAAGCACCCGAACATCTCGGCCGCTCAGCATCATTTGAGAGATGGCGCCTTGAGTCACTCCAAGAAGCTCGGCGACTTCGACTTGACTCTTACCCTTCGCAAACTCGCTCAAAGGGACACCGAATTGGACTGTCATATTCAATTCCTCGGATCGGTTGCAGATCCAAATATTAGTCCAGCTCATTTAATGAGGCAAGCAAAAAACACTCACGCTATTTGAGAGATATGAGCATCCCTTATAGCATCTTGACTATGACGACCAAACCGCCCTACATCGCCGAAGAAGCCGCTCGCCTTAAAGCCGCTTATAAAGCCCGCAAAGCTGCAGACCCATCCCTCAACCAGGAGAAGGTCGCAGAGGCATGCGGCTGGGCAGGCCAGAGTGCCGTCAGCCAATACATGACAGGCAAGATCGCCCTCAATCTCCCCGCCCTACTCAGCCTCAGCCGGGTTTTACGTTTTGCGCCAGAAAGTGTCAGCCCCCGACTGGCGGAAACGTTAAGCATGGGCACTAACGGTTCGATGATCAGTTCTCTGGACTCACATCAGAACACCACGGAGATGGGACCGGCGGGGAGGCTGTTGCCTGTGATTGGATATGTGAAAGCCGTAGCCTTCTGCGAGGCAGGCGAAGGAGCTTCAAGGAATGAAATCGAAGAATGGGTTGAGGCTGGGGGTGCTGCAGGCCCTCGCGCATTTGTTCTGCGCGTAGAAGGAAAAAGCATGGAGCCTGACTTCAGCCCAGGCGACAAGGTTGTGATTGACCCTGATATGCCGTGGAAGTCTGGGGACTTCGTTGTAGCAAGGCGCCCGGGCGACAAGGCCGCAACGCTGCGACAAATCACCGAAGAAGGCGGCGAACAGTACCTGTATGCCACGAACCCGGACTGGCCGGATCGCGTGATAAAGATTGATTCCTCTTGGCAGGTGTATGGACGTGCGCGGCGCAAAATCGTCGATCTGTAAAAGCCTGACCTAGCCAAAAGAAGCCCGCCCAGTGCGGGCTTTTTCGTTTCTACGATGCGCACAAAACACTAAATAGCAGTAAAGCTATTGACTAATTAAACCACTAACACTAATTTTATTGCCGTACCCCTCTCACAATGAGTACGACAATGAACGACACACAGCACCTCAAATCAGGCCAGATCCTGATCCACCCCACCACCTGCCACAGCCTCCAGAAGATCTCGGCATTCGAGATGCGTACGGGCTTGAAGGTCATCACCAGCCATGCCGGCCCGGCCCGAGCAATCCCTGTGCAACACACAGGGGGTGCCGCATGAGCGAGTATTTGGTGCCATTGGCAAAGGTCATGCTTCTTCGCCACCTGCTGCTGAATGGAGGCTCATCAAGCTGCCCGGTGCGCCGGCCGGAGGTAACTCTCACCGCCGACATCAACATCGAGCTCGATGGCGAGTCGATCGTTGCCCGTGTGACCTTTGGGCCCTCCACTGGGACCTTGACGCTGCGCCAAGGCGACTCAGCCAACTACCTCCACCTGCGCGACTTTATTCAGGACATCGCCAACGGGCGCATGGATACGGGGCGCCCGTCCGAGCTTGCAATTGCCCTGATGGAGGCATTCGACAGTGTTGACCAGGTGATCCAAGACGACCAGACCGCTTACATCACCCCCACCACCTCGGCGAACTTCCCTTTCGGCGCCGTTGTTACGAACGATCAGGGTGAGGTCTGCGCAGCCGCCATGGGCAGCAGCAAAGAGCACTTGGCCGAGCTGATCCGCGTGAAGTTGCTCTCCCATTCAAAGGGGATCGGGGAAAGGGCATGACTGACACGCTAAACCAACTGCGACGCCAATGGACCACACCGTGTCCGACCCTGACCGCCGTGCGGGAGCATTACTTCCCGCACATCAAAACTGACCGACACCTACGCAACCTGATCAATGCCGGCCGCATTCGCCTCAAGCTGAGCAAGCTGCACCGTTCGGTGCGCGCCGAGCACGTGGTTTACCTGCACGACCTCGCTGCCTATCTGGATGCTCAAGCTCAGTCTGCAGCATGACCAGGCGGCCCCGACCGACAGGGGCGTTACCACCTGCCGCACTCTCACCGGCTCATGCCAGCGGCGAAAATTCTTTGGAGCACAGCACATGCAAACATCACAGCACATTGTCGTGGCCCTGAGCGCCCTCTTGATACTCACACTTGCGGCCCTGCCATACCTGGTCTGCGTGGTCAGACGGCGAGCGACAGAAAGCGGCTTCGCCGCAGGGCTGGCCCAGCACGAGGCAGACCATGCCATTCGGATCGCGGCACTCAATGCCGACGCCGACGCCCTCGCCAAGGAGAGGCTGGACGAACAGCGCACCCACGCGCGGCTCTCAGAGCAGCGTCTGGCTCTGATTGCAGAGCTTGAAGCACGGATCATGTCGTACACCGGACTGGCAGTATCAAGAGCCGATTACGAGCACCTGAAAAACGCTGCAGAGACGCTGCGACTCGCGCGCAACACATGGCAAAAACTGCAGGGTGCCGAGCCGTGGTGCAAGCGGGCCTACGACGAGTGTCAGGGGATACTGGGCTTGGCCAGTCGTGTTCATTCAGAGCTCAGGAAAGCACCGGCCATCGCTGCCACCGTAAAGGAATGCACTCATGCGTAAACACGTACTGAAGCACTTCCATATGTGCTGCGGCTTGGGCGGCGGCGCCAAGGGCTTCAACAAGTCCAAGCCCATCGTGGGCAACCTGCAGGCCGAGTGGCAGTGCATCGGCGGCGTCGACGTGGACCCGGCCGGGTTGGCCGACTTTGAGCGACTGAGCGGCGTGAAGGGCACGCTGCTCGATCTCTTCACCCGCGACCAGTACACCCGCTTCCACGGAAAAGAGCCGCCACCAGGCTGGCGAGAAGCCACGCCGGAAGACATCCGCCGTGCTGCAGGTGGCCAGCGACCCGACGCCGTGTTCATCAGCTCGCCGTGCAAGGGGGCCAGCGGCCTGCTGTCGGAGAAAATGAGCCTTACCCCCAAGTACCAGGCGCTCAACGAGTTGACGCTGCGCTGCATTTGGCTCTTCGGTGAAGCATGGGCAAGTGACCCGGTACCGCTGCTGGTGTTCGAGAACGTGCCACGCCTGGCATCACGCGGCCGGCACCTGCTCGACCAGATCAACAGCCTCCTCTCCAGCTTTGGCTATGCCGTAGCCGAGACCACCCACGATTGCGGCGTGATCGGCGGGCTGGCACAGAGCCGCAAGCGCTTCCTGCTGGTCGCCCGCCACGTCGAGAAGGTGCCGCCCTTCCTGTACGAGCCTGAGCACAAGAACTTGCGAGCCGTGGGCGACATACTCAGGCGCATGCCGCTGGCCGGCGACGTCGAAGCCGCAGGGCCCATGCATCGAGTGCCTGCCCTGCAGTGGAAGACGTGGGTGCGCCTTGCCCTGGTAGAGGCCGGCAAGGACTGGCGCAGCCTCAATGACCTGGAGATAGAGGACGGCTACCTGCGCGACCTCATCATCGTGCCGGAGGCGTACTCGGGCTATCTGGGCGTGAACCAGTGGGATCGATCGATAGGCACGGTCGCCGGCCGGTCCAGCCCCACCAACGGCGCGTTCTCTATCGCAGACCCGCGCTCGAAAGCCGGCGCCCTGCAGTACCAGCAATACGGCGTGCGCCGCTGGGGCGACACCAGTGGTGCGGTGATCGGGGTGAAGTCGCCCGGACAAGGCACGTTCAGCGTGGCCGACCCTCGGCGCGCTGGCGGCGGATTCGGCAAGTACCTGGTGACACCCTATGACAACGCTGCAGGCACGGTGATTGCCGGCAGCACGACGGGACAAGGCGCGTTCGCGGTGCAAGACCCACGACCAGGTATGCGCCGAGTCAAAGGTGACGCCTACCTGCATGGCGGGCATTACGGGGTGGTCGACTGGAACGGCCAGGCCGGCGCTGTGTCGGCGAGTGCCCGGCAGGACATCGGCCGCTGGAGCGTGGCCGACCCACGGGTTCCTGCCGCCAATGATCGCCTGACCTGCATCATCACCAGTCTCGACGGCACCTGGCACAGACCGTTCACCACGCTTGAGTTGGCAGCCATTCAAAGCCTCGTTGAGCCAGAGGAGCAGTTCGAGCTGGACGGCCTCAGCGATCAAGCGTGGCGTGAACGGATTGGCAATGCAGTTCCACCAGCCGCGGCCGAGGCGATAGCACACGTGATGGGCACCACCCTGCTCCTCGCCGCCCAGGGCGAAACCTTCATGCTCAGCAGCATGCCGATCTGGGTGCGGCCGGTTGCAGTGGGGCTCAGCGTCTCTCAATTGGAGTCGACAGTATGAACCCTCACCAGAGAACCAAAATGCTGGAGCTGGATCTTGCCGCAAAGCTGACAACAGACGCCCAACTCAAGTTCACCCAGGAAGTCTATCCCAAAGGTTGCCTGGTAAAGATCCATCACTCCCGTGGGGCGTTCAACGCACGCGTGCTCAGTTACAGCAGCGATGGCCACCAACTGCGCGTCAAAAACTGCATGACTGGCAAACAAACGTATGCCTATCCGAGCTCACCCCGAACCAACACATGGCAGGGCGAGCCATGGGAGTCATCCGTGGAGTTTCTCGAACGTCCGGATCTATGTGGCGTCTGCGATGGCACTGGCTTAGAGACCAGTGGCATGGACGAGCCCCCAACTATCGACTGCCGCCTTTGCAAGGGGATGGAGTAAGCACTTCAGCCCTCGCCTACTGCCGCCCAGGTGGCGGCAAGGAGCCCCTGTTGTCTACGCAATCTGAAGGTGACGTCGACAAGGTCACCGAAAAACGCATGGCCGAGCTGCTGGGCTGTACGCAACGCGCCCTGGAAGGTCGACGCCGACGCGGGATATTCCCCGAAAGCGTCTGGATGAAACACCACGGCCGAATTATCTACAGCAAGAGAAGGTACGACGCATGGCTCGAAAGCCAATGGATTTACCCCCAGGAATCGACGTCCACTACGGATCGCTTCGTCTCCGGTTCATGTTCGAAGGAACCCGACGCAGCGAGACGCTTCCCTATCCCCCGACATCGCAAGGCATCAAAGCTGCATCCAAGCTTCGCGATCAGGTAGCTGGCCTGATCAAGCTCGGCCTGCTGGACCAGGACAAATATGCAGAGCTGTTTCCCAGCTCTGCCAATGCCGTCGGCGGGATTCCAAGCTTTGGCGAGTATGCCCAGCTTTGGCTGGATAGCCGGGAGATCGTGAAAGGGACTCGCAACGGGTACAAAAGCGCGTTGAACCTGTACTGGGTGCCGCACCTTGCCTTGATCAGGGTCGACCTGATCACCACCACCCGCCTGCGGCAGATCGTCGCCGGCACCCAGTGGACCAGCCCAGCAGTGAAGCGCAACGCACTGGTGAAGCTGTCGACCATCATGCGGTCGGCCGTCGAGGATGGCCTGACCCAGAAGAACCCGGCCGATCCCATCCAGCTGCCGAAGCGGAGCAAAAAGGAGGTTGACCCCTTCACGCTGGACGAGGCCAACACCATTCTCGATCGGATGTACGCCGGTACCTTTTGGCCCAGCTCTATCTATGCGGCGTTCTTCGAGTTCGTTTTTTTCACTGGAGTGCGCCTGTCCGAGGCGCTGGCCCTGCGCTGGGATGCCGTGGACCTGAACAAGAAGGTTGCGCACATCAAGCGCACTGTCGCCCTGGGCGAAGTGGTCGAGCGCCTGAAGGTCGGCGGTGACCGCTTCGTGTTGTTGAATGAACGGGCGCTGCATGCCTTGGAGTTTGCACGGCAGTACGCCGAGCGGCGCAAAACAGGCAAGGGCCGTGTCACGGAAACGCCCTATATATTCCCGCCGTCGAAGAACGGCGAGTACGTAAAACAGACGTCTGACCTGCACCATCAGTGGCGACCAGTACTTAAAGAGCTGGGTATCCGCTACAGGAGGCCATATAACTGCCGTCACACGTATGCGACAATATGCTTAATGTCTGGTCTCAACCCCGCATTTATCGCCCAACAGCTCGGGCACAGCGTGCAGATGCTCTTATCGACGTATGCACGTTGGATCAATTCGGCCAATGATTGGCAGGAGCTCGAAAAGCTCAAGATTGGTCCGAAATTGGTCCGCAGCTGCGAAGACGCCTCATAAGTTATTGATAGGTAAGCCCTTTGATCTCCACCGCTAACATCACCATGCAGTTTGGCGCCAAGCCCTTGTTCGAGAACGTCTCGGTCAAGTTCAACAATGGCAACCGCTACGGCCTGATCGGCGCCAACGGCTGTGGCAAGTCGACCTTCATGAAAATCCTCGGCGGCGACCTGGAGCCGTCGGCCGGCCAGGTGATGCTCGAGCCGAACGTGCGCCTGGGCAAGCTGCGCCAGGACCAGTTCGCCTACGAAGAATTCACCGTGATCGACACCGTGATCATGGGCCACGAGGAACTGTGGCGGGTCAAGGCCGAGCGCGATCGCATCTACTCGCTGCCGGAAATGACCGAAGACGACGGCATGGCCGTCGCCGAGCTGGAAACCGAATTCGCCGAGATGGACGGCTACACCGCCGAATCCCGCGCCGGTGAACTGCTGCTGGGCCTGGGTATCCCCCTCGAACAGCATTTCGGCCCCATGACCGAAGTCGCCCCAGGCTGGAAACTGCGTGTGCTGCTGGCCCAGGCACTGTTCTCCGACCCTGAAGTGCTGCTGCTCGACGAGCCGACCAACCACCTGGACATCAACACCATCCGCTGGCTGGAAAGCATCCTCACGGCGCGTAACAGCACCATGATCATCATTTCCCACGACCGTCACTTCCTCAACAGCGTGTGCACCCACATGGCTGACCTGGACTACGGCGAGCTGCGTCTGTTCCCGGGCAACTACGACGAGTACATGACCGCCGCCACCCAGTCGCGCGAGCAACTGCTGTCGGACAACGCCAAGAAGAAGGCCCAGATCGCCGAGCTGCAGACCTTCGTCAGCCGCTTCTCGGCCAACGCCTCCAAGGCCAAGCAGGCCACCTCGCGCGCCAAGCAGATCGACAAGATCCAGCTGGCCGAGGTCAAGCCATCGAGCCGCGTCAGCCCGTTCATCCGCTTCGAGCAGACCAAGAAGCTGCACCGCCAGGCCGTGACCATCGAGAAAATGTCCAAGGGCTTCGACGGCAAGACCCTGTTCAAGAACTTCAGCTTCACCGTCGAAGCCGGCGAGCGCGTGGCGATCATCGGCCCCAACGGTATCGGCAAGACCACCCTGCTGCGCACCCTGGTCGGCGAGCTGACCCCGGATGCCGGCGAGGTGAAATGGACCGAAAGCGCCGAAGTGGGCTACTACGCCCAGGACCACGCCCACGATTTCGAAGAGGACCTGAGCCTGTTCGACTGGATGGGCCAGTGGACGCAGGGCGAGCAGATCATCCGCGGCACTCTGGGTCGCATGCTGTTCTCCAACGACGAGATCCTCAAGTCGGTGAAGGTGATCTCCGGTGGCGAGCAAGGCCGCATGCTGTTCGGCAAGCTGATTCTGCAAAAGCCCAACGTACTGGTGATGGACGAACCGACCAACCACCTGGACATGGAATCGATCGAGGCGCTCAACCTGGCGCTGGAAAACTACCCGGGCACGCTGCTGTTCGTCAGCCACGACCGCGAGTTCGTGTCCTCGCTGGCCACCCGCATCATCGAGCTGAGCCCCAGCGGCGTGATCGACTTCAGCGGTACCTATGACGACTACCTGCGCAGCCAGGGTGTGTTGATCTAAACGTCGTACACAAGCTTCGTCGGCAAGGCCGGCTCCTGCAGGGTGCGTGGTTTTCGCGACCCGGGTAGGGGCCAGCCTTGCTGGCCACAGCTTGTTCGTTAGCCTGCTTTCTTTTCCTGCCCGCTCCCGCCATCATGGTCGCCTCCAACCGCTTGCCTGCGAACGAGCCCCATGTCTGCCCCGCCCCCTTCTGCTGCACTCAGTAACGAGTCGGTTACCCGACAGATACTGTCGATCGTCTTCTACACCTTCATCGCCTTCCTCTGCATCGGCCTGCCGATCGCGGTGCTGCCCAGCCATGTGCATGACACCCTGGGGTTCAGCGCGGTCATCGCCGGCATCACCATCGGCCTGCAATACCTGTCCACCCTGCTCAGCCGCCCCATGGCCGGACGCCTGGCCGACAGCCTGGGGACCAAGCGCGCGATCATCTACGGGCTGCTGGGCATCGCGCTGAGCGGCGTGCTGACCTGGGCATCGGCACTGGCCGTGCACCTGCCAGTGATGAGCCTGGCAGTGCTGCTGGCTGCACGGGTGGCCCTGGGCATCGCGCAGGGCCTGATTGGCGTGGGCACCCTGAGCTGGGGCATCGGCCAGGTGGGCGCCGAACACACCGCGCGGGTGATTTCCTGGAACGGTATCGCCTCCTATGGCGCCATCGCCATCGGAGCACCGCTGGGGGTGATCTTGGCCAGCGAACTGAACTTCGCCACCCTGGGCCTGAGCCTGACCGCGCTGGCAGCAGCGGCGCTACTGGTGATACGCAACAAGCCCTCGGTGCCGGTGGTGCGTGGCGTGCGCCTGCCGTTCTGGGCCGCCTTCGCACGGGTGGCACCGTGCGGCGTGGGCCTTACCCTGGCCTCCATCGGCTATGGCACGCTGACCACCTTCGTCACGCTCTTCTATATAGAACGCGGCTGGAGCGGCGCCGCCCTGTGCCTGAGCGCCTTCGGCGTGTGCTTCATCCTGTCGCGGCTGCTGTTCGTGAACGCGGTCAACCAGTGGGGCGGCTACCGCGTGGCAATTGCCTGCATGGGCGTCGAGGCCCTGGGGCTGGCATTGTTGTGGCTGGCGCCGTCACCGCTGCTGGCGTTGGTCGGCGCGGGGCTGAGCGGCTTCGGCCTGTCACTGGTGTACCCGGCACTGGGGGTCGAGGCGATCAAGCAGGTGCCCAGTTCCAGCCGCGGCGCCGGGCTGGGGGCCTACGCAGTGTTCTTCGACCTGGCCCTGGCGATTGCCGGCCCGGTGATGGGCGCCATCGCTGCGCACCTGGGCTACGCCTCGATCTTCTGTGTGGCGGCGCTGCTGTCACTGGCCGGCGTGGGCCTGACACTGGTGCTGTTGCGCCGCGCCACGGCTCAGTGATCGACCGCACTCAGGCCGACACGCTCGGCGCCCCCCAGGGTGCGGGTGAAGAAGCGCGTGGCTTCGGCCTGCAACGACAGGTGTATGCCGGCGCGGTCCACCCCTTCGGCATCGGTGCACAGCGTGGCCATGTGCTGCAGTTGGGATGCGTCGCACGGGGCCATGAACACGAAGTGCCCGGCACCCGCCAGCAGGCGGTAGTTGGGGGTGATCGGCAGTTTGCGCGCCAGTGCCTGGGCATTCTTGTCGATGGCCAGCAACTGGTCGCGGTCGCCGCTGTAGATCAGCGCGGGCACCTTCACATCGGCCAGCGCGTGGCGTCCGAACATCAGGCTCAACGGCGCCATCAGCAGCAATGAACGCACCCTGGGGTCGGCATGGGGCAGCAGGTCGTCACGGTCTGCCACCAGCACCCCGTGGGCCTTGCAGGCATCGGCGTCCAGCGGGTTCTGCTGGCAGTAGCGGCGCAGGCGTTGCAGGTCTGGTCGGGCACCGGACAGGATCAACGCCGTCTCGCCACCGGCCGAGTAACCGATCATGCCCACCTGCCCGTCGCTGACGTAAGGTGCAAGCAACGGATCGGCAAGGGTCGCGGTCAAGGCGGCACTGATCTGCAGGGGCCGGCCATAGAGGTTGCTCAGGGTGCCAAGCCGGCTGTGATCGCTGGCGTTGTCTCCCGGGTGCACCACCGCCACCACCACGAAGCCCCGGCGTGCCAGGGCGCTGGCCAGGTCATGCAGCGCCAGTGGCGTGCCGGTGTTGCCATGGGACAACATCAGCAACGGGAAGCGGCCCATTACCACCGCGCCTTCTTCGGCCACGTGGACCCGATAGCCGTCGACCTGATGCCACCGGGCGATGTCGCTGGATGGGTAGAACGCCAGCGCCTGCATCGGCTGGCCGTCCACCGGGTCGGTCACAGCCATGCGATGCAGGCCGACACTCCAGTGCTGCGCGGGCTCGGCCTGCACCAGCAGGCAGCAGCCCCACAGCACCAGCATCAAAAATGTTCGAACCCACCGCATCGTTGCTCACCCTGCCCGGCCCGCACCTGTGACCGGTACTGGCAAGCATAGAGCGGGCCAGGCCGGGCTGGATGAAAGGTGCATGAAAAAGCCGACTTGCGGGGTGACCGCAAGTCGGCTTTTCGACAGGGGCTCAGGCAGCCGCGAACAGCTCGCTGTCGATCTGCGCCTGGGCGGCCTGCATGGCATTGCTGCGGTGCTCGTCGCCGTAGGCCAGGCCATGGGCGCGCACGAACTCGACGTCGGTGATGCCGATAAAGCCCAGGAACACCTTGAGGAATTCCTCGTGGGCCACACCGGTCGGCTGGCCGACGTGCAGGCCGCCGGAGGTCGACACCACGATCACCTTCTTGTTGCCGCACAGGCCTTCAGGCCCGGCTTCGGTGTAGCGGAAGGTCTGGCCGGCGACGGCAATGCGGTCGATCCAGGCCTTGAGCTGGGTCGGCACGGTGAAGTTGTACATGGGCGCCGCGATCACCACCGCATCGGCCGCCAGAAACTCCTGCAGGGTTTCACTGCTGAGCCTGGCTTCATGTTGCTGCGCCGCATCGCGCAGCTCGTCAGGCGTGCCGGCGGCAACCAGGGTCGCGGCCGAGAAATGGCTGATGGCATCGGCGGCCAGGTCCCGGTAGACCACCTGCGCCGAAGGTTCTGCCGCTTGCCAGGCGGCGACTACACGCTGACTGAGCTGGCGAGAAGCGGAGTTGTCGCCGAGGATGCTGGAATCGATGTGCAACAGTTTCATGGGGCTCTCCTGAATGAGGATCGGCTGGCGATCACGATGGGGAGGATGCTACCGGGATAGCCAATAGCTGATAAGATCGCAAATTCGCACTTCTTCGTCCCACTGGCAGGACAATGCCCATGACCGGCATGCAAGACCTCAACGATCTGTTCTATTTCGCCCGCGTGGTGGAGGCCGGCGGCTTCGCGGCGGCCGGGCGTCTGCTCGGTGTGCCCAAATCCAGGCTGTCGCGGCGCATTGCCGAACTGGAGGAGCGCCTGGGCACGCGTCTGCTGCAGCGCACCACCCGGCAACTCAAGCTCACCGCCGTGGGCGAGCGCTACCTGCGCCATTGCCAGGCCATGCTGCTGGAGGCCGAGATGGCCGACGAAGCGGTGGCCAGCATGACCAGCGAACCGCGCGGGCGCTTGCGGGTGTCGTGCCCGGTGGGCCTGGCCCATGAGTTCCTGCCCGGCGTGATCAGCGCATTTTTGCAACAGTACCCGCAGGTACAGCTGGACATGGTGCTGCTCAACCGCCGGGTCGACCTGATCACCGAGGGCATCGACGTGGCCCTGCGTGTGCGCGACCTGGGCGACGAAGACCCGGCACTGGTCACCCGCCGCCTGCGCCAGGCGCAGATGCTGCTGGTGGCCGCACCTGAGTTTGCCGCCCGGCACCCTGTCAGCTCCCCTGCCGACCTGGCCAGGGTGCCGGTACTGGGCGCGGTCGAGGCCGACCGCCTGGTGCACCTGCGCCTGCTCGACGAGCAGGGCCACAAGCAGGACCTGACCCTGGAAGCGCGGCTGGCCATCGACGACTTCGTGGTGCGCAAGGCCGCCACCCTGGCGGGCCTGGGCTTCACCACGCTGCCTATCATGCACTGCGAGGCCGAACTGCAGCGCGGCGAACTGGTACGCCTGCTGCCGGGCTGGTCACTGCCGGGCGGTTACCTGCAGGCGGTGTACCCGCACCGGCGCGGCGTGCTGCCGGCGGTCAGGGCGTGGATCGATCACCTGGTAGCCTCGTTCGAGGAATGCGGAGAGCGTTATGTCTGAGCGAAAAATGACCGAGGCACAGGTGGCGGCATTCTGCCTGGGCCTGCCCGGTGTGCAGGAAGACTACAAATGGGGTGGCGTGCGCGTGTTCTCGGTGGCCGGCAACAAGATGTTCGCGGTGATGGACCTGGCGGGTGCAGGCTTGTCGTTCAAGGTCGACACCGAGCTGTTCCTGGGCTACGTGGACCGCCCCGGGGTGCGACCGGCGCCGTACCTGGCGCGGGCACACTGGATCAGTGTGGCGCAGCCTTATGCGATGGGGCGTGGGGAACTGGAAGAGTTGCTGCGCCGCTCGCATCAACTGGTGGTGCGGCGATTGCCCAAGCGCGTACAGGTCGGGTTGCTGCTCTGAGGCCGATGGCTTTCGCCGGCAAGGCCGGCCCTGAAGGCGCCGACCTTGCCGGCGAAAGCGCTCTAGAACCCGAACAATCGCCCGGCAAGAAACAGGTAGTCGGCCCAGAACACCTGATGCCCCAGCACGATCACCCAGAACACCAGCTGATACGACAACTTGCGTGTCTTGTGCCGGAACACCTGCTGCGCCAGCAGCGCCCCTGGCCAGCCACCGGCCAGTTCGCAGGCATGCAGCACCTTCTCGGGGGTACGCTGCCCCTGGCCGCGCGCCTGACGCTTGTCGTAGCCATACAGCCCGAAACAGCCAAGGCTCGCCAGCCCATAGGCCGCCAGCCACAACCAGTTGCCTGTGCCCACACCCAGCTTCAGTGCGCCCAGCACCGGCAGCAGGCACAGGGCCACGAATGCCAGCAACTTGAGGCGCAGGTGGCGCATGGGCGGGCGCGTTTCGATGCGGGCCATCTCAGCCGTGCGCCACGGCCCAGTCGACCCAGCCGAACTGCCAGGTCGCCAGGATCACCAGGCCAAATGCGATACGGTACCAGGCAAACACCGCGTAGCTGTGGCTGGCGATGAACTTGAGCAAGCCGCGCACCGCAATCATCGCGAAGATGAACGACACCACGAAGCCGATGGCGAACACCGGGAAGTCATCCGGCTGGAACAGGTCACGGTACTTGTAGCCCGAGAACACCGCCGCCCCGACCATGGTCGGCATCGCCAGAAAGAACGAGAACTCGGTGGCGGCCTTGCGCGACAGGCCGAACAACAGCCCGCCGATGATCGTCGAGCCCGACCGCGAAGTCCCCGGAATCATTGCCAGGCACTGCGCGCAGCCGATCTTCAGCGCATCGGTCCAGCGCATGTCATCGACCTCCTCGGCACGCACCACGTGCTGGCGGCGCTCGGCCCACAGCATGATCACCCCGCCCACCACCAGGGCCACCGCCACCGTGATCGGGTTGAACAGGTACTCATGGATCAGGTCGGCGAACAGCACGCCCAGCACCACGGCGGGCATGAAGGCGATCAGCAGGTTGAGGGTAAAGCGCTGGGCCCGGGCCTGGCGGGGCAGGCCCACCACCACGTCCAGGATCTTGCGGCGAAATTCCCACACCACCGCCAGGATCGCGCCCAGCTGGATGATGATGTTGAACGCCATCGCGCGTTCGCCGCCAAAGTCGATCAGGTCGGCGACCACGATCTGGTGACCGGTACTCGAAATGGGCAAAAATTCCGTCAGACCCTCGACGATGCCGAGAATCACAGCCTGCATGGCGGTCCAAAAATCCATCATTCCCCCGTAAGACATTGCCGCTGGCAGGTCTCATCATTCGTTATTTGATTGCCCGAAACCGGGCATATTACGGCGACACTCCGTCGCAAAACCGAAGGAAATGCTACCCCGGCCTTCAGAACTGCCCCGTGAAGGCCGAAATCCTAACAGAGCGCTCGTGCAAACGCTGCCGCTCGACGCGACAGCGCTCTACTAATCAATCACTTAGCCCTTGGTCGAGTAGGTTGTTTCGGTAAAGCGTGGTTGGATGCGGACAATAACAAGAACATAGGGTGACCTTCATGAAGACTTTACGCAGTATGTCGATCAGCCGTCGGCTGTGGCTCATCCTGGTGGTGGCGGTGCTGATGCTGGTGACCCTGGGGCTGCTGATGCTGCGTCAGATCCACGGTGACCTGTACCAGGCAAAGGCCGAAAAGACCCGGCACGTGGTCGAAACCGCAGCCGGCGTACTGGCCTATTACCAGGGGCTGGAAGCCAGCGGTACCCTTACCCGCGAGGCCGCCCAGCAACAGGCGCTGAGTGCGGTGCGCGGGTTGCGTTATGACCAGGACGACTACTTCTGGATCAACGACCTGGGCCCGAAGATGATCATGCACCCCATGAACCTCAAGCTCGAAGGCCAGGACCTCTCCGGCATTCGCGACCCGGACGGCTATGCGCTGTTCAACGAAATGGTCGCGTTGGCCAAGGCCCAGGGCGCCGGCAGCATCGACTACCGCTGGCCCAAGCCCGGTGCCAGCGAGCCGGTGGAAAAAACCTCGTACATCCAGCTGTTCAAACCCTGGGGCTGGGTGATCGGCTCTGGCGTGTACATCGACGACATGCACGCCGAGTTCGTGCGCCAGCTTCGCGACGCATCGCTGCTGGGGGTGGTCATCGCGCTGATAATGGCACTGGTGGTCATGCTGATCGCCCGCAGTATCACCCGCCCCTTGCAGGAAGCCGTGGATGCCATGGGCAACATCGCCAGCGGCGAAAGCGACCTGACCCGTCGCCTCGACACCCATGGGCAGGATGAAGTCACCCAGCTGGGCCTGCACTTCAACACCTTCACCGCCAAGCTGCAGCAGGTGGTGACCCAGTTGCAGGGCGCCGCCCAGGCCCTGGGCCATTCGGCCGGGGACGTAGGCAGCAACGCCGGCCAGGCGCACCAGCGCAGCGAACAGCAGTCGCAGCAGATGGAACAGGTGGCCACCGCAATCAACGAGGTCAGTTATGCGGTGCAGGACGTGGCCAGGAACGCCGAGCACGCCTCCAGCGAGATGCAGGACGCCCAGCAGCGGGCCGAACAGGGCCGGCAAAGCATTCATGGCAGCCTGCTGAAAATCGACGAGCTGTCGGGCACCATCGACCAGGCGGTGCAGGTGATCCAGGCCCTGGCGGGCCAGAGCACGCGTATCGGCAGTGTGCTGGAGGTGATCCGTTCGATTGCCGAGCAGACCAACCTGCTGGCACTCAACGCCGCCATCGAGGCCGCGCGGGCGGGTGAACAGGGTCGCGGGTTCGCCGTGGTGGCCGACGAAGTGCGCCTGCTGGCGCAACGCACCCAGCAGTCGACGGCCGAGATCCAGCAGATGATCGAGCACCTTCAGGGCCAGTCCGAGGCTGCGGTCAAGGCGATCGATGCCAGCAGCCTGGCCTCGCGCGAGACGGTCGAACAGGCCAGCGAGGCCGGTGCCAGCCTGGATGCCATCAGCCAGGCACTGCACAACCTCAGCGCGCTGAATGCCTCGATTGCCAGTGCCACGCTGCAGCAGTCGCATGTGGTGGAAGAGATCAACCACAACGTCACCCAGACGGCCGAGCTGTCGCGTCAGACGGCCGTGGCGGCGCACCAGTCGAGCAGTGCCGGGGCCGCATTGAACCAGTTGAGCGAACAGCTGGGGCAGTTGCTGAGGCAGTTCCGGGTCTGACCGCAGCCTGCACCTCGCCGGCGGCCGGCTTCTGCAAGGCTCGACATTGCCTCAGCAGGAGCCGGCCTTGGCGGCGAAGTGCTCACCCAAGGCTGGCACCTGACGTGCCACAAGGTACAATCGCCGCCCTGCCCCCCCCTTCAAGGAACGCCGATGTCCGGCCTGGAACTGTACGCTGCCGTGCTGGGCGTCATCGCTGTATGGCTCACGACCCGCCAGAACCCCTGGTGCTGGCCCATCGGCCTGCTGGTGGTGCTGCTCTACAGCTGGATCTTCTTCGACTTCAAACTGTATTCGAACATGCTGCTGCAACTGGCGTTTGCCGTGTTCCAGCTCTATGGGTGGTGGCAGTGGACACGCCCCGGCGAGGATCGCCCGATCCGGCAGGTGACCTACCTGCGTACCGCGCCGCTGCTGTCCGGCCTGGGCGTGGGCCTGCTGGCCAGCCTGGCCCTCGGTGCGGCCATGGCCACCTGGACCGATGCTGCAGAGCCCTGGCTGGACGCCACCCTCACCGCCTTCAGCCTGGTGGCGCAGTTCTGGATGGCGCAAAAGCGCGTGCAATGCTGGCCGTTGTGGATCGTGCTGGACGTGATCTTCGTCGGCCTGTTCCTTTACAAAGGCATGTACATCACCGCCGCGCTGTATGCGCTGTTCACCCTGATCGCCCTGCAGGGCTGGCGTAGCTGGCGACGTGACCCGGCCTTGGCCAGCCCATGAAGGTCCTGGTACTGGCGGGCCCAGAATCCAGTGGCAAGAGCTGGCTGGGCGGCGAAATCCAGGCGCATTTCGGTGGCGAACTGGTAGGCGAGTACGTGCGCCACTTCATCGACGAGCAGCGACGCGACACCTGCTACGCCGACATCGACCCCATCGCCCGCGGGCAGCTGGTGTGGGAGGATGCGGCCCGCGCGCGCCAGCCCGAGCTGCTGATACTCGATACGCACCTGCTGAGCAACATGCTGTGGAGCCGCGTACTGTTCAACGACTGCCCGGCGTGGCTGGAACAGGCGCTGCTGGCACGGCGCTACGACCTGCACCTGTTGCTCAGCCCCGCAGGCGTGCCCTGGGTAGGCGACGGCCAGCGCTGTCAGCCACGGCTGGAGGAGCGCCAGGCGTTCTTCGAGGCCAGCCGCCAATGGCTGCAACGGCATGGCCAACCCATGCAGGTCATCGAGGGCGACTGGGCATACCGCCAATCGACGGTACTGGCGGCCGTACAGGCGCTGCTGGAAGGCAAGCCCCCGGCCTGCGCCACCGAGTGTTAACCCGGCGTTACACACCCGGCCACCTCAACCGCCGATCCAGAGCACTTGCGCCCAACACGCGGTGACGTGTTAAGCCGGTGATACACCCACCCTCGGGGCACGCCGGGCATCTGCGCTGCTCCAAGGCCTGTAAAAAGGACCAGCGGTTGTATCACCGGTGATACAGATTTTCCGACCGGCCCCTGCCCCGTGCGCTATGCCCTTGATTCGCTGGCACAAAGCAAAAGCGGCACAGCTTCTGCTCTCCTTCTCGCAACGCTGATAGGGCCAGCGCACCGAAGAAGGAATCGCTGCCGTGGGGAATCACACCAACAAGCTGCTGAGTCTTTTCGTAATGGGCTGTGCGCTGGGCGCCAGCACCCTGAGCCTGCCGATACTGGCCGCCGGCGACGGCACCATCATCATCCAACGCCAGGTTCAGCCGCGTTCGGCCGTTCGCCCGACCGGCACCCCCGACCCCCGCCCCATGACCGTCAATGCCAATCAGTCGCCACGCATCCTGAGCCAGACCAACGAGCTCAGCGATGGCGACTTTGCCGGTGTGGCCAGCGGTGCCAGTGTAAACCGGGTGTTGATGCCCGACGCGTCCGGCAACATCCGCGGCATGGGGGCCGTGCCCACCAGCCTGCCGGGCCTGCGTGGCGGCGCCGGCCCTGGCGCAGGGGGCGCCAACAGCATCTCCAATTCGGTCAACCAGAACGTGCAGCGTGGCCTTGCGCCGCTGCAGATCCTGACCGGGGGCCGTTGAGATGAACCACTCACTGCTGTTTCTGGCGCTGGCCTGCAGCGCGTCGGCCCTGGCCGCCCAACCGGTCAATGACAACGCCACCATCAACGCCAGCGGCCAGGGCTACAAGGGCAACGTGACCATCAACCAGGCGGCTGGCGACCAGCAGCAACAGAACAACAGCCGCGCCATTGCCATCAACCCCGATGCCACCGCCACCACCCAGGTGCGCCAGCGCATCGACACCCCTGCCAGCAGCGCGATCAATGCCCGCGCCAGCATCGGTGGCAACGCCTTCACCAACGGTAACGGGATGATTGGGATCAACCAGTCGGCCGGTGCCAACACACAACAAATCAATGCCGTGCGGGTAAGCATCAGTGCCACCGCGCAGAGCATCGACGACAGCGTCCTCGACCAGCAGAACGTGGCGCTGTCAAACGGCTCAGGCTCGACAGGTCAAACCCCCGGCAGTCGCCAGGTCGCTACCAGCGATCAGGCCTTCACCGGCAGCCGTGGGGTGATCCAGTTGAACCAGAGCGCCGGGGTCGGGAACCGAATGGCCAACACCCTGAGCGTACGGGTTGCAGATTGACCCGAGCAGTTCACAACGCAGCACAACACAACACTTAACAACTAAAAACAATGCGGAGAAACACCATGAAACCCACAATGGCACTCAAGCCTCTGGTATTCGCACTCGCAGCGGTCATGGCAGTTGCTGCACAAGCGGGCGGAAACAACGGTGGTCACAACGGCGGACACAATGGCGGCAATAACGGCGGCAATAACAATTCCAGCGCGCTGCTCGCCCTGCTGGTAAACGCCGGCGCTGGCGCCACCGTGATCGATACCCAGGGCAATGGTGGTAACGGTGTGCTCAACGAGAACACCCGCAACAACGGCACCATGGACAACTCGGCAAACGGCTCTCAAGGCAACCTGGGCGCCAACGTGGCAGCCGGTGACGGCAACCAGCAAGACAACGTTGCCGCCATCGCCACCGCCGACGAACGCTTCATCTTCGGCAGTGCGGTTGCTGTTTCCAGTGCCACCCAGACCAACACCAGCAACATCGTCAACAACTTCTCTACCCAGAACAACGCCAATCTCACCAATTCGGCGAACAACAGCTCCGGCAACATCGGTGTCAACGTGACCGCCGGCGACTTCAACCAACAGAAAAACAACCTGGCAATCGCCGTGTCCGGCGGCCGTGTGGCCGTGGCCAGCGCAGCCGCCAACCAGTCCACTTCCGGCCTGAGCGTCAACAACAAGGCCGACCGTACCTACACCAAGGAAACCCTCGGTGGCGCCTTTGCCGCCTATGGCCAGTACGAAGGCGAAGGCCACGGCTACGTGGAACGCAAAGACGACAAACCCGGGCACAACGGTGGCTGGGATGATCGTGGCGGCAACAAACCACAGAAAGACAAGCTTACCTTCACCGAAGAAGGCAGCTTCGTACTCGGTGGCGTCTACACCTACCAGGTGCTCAAACCTACCGGCTGGGCCAACCCTGTGGTCAACAACGCCAACATGAGCAACTCGCTCAATGGCGTGTCGGGCAACGTGGGCGCCAACGTGTCGGCCGGCTCGGGCAACCAGCAGAGCAACTCGCTGTCCATCGCAGCAGGCTGCCGCGCCTGCCTGTAAGCTGAAAAAGGACGGGGCCCCCAGGGGCCCCTTTCCTGCCATCTACACGGTGCGAAGACCATGCGCATTGCCCTGCTTGCCGCATTGCTGTTTCTGGCCAGCCTGGCCGAGGCCGCACAGATGCCCATCGCTGCCCTGCCGGGCGGCAATGTCATTTACAAGCCCATCCAGAGCATTCGCGAACGACGCTTCGCCGACCTTGTACAACAGAAAACCGACTTCAGTTGCGGCG
This sequence comes from Pseudomonas sp. 1176_21, assembly GCF_052850635.1. Classification (NCBI taxonomy): domain Bacteria; kingdom Pseudomonadati; phylum Pseudomonadota; class Gammaproteobacteria; order Pseudomonadales; family Pseudomonadaceae; genus Pseudomonas; species Pseudomonas sp. 1176_21. The sequence continues at coordinate 906,164 of NZ_VXCV01000001.1, forward strand.
CCGCCGCCCTGGCCACCGTCCTCAAGCAAGCCTACTGGCTGGACGTCGACGAAGAACACATCATCGACGGCATGCTCGCCCACGCCGACCAGCAAGTGGTCAAGACCCAGGGCTTCTCCATGCTGGACATGAAGAAGTACGTGGAAAGCATCGGCATGCGTGCCCGGGGCTATCGGATCCCGCCCGAGAGCTTGCAAAGCGTCACCATTCCGGTGGTGGTGCTGATGGATATTCGCGGCTACAAGCACTTCGTGGTGCTGCAACGCACCGAAAAGGACTGGGTGTACATCGGTGACCCGGTTCTGGGCCACAAACGCTACAAGTTCGATGATTTCGTCAAAGGCTGGAACGGCATCATCTTTGCCGTCATCGGCCCTGGCTATGACAAGGCCAACGCATTGCTCGACCCGCCACAACCCTTGACTGCAAAAAACAAGATCAACGGGTTCAGCCCGGTAGACGATGCGCAGTTGATGGATTTTGGTTTCATACAAAGTGATTTCTTCTAATCAGAAGGGGCATGAAGCTCCGGGGAGCACCCGATGAAGACTTCAACCTGGCTGGTTGCCGCCTGCCTGGCCGCCAGCTTGCCTGCCCATGCGCAGTTCAAGCCCATCGAGATCAAGGACCAGGAACTGTCCGAACTGCGCGGACGCTATGTGATGCCAGGGCGCATCATCAGCTTTGGCGTGGTGATGAGCAGCACCTGGCAGAACGCCCGCGGCGACAGCATCGGCGCCACCGCCAGCATGCAAGTGCAGCAGTCCTCGTTCAAGCCGCAGTTCTATGTCTCGCTCGACACGCGCGATGGCAACGGCGCCCCGGTAACCCAGGGCAGCGGTACCGTCACCGGCGGGGCCGGCCTTGGCACGACCCAGGGCGTTACCCAGTCGGTACGCGCGGCGGGCGACTACAACACGGCCTACAACAATGTCTCGATCAACGTGAAGGAAGCCAACAGTGCCCCGGCGGCGGGCCAGCCACAGGGTCAGTTGCTGGGTAGCGGGCAGACCATCACCGGCAGCAATGGCGCCGGCACGCTGAGCGTTTCCTCCACCGGCAAGGGCATCCAGCTGGGTATCCAGGCCAACAACAACCAGGGCAATACGGTGCAGCGCCTGGCCCAGGGCGGGCTGCTGCAGGCCACCACGCTCCTGGGCGGCAACAACGCCGTCAACAACATCACCCAGCTCAATGTGGTACTGCGCAACAACCTGCCTACTGCCGGGGCCTTGAACTGCAACCTGGATCAACTCAAGGGCCTTCGTATTTCCGGATATTGATCTACGCTCTGTCTCAATTCACCGCAGTTGGAAGGGACGGCTAACCCATGCATCGATCGTTTTCGTTGAAGGCAGTGGTCTGTGTGAGCACTCTGGCGTCTTCAGCGCTGCTGCAAGCGGCGCCAGATCCGCAAGTTGAGGCCCTGAAACAGGAGTTGCAGGCACTCAAGCAACGTTATGAATCCCAGCAGCAGGCACTGATGGTGCTCGAGCAGCGGGTCCGTCAGGTTGAAGATCAACCCCCGGCACCCCCTCAGCGCCTGACCCGCTCGCCAGCGGCCCCCACCCGGTCAGGCCAGGTGGCTACTGCATCCGGGGCGGCCCCCGGCACCGGCAGTTCCTACGGCGAAGCGCTCAAGGGCGATTCGGAACCTGCGCAGAGCGTGTCCAACCTGTACGACGAGGCCAGCGGCTTCTTCGGTGGCGGCAAGTTCAGCGTCGAGACCGGCATCACCTACGCCCGCTACGACACCCGCCAACTGATCCTCAACGGTTTCCTCGCGCTGGACTCGATTTTCCTGGGCAACATCAACCTGGACCGCATCAAGGCCGACAACTGGACCCTGGACCTGACTGCCCGCTACAACCTCGACCAGCGTTGGCAGTTCGATATCAACGCCCCCATCGTCTACCGCGAGTCCACCTACCAGTCCGGGGGCGCCGGCAACAACGCCCAGGGCGTGACCGAACAGACCGTCACCCGCGACCCGACCCTGGGGGATGTCAACTTCGGCGTGGCCTACAAGTTCCTCGACGAATCGGAAAACAGCCCCGATGCGGTGCTCACCCTGCGGGTCAAGGCGCCCACCGGCAAGGACCCGTTCGGCATCAAGCTGATCCAGGATCCGAACAACGACAGCCTCGCCTACCCCGAAGACCTGCCCACCGGCAACGGCGTATGGTCCATCAGCCCGGGCATCTCGCTGGTCAAGACGTTCGACCCGGCAGTACTGTTCGGCAGCCTGTCCTATACCCATACCCTGGAAGAGTCGTTCAGTGACGTCAGCTCCACGTCCGGGGTCAAGGTGCCGGGCAAGGTCAAGCTGGGCGACAGCTTCCAGATCGGGGCCGGTATCGCCTTTGCGCTGAACGAGAAGATGAGCATGTCGTTCTCGGTGTCAGACCTGATCGCGCGCAAATCCAAGATCAAGTCGGCCGAAACCGGCGACAGCTGGACCTCGGTGCCCAGCAGTGATGCCAACGCCGCCTATTTCAACGTGGGCATGACCCTGGCCGCCACCGACAACCTGACCATAGTGCCCAACCTGTCGATCGGCCTGACCGACGATGCGCCGGACTTCACCTTCAGCCTCAAATTCCCTTACTACTTCTGATCTGCGCCGACGCCATTCGCCAGCAAGGCTGGCTCCTACCTTCGGGTAGGAGCCAGCCTTGCTGGCGAATGGACGTAGCGTGGGATCTTCAGCGAATCTGATGCTTGTGCAGCAACCGGTAGAACGTAGGCCGCGACACCCCAAGCACCTTGGCCGCAATGCTGAGGTTGTCACTGTGACGATTGAGCACGTCACACAGCGCCTGGCGCTCGGCGCGGTGCTTGTAGTCTTCCAGGGTACCCATCGGCGTCATCTCGACCTGTGCCCCCTGCAACCCGAGGTCCTGGGCCTCGATCTGCCGCCCTTCGGCCAGCACCAGGCCGCGACGCACGCGGTTGGCCAGTTCGCGCACATTACCCGGCCAATCATGCTTGCCCATCGCCATCAGCGCATCTTCGCTGAAGGTGCGCGGGCGCCGGCCGGTTTCCTGGCTGTAGAAACGCGAAAAGTGGCTGGCCAGCATCGACAGGTCGCCATGCCGGTCACGCAGCGGTGCCGTCACCACCTGCAGCACGTTGAGCCGGTAATACAGGTCTTCGCGAAAACGCCCGCTGGTGATCGCGCTCTCCAGGTCGACATGGGTGGCAGCCAGCACGCGCACGTCCACCGCAATCGGCTGGCTGCCGCCCACCCGTTCGATATGCTTTTCCTGCAGAAAGCGCAGCAGGTTGGCCTGCAGTTCCAGCGGCAGGTCGCCGATCTCGTCGAGAAACAGCGTGCCGCCGTTGGCAGCCTCGATGCGCCCGACCTTGCGCTGGTGCGCGCCGGTGAAGGCGCCCTTTTCGTGGCCGAACAACTCGGACTGGATCAGGTGTTCGGGAATCGCCCCGCAGTTGATCGCCACGAACGGTTTGTCGTGGCGTTGCGACTGCCGGTGCAGGGTGCGCGCCACCAGCTCCTTGCCGGTACCGCTCTCGCCTCGAATCAGCACCGGTGACTCGGTGGGCGCCAGCTTGCTCAGCAACTTGCGCAGTTCGCGGATCGGGCGGCTGTCACCCAGCAGTTCGTGCTCGGGCTCATCCACATGCAGGTTGCCCTTGCCGCGCAGGCGTGCCATGCCGAATGCGCGACCCAGGGTCACCTGCACGCGGGAGACATCGAATGGCAACGTATGGAAGTCAAAAAACCACTCGCACACAAAATCACCCACGTTCTGCGCGCGCAGCTCCTCGGCGCTGAGCACCGCGATCCACTCGGTACCGCTGCGGCTGATCAGGTCCTTGACCGCATCGGGGTGCTGCAGGTGGCTGGCGTGCAGGCGCAGCAACCCCACATCGCAAGGGTGCTCCAGGGCAGTGGCAAGGGTGCAGGTGCGCACGTCCCAACCTACGCTGCGCAGGCCTGGCAACAAGCGGTGGCAATCGTCACAAGGGTCAACGATCAGCAAGCGGCGGTTCGGTACCGGTTCCAGCATGACCTTTCCTTGGCGCCAATTATTGGAAATGTTAGTAGAAACAGCATGTTGTATGGCCCGTCTGTAACAGTAGCAACCAACGTCAGAATGCCCACTACCGTCCGTCTGCAAATACGGCCTTGCTTTCGACTCGGTAGAATTTTCCTGTTAATTCAACGTCCCAGATGTTGCCAATGAATGCAGATTGTCAGCACCGATTAAAAAAACATTACTTGCAGTGTGACCTGACCCACTACTGCGTGCATCAGTACAAGTAACCTGCCGCAGGGAACACACCTTGCCGCAACTTTTTCAATGTTTGGGACCACAGAGAGACCGAACCCATGAACGCCCCGCTCCGTGCCAACGAAGCACTGCTGATTGCCGACCACGCCTTCGAACCCTTCCAGTGCGTCGCCTGGGATGTGCCTAACGGCACTGGCGAACTCAGCCTGGCGGTAATCGACCGGACCAGCACCCGTATCGGCAGCAAGCAAGTTCCAAGCAGCACCTATTCCGACCCGCAGCAATTGGCACACCTGATCGAGGAAGTGCGCGCCGAGTTGAGCCAGAAAGGTTATGACTTGCAGCCGTGGAGCATGCCGAAGTAACTTTCCGGCCTGCCCCGTTCATGCAAAAGTGCACCCACTGGGTGCACTTTTTTTGTTTGTGAAGTGTGGGCCGGCGGCTGCGGCAGTTGGCCGCAGTTTACGGCCCAAGTACTTGTTTCAACGCAAGTTGAACTGTTCCAGGTGTTGGTATTGCGCACCCAGTTCCAGCGCCATTTGCCTGGCGCGGCCCAGGCGAACCGGTGCGCTTTCCATGTCCACCAGCAGGCTGCTGCACGGCAGTGCCTCGAGCGCCGGCCAGGCCTTGAGCCGGCCATCGGTGAGGATCAGGCAGTGCTGCACCTCATTGGGGTAGCGCCGCTGGCGTTGGGTCAGCCATTGCCGGGCCTGCTGCAGTGCCTCGAGCAGTGGCGTGCCTCCGCCGGCGCCAAGCTCCGCCAGCCAGGGCTGCAGCGCGGCAGAGGCCTTCAGGCCGTGGCGCTGCCAGCGCGGTTCGCGGCCGCTGGCCGTGAGCAGGGCGAGCCTGGCGCGGGCCCGGTAGGCCTGGTCGAACAGCTCGGCCAGCAAACCCTTGGCCTTGCTCAGTGCCTGGTAACGCCGGGTAGACGCCGACGCATCCACAATAACCAGCCAGAGCTGCGCCGGCGCTGCGGTGCGCTGCGCCCAGCACAGCTCGTCGCGCTGGCGCGGGCGGCCCTTGAGCAGGGTGGCAGGCCAGGCCACGCTGCCCTGCCCGGCTGCCCGGGCACGCCCGCGCGGGCCCCGGTCGAGCTTGCCTGCACGGGGCCTGGCATCCGCCGCCGGGTGCGAGCGCGGGCGGATGCTCAAGGCTTTTTTGGCCAGCGCGGTACCTCGCGCCGAGCGCCCACAGCCACCGGCTGGCCTGGCAGCTCACCCCACTGGCCACTGCCCTGGGGCTCGCTCGACGGGCTCGATTGCCCCTGGGGCTGAGCGTCGGGGTGAGGCGGTTGCTCGGCGGGCCGGTCATGGCGCCGATGGCGCAAGGCAAACTCTGCCACCGCCTCGATATCCTCGGCCTCGATGCCCGGTGCACTGCGCCAGGCCGCATGGGCACGGGCGGCACGCAACCAGACCAGGTCGGCGCGCAGGCCGTCGACCCCGGCCTCGAAGCAGCGCTGGGTGATCTGCGCCAGGGCCTGGTCATCCAGGGCAATCTGTTCCAGGCGCTCGCGTGCCTGCTGGCAGCGCTGGCGCAGCTCGGCCTGGGCATCGGCCCACTGCGCGCAGAACGCCTGCGGGTCGCTGTCGAAGTCCAGCCGGCGGCGGATGATCTGGCCGCGCGCCTCGGGCAGCGGCTGGCCCTGCAGGGCCACATTCAGGCCGAACCGGTCGAGCAACTGCGGACGCAGCTCGCCCTCCTCCGGGTTCATGGTGCCGATCAGCACGAATCGCGCACTGTGCCGATGGGAAATGCCATCGCGCTCTACCCGGTTGGTGCCGCTGGCAGCCACATCCAGCAGCAGGTCGACCAGGTGATCGGGCAGCAGGTTGACCTCGTCGACGTACAGCACGCCGCCATCAGCCTTGGCCAGTACACCCGGCGAGAACTGCGCGCGACCCTGCCCAAGCGCAGCATCCAGGTCCAGGGTGCCGACCAGGCGCTCCTCGGTGGCGCCCAGCGGCAAGGTCACGAAGGGCCCCTCGCCCAGCAGGTCGGCCAGGCCCCGGGCCAGGGTGCTCTTGGCCATGCCGCGCGGGCCTTCGATCAGCACGCCGCCGATCCTGGGGTCGATGGCCGTCAGGCACAGCGCCAGCTTCAGGTCGTGGGCGCCGACCACGGCGGCCAGCGGAAAATGTATGGGTTCGCTCATGTCTGGCTTATTCCTCTGCGTCCAGCAGTTGCTCTTCCAGGGCCTGGCGGTACTCGCCCGGTGCCTGCCACAGCCCGCGCTGCTGGGCCTCCAGCAAACGTTCGGTGATGTCGCGCAGGGCCTCGGGGTTGTGCTGGCGGATAAACTCGCGGGTCGCGGCATCGAGCACATAGGCCTCGGCCAGCGACTGGTAATGATGATCGTCGATCAGGTGCGTGGTGGCATCGAAGGCGAACAGGTTGTCGACCGTCGCGGCCATCTCGAACGCGCCCTTGTAGCCATGGCGCTTGACCCCGTCGATCCACTTGGGGTTGAGCGCACGCGCACGGATCACCCGGTTCAGTTCTTCCTTGAGGGTGCGAATGCGCGGGCGATCCGGCTGGCTGTGATCGCCGTGGTAACTGGCAACGCCGGCACCGGCCAGGCTTTCTGCCGCCGCGAGCATGCCGCCCTGGAACTGGTAGTAGTCGTTGGAATCGAGCAGGTCGTGCTCATGGTTGTCCTGGTTCTGCAGCACCGCCTGCACCTGGCTCAGGCGCCGGGCAAAGGGTTCGCGCGCGGCGGTGCCGTCGTCCGAGGCGCCATAGGCATACGCGCCATGGTTGAGGTAGACCTCGGCAAGGTCTTCACGGCTGTGCCACAGACGGCCGTCAATGGCGTTCTGCACCCCGGCGCCGTAGGCACCGGGCTTGGAGCCGAACACCCGCCAGCCCGCCTGGCGCTCGGCCTGCTCGGGGCTCAGGCCAGCGGCCAGCAGTTCGGCACGCTCGCTGCGCACCTTGGCCGCCAGGGGGTTGAGGTCATCCGGCTCATCCAGTGCCGCCACGGCCTGCACCGCCGCGTCGAACAGCTTGATCAGGTTGCCGAATGCATCGCGGAAGAACCCCGAAACGCGCAGGGTCACGTCTACCCGGGGGCGATCCAGCAGGCTCACCGGCAGGATCTCGAAGTCGTCCACCCGCTGGCTGCCGCTGGCCCATACCGGGCGTACGCCGAGCAGGGCCATGGCCTGGGCGATGTCGTCGCCGCCGGTGCGCATGGTGGCCGTGCCCCATACCGACAGGCCGAGCTGGCGCAGGTGGTCGCCGTGGTCCTGCAGGTGGCGTTCCAGAATCAGGTTGGCCGAGGCGAAACCGATGCGCCATGCCGTGGCGGTGGGCAGGTTGCGCACATCCACGGTGTAGAAGTTGCGGCCGGTGGGCAGCACGTCCAGGCGCCCGCGGCTGGGCGCCCCGCTCGGCCCCGCCGGCACGAAACGCCCGTCCAGCGCCGCCAGCAGGCCCTGCATTTCGGCCGGGCCGCAGGCATCCAGCTGCGGCGCCACCTGGGCCCGCAGCGCCTGCAGCACGGCCTCGACGTCGGCGCTGTGCTGGTGGCTGGCCGGCGCCCCGTCGAGGGTCTGCTCGATCAGGCGGGCGGCATACAGTTCAAGCCGCTCGCGGGTGTCGCCGTTGGTCCGCCAGGCCTCGCTGCTCACCTGTGCCAGGCTGGGCGGCCGTGGCCCTTCCCAGGCAAGGCCCAGGTCGCAGTCCAGCGGGTCGAAGCCCAGCCCCAGGCCGCGGGCCAGGGCGCGCAGCAGGCTGGCATTGGGGCCGCGCCCATCACCACGTTCCACCCGCAGCAGGGCCAGCAGCGTGTCGATCCGCAGGCGCCCGTCCGGCGATTGGCCGAACACATGCAGGCCGTCGCGAATCTGCGACTCCTTGAGGTCGCACAGGTAGGTGTCCAGGCGCGGCAGCCACACCGCCGCATCGTCCAGCGCGCCTTCCAGCTGCAGCTCGCGATCGATGTGGTTGTCGCGCACCAGGTTGAGGATGTCGCGCTGCAGTTCACGGGCCCGGCGCGGGTCCAGCAGTTGCGCCTCGTAGTACTCGTCGGCCAGCAGTTCCAGGTCGCGCAACGGCCCGTAGGTTTCGGCGCGGGTCAACGGCGGCATCAGGTGGTCGATGATCACCGCCTGGGTGCGGCGCTTGGCCTGGGCGCCCTCGCCCGGGTCGTTGACGATGAACGGGTAGATGTTCGGCAGCGGCCCCAGCAACGCGTCCGGCCAGCACCTGGCCGACAGGCCGACGCCCTTGCCCGGCAGCCACTCCAGGTTGCCGTGCTTGCCCACGTGGATCAGCGCATCGGCGGCATAGGCGTGGCGCAGCCAGAAGTAGAACGCCAGGTAGCCATGCGGCGGCACCAGGTCGGGGTCGTGGTACACCGCACTGGGGTCGACCTGATAACCGCGCGCCGGCTGGATACCGACGAAGGTCAGGCCAAGGCGCAGGCCGGCGACCATCATGCGCCCGCTGCGGAACATCGGGTCCTGCTCCGGCTCCCCCCAGCGCTCGCGCACCGCCTGCTGGTTGGCCTGGGGCAACAGGGCGAAGGCGGCGCGGTAATCGTCCAGCGCCATGCTCTGCGCACAGGGGCGCTGGTCGAGCGTGTCGAGGTCGTTGCTGACCCCGCCGAGCAGGGCCTGGATCAGCGCCGTGCCACTGTCTGGCAACGGCCCTACCGGGTAGCCCTGGGCCTGCATGGCACGCAGGATGTTGAGCGCCGCCGCCGGGGTGTCCAGCCCCACACCGTTGCCGATGCGCCCGTCGCGGGTCGGGTAGTTGGCCAGAATCAGCGCCACGCGTTTTTGCGGGTTGCCCAGGCGCGCCAGCTCGCACCAGCGCCGGGCCAGTTCCGCAACAAAATCCATGCGTTCCAGGTGCGGCTTGTAGCACACCACGTCCGACTGGCTGCGTTCGCTGCGCCAGGCCAGGTCCTTGAAGCTGATCGGCCGGCTGATGATGCGCCCGTCCAGTTCCGGCAGGGCAATGTGCATGGCCAGGTCGCGGGCCCCCAGGCCCTGTTCGCTGGCCTCCCAGGCCGGCTGGTTGTCCTGTGCGCAGATGGCCTGCAGCACCGGGATGTCGCGCCGGAACGGGCGCAAATGCGGCTGCTGCGGGCTGGACTGGGCGAAGCCTGTGGTGTTGATGATCAGGGCCGCGTCGACCTGGTCCAGCCATTGCTCGACCTGGTCCAGGCAGGCTGCCTCCTTGAGGCTGGCCACGGCAATCGGCAGCGGGTTGAGCCCCGCGCCTTGCAGACGCTCGCAGAACGCATCGATGAACCCCGTGTTGGCGGCCTGCAGGTGCGAGCGGTAGAAGATGATCGGCGTCACGGGCTGGCCGGGCTGCCACAGGGCACGCCAGCTGTCCACGCTCGCCTGGGGGTGTTGCGGGTGATAGACACTGGTGCGCGGCAACTGCTGCGGCTCGTCCCAACGGTAGTCGCGGCCCAGCCATTGGCTGGCCAGGCACTGGAACAGGTTCAGCGCATTGGCCTTGCCGCCCTGGCGCAGGTAGTGCCACAGCCGTTCGGCCTGGGCAGGGGGCACCGTGCTCAGGCTGGTCAGCTCAGGGTCCGGGCGGTCGTCGCCCGGCACCAGGATCAGTTGCACGCCCCGCCCCGCCAGCGCCACCAGTTGCTCCACGCCATAGCGCCAGTAACCGATGCCGCCGTGCAGCGACACCAGGATGACCTTGGCATGGCGCAGCACTTCGTCCACATACAGGTCGACCGAAGCATGGTTCTGCACCTGCATCGGGTTGGCCAGGCGCAGGCTGGGGTAGTCGTCCGGCAACTGCTGGGCGGTTTCGGCCAGCAGTGCCAGGTGCGAATCACCGCTGCAGAGAATCACCAGGTCGGCGGGGGTCTGGCCGAGGTCGGCGATGCTGTCGTCCGGCACAAAGCCGCCGGGCTGGGTCCGCAGCAGGTGCATGGGTCAGGCGCCCAGTGCGGCGCGCAGGCTGGCTTCGAGTTGCACGGCGTCTAGGTCCTGGCCGATCAGCACCAGGCGCGTGGTACGTGGCTCGTCGCTGCGCCAGGCGCGGTCGAAGTGCTTGTCGAAGCGCGTACCCACGCCCTGCACCAGCAGACGCATCGGCTTGCCCGGAATGGCCGCGAAGCCCTTCACGCGCAGGATGCCGTGCTGCACCACCAGTTGGGTCAGGGCATCGAGCAGCAGGCTTTCGTCGGCCTGGGGCAACTCGATGGAGATGGAGTCGAAGGCATCATGGTCGTGATCGTCGTGGTCGTCATCGCCGTCATGGTGCGAATCGTGGTGGGTACGACGCGCGTCGATGTGCTGCTCGGACTCGGCGCCCAGGCCCAGCAATACGTCCAACGGCAGGCGGCCGCTGCTGGCCTCCACCACCTTGACCGCAGGCGGCAGTTCCTCGGCCACCTCGGCGCGCACCCTGGCCAGGTCGTCGGCAGCGATCAGGTCAGCCTTGTTCAGCACCACCAGGTCGGCGCTGGCCAACTGGTCGGCAAACAGTTCGTGCAGTGGGGACTCGTGGTCCAGGTTCGGGTCGAGCTTGCGCTGGGCGTCCACCTGGTCGGGGTAGGCAGCGAAGGTGCCGGCGGCCACGGCCGGGCTGTCGACCACGGTGATCACCGCATCCACCGTGCAGGCGTTGCGGATTTCCGGCCACTGGAAGGCTTGCACCAGTGGCTTGGGCAGTGCCAAGCCGCTGGTTTCGATGAGGATATGGTCCAGGTCGCCACGGCGCGCCACCAGCTCGCGCATCACCGGGAAGAACTCTTCCTGAACGGTGCAGCACAGGCAGCCGTTGGCCAGCTCGTAGACGCGCCCGCTGGCTTCTTCCTCGGTGCAGCCGATGCTGCACTGCTTGAGGATCTCGCCATCGATGCCCAGCTCGCCGAACTCGTTGACGATCACCGCGATGCGGCGGCCCTGGGCGTTGTCGAGCATGTGCCGCAGCAAGGTGGTCTTGCCCGAGCCGAGGAAGCCGGTAACGATGGTGACGGGGAGTTTGGCCAGTGTTTTCATGGGGGTGCCCTTGGCAGGATGGCGGGCATGCAGGACGAGAGCCGCAGGAGCCTTGCTGCCTGAGCGCATTCGCCACCGGATCACCCCGCCCGGTTGAAAGTCGGAAACTGTTCGAGGCAGGTCTCCTGGCTCGCGCTGTGCCGGCACGCCTGCCGGCAGCATCGACGCCTTCCCGCCCGGGGCAGTGGCACGGCCGATGCCGTTCAACGCTTACAGTTGCGGGGGCAGCCACGGCTTGAACCGTATTCCCGTCTTAGCTGCAGCCAGGGCCGCAGAACCTCGAAGCGGCTAGGCTACGCAGTGGTCCGGGGCAGGTCAACCGCTGTATTGACGGATGCCGGCGCGCGTGATTTGCTAGCCGCATTCGTTCGGGTGCCTTTTTACAAGGTGAAACGGGAAACCGGTGCGTCAGCCGCTTCTGCAAAGAAGCAGCGACAAATCCGGTGCTGCCCCCGCAACGGTAAGCGAGGAAAGCGTCTTTACCACTGTGCCAGCTGTGCGGCATGGGAAGGTGACGCCCTCAGGCTGAGCATGCTGCCAGCCCTCGCAAGCCCGGAGACCGGCCCGATACAGTCATGACAAACCCGCGGTGGGCGGGCGCTGTTGAACCCCTGGGCGAGCCTCGCGCAGGGGTTGGCCGCGCTTGCCTGTTGCCGATAGCCCCGACGACACGACAACACCAAAAAGGAACGCGCCATGCCCATCAGTACCGCCAGCCAGCCCCTCGTCACCCCCACTACCCTCAGCCAGCGCCTGGCCGTCGCCATCGGTGCATCGCTGCTGGGCCTTTGCCTGGTCTACTTCGCCGGCTTCTCGCACATCGAGGCGGTGCACAACGCTGCCCACGATACCCGCCACAGCGCCGCGTTCCCTTGCCACTGAGACCTGCCCCGATGATCAAGCGCATTGCCCGCACCGCAGGCTTTACCGGCCTGCTCGCCGCCCTGCTGCTGACCCTGCTGCAAAGCTTCTGGGTCGCACCGCTGATTCTGCAGGCCGAAACCTACGAGAACCCGGCACCGGCCGCCCAAACCCATGAGCATGCCGACGCCGCGGGTGAAGGCCACCACCACGATGCCGAGGCCTGGTCGCCTGAAGACGGCTGGCAGCGCGTGCTGTCGACCACCGGTGGCAACCTGGTGGTGGCCGTCGGCTTTGCCCTGATCCTGGCTGCGCTGTACACCCTGCGTGCGCCGGGCCGTACCGCCACCGGCGCAGCCTGGGGGCTTGCCGGGTTCGCGGTATTCTGCCTGGCGCCCACCCTCGGGCTGCCGCCAGAGCTGCCGGGCACTGCCGCCGCCGACCTGGCGCAGCGTCAACTGTGGTGGGTGGGCGCCGCGGCTGCCACCGCTGCCGGCCTGGCCCTGATCGTGTTTGCGCACAACTGGCTGCTCAAGGCGCTGGGTGTGGCATTGCTGGTTGTTCCGCACGTGATCGGTGCGCCGCAGCCGGAGGTGCACGAGAGCCTGGCGCCGCAAGCACTGGAGGCGCAGTTCAAGGTGGCGTCACTGTTGACCAATGCCGCGTTCTGGCTGGCCCTGGGCCTGCTCAGTGCCTGGCTGTACCGTCGCCAGCCAGCCTGATGCAGTTGTATGCCGGGCTGGGCTGTCGTCGCGGCTGCCCGGCCCGCGAACTGGCCGCCCTGCTCCAGCAGACCCTGTTCGCCCATCACCTGCCCGCCTCTGCCCTCGCCGGGCTGGCCAGCATCGACCTCAAGGCCGGCGAACCCGGCCTGCATGAACTGGCAAGGCAACTGGGGTTGCCGCTGGTGTTCTTTTCGGCCGCGCAACTGGCCCCCTTCGAAAGCCGCCTGAGCCACCGTTCGCCCACGGCGTTCGCCCTCAGCGGCTGCCATGGGGTGGCCGAAAGCGCCGCGCTGGCCCTGGCCGAGCAACGCGGCGGCGCCAATGCCGCACTGCGCCTGCCACGCACCGTGCAAGGCGCCGCCACCCTGGCATTGGCCTGGGCCCCGCCGTTTGACGGATAATGCCGCGCAATCTTTCCAAGGATTCATCATGACCGTCTATTTCATCGGTGCCGGCCCGGGCGACCCCGAGCTGATCACCGTCAAGGGCCAGCGCCTGATCCACAGCTGCCCGGTGATCATCTATGCCGGCTCGCTGGTGCCCGCCGCCGTGCTCGAAGGCCACCGCGCCGAAACCGTGATCAACAGCGCCGAACTGCACCTGGGGCAGATCATCGAGCTGATGCGCACGGCCCACGCCAACGGCCAGGATGTGGCCCGCGTACACAGCGGCGACCCTGGGCTGTACGGTGCGATCGGCGAACAGATCCGCCACCTGCGTGAACTGGGTATCCCGTTCCAGATCATCCCCGGCGTGACCGCCGTGGCTGCCAGTGCCGCCCTGCTCGAATGCGAGCTGACCCTGCCGGACATCGCCCAGAGCGTGATCCTGACGCGCTACGGCGATACCTCGCCGATGCCGCCGGGCGAATCGCTGGGGAGCCTGGCCAGCCACCAGGCAACCCTGGCCATTCACCTGGGGGTCAAGCACCTGGCCAGAATCGTCGAGGAACTGCGCCCGCATTACGGCAGCGACTGCCCGATCGCCGTGGTGCACCGCGCCACCTGGCCAGATCAGGACTGGGTGCTGGGCAGCCTGGACGACATCGTGCAACGGGTGCAGGCCAAGGGCTTTCGACGCACCGCACTGATCCTGGTGGGCCGGGTATTGGGCAGCGATACCTTCAGCGAGTCGGCGCTCTACCGCGCCGGGCATGCGCACCTGTACCGACCTTGACGGCCATTGACGGCGGCCCTCCCGGCCCGATGCCCGGCGCGTTCCCATGGGCGCGCCTGCCGATTCAACCGCCTCTGCTAGCGATAACCGGCCCAGACGATAGGAAATCGGCTACAGAACTTTCGAGCGCCTTGTAAGAAAAATCCTCTAATCGAACTGATTTCTTCCTCACTTCTATACTGGACGTACTCCTGCTGAGCGTTTCCACGTATCTTGGCCGCCTTGCCAGAGCCTGGGCAGGCGTCGCCCCGAACGGTTCGGGGCCTGGATCACCTCTCTGACAAGGAGTTGCGCGATGCCCAAAGTCTTGATCGTTGATGACCACACCACCATCCTCTTCGCCATCCGCACCCTGCTGGAGCGCGATGGCTACAACATCGTCGGTGAAGCCCGAGACGGCGCCAGTGCCGTCGAACTGGCGCGCAAGCTGCAGCCTGACGTGGTGATCCTCGATCTGGGGCTGCCACGCCTGGATGGCCTGAGCGTGCTGGAGCGGCTCAGCCAGTTGACCAACCCGCCACGCATCCTGGTACTGACCGGCCGCCCACCCCGGCTGTTCGCCCGCCGTTGCATCGAGTCCGGTGCCTCGGCATTCGTGCGCAAGGACGAAGACCTCGATATCCTGAGCGCCGCCCTCAAGGCCGTGCTCAACGGCTACTCCTACCTGCCCGATGCGTCACGCTTCAATGACCGGTCAAGCTCGGAACTCCAGCGCCTGGACAAGCTGTCCAACCGTGAGTTCGAGGTGCTGCGCCAGTTGGCCAAGGGCGCCAGCAATGGCGAAATCGCTACAGCGATGATCCTCAGCGCCAAGACCATCAGCACCTACAAGACCCGCATCATGGAAAAGCTCGGGGTGGTATCGCTGGTTGAGTTGATCGATGTGGCCAACCGCAACGCACTGACCTGAGCCGCCCATGACCAAGCGTTGCCTGCCTGCCCTGCTGCTCGCCTGCCTGGTGCAGTGGCTGGCGATAAGCGCCATGGCACAGGAGCCGGGGGTTGCCCGCCAACTGCTCGGGCGCTCGGTCAGCAGCAGTGCGCCACCCTCGCTGACCCTCGCCGAACGTCGGTGGCTCAAGCACAAGCAGGTGCTGCGCCTGGGCACCTCGGCGCCGGACTACCCGCCCTTCGACATCAATGTGAGCCAGCACGACTATGAAGGGGTCAGCGCCGACTTCGCCGGCCTGATCGGCGAGCAGTTGAAGATCCCGGTGCAGGTGCTGCAGTTCCCGAACCGTATCCAGGCCATCGCCGCCCTGCACAGTGGCCAGATCGACCTGCTGGGCAGCGCCAACGGCTACGAAGCCGCCGACAGCGCACTGGTGATGAGCCAGCCCTACGCCGACGACCAGCCGATCATCGCGACCCCCGTCGGCGTGACCCATGACCCAGACGACCCGCTCGACGGGCTGACGCTGTCGATGGTCGAACACTACCTGCCACCGTCGCTGGTACGCCAGCTCTACCCCCGGGCGAACCTGCAACTGTACGCCTCGACCATGTCGGCCCTGTCGGCGGTGGCCCTGGGCCAGGCCGATGCATTCATCGGCGACGCGATCAGTTCCGACTACCTGATCGGCAAGAACTACCGCGAAAGCCTGCAGATCTCCCACTACGTCAAACCCCAGCGCTCTTCCTTCGGCTTTGCCCTGGTGCGCGAGAACACCGCGTTGCTGGACCTGGTGAACAAGGCATTGGGCAGCATCACCGACAGCGACCGGTTGAACGTGATGCGCCGCTGGACCAGCGGCGTGAGCAGCATCCTGCTCAACCGGGCGGACATCGCGCTGACCGACGAAGAGCGACACTGGATCGCGCAGCATCCCAGCGTGCGCGTGGTCATCAACAAGTACTTCGCGCCCCTGAGCTTCTTCGACGAAAACCAGCACTTTCGCGGCATCACCGCCGACGTGCTGGCGCAGATCAGCCTGCGCAGCGGGCTGAAGTTCCAGATCATCGAGACCGACTCGGTGCCCACCATGATCAGCATGGTCGAACAGGGCGAAGCCGAGGTCGTCGGCGCGCTCAACTATGGTGAGCAGCGCGCCAGAACCCTGGCCTTCACCCGCCCCTACCTGGCCAACCCGCGGGTGCTGGTGACCAGCGTGCGCGATACATCGATCCGCCACCCCGACCAGCTCGACGGCAAGCGCCTGGCGATCATTCGCGGTACACCGGTAAGCGCCGAACTGCGCCAGCGCTATCCCGCCATCAGCCTGATCGAAGTCGACGACCCGCTGGCACTGATGGAGTACGTGGCCCAGGGCCGCGCGGACGCGGCGCTCAGTTCGCAGATCAACGCCGCCTACTTCATCAGCCGCATGTTCAAGGACCGCCTGCGCATCGCCACCCTGCTGGACGACACCCCGGCCCTCGCCGCCTTCGCCACCGAACGTTCTTCGCCACTGCATGCGATATTGGAAAAATCCCTGCTCAGCATCCCGCCCGAGCAGATGACCCAGCTGGTCAATCGCTGGCGCATCAACGCCCTGATCAGCGACACGCCCTGGCGCAACTACCGCTCGCTGGTGCTGCAGATTCTTGGCATCGCGGTGGCGCTGGTGCTTGCCATAGCGTTGTGGAACCGTTACCTGCGCAAGCTGATGCAGCAACGCGCCGAGGCCGAGCAGGCTCTGCAACTGCAGCTGCGCATCAGCGAACACCTGCTCGAAGAGCTGCATGTGGCCAAGGAACAGGCCGACAGCGCCAACCACGCCAAGAGCACCTTCCTGACCACCATGAGCCACGAGATCCGCACCCCCATGAATGCGGTGATCGGCCTGCTCGAGCTTGCCCTGAAGGATGCCGCACAGGGCCGCACCGACGAGCACTCCCTGCAGGTGGCATTCGATTCGGCCAGCAGCCTGCTGGAGCTGATCGGCGACGTGCTGGACATCGCCCGCATCGAATCCGGACACATGAGCCTGGCGCCACAACCCACCGACCTGGGTGCGCTGGTACGCAGCACCGTGCAGGTGTTCGAAAGCAGCGCCCGTCTCAAGGACATCAGCCTGACCCAGGACCTGCAGCCCCCCGCCGCCCTGGTGGAGATCGACCCGCTGCGTTTTCGCCAGATCCTGTCCAACCTGCTGGGCAATGCCATCAAGTTCACCGAGCGCGGTGGCGTCAGCGTGCGCCTGCAGTGCCAGCCCACGCCGTGCGGCAAGCAGGTGCACATGCACCTGGCCGTCGAGGACAGCGGCATCGGCATCAGCCAGCCGGACCAGCAGCGCCTGTTCCACCCCTTCATCCAGGCCGGCAGCCAGCCGGCTCGCCAGGGCACCGGCCTGGGCCTGGTGATCAGCCGGACCCTGTGCGAACTGATGCAGGGCAGCCTGGAGCTGCACAGCACCCCGGGCCATGGCACCCAGGTCACGGTCAGCCTGCCGCTGATGCTGGCCAGCACCGCCAGTCAACCCGAGGAACCGGCCCAGGAGCCAACGGCCCAGGCCAGCCAGCGGCTGAACATCCTGGTGGTCGACGACTACCCCGCCAACCTCATGCTGCTGGAAAAGCAGCTGAGCGTGCTGGGCCATCGGGTGACCCAGGCCAGCGACGGCGCGGGCGGCCTGCAGGCCTGGCAGGCCGGGCGCTTCGACGCCGTGATCACCGACTGCAACATGCCCGGCATGGACGGCCACCAGCTGGCGCGCGAGATTCGTGCCCAGGAGGCCCAGGCGAATCGCCCGCCCTGCCTGATCCTGGGCCTGACCGCCAACGCCCAGGCCGACGAACGCGAGCGCTGCCTGGCGTCGGGCATGGATGACTGCCTGTTCAAGCCGATCGGCCTGGGCGCCTTGAGCCGTCACCTGTCGGGGGTGGATACCCCCGAGCCGCAGGCGCCACCCGAGCCCCGCGCCGAGGACAACAGCGGTTTCAACATCGACAACCTCAAGCACCTGACCCTGGGTGACCCACGGCTGATCAAGCGTCTGCTGACGGAGCTGGAGCGCAGCAGCGCCGAAGACCTCGAGGCGTTGCGTGCCCTGGGCTCAGGCGCGAGTCGACAGCAACTGCGCAGCCTGTCGCACCGCATCAAGGGCGGCGCCAAGATGCTCAAGGCCCATGGCCTGGTGGGGCACTGCGATGCGCTGGAGCAGGCCTGTACCGGCAAGGCCCCGGACAAGGCCATCGAGGCGTTGCTGGCGGCGCTGGAACAGAGCCTGAAGGATCTGCATGAACACCTGCAGCGATCCATCGCCGCCGGTTGAGATGCGGCTCAGTGCAGTTGCAGGGTCGAGTTGATCTGGCTGATGGCGTCCACCACGTGCTGCGAACCCTGCTGGATTTCCAGGATCACTTCCCCCGCCTCATTGGCCAGTTCCACCCCCAGCCCGGTGCGGCTGAGGCTCGACTGCATGCTGGCCACCGCATTGAGTGAAAGGTCGTGGTTCTGGCGCACCACATCGACGATCTCCAGGGTCGCCTTGCTGGTGCGTGCCGCCAGGCTGCGCACCTCGTCGGCCACCACGGCAAAGCCGCGGCCGTGCTCACCTGCCCGCGCCGCCTCGATGGCGGCGTTCAGGGCCAGCAGGTTGGTCTGGTCGGCAATGCTGCGGATGGTCTGCACGATCTGCCCGATCAGTTCCGACTGCTTGCTCACCGCATCGATGCTGCGGGCTGCAGCATTGAGCTCGCGGGAGATCTCCTCGATCACCTGCACCGTATGCTGCACCACCTCCGAGCCCTTGCGCGCACAGGCATCGTTCTGCACCGAGGTGGCGTGGGCCGCTTCGGCAGCCGTCTGCTGGGTACACACCTGGTGGGTGATGTCGCTGGCGAACTTGACCACCTTGTACAGGCGGCCACGGGTATCGAAGATCGGGTTGTAGGAAGCTTCCAGGTACACCATCTGCCCGAGTTTGTTCTTGCGCTCGAAACGATGGGAATGGTACTCGCCGCGATTGAGCGAGGCCCAGAATGCCTTGTAGGCGCTCGACTCGCTCTCGCTGCGGTGGCAGAACAGGCTGTGGTGCTGGCCAATGACCTCCTCGGCCCGGTAATGCATGGTCTTGAGGAAGTTCTCGTTGGCACGGATCACATTGCCTTCGGGGGTGAACTCGACCATCGCCATGGAACGGCTGATGGCGTTGATCAGGCTGTCGCTCTCATGCTCCTCGACCACCCGCCGGGTGATGTCGGAGGCGACCTTGATCACGCTGGTGACCTGCTGGTTGGCGCCGAACACCGGCATGTAGCTGGCCTCCAGCCACACATCGTGCCCGGCCTTGTCGCGCCGCAGAAAGGTACCGCTGTGGGCCTCGCCCCGCGCCAGGTCGCGCCACAGGGTGCGGTACGCATCGCTCTTGACGTAGTCGGGCTCGCAGAAAATGCGGTGGTGCTTGCCGATGATCTCCTCGGCGGCATAGCCCAGGGTGGAGCAGAAACGCTCGTTGGCTTCGAGAATCACCCCGTCGGGGCTGAACTCGATCATGGCCATCGAGCGACCTATGGCCGCAAGCTTGGCATTGGAGTGGTGTAACGCTTGGGTGCAACGCTCGATTTCAGCCAGGTCAGACTTGCGATGGGCGTTAAACATTGGTTACCACTCCATTGGCGGTTTTTGCTCAGCATAGATGCACTTCTGTACCCTGCAAGCCAACTGCCATCACCGTTTATCACCCCACGTCAACTGCTTTCGCGCACCATCAGTTCGAAGCCCAGGTCCTGGGTGCGCGGCTGCCCGCCCTTGCCGTCGAGCAACGCCAGCAGCGCCTGCGCAGCCTGCCGCCCCACGGCAGCGCGCGGGGTGCGAATGGAGGTCAGGCGCGGTACCAGGTGAGCCGATGCCGGCAGGTCGTTGAAGCCCACCATCGCCACCTGCCCCGGCACCTCGATGCCCTGGCGCAAGGCCTGCAGAATCGCGCCCTGGGCCAGGTCGTCGTTGCAGAAGAACAGCCCGTCCACCTCCGGGTGACGCTCGAGCAACTGGCTGAACAGCTCGCCGCCCAGGCCGATGGATGACGGCTGCGGTGCGAGCATTTCCAGCGCCGGGTCATACAGCCCTGCATCGTCCAGCGCCTGGCGGAACCCGTCGGCGCGTTGCATCACCCGCGGATCGAGCTGCGCGGCAATGAAGCCCAGGCGCCGCCGTCCGCGTTCGATCAGGTGTCGGGCGGCCGCGCGCCCGGCCTGCTGCTGGGAAAACCCGACCGAAGTGGCCGTGTCCGGCCCACCCAGCTCCATCATGTGCACGCAGGGCACACCACTGGCGGCCAGCATCTGCTGCGACGCCTCGGTGCGGTCAAAACCGGTGAGCAGCATGCCGCACGGCTGGTAGGCCAGGTAGTTGCGAATCAGGTTCTCCTCTTCGGCCACGTCGTAGTGGAAGTTGCCGATCAGCACTTCAAGGCCGCGCGGGCGCATCACGTCGTGGATGGCTTCGAGGGTTTCGATGAACAGCTGGTTGGACAGCGACGGAATCAGCACCACCACCGACTGGCTCTGTGCCGACGCCAACGCGCGGGCTGCCGGGTTGGCGACATAGCCCAGCGCTGCGGCAGCATCCTTGACCTTCTGCACCAGTTCCGGGGCAACCGTGCTGATGCCGCGCAGGGCGCGCGAGGCGGTGATCGGGGAAACCCCGGAAAGCCTGGCCACTTCAGCCAGGGTGGGACGACCGGTAGTACGGGAGCCAATGCGGGTCATGGGGGCTTTTATTTTTCGGCTTGCAAAGAGAAGGGAACGGGCACTAAGGTAGCGCTGTCTCAGACGTCAGGCAATGCATAACTGCAGGTGCACGGCGATGAGCGCCCAGACTGCTTTTACAAAACCAATAACAACCGGGTGGGAAGCCGCCGAGGCGTTGTCAGCCTCGGCCAAAGATAGCGCTATCTCGCCCCGCAGGAGGTACCGATGAACTCTCCCCTGTCCGCTATTGTGGTGATGGGCGTGGCTGGCTGCGGCAAGAGCTGCGTCGGTTCTGCCATCGCCGATTGCAGCGGCGGCCGCCTGATCGAAGGCGATGCCTTTCACCCTGCCGCCAACATCCAGAAGATGAGCGCCGGCATTCCCCTTGACGATGACGACCGCGCTGGCTGGCTGATCCGCCTGGGCGAAGAGCTGCAGGCCACCCTCAAGGCCGGCGAACGGCCGATCCTCACCTGCTCGGCGCTGAAAAAGCGCTACCGCGACGCCCTGCGCCACGCCGTACCCGACCTGGGCTTCGTGTTCCTCGAACTGACGCCCCAGGAAGCCGAACGCCGCGTGCTGGCACGCCCCGGCCACTTCATGCCGGCAAGCCTGATCGACAGCCAGTTCGCCGCCCTGGAGTCGCCGCGCGGCGAAACCCTGACCCTGACCCTGGACGCCACCCAACCCATCGCCCAGTTGGCCCGTCAGGTAGACACCTGGCTAAAGCCCTGCGGTGAGTCGGCGCTGGCGCGAACTGCCTGATTTTCCGGCAGTTTTCCGGCTCACCAAAGATAGCGCTGTCTCGACTGCTGCACGCTGTAAAAGTTCCGCCCACAACAATGACAATACGAGGCACTGAACCATGTTCGGTCTGGCAACTGATACCTACCTCTTGCTCGATGCACTGGTGACCATCATCGGCCTGGTGCTGCTGATCACCCACTTCAAGGTGCACCCTTTCGTGGCGCTGACCCTGGCCGCGGGCTTTCTGGGCCTGACCTCCGGCATGCCGGTAGCCAAAGTGATGAAGTCGTTCCAGGACGGCTTCGGGGGCGTACTCGGCTTTGTCGGGATCGTGCTGGCACTGGGCACCATGCTCGGCAAGCTGATGGCCGATTCCGGCGGCGCCGACCAGATCGCGCAAACCCTGATTCGCGCCTTCGGCAAGCAGAAGGTGCACTGGGCCATGATGTTCGCCGCCTTCCTGGTGGGCATCCCGCTGTTCTTCGAAATCGGCTTCGTGCTGCTGATACCCCTGGTGTTCATCGTGGCCCGGCGCACCGGGGTATCGCTGATCAAGATCGGCATTCCGCTGCTGGCCGGGCTGTCGGTGGTGCACGGGCTGGTGCCGCCGCACCCGGGCCCGCTGCTGGCCATCGGCGTGTTCGGCGCCGACATCGGCAAGACCATCTTCTACGGGCTGATCGTGGCGCTGCCCACGGCGATCATCGCCGGGCCGCTGTACGGCACGTTCATTTCGCGGTACATCCCCGGCTCGCCGTCCCAGGAGCTGATGGACCAGATCGCCCGCGAAGCCGAGCGCACGCAACTGCCCAGCTTCGCCATCACGCTGGTAACCATCCTGCTGCCGGTGTTCCTTATGCTGCTCAAGACCTTCGCCGACGTGGTACTGCCGGCCGAGCACATCTTTCGCCAGTGGATGGACCTGATCGGGCACCCGATCACGGCGCTGCTGGCCGCCCTGCTGCTGGCGTTCTACACCTTCGGCTCGGCCCAGGGCTTCAGCCGCCAGCAGATCATGAAGATGCTCGACCAGAGCCTGGCGCCTACGGCGGCAATCGTGCTGATCGTGGGGGCTGGGGGCGGCTTCAAGCAGATGCTGGTGGATACCGGTGTGGGCAACGTGATCGGTCAGATGGCGGTGCAGGCGCAGATCTCGCCGATCATGCTGGCCTGGCTGGTGGCGGCGGTGATTCGCATCGCCACGGGCTCGGCGACGGTGGCGACCATTACCGGTGCGGGTATCGTGGCCCCGGTGATCGGCATGATACCGGGCGTGAACCGCGAGCTGCTGGTGCTGGCCACGGGGGCCGGCTCGCTGATCCTGTCGCATGTCAACGATGCGGGCTTCTGGCTGGTCAAGCAGTACTTCAACATGACCGTGGCCGAAACCTTCAAGACCTGGAGCATGATGGAAACCATCCTGTCGGTGGTGGGCATCATCTTCATCATGCTGTTGTCGCTGGTGGTCTGACGGCTTCGCCGCAAAGCCAGCCCACAGGTTCTGGCTGTACCGCAGAACCCTGTGGAAGCTGGCTTGCCAGCGAAGATGCGCTAGAAGGCTGCCTTGAAGATCGCCTCGATCTCGGCCTGGCTGGCCCGCCGCGGGTTGGTCAGGCCGCAGGCATCCTTGAGCGCGTTGGCCGCCAGGGTCGGCACATCCGCCACCCGCGCACCCAGCACCTCCAGCCCCGGCGGGATCTCGATATCGTCGCTCAGTTGCACGATGGCCTGGATCGCCGCATCGGCACCCTGCGCCGCGTTCAGCCCCTCCACCGCCACGCCCATCGCCTGTGCCACATCACGCAGGCGCGCCGCGCTCACCGCCGCATTGAACCGCTGCACATGGGGCAGCAGCACCGCGTTGCACACCCCGTGCGGCAGGTCGTAGAAGCCACCGAGCTGATGCGCCATCGCATGCACGAACCCCAGCGAAGCATTGTTGAACGCCATGCCGGCGAGGAACTGCGCATAGGCCATGTTCTCCCGCGCGGTCAGGTCCTGCCCGTCGATCACCGCCTGGCGCAGGTTGCGGCTGATCAGCTCGATGGCCTTGAGTGCGCAGGCGTCGGTGATCGGCGTGGCCGCCGTGGATACATAGGCCTCGATGGCGTGGGTCAGTGCATCCATACCGGTGGCCGCCGTCAGCGACCTGGGCATGCCGACCATCAGCGCCGGGTCGTTCACCGACAGCAACGGGGTGACGTTGCGGTCGACGATGGCCATTTTCACGTGGCGTGCCTCGTCGGTGATGATGCAGAAGCGCGTCATCTCGCTGGCCGTACCGGCCGTGGTATTGATCGCGATCAGCGGCAATTGCGGCTTGGCGGAGCGGTCGACCCCTTCGTAGTCGCCGATGTGCCCGCCATTGGTGGCACACAGGGCAATGCCCTTGGCGCAGTCGTGGGGTGAACCGCCGCCCAGCGAAATCACGCAGTCGCAGTGCTCGCGCTTGAGCATCGCCAGGCCCTGCTCCACGTTGGCGATGCTCGGGTTGGGCTTGGCGCCGTCGAACACCACCGAGTCGATGTCACGCATCGCCAGCTGCTCGGCGATTCGCTGTGCCACGCCGGCCTTGGCCAGCCCGGTATCGGTGACGATCAACGCCTTGGCAAAGCCATAGCCGACAATGGCGGTCATGGCTTCGTCCAGGCAGTCGATGCCCATGATGTTGACGGCTGGGATGAAAAACGTGCTGCTCATGGCGGTATTCCTCAGGCTTTATATCTCTGCCTCAAGGATCCGCCCGTGGGCCGCAGGGCATGTTGATCCAGCGCAAAGTCAGCCAAGAAACAGCCGATAGGCCGGGTTGTCGGTCTCGTCCCAGTAGCGATAGCCCATGCCGTCTAGGGTGCCTGGCAACTGCGCCAGCTCATCGTCCGGCACCTGCAGCGCCACGAACACCCGCGCCTCGGCAGCCCCGTGG
The DNA here is from genome assembly GCF_052850635.1 of Pseudomonas sp. 1176_21. NCBI lineage: Bacteria > Pseudomonadati > Pseudomonadota > Gammaproteobacteria > Pseudomonadales > Pseudomonadaceae > Pseudomonas > Pseudomonas sp. 1176_21. Next base: position 930,471 of record NZ_VXCV01000001.1, read on the forward strand.
TTGCGGTAGTGGAACAGGCTGATGTTCCAGCGCTTGCCCAGGCGCTCCAGAAAGCCCAGCAAGGCGCCAGGACGCTCCGGGAACTCGAAGCGCAGCACCCGCTCGTCGAGCGAGGGGGCCGAGTGGCCGCCCACGGTGTGGCGGATATGCAACTTGGCCAGCTCGTTCTCGGTCAGGTCCAGCACCTCGTAGCCCTGCCCGGCCAGGCTGGCCAGCAACTGCGCGCGCGGGTCGGTGTGCGGGTGGGTCTGCACGCCGACGAACAGGCGGGCCTCCTTGCCGGGCTGGTAGCGGTAGTTGAACTCGGTGATCTGGCGCTGGCCCAGGGCCTGGCAGAAGGCACGGAAGCTGCCCGGCTGCTCGGGGATGGTCACCGCGATGACCGCCTCGCGCTGCTCGCCCAGTTCGGCGCGTTCGGCCACATGGCGCAGGCGGTCGAAGTTGACGTTGGCACCGGAGTCGATTGCCACCAGGGTCTGGCCCGTCACGCCGCGGCTGGCCACGTACTTCTTGATCCCGGCCACCGCCAGCGCACCGGAAGGCTCGGTGATCGAGCGGGTGTCGTCGTAGATGTCCTTGATGGCCGCGCACAGCTCGTCGCTGCTGACCGTGACCACTTCGTCCACGTAATGCCGGCACACCTCGAAGCAATGCGCGCCGATCTGCGCCACCGCCACGCCGTCGGCGAAGGTGCCGACCTGGGGCAGCACCACCCGTTCGCCAGCGGCCAGCGCGGCCTGCAGGCAGTTAGAGTCATGCGGCTCGACGCCGATCACCTTTACCTGCGGGCGCAGGTACTTGACGTAGGCGGCGATGCCGGCGATCAGGCCGCCGCCGCCCACCGGCACGAAGATCGCGTCCAGCTCGCCCGGTTGCTGGCGCAGGATCTCCATGGCCACGGTGCCCTGCCCTGCAATCACGTCCGGGTCGTCGAACGGTGGCACGAACGTGGCGCCTTCGCTCTGGGCCAGTTGCAGCGCATGGGCCAGCGCCCGCGGGAAGCTGTCACCGTGCAGCACCACATTGCCGCCACGCGAGCGCACCCCTTCGATCTTCAGCGCCGGAGTGGTGGTGGGCATCACGATGGTGGCGCGCATGCCCAGTTCACGAGCAGCCAGCGCCACGCCCTGGGCATGGTTGCCGGCAGACGCGGTGATCACCCCGCGCTCGCGCTGCTCGGTGCTCAGACGACTGAGGCGGGTGTAGGCCCCGCGGATCTTGAAGGAAAAGGTCGGCTGCAGGTCTTCGCGCTTGAGCAGCACGTTGTTGCCCAGGGCCTCGGACAGCGCCCGGGCGGGCTGCAGGGGCGTCTCGATGGCCAGGTCATATACCGGTGCGGCAAGAATCCTTCGCACGTAGTCCGACAGCAGGCTGGTGGCGCTGGTCGAGGTGCTGGGGCAGACGGTAAGGCTGGTCATCGGTGACTCCTGGTTTTTTTTGAAGTGCCCAGGAGTCAGAAAGGAAAAACCCGCCTCCAGGGCGGGTTAGGTGCAAGGTGCTCGCTAGCCCGCCAATCTGATAATGGCGGTAATAATGCTGTGCGAAGGCAACGCTGCGAATAAGGTCATGGCAGCGAAACTAGCCCAGGGCCTTTTTCAAGTCAATCATTCATTTTGCGCTCGTGCAGGCTTGCACGCCGCGTTCGTGCGCCGATTCGGGCACGCCGAACACCCGGTCGAAGCCCCACTGGAACACGAAGGCGTACACGAAGAAGAACATAAACAGCGCAAGGTTGGTGCCCAGTGCCGCCCACAGGCTGATGTCCAGCCACCAGGCCACCACCGGCAGCAGGATCAGCACCAGCCCGCCCTCGAAGCCGATGGCATGCAGCAGGCGCCGCACGAAGGTGCGGCTGCGTCGGGCCTGACGTACCTCCCAGAACTCGAACAGGTAGTTGTAGAGCATGTTCCAGCCCAGGGCCATGCCCGACATGATCACCGACAGCACGGTGGAATGGGCCATGCCCTCATCGAAGGCCAACGCCAGGGCCGGTGCGACACAGGCCACCGCGATGACTTCGTACAGAATGGCCTGGGTGATCTTGCGGGTAACGCCTTGCATGACGGGCTCCTTTCAACGGTATGCCGCGCAGGCTAGGCTGATTGAAGCCGGGTTTCAATGGTGAAGCGGTCAACTGTCGTCGGCCCGCTGGGGCCGGCAGACCGGCCAACACGCTGCCAGGCCATTGCGAGGCTCCCCGAATGGCCTGGCACAGGGCTCAATGGCCCTTGAGCTTGAGGTAGGACTGGTGCAGGTCGGACGCCCAGCCATCGAGCACTGCCTTCACATCGTCGGCCTTCATCACCTGGCTGTCGTTTTCCAGCGGCTTGCCACTGCCCTTGCGCACCACCTGGGCGAGCACCTTGTTGTTGCCGCCATCCAGAAACTGCGCCTCGGTGGCGATATCGGTTTCCTGGTCGCGGATGCCCGAGGCCGTGCTCACCGCTGCCGCCACCAGCGCCACCGGAATCACTTCGTATGCCTTCAGGCCCTCGGTCTTGCTGCTGACGGCCGTGATCGCCGGGCGTACCACGATCACCCCCGGGCCAGGGCCGGTGGCCAGCGGCAACGACTTGCCCAGCTCGCGCTTGAGCGCCTGGTCGTAGTAGTGGGTGATGCCTTGCAGGGTGCTCTGCGGAATCCGCGCGGTAGGCTGCGGCTTGGGATACAGCTGGCTGGGCTCGATGTATACGCTGGTGTAGCGGTCGAGCTTGAGGTTCGGGTCGATCCAGCGCATCACCGTGGCACCGGAGGGCGAGGTGGTCTGCTTGAGACGGCTGTAGTCCTTGAGGAACCCGGAGTACTCGTCGGGCTGCACGGTGCTGCTCGAACAACCGGCCAGGCCCAGCCCGGCCAGGCACAGGGTGCCGATGATCAATGCGTGTTTCATGCGGTCGCTCCAGTGGCGCCTGAAGAAAGGCTTCCTAGGTATAGGCTACAGTTGGCGGTGCATCCATCGACGTGAGGCAACATGGCATTCCACAAGCTGGCCCATACCCACCCGCGCCTCAGCGCCGCCGCACTGGTCGGCTGCCTGGGCGGCGTGTTCATCCCGGCAGACAACCTGGTGCAACACATCCTGGCGGGCTGGAACCTCGGGGTCTGGCTGTACCTGCTGCTGGTGTTCTGGCTGACCCTGCGGGCAAAACCGGGCCAGGTGCGCAAGGTGGCCTGCATCGAGGACGAAAATGCCGGGCTGGTGCTGTTTACCGTGAGTATCGCGGCCATCGCCAGCCTTGCCGCAGTCACCCTGCAACTGGCCAGCAGCAAGGGCCTGACCGGCAGCACCCAGGCCCTGCACTACCTGTACACCGGCCTCACCGTGGCCGGCTCGTGGCTGCTGATCGGCACCATCTTCAGCCTGCACTATGCGCGCCTGTTCTACACCAGCACCGCCAAGCAGCCGCTGCTGCGCTTTCCAGACGAGGAGCGCAACCCCGATTACTGGGACTTCCACTACTTCTCGTTCACCCTCAGCGTCGCGGTGCAAACCTCCGATGTGGGCGTCGCCGGGCGTGAACTGCGCCGGGTGGTGCTGGCCCACTCGGTGATCGGTTTCGTGTTCAACACCGCGATTCTGGGTTTCACCATCAACATCGCCGCCGGCCTGCTCAGCTGAGCCCGCCGCTGGTCTGAAATACCCGTGGCCCCACCCTGCCCGCTTCAGCGGCCATGACAGCCTCACCCGCCGCAATGCGGACCACGCAAACGCTTGCGCAACCCACACATAGCAAAAAGCCATTGTGACGCAGGTCAAACATCCTGCAACGGGGCGCAAACAAGCGGCGGACAGCGGCCGCATCGGTGCTATGGTTAGGGTCTTGGCCTTCCCTGGGCAGCGTGTCCCGGGTACAGGCATGCTCAGCGAATCGGGGTCAGCTGTAAAAGGAGGCCGGCATGAACAAGCTCACGTTTCCCAACGCCTGCCAGATGATGCGCTGGCACTTCCATCCCCTGGGCTTTGAAGCCAGCATGGATGCACCGCGCAGCATGGTGGCGCGCGTGTTCGACCGCGCCACCGGCGAAACCCTGCTGGCGATTGCCGGCATTCCGTGCGCCACACTGATGGCGGCGTCGGATGTGGAGCGCATCATCGAAGCGGTGGAAGACGAGCTTGAAGCGTTCCAGCCCTCGTGTGCGCTGCGCTCGGCCTGACGCTGGCGCTCAGGCCTGCCCCACCGCCAGTCTCTCGATATCAGCCATGAAACGCTCGGCCGGCAGCGGCTGACCGAGCAGGTACCCTTGCAGCGAATCACACCCCAGACGGGTCAGGAAGTCCTGCTGGCGGTCGGTTTCCACCCCTTCGGCAACAATCCTCAACCCCAGTGCCTGCCCCAGCGCCACGATGGCCGACACGATCGCGGCATCGTCGCTGTCCTGCTCCAGGTCGCGCACGAAGCCACGGTCGATCTTCAGCTCGTTGGCCGGCAGGCGCTTCAAGTACATCAGGCTTGAGTAGCCGGTACCGAAATCGTCGATGGACAGGTCCACGCCCATGTCCGACAGGCGCTGCAACACCATCAGGCTCGCATCGGCGTCGTGCATGGCGGTGGTTTCGGTGATCTCCAGGGTCAGGCTGTTGGCCGGCAGGCGATGACGCTGCAAGGCCGACGCCACGCTGTCCACCAGCCCGGCATGGCAGAACTGGATGGCCGACAGGTTCACTGCAACCCGCCAGTTTTCATAGCCCTGGTCCATCCAGCTGCGCATCTGGCGGCAGGCCTCGTCCAGCACCCACTCGCCGATCGGGATGATCAACCCGGTTTTTTCCGCCAGCTGGATGAAGCGATCGGGCAGCAACATGCCGTGCTGCGGGTGCTCCCAGCGCAGCAGGGCCTCGGCACCGATAGGCTGGCGCCCCACCGCATCGAACTTGGGCTGGTAGAACAGGCGCAACTGGCGCTGCTCCAGCGCCATGCGCAGGTCCTGCAGCAACTGCAGCTGCAGGCGCGCGTTGCTGTTCATCGACACATCGAAAAAGCTGTAGGCGTTCTTGCCGGCGCTCTTGGCGTGGTACATGGCCGCGTCGGCATTGCGCAGCAGCTCCATCTGGTCGGCGCCGTTGCCGGGGTACAACACGATGCCGACGCTGGCGGAGATCTGCAGGCTCTGCTCGGCCACCCGGAACGGGCGCGACACCAGGTTGACCTGCTTGGCGGCCACCCCCACCGCATCTTCAGGCTCGTCCAGCTCCACCAGCAGCACGAATTCGTCACCGCCGATGCGCGCCAGGGTGTCCTGGCTGTGCAGGTGGCCACGCAGGCGCATCGCCACCTCCTTGAGCAACTGGTCGCCGGTGTGATGGCCGAACGCGTCGTTGACCGGCTTGAACCCGTCCAGGTCGATGAACATCAGCGCAAAGCAGCCGCCCTGCTCTGCCACCTTGGCGATGGCCTGCTCGATACGGTCGGTCAGCAGGCTGCGGTTGGGCAGCCCGGTGAGGGTGTCGTGCAGCGCCAGCTGGGTCAGCTCCTGGTTGGCCAGGGTCAGCGATTGCGCCAGCTCCGCAGTGCGCGCCTCCAGGCGTGCATCCAGCACCGAGGTCAGCAGCGCCACCGCCAGCACCGCCAGGGTGGTGATCAGCACCAGGTAGTCCAGGCCACTGCCGCTGAGCCCACCGTCCAGCGCGCCACAGAAGCTGCCGTCGGCAAAATTGGCCGCTGCCATGCCGGTGTAGTGCATGCCGACGATGGCAATGCCCATCACCACGGCGGCGCCGCCGCGAATCTGGCGTACATACGGGGTATTGCGGCGCAGGCGGAAGGCGATCCACAGTGCGGCCACCGACGCGCCTACTGCAATCAACAGCGAGGCGGCGAACAGCAGCGGGTCGTAGTCGATGCCCGGTTGCATCTGCATGGCGGCCATGCCGGTGTAATGCATGCTGCTGATGCCCGCACCCATGATCAGCGCCCCCAGCGCCAGCACGCGGCCCGGCAGGCTCGGCTGGCTCACCAGCCAGAGTGCGAAGCCCGACGAAAGCACCGAGATCACCAGCGACAGCGCGGTGAGGCTCAGGTCGTAGCCCAGCTCGATGGGCAGGCTGAAGGCAAGCATGCCGATGAAGTGCATCGACCAGATCCCGGTGCCCAGGGCCAGAGCACCGCCGACCATCCACAGGTACGCGGCACGGCCCTTGGCGGTGGCGATGCGCCCGGTCAGGTCCAGCGCCGTGTAGGACGCCAGAATCGCCACGCACAGCGAAATCAGGACCAGCGAGGAGGAATAACTACCGTTGAGCATGAAGGTTCCAAGGCCCGGTTGACGGGCGCTGTCCCGGCCCGGTGAAAAACCTATGATTGTACTCAACCTTTAGCGAAACGCACGGAGTTTCCGAGGGATGGCGGGATGTTTTTGGCGAATGGCCATCAGGCTTTGGAACCGCGTCGCGGCCTTCGCCAGCAAGGCTGGCCCCTACAATCACACCGCGGCCTGTAGGCGCCGGCCTTGCCGGCGAACGCCTCGACGCACACTACCTGTCGGTCGCGGTACGCTCTTCAGCAGCAAGGCTGGCTGCCTCCCAGCCGCCCCCCAACGCCGCAATCAACTGCACGCTGGCCACCAGCCGGCCCTGCAGCAGGTTCAGCACGCTGCGTTCATTGCTCAACGCGGTGGTCTGCACGTTCACCACGTCCAGATACCCGATCAGGCCCGCCTTGTACTGGTTCTCGGTCAGGCGCAGCGACTCGCGCGCCGACGCCAGCGCCTCATCGCGCACCTGCGCCTCATCGGCATACACCTTCAGCTGCACCAGGTAGTTTTCCACCTCCTGGAAGCCATCCAGCACGCTCTGACGGTACTGCGCCACAGTCTGGTCATACACGGCCTTGGTACGGTCGACCTCGGCCGAGCGCTTGCCGGCATCGAACAGGGTCACGGCCAACTGCGGCCCCACCGACCAGAATCGGTTCGGCAAGCTGATCCAGTCGCTGAAGCTGCTACTGCTGTAGCCACCGCTCATGCTCAGGGTCAGGTCCGGGAAGTACGCCGCCCGCGCCACGCCGATATTGGCGTTGGCCGCCATCACCTTGCGCTCGGCCGAGGCAATGTCGGGGCGGCGCTCCAGCAGCTGCGACGGCAGCGCCAGCGGGATCTGCGGCAAGGCCGGTATGGTGGTGCTCGGCGCCAGGGCAAATTCGGCCGGCGCCTTGCCCATCAGCACGGCAATCGCATTCTCGAACTGCGCACGTTGCCAGATCAGGTCGATCAGGTCGGCCTGGGTGCTCTTGAGCTGGGTCTGTGCCTGGGCCACCGCGTCCTTGCCCGAAACCCCGGCGCGGTACTGGTTCTGGGTCATGGTCAGCGAACGCTGATAGGCCGCCAGCGTGGCCTCGAGCAGGCGCTTCTGCTCGTCGATCACACGCAGCTGCAGGTAGTTTTGCACCAGCTCCGACTGCAGGCTCAGGCGTATCGCCGCCAGGTCCGCCAGGCTCGCCTCGGCACTCGCCTCGTTGGCGTTCAGGCCCTCACGCAGCTTGCCCCACAGGTCGGCTTCCCAGCTCACGCCCAGCTGGGCGCTGTACGTGTCGCGGATACCGCTGCTGTTGTTGCTCAGGCTCGAACTGCTGCTGCCGGTGCCCTGGCTGGAGCGGGTCTTGCCGGCGCTCAGGTCGAGGCTGGGAAACAGCGAAGACCGGGCGCTGCGCACCAGGGTCTGGGCCTGGCGGTATTGCGCCTCGTACTGGGCCACCGTCTGGTTGTTGGCATTGAGCTGCTCGACCAGACCGTTGAGCTGCGCATCGCCGTACAGCTCCCACCAGGCGCCGCGCGCCAGGGCGTCGGACGGGTTGGCCTGGGTCCAGCCCTCGGCGTACTTGAACGCCACCGGCTCCGGCGCCTGCGGCCGGTGGTAGTCGGGGCTCAGGGTACAGGCGCTGAGCATCGCCAGGCACAGGGCCGAGGTCAGCAGGCGCGAACCACGGGCCGCCAGCACGCGCTGCAGGGAAGGTGGACAAACATCGGCAGGTCGGGTCATAGCGGGGTTTCCAAAGCAGCGTCGGTACGCACGCCACGCCAGTGATTGAAGCGATGGCGCAGGCGGTCCAGATAGAGGTAGACCACCGGGGTGGTGTAAAGCGTGAGGATCTGGCTGAACACCAGCCCGCCAATGATGGTCAGGCCCAGCGGCTGGCGCATCTCGGCGCCCTCGGCGGTGCTCAGCAGCAACGGCAAGGCGCCCAGGATCGCCGCCAGGGTGGTCATCAGGATCGGCCGCAGACGCAGCAGGCAGGCCCGACGAATCGACTCCTGCGGGCTCAGCCCTTCATGGCGCTCCAGCTGCAGGGCCAGGTCGATCATCAGAATCGCGTTCTTCTTCACCACCCCGATCAGCAGGAACAGCCCCAGCAGCGAGATCAGGCTGAATTCGCTGCCGACCACGTACAGCGTCAGCAGCGCCCCTACCCCGGCCGACGGCAGGGTCGAGAGGATGGTCAGCGGGTGAATGTAGCTTTCATACAGAATCCCCAGCACCAGGTACACCGCCAGCAAGGCGCCGAGGATCATCCAGGGCTGGCCCTCCTGGCTCTTGGTGAAGGCATCGCCGGTACCGCCAAGCTTGGCGATCACGTCCTCGGGCAGGCCGACCTTGGCCACCGCGCGCTCCACCGCGGCCAGCGCCACGTCCTGGCTGACGCCTTCTGCGAGGTCGAACGAGATGTCCTCGGAGGCGAACTGCCCCTCGTGGCTGACACGGTCCTCGGCCAGGCTGTTCTCGTAATGGGCAAAGGTCGACAGCGGCACGCGCGCGCCGTCGGCGGTGATCACCTGTACCTGCTCCAGGGTGCGCGGGTCCTGCGCATACTTGGGGTTGACCTCCATCACCACCTGGTACTGGTTGAGGCTGTCGTAGATGGTCGAGATCTGGCGCTGGCTGTAGGCGTTGTTGAGCACGGCGGTGACCATGTTCATGTCGATGCCCAGGCGTTTGGCCTGCTCGCGATCGACCACCAGGGTCACCTGCTGGGTGCCGCTGCCTTCGCGGGCGTCGATGGCCGTCAGCTCCGGCAGCGCCTTGAACGCCGCCACCACCTTCGGGTACCACTCGCGCAACGCCGTCAGCTCGCCACTTTGCAGGGTGTAGAGAAACTGCGAGCTGCTCTGCTCGCGGCCACCGCCAAACTGCAGGTCCTGGTCGGCCATCAGGAACAGCCGCCCGCCGGGTACCTTGGGCATCTCCTTGCGCAGGCGCTCGATGATCTTCTGCGCCGACTCCTTGCGCTCCTTGATCGGCTTGAGGCGCACCAGCACCATGGCGTTGTTGATGCCGCTGTTGCCGCCGATGAAACCGGCCACGCTCTGCACGGCCGGGTCCTTGAGCAAGGCGCGCCGGTAGATTTCCATCTTCGGCTGCATCACCGCGAACGACAGGCCATCGTCACCCCGTACAAAGCCCATCAGCTGGCCGGTGTCCTGCTGCGGCATCAGGGTCTTGGGCACCACCACGTACAGCGCCACGTTGACCACGATGGTCACCAGCAGGCTCAGCAGGGTCAGGCGGCGATGGCGCAGCGCCCAGCCCAGGCTGCGGTCGTAGCCGGCCATCATGCGCTGGTTGAGACGCTCGCTCCAGCGCTGCAGGCGGGTCTGCTCGCCGGGGGCGTGAGGTTTGAGCCAGCGCGCGCAGAGCATCGGCGTGAGCGTCAGCGACACCACCAGCGACACCAGGATGGCCGCCGCCAGGGTGATGGAGAACTCGCGGAACAACGACTCGACGATGCCGCCCATGAACAGGATCGAGACGAACACCGCCACCAGCGAGGCGTTCATCGCCAGCAGCGTGAAGCCCACCTCCTTGGCGCCGAGGAAGGCCGCGGCCAGCGGCGCGACGCCTTCGTCGATATGCCGCGAGATGTTCTCCAGCACCACGATGGCGTCGTCCACCACCAGCCCGGTGGCGAGAATCAGCGCCATCAGCGACAGGTTGTTGAGCGAGAACCCGCACAGGTACATCACCGCGAAGGTGCCCACCAGCGACACCGGCACCGCCAGGGTCGGGATCAGCGAGGCGCGCAGGTTGCCCAGGAACAGGAACACCACCAGGATCACCAGCGCCACGGCGATCAGCAGCGTGTGTTCGGCCTCCTTGAGGGTGGCCTTGATCACCGGCGAGCGGTCCATGGCCACGTTCAGTTGCACGCTGGCCGGCATCAGGTCCTGCAACGCCGGCAGCTGCTCCTTGATGCTCTCGATGGTCTTGATGATGTTGGCGCCGGTCTGGCGGTTGATCACCAGCAGCACCGCGTCCTTGTCGTTGAAGAAACCGCTGTTGTAGCGGTTCTCCACGCCATCGGTGACCTTGGCCACGTGGCTCAGGCGCAGCACCGAGCCGTCCTGGTAGCGAATCACCAGCGGGCCGTAGTCCTTGGCTTTCTCCAGTTGATCGTTGGCCTGTACCTGCCAGCTGCGCTGGGTGTCCTCGATGAAGCCCTTGGGCCGGCGCACGTTGGCGTTGGCGATGGTCTGGCGCACATCGTCCAGGCTCACGCCGTACTGGTTGAGCAGTTGCGGCTCAAGCTCGATACGCACCGCCGGCAGCGAACTGCCGCCGATCTGCACCTCGCCCACACCCGGCACCTGGGACAGGCTCTGGGACAGGATGGTGGAGGCCAGGTCGTAGAGCTGGCCCTTCTGCAGCACATCGGAGGTCAGCGACAGCACCATGATCGGTGCCTGGGCCGGGTTGAACTTGTTGTAGGTGGGCATGCTCTTCATGCCGCTGGGCAGCAGGTTGCGCGTGGCATTGATGGCCGCCTGCACCTCGCGTGCGGCGCCATCGATGTCGCGCCCCATGTCGAAGCCCAGGATCACCCGCGTGGAGCCCTGGCTGGAACGGCTGGTCAGGGTGTTGACCCCGGCGATGCTGCCCAGCGAGCGTTCCAGCGGGGTTGCCACGGTGGAGGCCATCACCTCGGGGCTGGCCCCGGGCAGGCTGGCCGACACCACGATCACCGGGAAGTCCATCTGCGGCAGCGGCGCCACCGGCAGCAGGCCGAAGCTGACCCCGCCCAGCAGCATGATGGCCAGGCTCAGCAGCATGGTCGCCACCGGGCGACGGATAAACGGGCCGGAGAGGTTCATGCGTCGGCCTGTTGCGGGTCAGGCTGACGGCGCCAGCGACGCGCCAGGCGGTCGAAGTACAGGTAGATCACCGGCGTGGTGAACAGCGTCAGCACCTGGCTCACCAGCAGCCCGCCCACCATCACCAGGCCCAGCGGCTGGCGCAGCTCGGCGCCCGAGCCGGTGGCGAGCATCAGCGGGATGGCCCCGAACAGCGCCGCCAGGGTGGTCATCAGGATCGGCCGGAAGCGCAGCAGCGCCGCCTGGTAGATCGCCGTCTGCGGGTCCATGCCCTGGTTGCGTTCGGCCTCCAGGGCGAAGTCGATCATCATGATCGCGTTCTTCTTGACGATACCGATCAGCAGGATGATGCCGATGATCGCGATCATGCCCAGGTCGTTGCCACTGATCATCAAGGCCAGCAGCGCGCCCACTGCGGCCGAGGGCAGGGTCGAAAGGATGGTCACCGGGTGGATGTAGCTCTCGTAGAGCACACCGAGCACGATGTACATGGTCACCACCGCCGCCAGAATCAGCAGCAGGGTGCTCGACAGCGACGCCTGGAAGGCTTCGGCCGCGCCCTGGAAGCGGGTCTGCACGCCCAGCGGCATGCCGATCTGCTGCTGCACCTGTTCGATGACCTTGACGCCCTCGCCCAGCGACACGCCTTCGGCCAGGTTGAACGACATCATCACCGCCGGGAACTGGCCGATGTGGGCAATGGCCAGTTGCGCCTGGCGCTGCTCCACGTGGGCCAGGCTCGACAGGCGCACCTGCGCGCCATCGGTGGTCTTGACGTAGATCTGGTCGAGCACCCTGGGCCCAAGGTCGGCCGCCGCAGCGGCCTGCAGCACCACGCGGTACTGGCTGGCCTGGGTATAGATGGTGGAGATCTGGCGCTGGCCGAAGGCGTCGTACAGCGCGTTGGTGATTTCCGACACGTTGATGCCCAGACGGCTGGCGGCGTCGCGGTCGATCACCAGAAACACCTGCAGGCCCTTGTCCTGCAGGTCGCTGGCCACATCGGTCAGCTCGGGGCGATCATGCAACGCATCCACCAGCTTGCCGCTCCACTGCGCGAGCAGGTCGGCATCCGGCGACGACAGGCTGAACTGGTACTGGGTGCGGCTGACGCGGTCTTCGATGCTCAGGTCCTGCACCGGCTGCATGAACAGGCGAATGCCCACCAGCTTGTCCAGTTGCGGTTGCAAACGGGTGATGACCTGCGAGGCAGTGATGTCGCGCTCGCCGTGGGGCTTGAGGTTGATCAGCAACCGGCCGCTGTTGAGCGTGGCGTTGTCGCCGTCGACGCCGATGTACGACGACAGGCTCTGCACGGCCGGGTCCTGCAGGATCACCGCGCTCAGTTCCTGCTGGCGCTGGCTCATGGCGGCGAACGAGATCGACTGCGGGGCTTCGGAAATACCCTGGATCACCCCGGTGTCCTGCACCGGGAAAAAGCCCTTGGGCACCGCCAGGTACAGCAGCACGGTCAGGCCCAGGGTCGCCACCGCCACCAGCAGGGTCAGCGGCTGGTGGCGCAGCACCCACTGCAGGCCGCGACCATAGTGGGCGATCATCCAGTCGATCCAGGCACCGCTGGCGCGGTAGAAGCGCCCCTGTTCCTCTTCCCTGGGCTCGCGCTTGAGCAGGCGCGCGCACATCATCGGCGTGAGGGTCAGCGACACCACCAGCGAGATCAGGATCGCCACCGCCAGGGTGATGGCGAACTCGCGGAACAACCGCCCCACCACGTCGGCCATGAACAGCAGCGGGATCAGTACCGCGATCAGCGAGAAGGTCAGCGAGATCAGGGTGAAGCCGATCTGCCGGGCGCCCTTGAGCGCGGCCTGCATCGGCGTCTCGCCCTCCTCGATATGCCGCGAGATGTTCTCCAGCATCACGATGGCATCGTCCACCACGAAGCCGGTGGCGATGGTCAGGGCCATCAGCGTGAGGTTGTTGATCGAGAACCCGGCCAGGTACATCACGCCGAAGGTGCCGATCAGCGACAGTGGCACGGCGATCGACGGGATGAGGGTGGCGCTGGCCCGGCGCAGGAACAGGAAGGTCACCAGCACCACCAGCACGATGGCGATCAGCAGCTCGTGCTGCACATCCTTGACCGAAGCACGGATGGTCTGGGTGCGGTCGGTGAGCACCACCACGTCCAGCCCCGCCGGCAGGTTGTCGGTGATCGACGGCAGCAGCGCCTTGATCCGGTCGACCACCTCGATGACGTTGGCCCCAGGCTGGCGCTGGATGTTCAGCAGCACTGCCTGGCTCTGGTTGGCCCAGGCCGCCAGGCGCTCGTTCTCGGCGCCGTCGACGATCTCGGCAACGTCCTTCAGGCGCAGCGGCGCACCGTTCTTGTAGGCCAGGATCAGGTTGGCGTATTCCTCGGGGGAACGCAGCTGGTCGTTGGCGTCGAGCATCGAGACCCGCGTGGGGCCGTCGAAGTTGCCCTTGGGCTGGTTGACGTTGGAGGCGCCGATCAGGGTGCGCACGTCGGCCAGGTTCAGCCCGGCCGAGGCCAGCGCGTCAGGGTTGACCTTGATGCGTACCGCCTGGCGCTGGCCACCGGCGATGCTGACCATGCCCACACCGCTGATCTGTGCGATCTTCTGCGCCATGCGCGTGTCGACCAGGTCGTTGAGCTTGGGCAGCAGCATGGTCTTGCTGGTGATGGCCAGGGTCAGTACCGGGGTATCGGCCGGGTTGACCTTGTTGTACACCGGCGGCGCCGGCAGGTCGCTGGGCAACAGGTTGCTGGCCGCGTTGATCGCCGCCTGCACCTGCTGCTCGGCGACGTCCATGTTCATTTCGAGGCTGAAGCGCAGGGTCAGTACCGAGGCACCGCCCGAACTGGTCGAGGCCATCTGGGTAAGCCCGGGCATCTGCCCGAACTGGCGCTCCAGCGGCGCGGTGACCGCGCTGGTCATCACCTGCGGGCTGGCACCGGGGTACAGGGTGATGACCCGGATGGTCGGGTAATCGACCTGGGGCAAGGCCGCCACGGGCAGCAACGTGTAGGCGATCAGGCCGGCCAGCACGATGGCAAGCATGCTCAGCGTGGTGGCGACCGGGCGCAGGATGAACAGCCGCGAAAGGTTCATGCGCCAGCCTTGCCCTGCTCGCCCGGCGTGGCCGAGAGGTCTTTCTTGTCCTGGCCCTGCAGGTGCTGGCCTGGGGTGGCGGGCACGTCGCTGCTGTCGTTGACCACTTCCACCTCGCTGCCGTCACGCAGGCGGTCGGTGCCTTCGAGCACCACGCGCTCGCCCTTGGCCAGGCCTTCCTTGACCACCGTGAGGTCGCCGTCGCTGGCGCCGAGCTTGAGGCTGCGGATGGTCACCTTGTTGTCGCCGTCCATCACGTAGGCGAAGGTGCCGTTGGTGCCGAACTGCATCGCGGCCGATGGCGCCAGCACCACGTCCTTCAAGGTATCGGCCAGCAGGCGCACGTTGACGAACTGGTTGGGGAACAGCATTTCATCCTGGTTTTCGAACCCGGCCTTGAACTTCAGGGTGCCGGTGGTGGTGTCGATCTGGTTGTCCAGGCTGCTCAGCACGCCCACCGAGAGCTGCTGGGTGTCGCCGCGGTCCCACGCCTGCACCGGCAGCTGGGCCCCGCTGCGGTAGCGCGACAGCACGGTGCTCAGCTCGGTTTCCGGCAGGGTGAAGACCACGGTGATCGGCTGGGTCTGGGTGATCACCACCAGTGCCGTGGTGTCGTTGGCCGCCACCAGGTTGCCGACGTCCAGCTGGCGCAGGCCCAGGCGCCCGCTGATGGGGGCGCGAATCCTGGTGAAGTCGAGGTTGAGCCTGGCATCGCCCACCGCCGCCTGGTTGGTCTTGATGGTGCCCTGGTACTGGGCCACCAGCGCGGCCTGGGTATCGAGGGTCTGCTTGGCGATGCTGTCTTCGGCGAACAGGCCCTTGTAGCGCTCAAGGTCGATCTGGGCGTTTTTCAGCTGCGCCTGGTTCTGTGCCAGGGTGCCTTCGGCCTGCTGCAGGGCGATCTGGTAGCTGCGCGGGTCGATCTCTGCCAGCAGGTCGCCGGCCTTGACCCGCTGGCCTTCCTTGAAGTTGATCTTGACCAGCTCGCCGCCCACGCGGCTGCGCACGTTGACCGTGTTGGTCGCGGTCACGGTGCCCAGGGCCTTGTAGTACAGCGGGAAGTCGCCCACGGTGGCCGGCGCCACACGCACCGGTACCGGCCCGCCGAACGCGCCGAAACCTGGCCGCCCGCCCCCCGGCTTGCCTGCGCCCGGGGCCTTGGTCGCCGGCGATGAGGGCCAGAATACCCAGCACAGGCCGGCAATCAGCAGCAGGACCAGCAGGCTCAGCAGCCAGCGACGGGAGTGACGAGGACGGGCGGTTTGCATCGGTTGATCGGCCATTGTGCGGAAAGACTTCTCTTGAGGAGGCTGAACGATAAGCAGTAGAGCGGTTTTAGCAAAGCGCCTTTACCGGCTATTTACCTAGAGCTGACGTTGGCAAAGTGCTGAACTATAAATAAAAACGGCCTGGGCTAAGGCCAGGCCGTTACAACTTTTTTCAAATAACCTTTCTATTTCAGCACCGCCCCCCTGTGGGAGATGGCTTGCCAGCGAAGGCATCCATGCAGTGCATGAAAACTCGCGGTGCCTGAATGCGTTACTTCAGTACCGCCAGCGCCGCGTCGTAGTTCGGCTCTTCGGCGATTTCCTTGACCAGTTCGGCGTGCAGCACCTTGTCGTTTTCGTCCAGTACCACGACTGCACGGGCAGTCAGGCCCTTGAGCGGGCCGTCGGCGATGGCCACGCCGTAGTTCTGGATGAATTCGGCACCACGCAGGGTGGACAGGTTCTTGACGTTTTCCAGGCCTTCGGCGCCGCAGAAGCGTGCCTGGGCGAACGGCAGGTCGGCCGAGATGCACAGTACCACGGTGTTGGCCAGTTCGTTGGCCTTGGCGTTGAACTGGCGCACCGAGGTGGCGCAGGTCGGGGTGTCGACGCTCGGGAAGATGTTCAGCACTTTACGCTTGCCGGCGAAGGAAGCCAGGGTCACGTCGGACAGGTCGCCCGCCACCAGGGAAAACGCAGGTGCCTGGGCACCGACTTTCGGCAGTTCGCCGTTGACCTGAACCGGGTTGCCTTTGAGAGTCACTTGAGCCATGAAAGAAGTCCTTATGCGGGGGTGAGTAAAGGACCAGAGTTAAGCATGAAAGTGCCCCGACACCTATGGGGCAGCGATAAATTGTTGAATATCCAGAGAGTTTTTGTGGACAAAGAGCGAGCAAGGGTGTGCACCCCTGCCCGCCCCCGGCCTCAGCCGACCAGCGAGTAGACGATGGCGCTGATGGCCACCAGGCCCACCACGACCACGAACACGTTGGACAGCGCGCCACTGTACTTGCGCATCGCCGGCACGCGGCGGATGGCGTACATCGGCATCAGGAACAGGATCGCCGCGATCACCGGGCCGCCGAACGACTCGATCATGCTCAGGATGCTGGGGTTGAGCGTGGCCACCACCCAGCAGATCACCAGCATGAAGGCTGCGGTGAACCGGTCCAGGGCCTTGGCACCCGGCCGCTTGCCCGTCTTGAGCACCAGGCCCTTGAGGCCTTCGCTGGCACCGATGTAATGGCCCAGGAACGACTTGGCGATGGCGATGAAGGCAATCAGCGGTGCAGCGAACTCGATGGTCGGGTTGCTGAAGTGGTTGGCCAGGTACGACAGGATCGACAGGTTCTGCGCCTTGGCCTCGGCCAGTTGCGCCGGGTTCAGGGTGAGCACGCAGCTGAACACGAAGAACATCACCATTGCCACCATCAGCAGGTGCGCGCGCCGCAGGATCTGCCCGCTGCGCTCGTCGGCGTGCTCGCCGTAGCGGCGTTTCTGGTCCACGGCAAAGGCCGAAATGATCGGCGAGTGGTTGAACGAGAACACCATCACCGGAATCGCCAGCCACAGGGTGTGCACGAATGCCGACCCCGATGGCAGCTCGGTGGCGGTCGTGAGGATGCCGCCGTTCCAGTGCGGTATCAGGAACACCGCCAGCAATGCCAGGGCCACGATGAAGGGGTACACCAGCAGGCTCATGACCTTGACGGTGGCCTGCTCGCCGCAGCGCACGATGACCAGCAGGCCCAGGATCAGCACGAACGACAGCAGCACCCGCGGCGGCGGCGCCATGTGCAGTTGATGCTCCATGAAGCTGCTGACCGTGTTGGTCAGGGCCACGCTGTAGATCAGCAGGATGGGGAAGATGGCCAGGAAGTACAGCAAGGTGATGCAGGCGCCGGCGCTGAGGCCGAAATGCTCCTCCACCACTTCGGTGATGTCGGCACCGTCACGCCCCGAGAGCACGAAGCGGGTCAGGCCACGGTGTGCGTAGTAGGTCATCGGGAAGGCCAGCAGCGCGAGGATCAGCAGCGGCCAGAAGCCGCCGAGGCCGGCGTTGATTGGCAGGAACAGCGTGCCGGCACCGATGGCGGTACCGAACAGGCCCAGCATCCAGGTGGTGTCCTGCCGGGCCCAGCTACCTAGGGCGGCGGGGGTCGATTCGAAGCGTTGATCAACGCTCGGGGCCTGCTCATTCATCCGGGTGCAACTCCGCTCGCAAGACTGCAACATCGCTGGGAGTGGCCAAACAGACGCATCGGCGCACCCCAGCTGTAAAAGAGGGGCGCGATTGTGCGCGCTTTGGTTGCACTTGCAAAGCCCTTGCCGAGGAGTGGTTGCACCTGCCGGCAGCGCAGCGCCGGTCAAGCCCGCCCCCACAAGGCCATCACTGTACGTGTGGGAGCGGGCTTGAGCCGCAACTGGCCGTTATGCGGTCTTGTGCACCGCCGCGAACGCTTCGGCCACCTGCTGCAGGTTGTCCGGGCGCACGCCCGACATGCACACCCGGCCGCTGTCGATCAGGTACACGCCGAACTCGTCACGCAGCCGGCGTACCTGCTCCACGCTGAAGCCGGTGTAGCTGAACATGCCGCGCTGGCTCAGGAAGAAGTCGAAGTTCTGACCCGGCAGCAGCACCGCCAGTGCATCCACCAGCGCCTGGCGCATGTCCAGGATACGCAGGCGCATCCCCTCCACTTCAGCCTGCCACTGGGCATTCAGGCCGGCATCGCCAAGCACCGTCGCAACCAGTTGCGCACCGAAGTTGGGCGGGCTGGAGTAGTTGCGACGCACGGTCGCCTTGAGCTGGCCCAGCACGCTCTGCGCGGTGGCGCTGTCGTCACAGACCACCGACAGGCCGCCAACCCGCTCGCCATACAGCGAGAAGATCTTGGAGAACGAGTTGCTGACCAGGCACGGCACGCCGGCGCGGGCAAACTCGCGAATGGCGTAGGCGTCGGCGTCCAGGCCTTCACCGAAGCCCTGGTAGGCGATATCGAGGAACGGAATCAGCTCGCGCGCCTTGACCACCTCGATCACCTGCTGCCATTGCGCCTGGTTCAGGTCGACCCCGGTCGGGTTGTGGCAGCACGGGTGCAGCAGCACGATGCTGTTGGCCGGCAGGGTCTGCAGGGTGGCGAGCATGCCGTCGAAGTCCAGGCCACGGGTGGCCGGGTCGAAGTACGGGTAGGTGTTGACCTTGAACCCGGCGCCTTCGAAGATCGCGCGGTGGTTGTCCCAGGTCGGGTCGCTGACCCATACCTGCGAGTCGGCGAAATAGCGCTTGAGGAAGTCGGCACCGACCTTCAGCGCACCCGAGCCGCCCACGGTCTGCACGGTGGCCACACGTGCGCCACCCACGGCCGGGTGATCGGCGCCGAACAGCAGCGCCTGGATCGCCTGGCGGTAGCTGCCCAGGCCTTCCATCGGCAGGTACAGCGAGGCTTCGTGGGGCTGGTCGGCCAGGCGTTTTTCCGCCTCGCCCACTGCCGCCAGCTGTGGCACCACACCGGCGGCGTCGTAATACAGGCCGATGCTCAGGTTGACCTTGTTGGCACGCGGATCGGCCTTGAAGGTCTCCATCAGGGAGAGAATCGGATCGCCGGCATAGGCATCGACATGTTTGAACACAGCGTGCAGCTCCTTGGGTCTGGGCAAATCGTGAAAGACGCTGCCGAGGATACCTGTAGCCGGCGATTTGTGACATGACCCTGGATGCAACTGATCAGTGCAGCTGCGCATGCATCCGCCGGCGAAAAGGCCGCGGGTCACCCCTTGGCCAACACCTGCAACTGCTCGAACTCCTGCGCCGTCACGCTCACCCCGTCCCGCGCCGACGCCTCGCGCTCACGCAAGCGCCGCTCGCCGGGCATGCGGGTCAGGCCTACCGCCTGCATCTGTTCCACCAGTTCACGGCTGCGCTCGGCAAAACGGCTGCCTTCGGCCTTGGTCGGGTCGATCACGATCACCAGTTGCCCGGTCCACGGGGTCTTGGCGCCCGGGTGCTGCGACCAGTCGAACTCAAAGGAGAAGTTGCCGCCGGTCAGCGCCGCGGCCAGCAACTCGACCATCATCGACAGCGCCGAGCCCTTGTGCCCGCCAAAGGGCAGCAAGGCACCCCCGTCGAGAATCGCCTGCGGGTCGCAGGTCGGCTGCCCGTCGCGGTCCACGCCCATGCCTTCGGGCAACTGCTCGCCCTTGCGCGCGGCAATCTGCACGTCACCATGGGCCATGGCGCTGGTGGCCATGTCGAACACGATCGGCGCATGCCCGGCACAGGGTGCGGCGAACGCGATGGGGTTGGTACCGAACAGTGGCTTGCGCGCGCCGTGCGGCACCACGCAGGTCATGCTGTTGACCACGCTCAGGGCCACCAGGCCTTCTTCGGCAAAGGGCTCGACATCCGGCCACAGGGCCGCGAAGTGATGCGAGTTGTGTATCGCCAGCACCGCAATGCCGGCACTGCGGGCCTTTTCCACCAGCAGCGCCCGCGCCGCCTCGAGCGCCGGCTGGGCAAAACCGCCCCCGGCATCGACCAGTACGTAGCCGCTGGCCACGTCCTGCACCTGGGGCACCGCCGTGCCGTTGACCCAGCCACTGGCCAGGGTCGACACATAGGCGGGAATCCGGAATACCCCGTGGCTATGGGCGCCGTCGCGCTGGGCGCTGGCGCAGTTGGCGGCCAACGTGCGGGCAACCGATTCGCTGGTGCCGTGGCGCACGAAAATCTGCTGCAACAGGCGCTCGAGGTCGGCCTGGGGCAAGTGGTGAACAGCTGCGGACATCTGAAGCTCCCTTGTTGGAATTGGTATGGGCGACAGCAGTGAGCGATAGCGGACTTTCCTCCGATTGACAGCAAACTGTCAAATGTTGACTTGATGACAGAAAACATTCATTTTCTATTCCCAGCGCAACCGCCGTCGAGAATCGTCCGTGAGCCAACCGATCAAGCAACGCCTGGAAAACAGCCTGCAACATGCGGCGGCCTCGGGTCGCAAGATCGCCACGTACATGCTCGCCCATTTCACCGACCTGCCCTTCGAGACCTCGGCCAGCCTGGCGGCAAAAATCGGCGTCAGCGAATCGAGTGTCGGGCGTTTCTGCCGCTCGCTCGGCTACGAGCACCTCAAGGCCCTCAAGCACGATCTCAAGGACGACCTGGGCGATGGCCCATGGCTGGTCGGTGATCGGTTGCAAGAATTTCGCCAACAACAGGGCAAGGACGACATCGACCGCGCGCGCAGCCTCGAGCTGGAGGTCGCCGCCCTGGTGCGGGTCTACGAGTACAGCCGCACCGAGGCCTGGCACACCGTGGCCCGGCGCCTGGCCGAACGGCGCCGGGTATTCATTGCCGGGTTCCAGACCGAGCGCGGTATCGCCCAGTGCATGAGCCACCTGCTGCAATACCTGCGCGATGGCGTGCAGGTGGTGGACGGCAGCGCCGGGCACTTCGGCGAAGTGCTGCTCAGCGCCTCGCACGACTGCGCGCTGGTGGTGTTCGAGGCGCGCCGCTACTCGCGCCACGCCCTGGTGCTGTGTCGCAAGGCACGCGAAGCGGGCATCCCGGTAACACTGGTTACCGACACCTTCTGTGACTGGGCCGATGCCAACGCCGACGAGGTGTTTCGCATCCCCACCGAATTCAATCTGTTCTGGGAGTCCACCGCGACGATGCTGTCGTGGGTACACCTGATGGTCAACGAGGTCTGCAAGAAGCTCGGGCCGGATGTTGAAAAACGCTTGGAAGCAACTGCCGCTCTACACAACGAATTCGTTGGCTACACGTCAACGAGCAAACAATAGCAAGAGTGCAATCAACCACGAGGTGTTTCATGAAACCCGTCCTCCGCTTTGCAGGCGCATGCGCGCTGCTGTTCGCCGGCATCACCTCGGCCCAGGCCGAAACCCTGAAGATTGCCACCGAAGGCGCCTACCCGCCGTTCAACTACGTCGACTCCAAGAACCAGCTGCACGGCTTTGACGTGGACATCGCCAAGGCCCTGTGCGAACAGATGAAGGTCGAGTGCACCGTGGTGGCCCAGGACTGGGAAGGCATCATCCCGGCGCTGATGGCCAAGAAGTACGACGCCGTGGTGGCCTCGATGATCAACACCGAAGAGCGCCGCAAGAAAATCGCCTTCACCAACCACTACTACAAGACACCGCTGTCGGTCGCAGTGCCCAAGGACAGCGAGATCACCGACGCGCAGACCGACTTCAAGGGTTACACGGTGGGCGCGCAGTCCTCCTCCACCCAGGCGATCTACGCCGAAGACGTGTATGGCAAGGCCGGTGCCGACGTCAAGCTGTACCCGACCCTGGACGAAGCCAACGCGGACCTCGCCGCCGGGCGCCTGGACGGGGTGATTGCCGACAAGTTCCCGCTGCTCGAATGGCTGGGCAAGGCAGGCAAGGACTGCTGCAAGATCCTGGGTGACGTCAAGGGCACCACCGCCGATGCCTCGATCGCCGTGCGCAAGGAAGACGAGGCGCTGCGCGAGCGCCTGAACAAGGCCCTGGACGAGATCGTCGCCAACGGGACTTACCAGAAGATCTCCAGCAAATACTTCGACTTCGATATCTACCAGTAAGACCGCATTCGCTGGCAAGCCAGCTCCCACAGGGTTTTGCGTCAACCGCGACCCTGTGGGAGCCGGCTTGCCGGCGAAGAGGCCCTGTTGTCTTGCCGAGGGTTCGCGCATGATCGAACAACTGTCCCTGTTATCCTTCGCCAGCGGCGGCTGGGGCCAGGCCCTGCTGGCCGGCGCCCTGGTGACCATTTCCCTGGCCCTGGCCTGCCTGCCCATCGGCCTACCGCTGGGCCTGGGCGTGGCGCTGGCCGCCCGCTCGAAAAAACGCTTTCCGCGCGCCTGGGCCACCGTGTTCTCCACGGTATTTCGCGGCCTGCCCGAACTGCTCACGCTGCTGATCATCTATTACGGCTGCCAGATCGCCGCGCAGAAGATCCTCACCGCCATGGGCTACGAGGGCGAGGTAATGATCAATACCTTCCTCGCCGCCATGATCGCCTTCAGCCTGGTGTTCGCCGCGTTTTCCAGTGAAATCTGGCTGGGCGCGTTCAAGACCATTCCCAAGGGCCAGTACGAGGCCTCGGCCGCGCTGGGCCTGAGCAAAACCACCACCTTCCGCAAGGTGGTGTTCCCGCAGCTGGTACGCATCGCCCTGCCGGGCCTGTCGAACAACTGGCTGTCGCTGCTCAAGGACACCTCGCTGGTGTCGACCATCTCGCTGGTCGACCTCATGCGCCAGACCAACCTGGCCGTCAGCGTGACCAAGGAGCCGATGTTCTTCTACACCGTGGCCTGCCTGGGCTACCTGCTGTTCTCGGCGCTGTCGGGCCGGGTCTTCGCCTACATCGAACGCCACACCAGCCGTCACCTGCGGAGTGCACGCACATGAATCTCGATGCCCTGCTGGCGTTCTTCGTCGACCCCGACCTGCTCGAACGCTACGGCCCGCGCTTTATCGACGGGCTGCTGGTCACCGGCAAACTGGTGGCCATCTCCTTCACCCTGGGCGCCCTGCTGGGCCTGCTGCTGGCGCTGGCGCGGCTGTCGAACAACGTGCTGCTGCAACGCCTGAGCGCCGGCTACATCTACTTCTTCCGGGGCTCGCCGCTGCTGGCGCAGCTGTTTCTGCTGTACTACGGGCTGGGCTCGCTCAAGAGCTTCTGGCAGGACGTCGGCATGTGGTGGTTCTTCCGCGAAGCCTGGTACTGCACCCTGCTGGCCTTCACCCTGAACACCGCCGCCTACCAGGCCGAGATCTTTCGCGGCAGCCTGATGGCCGTGGCCCCCGGGCAATACGAGGCGGCCAGGGCACTGAGCCTGAAGCGCTCGACCACCTTCTTCAGGGTGATCCTGCCGCAGTCGCTGATCGTGGCCATCGGCCCGCTGGGCAACGAGCTGATTCTGATGATCAAGGCCAGTGCAATCGCCTCGCTGGTGACCATCTACGACCTGATGGGCGTGACCAAGCTGGCCTTCTCGCGCAGTTTCGACTTCCAGATCTACCTGTGGGCCGCGGTGCTCTACCTGCTGATCGTGGAGATCGTGCGCCGCAGCCTCAAACACATAGAAGCCCGACTGGGCCGCCACCTGCGCTGAACCGTAGCCGTAGAGGATTTTTTCATGCATTGCCAAACCATCGTTCTGGGCGCCGGTATCGTCGGTGTTTCCACGGCCCTGCACCTGCAAGCACGCGGGCGCAAGGTGATCCTGATCGACCGTGACGAACCGGGCAGCGGCACCAGCCACGGCAATGCCGGCCTGATCGAGCGCTCCAGCGTGATCCCCTATGCCTTCCCGCGCGAGCTGTCCAAGCTGCTGCGCTACGGCCTCAACCGCCAGCCCGACGTGCGCTACAGCTTCAGCTACCTGCCCAAGGCCGCGCCCTGGTTGCTGCAATACTGGAAGAACTCCGCCCCGGCGCCCCTGGCCGAGGCCACCCGCGCCATGCTGCCGCTGGTGCAGCGCTGCGTCGAGGAACACGACGCACTGATCGAGGCTGCCGAACTGGGCGCCATGGTGCAGGCCAAGGGCTGGATCGAGGTGTACCGCACCCAGCCTGCCCTGGCCCAGGCCGTGGCCGATGCCCAGGCGCTCAAGCCCTACGGCCTGCAGTTCGAGATTCTCGACAAGCAGCAACTGCACGATCGCGAACCGGACCTGAGCGCCAACGCCGTGGGCGGCATCCACTGGCTCGACCCCAAGACCGTGAGCAACCCCGGCGGCCTCACCCGCGGCTACGCGGCGCTGTTCGTCAAGCGCGGCGGGCAGTTCATCCAGGGCGATGCGCGCACCCTGCGCCAGGTGGCCAGCGAATGGCAGGTCGACACCCGCCAGGGCCCGGTCACTGCACCGGAGGCAGTGATCGCGCTGGGCCCGCAGGCCGGCGAGCTGTTCCGCCCGCTGGGCTACGACATCCCGCTGGAGGTCAAGCGCGGCTATCACGTACATTTCCATGCCAAGGCCGGTGCTGCACTCAAGCATTCACTGTGCGACGTGCAGGGCGGCTTCGTGCTGGCACCGATGGCCCAGGGTATTCGCCTGACCACCGGCATCGAGTTCGCCGCCAGCGACGATGCGGCCAACGAGGTCCAGTTGCAGCGCTGCGAAGCCATCGCCCGCCAGCTGTTCCCGCTGGGCGAGCGCACCCAGGACGCGCCGTGGCTGGGCCGACGCCCCTGCCTGCCGGACATGCGCCCGGTGATCGGCCCGGCGCCGCGGCACAAGGGCCTGTGGTTCAACTTCGGCCACGCCCACCACGGCCTCACCCTGGGCCCGGTATGCGGGCGCCTGCTGGCAGAAATGATTACCGGCGAGAACACCTTTACCGACCCGACGCCCTATGGCGCCGACCGCTTCGAACACTGAGATCGCGGAGAACAACAACATGACCGCACCACTGAGCCTTGCCGCTGCACGCCCCGACACGCACCCCGACCCGCGCAAGGTCGTGGTGAGCATCGACGGGCTGAACAAGTTCTATGGCGACTTTCACGTACTGCGCGACGTCGACCTCAAGGTGCGTGAAGGTGAGCGCATCGTGCTGTGCGGGCCGTCCGGCTCGGGCAAGTCGACGCTGATCCGCTGCGTCAACCGCCTGGAGATCGCCGAAAAAGGCACCCTGCTGGTCAACGACACCGACCTGGCGCTGACCACGCGCCAGGCCGCCGAGGTGCGCAGCGAGATCGGCATGGTGTTCCAGCACTTCAACCTGTTCCCGCACATGAGCGTGCTCGACAACTGCACCCTGGCGCCGATGAGCGTGCGCGGCCTGTCGCGCAAGGAGGCCGAGGAGCGGGCACGGTTCTACCTGAACAAGGTGGGCATCGAGAGCCAGGCGGGCAAGTACCCCAGCCAGCTGTCGGGCGGGCAGCAGCAGCGCGTGGCAATCGCCCGGGCGCTGTGCATGAAGCCAAAGATCATGCTGTTCGACGAGCCGACCTCGGCACTGGACCCGGAGATGGTCGCCGAAGTGCTGGATGTGCTGGTCAAGCTTGCCGACACCGGCATGACCATGCTGTGTGTGACCCACGAAATGGGCTTTGCGCGACAGGTGGCCGAGCGCGTGCTGTTTCTGGACGGCGGGCAGATCATCGAGGATGCCCCGCCCGAGGCGTTCTTCAACAACCCGCAGAGTGATCGGGCCAAGGGCTTCCTGGCGCAGATTCTGCACTGAAGCCGCTGACCTTTCGCGGGTCACGCCCGCTCCCACAGGGGCTCACGCCGGCCTTGTAGGAGCGGGCTTGCCCCGCGAAGAGCCCACCACGTACTACGCCTAGCGCGCCTGCATCTTCGACTTGATGAACCCGGCCACGAACGTCAGCACTGCGCCGCCGGCACCACCGCCGACAATGCTGCTGATGATCGCCGCCATGTCCAGCGACCCGCCAGCCCCCATGGTGGCCCCTGGCTCACCGGTGATCGCGGCCAGTATCTGGCCCACGATCACCCCGCCCACCCCGCCAAAGATCGAATTGAGCAACGGCCCCATGCTCTGCTTGCTCATGCCGGCGGCATTGCCGCCTACCACACCACTGATGACCTGAATGACCAGACTCACGATGTCCATGGCTATACCCCTGCGCAGCGCTGATTGAGTGACGGCTCAGCTGCGACTACGACTACGACTACAGGCACTACCGGCGGCATCGAGACGTCTCGATCCGATCAACGACAGCCAGCTGTTGCGGATACGCGAAGTATAGGACAGGTACACGCCCTGCCCTTGCCCCCTCACACGTCGAAGTTCATGCGCCGCAGCCGCGCATCGATGGCCGGCGCGTTGAGCGCGCGGTTGAACACCAGGGCCAGCAGCAGCGACAGCGGCACCAGCGTGGGCAAGGCCCCCAGCATGCCGACCAGCGCATTGGGCAGCATGTGCTGCAGGCGTGGCCCGTCCCGCAGCAGGGCGATCGGCGTGTCCGGGAACAACGCCAGCAGCGGCATCAGGCAGAAGGCCAGCACCACGGCGGCCAGCAGCCGATTGCCCGGGCCCTTGCCCATGAAGCGGTTCATGCGGTGCCACAGCATGTCCTTGAACAGCCAGGTGCACAGCAGCCCCACGCCCACCAGCATCACCCCGTTGATCGGGCTGGTGAACGGCAGCACCAGGTAATGCTTGAACATGGCCCACACCGTGGCCGGGCCATCGGCCCTGAACAGCACCTGCGGCCCACCGAACTTCACTTCCAGAAGCTTGCCCGCGCTGAAAAAGAACAGCACCAGCATCAGCAGGCTCAGCCGCCAGAGGTAACCCAGCGCGCGGCGCAGCACCAGCCTGGGCTCCAATTTGCTGCGCAGGGCCGTCTGCTGGTCCGAGGCGTTCTTGCGCAGCGCGAAGAAGCGATTGGCCTGCTCGGGGCTGACCGTGCCGTTTTTCACGTCCGACAGCTGGCTGACGTAATTCACGTGTCCAGACTCCTCGATCATGCGCCGGGCCACCGAACGCTCGCTGGCCAGGGCCACCTGTTCGATGTCTGCCGGGTTTTCCAACTGCTCGATCACCCTGTCGAAGTAGCTGGCGGCCAGCCCGTCATCGAACACCACATGCCGGTAGCGGCCAAGCATGTTGCAACGGATGCTGCGCCGTCCGGCACGCACCTGGGCCTGGCTGTAATAGCAGGTGCCGTCCACGCTCAGTACCAGGTCGCCCTTCTCGGGCGTGTTGTCCGGGTAATAGGGCGCGGCGAATCCTTCGGCAGCCCGCTCGATGGTTTCGGGCTCATCCCCCCACTCGTCGACGTAAGGCTTGAGCCAGGTATCGTTGGACTTCAGGTGCACCGAATTGCCGACTGCCTTGGCCGACACCTCCAGGGTGTAGCGAGTGCAGATGAACTTGTCGCCCAAACAGCCGCCGCAGGTCACCTGCCCCCCCATGCAGCCGCACGCCACAGAGCCGCCCACACAACTGGGGCAGTTGTCGCCGCCTGCGCCCATGCAGTAGGCACAACTGCCACTGCCGGTGCGGCCGGAGCCGCCACAGCCCCAGCACTGCGTGCGGCCCTTGCCGCTGCAACTGCTGCATCTTAGCTTGCAACTGCCGTTGCACGCGGTGCAGCGCTGCTTGCCGTAACCGCTGCAGGTGCCGCAGGTATGGCTGGTGTAGAGCGGGTCCAGGGCAAACAGCTTCACCTGCTGGCTGCGTAGAAAATGCGCGGGATTGCTGCCCAGCCCCTTGAGCACACGGTTCTTGTAATGCGCCGCGCCCCTGCCCAGCAGCACTTGACGCTGCTCGGCCATCGACTGCTCGAGCTGGTGTTCGCTCACCGAATTGATCCGCAGCCCCACCGAAGCCGACTCGCGGCGCACTTCGGTCACCAGGCTCCAGCGCCGGCTCACGCTCACCGCGCGCCCCTTGTCCTCGCCCTGCTGCACGGTCAGCTCGAGATCGGAGGTGTCATAGCCGCACCCCTGCAGGCGGCTGCGCAGTGCTTGCTCCACGGTGCGGGTGAATGCCTGGGTCATCGTCTACTCCGTCTCAATGCGCGCGTCCTGTTTTCGCCTGCTGGCGTAACGCCACAGAATGCCACGCCGCCCCTGGCGTGCGCTACGCGTCACGTTTCGGTTGTCAGCAATTCTTGTAGGAAACTGCCCAATATGTAGCCCTGTGCTACCATCCCGCGCAGCGGGTCACGCGCGCCATCAGTACAGGGAAGCACTCTTTGAAACACCACACCCCCTCACGTTTCAGCGCACTCGCCCTGGCCTGCTGGCTAATGGCCGGGCTCGCCTTCCAGGCATCCGGCGCGCTGGCCGACCAGTTGATCGGCACCCACCCCTCGGCTGGCGGCCCGATCAACCACATGGAAACCCCACAGGGGCACGCCTACCTCACGCTGCCCCAGCGCAAGCTGCAATTGCAGCTGCCAGCGCAGTGGCGCGAAACCAATGTGGAGGGCACCTACGACCTGCAGGGCGAAACCGCCGTGGTGCTCAGCTACCGCACGCCGCAATGCGACTCGCAAAGCGCGCTGGTGGTGTTGTCCGGCACCTCGGCGTGGGGGCCTTACCGCCTGGGCGGCTGTTCCGACATGCTGGCCTTGCAGCGCGCCGAAGACGGCAAAAGCCTGGTGGCGATGCAGCTCAACGGCACGCAGTCGGCGGCCTGGACCTACTCGTCGCTCGACCGGCAGTTCCGCGGCCCGCTGCGGGTCGACCTGCCGAACCTGCTCAAGGGCCTGGCCAAGGCGACACCAGCCCCTGCCAGGGCCGCAACGCCACGCCCTGCACCCGTCCAGCACGCCGTGGCCCCGACGCCCCCGCCGCAACCCAGGCCCGCGCCCGCGGTGGCCAGGGTCGAAGCCAAACCGCCAACGCCTGCCCCGGCAGCAGCGCCATCGGCCGCGCCGCAGGTCACGCCCCAGGTCGCCACTGAAGTGGTCGACCGCGCCAAAACCGCGGCGCCGGCCCAGCGCCGGGTGACGCTCGACCTGACCTCCGAGCTGGAACACTAGCCGTGAACAGCCGCCTGTCGCCCGACCTGACGGGCCGGCCATGGCGCGGGTGGCTGCGCCGGCCTGTCGTGGCACGTGCGTCAACGCCCCGCCAGCAGCAACGCTTCGTGGCCCGCCTGATGCTGGGGCTGACGCTGTGTTACCTGCTCGTCGAGATGGGCTTCAATGCACGCCTGCTGGATGTGGTGGGCGGGCTGGCCAGCCCCGCGCAGGTCGAGTCGATCGAAGTCTACGGACGCCTGATCGCCGGCACCGCCGTGGCCCTGCTGGGCCTGGGCTGGGTACTGAAAAAGGCCTGCAGCCAGTACTGGAGCCTGGGCCGCACGCTGGCCTGGTCTGCGCTGACGGTGGGCAGCTGCCTGCTGGTGGTGTTTTATGCGCAGCTGGCCCTGATCAACCACCTGGTCGCCACTTCAACCCCGCAGGAGCGTGCCCGCGCCGTGCTGGGCGTGCCCATCAGCTACCTGTTGGTGCATCGCGAGTTCGGCCTGAAGGGGCTGGAGCTGGGCACCGACGACTACAAGCGCCCCGAGGGCAAGACCCTGCTGGCCACCCTGCCGATCCTGCTGCAGTCGGTCGATCGCCTCGAAGAGCGGGTGCGCCAGCAGGGCCTGGCCTTCTTCGAACTGTTCGCCGAAACCCGCCGCGGCCCGCTGGCCGACAACTACCAGCGTTACCGCGAGGCCCTGGCCGAGCTGGACGAGCTGTACGGCAACTACCGCCAGGGCAGCCAGCGCTACCTGGACGCCACCAGCCCGGCCGCCATCGCCCGGCATCAGCAACAGGCCTGGGACGATTACGTACAGACCCTCAAGCAACGCAATCGCCGCCTGACCCCAGGCAACGTGCCGCGCCGACACTGGCCGCAGGTGCGCCGCATGCTGGATGACAAGGGCATTCAGGTGAGTGACAACTGGCAACCCGGCGACCGCGCCGGCTTCAACCTGGCCGTGGCCAAGCGCGTGCAGGGCCATGCCAGCGGCGCCTACGGCACCGAGCTGTTCAAGCATATCCAGGGCGACTGGATCAAACCCGGCCTGTCGCGCCAGGGGTTCTTCGCCGACCCGGCGATCCAGCAGCGCTGGCGTAGCGCGCTGTACCTGCCCGACAGCCTGTCACTCAAGCCCGACTGGTCGCTCGACGCCTATGAACAGGCGATCTACCGCCCGACCCTGCGCCTGGATGCCCAGCAACTGCTCGAAGAACGCCTGGTCGAGCCGGCCCGCTATGGCGAGCGCAACGACAAGGCCGACATCGGCCGAGACAGCTACCGCGCCCTGATCGTGCCGATGATCGCCCTGCTGTTCTCGTTGCTGGGGGC
This sequence comes from Pseudomonas sp. 1176_21, assembly GCF_052850635.1. Taxonomy (NCBI): domain Bacteria; kingdom Pseudomonadati; phylum Pseudomonadota; class Gammaproteobacteria; order Pseudomonadales; family Pseudomonadaceae; genus Pseudomonas; species Pseudomonas sp. 1176_21. The sequence continues at coordinate 960,717 of NZ_VXCV01000001.1, forward strand.
CTTCACCCACCTGTTCAAGTGGACCCTGTTCGCCCTGCGCGCCGTGCGCCCGGTGCCGCGCCGCGCCTACTGGGGTGCGCTGGCGGTGTACGCGGTGGTGGTGCTGGCGCTGCCGATGCCGTTCAGCAACAAGGTCACCGAACAGCCGCTGTTTCTCACCCTCAAGCAGCGAGGCGCCAGCACCCTGGGCGCCATGGGCTGGGTGATCGCCCACGGTGCGCAGTGGACCGCCCAGGTGCAGCCGCTGTTCTACCCGCTCAACGAAGCGATACGCCTGCACCTGCTGCAAGGCCTGAGCTACGGCTACCACGACAACGACTGATGACAGCGCCCCGCCACGGCCTGAAAGGAGCCCCACCTTGACCCGCTCGACCACCCTTACCCTTGTACTACTGGCTGGCAGCGTGCTGCTCGGCGGCTGCCAGAACTCGCAGATGGGCAGCACCGCACTGGGCGGTGCTGCCGGCTGCCTGGGCGGCGCGATCATTGCGGTCGGCACCGGCGGCAAGCCCGGTGTGGGCTGCGCCATTGGTGCCGCGCTGGGCGCCCCCAGTGGCTACTACATCGGCCGCCAGAAAGACCTGCAGCAGGCCCGGCAGGTGCAGGCCGACATCGAGCGCCAGTCTGCCGACGTAGCCGCCGTGCAGGTCAGTACCCGCCAGGTCGCGGTGCCGGCCGACGAGCGCAATGCGGTGGGCGCCGCCAGCATCGATGCCGTCGACTCCATGCAGGTGAACGTACCCCAGGCCCTGGTCAACAAGCGCGACAAGCGCCTCAAGGAGCCCCTGGGCCGTGTCGGCAGCTACGTGTCCGGTGCTCGCAGCAAGGCCAATGTGGTGGTCACCACCCGCAGCAAGGGCGACTTCAACTACATCGTCAGAACCATCAAGAGCGGCTACAACGGCAAGGTCGCCACCGACAAGGTCACCTACCAGTACCGCGAGCAGACCCGCGGCACCCAGTCGGCGATTCAGGTCATGCACGACGCCCAGGCTTAAGCCTTCCAACTCCAGTGGAGAACAGCAAGCATGCAGGATTTCAAGATTCAACGCCCCGACCCGGATGGCCGCGCAAAGCCGCAGAGCAAGCCGCAAAGCCAACCGCAGCAGCCCGACAGCACCGACCACACGGCCTACTACAAGCCCCGTCACCGCCAGGCGCAGCAGAACCAGAGCACCTACACCCGCAGCAGCGACAACGGCCCGATGCTGGTCTACGTGCTGTACCTCATCAGCCTGCTGGTGGTGGTCACCGCGCCTGCCGGGCTGGTCTACGCCTACCAGAGCCGCGCTGGCGCCAATGACCTGGACCGCAGCCACTACACCTTCCAGATCCGCATGTTCTGGATCGGCCTGTTGCTGCTGGGGGTGGGCGTCATCGGCATACCCTTCGTGTTCGGCTGGTTCGTGCTGGTCGGCTGGGCTGTCTGGCTGCTGTACGCAATCACCACCGGCATGCGGCGCTGGCGCAAGGGCCAGCCGGCCAGCTGAGGCCTGGTTGTCTACGCCGAAAGTCGTACGTTAAATATAATGAACTACCAAGCACGCTAACAATTGACATTAATCCTTATAAAACAAGGTATTGGGTTGTATTCCTAGAAACAACATAAGGAAATTAGCCTGCCACAGGGTAAAGCCGTTTGACATATTTAACGGCTCTGGCAAGCTATGTCACAGGTTTCGACCGGGAGTCGTCCTTCCAGGCGCTCTCGGCAGTGCTCGAAACCTCAGGTAGCGTCAGCGGTTCCCGATGCGCCTGCACAACAATGACAGGCCGAGCCTGTCCCAAGGTGACATATGCCCAACAGCAACATTGGCAATAAGAATCAGACCCTGCGCAAGCCTGTCGTACTCATGACCATGGGTGCCCAGGAACGCAAGGGCCATGCCTACCAGGTAATGACCCACAAATACATCCAACCCCTGGTCGACCATGCCGGATGCGTGCCGGTTCTGGTTCCGACCTGCTGCGGTACCGAAGACCTCGAGCAGTACCTGGACATGGCCGACGGCGTGTACCTGACCGGTGCCGGCAGCAACATCGACCCGGCGCTGTATGGCCAGGAGAACGAAACCCCGGGCAAGGCCCAGGACCGCGACCGCGACCTGTTCGACCTGCCGCTGGTGCAACTGGCCATCGCCCGTGGCCTGCCTATCTTCGGTATCTGCCGCGGCATGCAGGAAATCAACGTGGCACTGGGCGGCGACATCTACCAGAAGGTCTATGCCGAGCCAGGCTTCAACGATCACCGGGAGAACCCCGATGATCCGGTTGATGTGCAGTACAGCCAGGTTCACAGCGTGCGCCTGGAAGCCGGCAGCTGGCTGCGCGAACTGCTGCAGAGCGATGAAATCCGCGTCAACTCGCTGCATGGCCAGGGCCTGAAGACCCTGGGTGAAGGCCTCGAGCCACTGGCACGTGCCGAAGACGGGCTGGTGGAAGCGATCCATGCACCAAGCCTGTCGCCGTTCCTGTTCGCGGTGCAATGGCACCCGGAATGGCAGGCGGCGCAGAACCCGGACTCGGTGAAGATGTTCGAAGCCTTCGGCCAGGCCTGCCGCCAGCAGGCAGCCAAAGGTCAGGCGGCAAAGAAGGTCGGCTCTACGGCCTGATTCGCGCCAACCGCTTCGCCGGCAAGGCCGGCTCCTGCCGCAGGAGCCGGCCTTGCCGGCGACGGGCCCGGCCTGTCACCTCACACCCCCAGCGCCTCGATCAGCAACTGCGCCGGCACCGGCAGTTCCACCCCCTTGCGCGTGACCACCTCATAGGGCTCGCTGCGCGAGTTCAATTCCAGCGGCAGTTGCGCCAGCATCCCATGCTCGAGCGCGATCCTGGCCGAGTCCCACGGCATCACCGCCACCAGCCCACGGTCCTGCAACAGCAACGTGAGCGTGGTAAAAGTTGATGAAGTTTCAATGGGATACAGCGGAAAGCTCAAACCCGCCTCACGAAATTCACGCTCCAGCGTCAAGCGCATCGGCATGTTCACCGGGAACACCACCCAGCGTGAATCGGCCAACGCCTCGAGCCTCAACTCGGCACACCCCACCAGCGGGTGCTGCAGATTGGCCACCACCACCAACTGCTCCTGATGCCTGGCCCGGCTCACATAGGCGCCCGGTCGCGGGCTCACGCTGGTTCGGCAGATCACCACATCCAGACGGCCCTGATCGAGCAAGCTGAGCAGGCGGTCGCTGGTGTCCTCCACGATCGACACCGACAGGTCCGGCTGGCTCTCGCGCAGACGCGCCAGGCCCTCCACCAGCATCGGTACCGCCCCCATGATCGAACCCACCGACAGCCGCCCGCCGTGGCCCTGCAGAATACCGATCATCTCTTCGCGCAGGTGCGCCAGGTCGGTATTGATCAGGCGCGCATAACGCACCACGCAGCGCCCCAGGTCATTGGCCTCCAGCCCCTTGCTGGTGCGCTCGAACAGCACCGCGCCCAGGGTCGATTCGATTTCATTGAGGGCCTTGGTCGCGCCCGGCTGGGTAATCGACAGGGCCTGGGCGGCCTTGTGGATCGAGCCCAGCTCGTCGAGGCTGATCAGCAGGCGCAACTGGCGCATGCGCAGGCGCGAAGCCATGGTAGTCAGGGGTGGCAGCATAGGTGATTACTTTTGGTTATCCCTCGGTCAACAGCTGTCATTAGGCAGCAAAGCCACGCAAATTTAAAGTGTCGGACAACAGCCCTCCCCACAAGAACAATCAGGAGTCAGCATGCGTCTGATCCAATTCGAAACCCCTGCAGCCGCGCGTCACGTCGGCGTCATCGAAGGCGACCTGATCCAGGTGGTACGCAATACCCGCACCATGCGTGAACTGGCCCTGGCCGCGATTCGCAACGCCCGCAGCCTGTGCGACGAAGTGCTCGCCCGCAGCCTGGACGCCACCGCCCACAGTTACGCCCAGGCCCTGGCCGACTGCCGGGTGCTGCCGCCGCTGGACCACGACGACCCCGCCCACTGCCTGATCAGCGGCACCGGCCTGACCCACCTGGGCAGCGCCTCGACCCGCGACAAGATGCACCAGCAGAAAATCGACGACAGCACCGCCCTGACCGACACCGCCCGCATCTTCCAGTGGGGCATCGAAGGCGGCCGCCCGCCCTCCGGCACCGCCGGTGTGCAGCCGGAATGGTTCTACAAGGGCGACGGCTCGATCGTGGTACGCCCCGGCCAGCCGTTCCAGAGCCCCGCCTTTGCCGAAGACAGCGGCGAAGAGCCCGAACTGGCCGGCCTGTACGTGATCGGCGATGACGGTCAGCCCTACCGGGTAGGCTTCGCCATCGGCAACGAGTTCTCCGACCATGTGATGGAGCGGCGCAACTACCTGTACCTGGCCCACTCCAAGCTGCGCAACTGCTCCTACGGCCCCGAGTTGCGGGTCGGCGAGCTGCCCGCTCACCTGGGCGGCGTCAGCCGTATCCACCGCGGTGATAACCTGCTGTGGGAAAAGGAATTCCTCAGCGGCGAGGACAACATGTGCCATTCGCTGGAGAACCTGGAGTACCACCACTTCAAGTACACCCAGTTCCTGCGTCCGGGCGATGTGCACGTGCACTTCTTCGGCACCGCGACCCTGTCGTTCGCCGACCAGGTCAAGGCCGCGCCCGGCGACGTGTTCGAAATCAGCCTGCCCGAGTTCGGCGCCCCGCTGCGCAATGGCATCAGCGTGACGCCTTCGGCCATCTCACCCGGCGAGGTGAAAGCGCTCTGAACCGCAGGCGGCGCCCCGCGCGCCGCCGCGGCATTTCATAACAACCATAAGAGTGAGATGAGCATGAAAGACACCTCCTTGCAGGCCGCCCCGGCACCTGCCCTGGCTGCCACCGATGCCCAGCGGCCCACCACCGTGCGCTGGCGCATCTTCCTGATCCTGCTGTTGCTGGCCGCGATCAACTACATCGACCGCGCCTCGCTGTCGGTGGCGCTGCCGCTGATCTCGGCGGAATTCGAACTGACCCCGGCCATGGAAGGCCTGATTCTCAGCGCGTTCTTCTGGTCGTACGCACTGATGCAGATCCCCAGCGGCATGCTGCTGGACCGTTTCCAGGTGCGCAACATCATCGGTGCCGCCACCATTGGCTGGGGCGCCTTCCAGGCACTGGCCGGCGGCGCGCACAACTGGATCACCCTGCTGATCACCCGCGTCGGCCTGGGTGTGGCCGAATCGCCGATCATGCCGGCCGGGGCCAAGCTCAACGGCGCCTGGCTGACCCCCAACGAGCGTGGGCGTGGCGCCACCCTGGTGGACGGCGGCGCGCCGCTGGGCACCGCATTCGGTGCGATCATCATCGCCGGCCTGATCACCTGGTTCGACTCCTGGCGCATCGCCTTCGTGATCGCCGGGGTGGGCACCATCGTGGTCGGCATCTGGGCCTGGTGGTACATCCGCAACCACCCTTCCGAGCACCCCAAGGTCAACGCCGCCGAGCTGGACTACATCAACCAGGCCAACGCGGTGGCCAGCGACGGCAACGGGCGCAAGGCGATCCTCAAGGAGCTGCTCAAGAGCCGCTCGGTACTGGCCATGTTCGCCGGCTATGCCTGCTACAACAGCGTGTTCTACGGCCTGCTGACCTGGATGCCGAGCTACCTGCACCAGGCCCACAATCTGGACATCAAGGCCATGGGCGGCGCCACCTTCCTGATCTTCATGTGCGGCTTCGTCGGCGAGCTGATCGGCGGCTGGATCGCCGACAAGTGGAAAGCCAGCGGCGGCCAGCCCAACACCGTGATGCGCAGCATGTTCGCAGGCTCCGCCGCCGTGGCTGCCCTGTGCATCCTGCTGGTGGCCTACACCCCGGATGCCGCGCGGGTCATCGCCCTGCTGTGCGTCGCGCTGTTCTTCATCCGCTGGTGCGGCATGTACTGGTGCCTGCCAGCGATCCTGGGCGGCAAGTCCAAGGCCGGCATCCTGGGCGGCAGCATGAACTTCTGCGGCAACATGGTCGGCGTACTGGTGCCGATCCTGATCGGCCTGATCGTGCAGTTCACCGGCTCCTACTTCCTGGCCCTGATCTTCTTCGTGGTCATGGCCTTCGGCCTGATGCTGTTCTCCGGCCTGATCGACTATCGCGAGCGCGGCCTGGCGTAAGCCCGGCCCACGCCTCTGGAGATGACTGAGATGCAACTCATTACAACAACAGGCAGCGACAGCGCCGCCAACGCCGTGATCCGCCTCAACCCGCTGGACGACGTGCTGATCGCCCGCCAGCCCCTGCCCAAGGGCCTGCACCTGCAGGCCGAGCACATCGAGGTGCTGCAGGCCATCCCGGCCGGGCACAAGGTGGCGGTGCGCGCCATTGCCCCCGGCCAGCCGCTGCGCCGCTACGGGCAGATCATCGGTTTTGCCAGCCAGCCCATCGCCGCCGGCGAGCATGTGCACGTGCACAACCTGGCCATGGGCGACTTTGCCCGCGACTACGCCTTCGGCGTGGACGCCAGGGGCACACCGGCCAGCACCGACGATACCTTCATGGGCATCGTGCGCGCCGACGGCCGGGTGGCCACGCGCAACTACATCGGCATCCTCACCTCGGTGAACTGCTCGGCCACCGTGGCACGCGCCATCGCCGACCATTTTCGCCGCGACATCCACCCCGAGGCGCTCGCGCCCTACCCCAACGTGGACGGCGTGGTGGCCCTGACCCACGGCGTGGGCTGCGCGGTCGACCCTGGCGGCGAGGCACTGGCGATGCTGCAGCGCACCCTGGGCGGGTACGCGGTGCATGCCAACTTCGCCTCGGTGCTGATGATCGGCCTGGGCTGCGAGACCAACCAGATCCCCGACCTGCTGGCTGCCCAGGGCCTGAACAGCAGCCACACCCTGCGCACCTTCACCATCCAGGGCACCGGCGGCACCACGCGCACCATTGCCAGCGGCATCGCCCAGGTCAAGTCGCTGCTGGCCGAAGCCGATCAGGTGCGTCGCGAGCCGGTCAGCGTCAGGCACCTGACCGTCGGCCTGCAATGTGGCGGCTCAGACGGCTATTCGGGCATCACCGCCAACCCGGCACTGGGCAATGCGGTGGATCGCCTGGTGGCGGCCGGTGGCACCGCGATACTGTCCGAAACCCCGGAAATCTACGGCGCCGAGCACCTGCTCACGCGCCGTGCGGTCAGCCGCGAAGTGGGCGAAAAGCTGATCGCGCGCATCCACTGGTGGGAAGCCTACTGCGAGCGCATGGGCGCCGAACTGAACAACAACCCCTCGGCCGGCAACAAGGCCGGCGGGCTCACCACCATTCTCGAAAAATCCCTGGGCGCCGTGGCCAAGGCCGGCTCCAGCGACCTGATGGACGTCTACGAATACGCCGAACCGGTGCGTGCCCACGGCCTGGTGTTCATGGACACCCCCGGCTACGACCCGATCTCGGCCACCGGCCAGGTCGCCGGCGGCGCCAACCTGATCGCTTTCACCACCGGGCGCGGTTCGGCCTACGGCTGCGCACCGTCGCCCTCGATCAAGCTGGCCACCAACACCCGCCTGTGGGAAACCCAGGAAGACGACATGGACGTGAACTGCGGCGGCATCGCCGACGCCAGCACCACCATCGAGGAACGCGGCGAACACATCTACCGCCTGATGCTGCGCATTGCCTCGGGCGAGCGCAGCAAGAGCGAACAACATGGCTACGGCCAGAACGAATTCGTGCCCTGGCAGATCGGCGCCATCACCTGAGCCCCTGCCCTCAACCGACAAGGACCCCGCAATGACCTCTGTTCTCGGCCACAACTACATCGCCGGCCAGCGCAGCGCTGCCGGCACCACCGTACTGCAGAGCCTGGATGCGAGCACCGGCCAAGCGCTGGCGTGCACCTTCATCCAGGCCACTGCCGAAGAAGTGGACGCCGCCGCCAAGGCTGCCGCCAGCGCCTACCCGCAGTTCCGTACGCTGCCTGCGACGCGGCGCGCCGAATTTCTCGATGCCATCGCCGACGAGCTGGACGGCCTGGGCGATGACTTCATCGCCACGGTATGCCGCGAAACCGCCCTGCCCGCTGCACGCATCCAGGGCGAACGCGGGCGCACCAGCGGGCAGCTGCGCCTGTTCGCCAACGTGCTGCGCCGTGGCGACTTCCACGGGGCACGCATCGACCGCGCGCTGCCCGAGCGCCAGCCACTGCCGCGCCCGGACCTGCGCCAATACCGCATCGGCCTGGGGCCGGTGGCGGTGTTCGGCGCCAGCAACTTTCCGCTGGCCTTCTCCACGGCCGGCGGCGATACCGCCTCGGCGTTGGCCGCCGGCTGCCCGGTGGTGTTCAAGGCTCACAGCGGGCACATGGCCACCGCCGAATGGGTGGCCGATGCGATCCTGCGCGCTGCGCAGCGCACCGGCATGCCGGCGGGGGTATTCAACATGATCTATGGCGCAGGCGTGGGAGAATGGCTGGTGCGCCACCCGGCGATCCAGGCGGTGGGCTTCACCGGCTCGCTCAAGGGCGGCAACGCCCTGTGCAAAATGGCCGCGGAGCGCCCGCAGCCGATCCCGGTGTTCGCCGAGATGTCGAGCATCAACCCCGTCATCCTGCTGCCACAGGCGCTGCAGGTGCGTGGGGCGGCCATCGCCCGCGAGCTGACCGGTTCGGTGACCCTGGGCTGCGGGCAGTTCTGCACCAACCCCGGCCTGATCATCGGCGTGCGCTCGCCGGCGTTCAGTGACTTTGTGCACGCCTTCGTCGCACAGATGGCCGAACAGCCTGCACAGACCATGCTCAATGCCGGGGCACTGGCCAGTTATGCCAAGGGGCTGGAGCACCTGCACCGCCATCCTGGCCTCACGCACCTGGCAGGGGCCGCGCAGAACGGGCGCCAGGCGCAACCCCAGCTGTTCAAGGCCGATGTGAACTTGTTGCTGCAAGGTGATGATTTGCTTCAGGAAGAAGTGTTCGGCCCAGCCACCATCGTTATCGAGGTAGAGGACGATGCGCAGCTGGCGCTGGCATTGCAAGGGCTGCGCGGACAACTGACCGCCACCCTGATCGGCGAGCAGGCCGAGTTGCTCGAATACCGCTGGCTGGGTGAGTTGCTGGTGGAAAAGGTCGGGCGGGTTCTGCTCAATGGCTATCCGACGGGGGTCGAGGTGTGCGATGCGATGGTGCATGGCGGGCCGTACCCGGCCACGTCCGATGCCCGGGGCACCTCGGTGGGTTCACTGGCGATCGATCGGTTCCTGCGCCCGGTGTGCTTGCAGAACTACCCCGATGCACTGCTGCCCGAAGCGTTGCAGAATGCCAATCCGCTGGGAATCCAGCGGCTGGTCGATGGCGTCATGAGCCGCGAGGCTGTCGGCGCCTGATGCGGGCGCCTTCGCCGGCAAGGCCGGCTCCTGCACCTGCAGGGGCCAGCCTTCCCGGCAACTGGGGTCAACCCTTGTTGGCAGCCAGGCTGTCAACCAGCATTGCGCTCTGCGCATCGCTGGCTTCGATCATCAGCTGCTTCAGGCTCTTGTCGAAGCCCGGGAACGGCGCTTCGAAGTTGAACGTGGACTTGCCCAGCAGCCCGCCCACGTACTGGATACGCGCCGCGTCCCAGCTCACCTGCTTCTGACGGCCCAGGCGCGGGTCGCGCAGGAACACCAGTTGCACCGGGGTAACGCCCGAATAGTCCGCCTTGTCCAGATCGGCACCGGCCGCGATCAGCGCATTGGCCACGGTCTTGTCACGCTGCGTGATGCAGTAGTGCAAGGCAGTCTGGCCCGCGTAGTTCACCGCGTTGATGTCCTGGCTGGCGATCAGGCGCTGGCCCAGTTCCGGGCGCTCCTTGGTCAGGCTGTTGCTCTTGCACAGCTCGTGCAGCGGCGTGTTGCCGAACAGGTTGGCCGTCTTGGCATTGGACAAGGCCAGCAGCTGGTCGAAGTGCGCGTCCGAGCAATCGCGCCACGCGTTCTTCAGGCACATCATCAGCCGGGTATTGCCCTCTGCGGTGGTCTTGAGCGGGTCGGCGCCCAGGCTCACCAGCATGTCGTAGGCATTCTCGGCCACATAGTGGACCGGCAGCTCGGCTTCGGCGACCAGCGGCTTGTTCAGGTCGATGTCAGAGGCCTGCAGCAGGTACTTGAGCGACTCCACATCGGCCACGTAGCCGTCACGGGTAGACTTGCCGGCCAGCGCTTCCTTGAGCTTGTAGTGGTTGGGCGGCACGTCCTGGTACGGCACCAGCACCTGTACATCCAGCTCGCGGTAGATCACGGTCTTGCCGGTGTCCTGCCCCGCCGCGTAGGTTTCGCGTTTTTCGACGGTCTTTTCCGGCCAGTCGGGCGAGACGAAGTACTGGATCGAATCGCCATCGCGCTGGCCATCCTTGTAGGCAGTGACCTTACGCAGACGGTAGGTGCCGTCGTCGAGCAGCACGAACTCCTCCTGCAGGCCCTCCAGCTTGCCCTGGTTGTAGTGCTTGCGCTCCTGCACCTGGCCGGTCGGGTAGAAGGTTTCCTGCACGCCATCGAGCTGGCCGCTGCCGTCCTTGTCATAGTTGGCGACCACGGCCGGCACCTGCTCGCCATTGACCACGCGCCAGGCCGATTGGGCCAGGGTGCGACCGTTCTGCTTGCTGCCCTCTTCGTGCACCGTGACCTCTTCGCGGGTCTGCAGGCCGCTGGCGCAGTCGAACTGGCTATCGGTCTGCTTCTTGCCGGCGATGACGATGCGCTGCTGCGGCTTTTTCTCGCCGCCGCTGCAATACACGGTCGTGGTGCCGGTCAGCTGGCCGTCATCCAGTTGCGCCTCGATGGCCACCGAGCCGTCGGCATTGTGGGTAACCCAGTCGCCCTGGACCTTGCCGTTCTTGACCTTGAACTCGGAGATCAGCGTGTCGCCTTCCTTCCAGATGATGGTGCCGGACACCGGCTCCTTGGTCTTCTTGTCCACATAGATGGCAGTGGGCTTGCCCTTGCTGCCCTTGGAGGTGGTGACCTCGTCCCACTGGTAACTCGACCCGCAGCCAGCCAGCAACGCGGCAATGCCTGATACAGCCAGTACTTTTTTCACAGAACGTCCTTGGAGTTGAATGTGGCGTGGGGAGTTACTTGATGCGGGTCAGGGTCATGCTGACCAGCTCACCGCCGTCCAGCACCACCAGGCGGTTACCGTTGTCTTCGACGCGCGCGTTCATCACCGCGGTGCCGTTCTTGTCGCGGGCGACGACGGTGTCACCGTCACGCTTCCACTCGTCGATCTCGTACTTGTCGCCCAGCAGGGTGATGTAGTCCTCGTCCAGCTCTGCGGTACCCACGTTGCTCTTGAAGCCCATCACGCTGGCCTGCACGTTGAACTTGCCTTCGATGGCATCGCTGCCGCAGCCGGCCAGGGCGGCGAACAGCGAGGTGAGCACCAGCGTCTTGATGATTTTCATTAACCGAGTCCTTAGCACGTATCTGTCTTGTGGGTTGCACGCTGGCACTTTCATATCAACCTGCCAGCATGAGCAACCTCTGACACTGTCCTACAATTTAAGTTCACTTCATAAACAACTTTAGATTATTTTCCTAACTATCTGTTTTAAAACAAAAGATGATGAAAATAGCCTGGGAGCCCGGTGATTTGTTTGCTACGCAGATGAGCCCCGCCATGGCCTATGCTCATCAGCTTGACCCGGATCAACAGCCCGCCGCCCGTGCAGGCGCACCCTGCCCCATGAAGTTGCGCGTGTACCCCCTTGAGGAGAAACGACCATGGCCCGCATGAAAGCTGCAATCTTTGTCGAGAAGAACCGCATCGTGCTCGATGAAAAACCGATCCCCGAGGTCGGCCCCTCGGACGCCCTGATCCGCATCACCACCACCACCCTGTGCGGCACCGACGTGCATATCCTGCGCGGCGAGTACCCGGTGGAAAAGGGCCTGACCATCGGCCATGAACCGGTCGGCATCATCGAAAAGCTCGGCGCCCAGGTTAAGGGCTTCACCGAGGGCCAGCGCGTCATCGCCGGCGCCATCACCCCCAGCGGCCACAGCTATGCCTGCCTGTGTGGCTGTTCGTCCCAGGACGGCCCCGGCACGCCGCACGGTTTCAAACCGGCCGGCGGCTGGAAGTTCGGCAACACCATCGACGGCTGCCAGGCCGAATACGTGCTGGTGCCGGACGCCATGGCCAACCTCTCGCCGATCCCGGACGGGCTGAGTGACGAACAGGTACTGATGTGCCCCGACATCATGTCTACCGGGTTCTCCGGGGCCGAGCGCGGCGGCGTGCGTATCGGCGACACGGTGGCAGTGTTCGCCCTGGGGCCGATCGGCCTGTGCGCGGTGGCCGGGGCCAAGCTGATGGGCGCCACCACCATCATCGGCGTCGACACCGTGCCCGCGCGTCTTTCGGTAGCCCGCCAGCTGGGCGCCACCCATGTGGTGGACTTCAAGCAGGGCAACGTGGTGGACCAGATCATGGCCCTCACCCACGGCCGTGGCGTAGACGTGAGCATCGAGGCGCTGGGCACCCAGTCGACCTTCGAGTCGGCGCTGCGCATCCTGCGCCCGGGCGGCACGCTGTCGAGCCTGGGGGTGTATTCCTCCGACCTGACCATTCCGCTGTCGGCCTTTGGCGCCGGGCTTGGCGACTACAGCATCGTCAGCACCCTGTGCCCCGGCGGCAAGGAGCGCATGCGCCGCCTGATGGAGGTGGTGGCCAGCGGCAGCGTCGACCTCAAGCCGCTGGTGACCCACCGCTACAAGCTCGACGACATCGAGGCGGCCTACGAACTGTTCGCGCACCAGCGCGACGGCGTGATGAAAGTCGCGATCACTCCATGAGCACCGCCATCAGGGCTGCATCGCCGGCAAGCCGCTGCTGAGCACCAGGCTGTCGCGGATCTGCCCCGACAGCGCATTGACCCCCGCCATCACCCCGGTGGCGGGGTTCTGCATCAGGCCCTGCCATTCCTCGTTGAGCGCCACATTGAGGATCACCCGCAGCTGCTCGACCATGGCCGGGCGCTCGCTTTCGTGCATCATCGCGCCGATGCCCGCCGAGGCCACCGAGATCAGCGCCCCCACCGCCTTGCCCACCGCAGCCGCCACCGCGCTGGCCGCGCCGCGCGGCACCAGCGTTGCTTCGAGCTGGGCGCTGGCGCGCTTGGCCACCGACGACAGGCCCGTGTCGGACGGCGCCTGGCCTGCCGCCACCGCAGCCTTCTGGATCTGCTCGTTCAACGCCAGGTAGGCCGGCAGGCTCAGCAGTGGCTGGGCCGTGATCAGCTGATGCACCGAGGCGTCGCGTGCGGCCGGCGGGCCGAGGGCGATGGCGGGAATGCGGTTCAGGTGCAGGGCGAACTGGTCGGGGGCGGCGCGGTAGCGCTGGCCGATACCTTGCAGCTGCTGGCCGAGCAGTTGCACGTACAGTTGGGTGGCGCGCTCGCGGATCAGCTGCGGGTTGATTTCCCTGGCCACCGGCTCCAGCACCCGTTCGCGGTACTGCTCCTGCAGGTAGAGCGCCAGGCGGTCCTCGCCGGGCGCGGTCTGCTGGTTCTTGCTGACCTTGTACCAGGCCACCTTGAGGGTCAGCCACTGCTGGGTCCAGTAGCCGGTGAACCACGGAATGAAGTCCGCCTCGGTACGCGCGTGCACTGCGTCTTTCCATACCTTCATGGAGCGTCGCGCATAGTCCTGGGCGGAACGGCTGGCGCCCTCGGAGGCGTCGATGATGTCCCAGTCGACACGTTGCCAGGCGGCCTGGGACAGCACCACCGGGGGTTGCGGCGCTGGTGTCGGCCGGGACCGGGCGCAACCGCCGATGGCCAGCAACAGTGCAAGGGTGCAGAGGGCGAGCAGGATGCGCTGGTTCAAGGTCGGCCCCCCGGTGCAGTGAAGCGCTTGCCTGGAGTATAGCGAGCGGCGCGGGAACCACGGCTGGCCTTGGTCGGCGCTGCTCGGTACCCTGTCGGCACCTGCACACATTCAAGGGAGCTTCCATGCGAGGTGAACTGCGAACCCCGGGCGAGCCGTTCAAGCGCCTGTTCATCGCCCTGCCCTGTACCGAGCAGCAATGCCGGGCCATCGGCAAATGGCGCAGCACACTGGGGATCACCCGTGGTCGTCCGGTGCCTGCGGCCAATTTTCACCTGACGCTGATGTTCCTTGGGGAAGTCGGCGTCTCGCGCCTGCCTGCGCTGTGCGACGCCATGGCGGCGGTGCCGCGCCCCGAAGGCCCGCTGCGCCTGGAGCTGGACCGGCTGGTCGCATGGCACCGCGCCGATGCACTGGTGCTGGAGCCCACGCAGACGCCGGTGGCCTTGCGTCAATGGGTGTATGCCCTGCAGCAGGCGTTGCTGCCGCTGGGCGTGGAAGACAGCGTGCGTGAGTTTCGTGCGCACCTGACGCTGGTGCGCGACTACCCGGGTGATGTACCGGAGACGCCGGAGCCACCGGCGTTCAGATTGAACATCGACGATTTCGTGTTGTTCGAGTCCAGTGGCGGCCGCTACAAGCCGATAGCGCAGTGGCCGCTGGCGTGAACCCCTGCCGACCGTGGTGTCGGCGCTGACTGGCAAGGAAGAGCATGTATTACTGGAACAAGGACAATTTCGAAGGCCTCAGGCGCATTGGCGAGGTCTATGCCTCCCGTGAAGGCTTTGCCGGTTTCTCGCGGTATTGCCTGCTGCGCGAACAGGGCCTGAAAAAGCCGGCGCTCAAGGCGCTGGACGAGTTTCTCGACGGTGCGCGTCAGCGGGAGGTGGGCCAGCAGCGGGCGATTGTCTGCGAGATTGCCGACCTTGCCTTCAGCAACAGTGGTGCGCATCAGTTGTTGTCGCATGCCTTGACCCGCTACCTCAGGCAGGTGCTGCGAGCCTGGTGCGACGAGGGCCCGGCGTTGGCCGAGCCTTATCGCTGGATGGGCAAGCTGACGGGCGAGTCGGCGTGGCTCCAGGCGGCACTGGCGCACGACCCGCAGGATCAGGTGGCGTTGCGGCAGTTGGCGCTGGATGAGCTGGGCGAGGTTGATTTCATGGTTCATCACCTGCATGAGTCGGTGTTTCTGGGTGACGTTACCGTTGCGGCGACGAAGCTTGCGCGTGCCAGTGCGCTGGCGCGGCTGATCGAGGCCGAGACGACCCGCAGTTACATTGATGGTGAAGTGTGCAGCCTGCGTGAAATGCTCGAGGCCTGGGCGGTGTATCAGCAGGGGGATCAGTCGGTGGGGTTTGCCCAGTGGTGCGAGGCGCAGGCGCATGAGTTCCGGTTCCTGAAGAGCTACTACTACACCGAATGAGGAGTGGCCCACCTCTATTGTAGGAGCCGGCCTTGCCGGCGAACGAGCGCAACGCGCTCGCCGCCCTAGAGATAAGCCTGCTCCCGCCCCGGGCTGCGCTCGAAATGCCGCTTGTACTCGCGGCTGAACTGCGACGTGCTCTGATACCCCACCCGATGCGCCACCTGCGCTACACCCAACCCCTCGCCTATCAACATCTGCTGCGCCTTGAGCAAACGCAACCGCTTGAGGTACTGGATCGGCGACAGCAACGTGCAGCGCTTGAAGTGCTCATGAAACGTCGAGGTACTCATGTTCGCCCGCCCCGCCAACGCCTCCACGCTCAACGGCTCGGCGTAATGCTCGCGCAAATGGCTGAGGGCTGCAGCGATGCGCGCAAAATGCCCCTGCTGCTCCACCAGCGCCCGCAGCACCCCGGCCTGCGGCCCACGCAAGGCCACGTACAACACCTCGCGCACTCGCGCCGCCCCCATCACCCGGCTTTCCAGCGGGTCGTGCAGGCAACGCAGCAGCCGCTCCACGCTCTCGCGCATCGGCGCATCCAGCGCCGCTGATGTCATGGATTCGGGCGTCTGCGCCGCCACCACCTGGCCAGCCCCCAGCCCCATGCTCTGCACCAGTTCGCTCAGCACCGTGCGGTCGATCGCCACCGACACGCCCAGCAGGGGTTCATCTTCGGTGGCGAAGGTTTCGCACATGAACGGCACCGACAGTGCCTGCACCAGGTAGTGGCCAGCCCCATATTCCAGGGTGCGCGGCCCCAGCCGGGCCAGTTTGCTGCCCTGGGCCAGGATCATCAGGCTCGGTTCGTAGATCTGCGGGCTGCTCGCCACGTAGTGGCTCCAGGACAACACCTGCACCTGCGGCAGGTGGGTGTCGACCGGGCCCGGGCGGGTGGCAAGGGGTTGGATCAGGGCGCAAAGCGTGGCATTGGCATCGGCGTGGCAGGTGAGCTGCATGGGGTACCGCATCAGAGGATCAGACACGCGCATCATCGCAGATTCGCTGCCCACCGCCACTACCGCACGCCCGATCCCGGAGGATCAGGCATGACTATCGGAGCATTAACCCAGGATCAGGTAGGTCTTGCGTACCGTCTGGCGCACGTCCCAGGTGCCCTGGCTGTTGGCGGCAAAGTACAGCGCATCGCCGGCACCGAACGGGATAGGTTCGCCACCCTCGGGGGTGAAGCTGCCCTCGCCGCTGATGATGTAGCTGTACTCGGCCTGCACCACCTGGCGCCGGAAGCGCCCCGGCGTGCATTCCCACAAGCCGGTGCTGGCGCCCTGCCCGGCCAGTTCCTGGTGCAACGCGGTACGCGCCATGGCTACCGGCTCGCCCAGGGGGGCGCCGACTGCCGCGCTGGGGCCGAAGGCCGTGTCGTCTTCAAGGTGAATCAGTACAGGGTTCATGTGCAGTCCTCAGGATTTGTCTTCAAGCCCGGCCGGGGCCAGGCGGGCCAGCATGCAATCGAGACGGCCGGCGGTGTGGCCGGCCATTTCGGCGCGCTCCTTGCGTATCACGGCGTTGCGCACCAGCGAACCGCCCACATAACGCAGCGGCTCCGGCGGGAAGGCCTTGCAGTTGCGCCCCACCAGCGCACAGGTGCTCCAGGCATCCTTGCGCCCCAGGGCCAGGCTGGCCAGGATGCGCCCGCCCAGGCGGCTGGGGCCCACGCCGTTGCCGCTCCAGCCGATGCCGTAGTGGATGTTGCCCTGCTCGCCCAGGCCGCCGAAGGTCGGCAGGCTGTCGTAGGTGCGGTCGATGGGCCCCGACCAGGTATGGGTGATGCGCACGTCATCGAGCATCGGGTAGGTACGGCGCAGGTCGGCCTCGGTCAGCGCGATGCTGCCCGGGTCGTGGCTGAACACCGGCCCGATCCTGCCGCCGTAGGCTATCGCCCCGGTGCCCTTGCCGAAGGCGATACGGCCATCCACGGTGGTGCGGTAGTAGTCGACCATCAGTTGCGAATCGGTGATCGACTCGGCGCCGGTCCAGCCCATCTGTTCCAGGCGGGTCGCCACCGGCTCGGTGAGCACGATGGAACTGTTGACCGGGGTGATCAGGCGCGCCAGTTGCGGCAAGGCAGCCGCCCAGGCATTGGTGGCCAGCACCACCGAGCCGGCACGGATGCGCGCCTGCGGGGTCAGCACCTGCACCGGTGTGCTGGGCTGGATATCGCTGACCGCAGTACCCTCGGCAATCACCACCCCCGCCTCCAGCGCCACCCGGCGCATGCCGCGCACCAGGGCGCCGGGTTGCACGGTGGCGTTGCTGCGCTCGAACACGCCGGCCAGGTGCACCTTCGAGCCACAACGGCGCGCCACCTCGGCAGCCGGCACCCGCTCGAACGGCGTTACCCCAAGGCGGGCACAGGCGGCCAGCGTGGCGTTCCAGGTGTCGATGTGCGCGGGGCTGGTGGCCGTCCACAGCCAGCCCTTCTGGCGAAAGTGCGCGTCGATCTGGTGCTGCTGGCAGAACTCGCCCAGCTCGCTGATCGCCCGCTCGGCGCTGTGCCCCAGAAACAGCGCCTGCTCCGGGGTGCAGAAGCTCGCCAGGGTGCCCACCTTGGGCCACCACGACATCACGAAGCCGCCGTTGCGCCCCGAGGCGCCCCCGCCGCACACGTCCTGTTCCAGCACCATCACGCGGATATCCGGCTCATGCTCCTTGAGGGTCAGGGCGGTCCACAGGCCGACGAAGCCGCCACCGACGATCACCACATCGGCGTCGTGCTCACCCTGCAGCGCCGGGCCGGGTTTGAGGCTGGGCTCGGCGCTTTCCAGCCAGTAGCTGCGTTTGAGCGGTGCGCTGGGGGTCAGTTTCATGAGCGTGCCGCCCAGGCGTTGAAGCGCTGTTCGAGCAGTTCGCCGTGGTCGGCCCAGAAGCTTGCGTTCATCGGCAACTGGCCTTGCAGGTTGGGGCTGCCGGTGGGCAGCTCGCTGACCCGCTGCTCGCTCAGCAGGCCCAGGGCCTCGCGATTGACCGGCCCGTAGGCGATCTGTTCGGCGTAGCCCTTCTGCTGCTCGGCCTTGAGGGTGTGGTTGATGAACTTCAGTGCTTCGTCGCGCTTCTTGGCCCCACGCGGAATGGCCCAGGCGTCCATGTCATAGATGCCGCCATTCCACACGATGCGCAGCGGGGTCTGGCTCTGCACCGCGCTGATCCGGCCGCTGTAGGCCGAGCTCATCACCACGTCGCCCGAGGCCAGGTATTGCGGCGGCTGGGCGCCGGCCTCCCACCACTGGATGCTCGACTTGATCTGGTCGAGCTTGGCGAAGGCGCGGTCCTGGCCTTCACGGGTGGCCAGCAGGGTGTAGACATCGGCCGCCGGCACGCCGTCGGCCAGCAGGGCGAATTCCAGGGTATACATGGCGCCCTTGCGCAGCCCGCGCTTGCCGGGGAATTTCTCCAGGTTCCAGAAGTCGTCCCAGCTGGTGGGGGCCACCTTGAGCTTGTCGGCGTTGTAGGCGATCACCGTCGACCACACGAAAAAGCCCACGCCGCACGGCTGTACCGCACCGGGCAGCAGTTGCGCGGCCACGGCCGGGTCCGGGGCGAACTCTTCGAGCAGGCCTTCTTCACAGGCGCGTGCCAGCTCGGGCATCTCCATCTCGACCACGTCCCACGAGACGCTGCCGGTATCGACCATCACCTTGACCTTGGCCATCTCGCCATTGAACTCGCCGGCCACGATGCGGGTGCCGGTCTGTGCCTGGTAGGTGTCATAGAAGGCCGCCACCTGTGCGGCCTTGTTGGCCCCGCCGTGGGACACCACGGTGAGGTCGGCCAGCGCCGATGTGCTGCACGCAGCGGCAGCGATCAGGGTGAGCGAAAAGGCCAGATTCTTGTGCATTGTTATGTTCTCCGGGTCGGGATGGCTCAGTAGGCCAAGTGTCGAGCCGCAGCCGGGTCGCCACAATCAGACGCAAACAAGATTCAGCCGCGCACCTTCATACGTTCGTACAAAGCCGTTCAAAGGCGCGCCATGCCCGGTTACACTGGCCGTCACCCTGCCCCGGAAGCTGCCCCATGGCCCTGTCTGTCAGCGACATCATCGCCCTGCCCGAACTGCGCACCCGCGTCATCAGCGGTGCCGGAGGGCTGGGCAAGCCGGTACGCTGGGCCCACGTGTGCGAACTGGCCGACCCCAGCGAATGGCTGGGCGACGCCGACCTGCTGATGACCACCGGCATCGGCATACCCGCCGATGCCGATGCCCAGCGCGCGTACGTGGAAAACCTCGCGGCCGCTGGCCTGGCGGGCATGATGATCGGCGAGAACATGCAGGCCCCGGCCAACCTCGAGGCCTTGATGGAGCGGGCCGACGCCCTGGATTTTGCGGTGATGTTCACCCACTACGGCGTGCCCTTCGCCGCCGTCACGCGGGCCATCGTCGATGCCGGCCAGCAGGAGGAGCAGGCGCGCCGCAATGCCATCACCCGGGTCTACGAAAGTGCCCGCATGAGCATTCAGGGGCTGGGCCTGGGCGCACTGCTCAAGCGCCTGGAAAAGGACGTGCAGGCGCGCCTGACCCTGCTCGACGCCGCGTCGCTGGCGCCCTGGCGCGACGCACTGGGCGGCCTGCCGACAAGCCAGCGCCAATGGCTGGCGGCCCGCCAGCGCGACACCTCGGGCAACCGGCCGGTGGTGCAGCGCCACGCGCTGGAGGCGGGCGAGCTGCTGGTGATGGCGCTGCCGTCCCAGGCCGACTGCCTGCTGGTGGCCGAAGGTGACGGGCTGCTCGACTACGGCCTGTTGCACCATGTGGTGGCGGTGCTGGGCATCGAGCTGGAGCGCCTGCGGGTCGACAACGAGCGCAACCTGCGCCTGGGCTCCGAGCTGCTGGACGACCTGTTGCAGCAGCGTCTGCCGGCGCATCAGGCACAACAGCGCCTGGCCGCCTTCGACATCGGCGCCGAACAGGCCTGCCTGCTGCTCGGCCGCGCCGCCGGGGTGTCACCGGCGGCCTGCGACGAAGCCCTGCAACGCCAGGGTCGTCGCGTGCTGATTCGGGTTCAGGGCGATGACCTGATCGTGCTCGGCGCCGCCGAGTGCATCCCGCAGTTGCAGGCGCAACTGCAGGTGCCGCTGGGGGTGAGCAACCCGCTGGGCCACGCCGGGCGCAGTGTCGAGGCGCTGCGCGAGGCGCGCCTGGCACTGGCCCACACCAGCGCCGCGCAACCGCTGGTGACCTACGCCCAGGCCGGCGCCAGCGTACCGTGGCTGGCGCAGAGCCTGGATGAAGCCGAACGTACCTTCCGCAACGTACTGGGCCCGCTGGCCGACTACGACAGCCAGCAGAACACCCAGCTGCTGCACACCCTGCAGGTGTTTCTGCAACACAACCGCTCGTGGCTGGCGGCGGCCGCGCAGCTGCACGTGCACAAGCAGACGCTGGTGTACCGCATGCGCCGCATCGAAGAGATCACCGGCCGCTCGCTGGACAGTACCGAGGACGTGGCCACGCTGTGGTTCGCCTTGCGCGCGGCGCGCATGGCGGGGCTGGCCTGAGGGCTAGGCGGCAGACGCCCCAGCGTGCTGCCATGGCGCCCCCTTGGCGAAGGCCGCCTCCATCCAGTGCTTGAACGCCAGGGTAGTGGCCGTGGTGAAGCGCGCCGAAGGCCGCATCAGGTAGATGCCCGACGCCGAGTCCAGCTGCCACTGGGGCAGCACGCGCACCAGGCGCCCCTCGGCCAGGTCCTGGTGCATCATCCAGTCGCCACCGGCCAGAATCCCCACGCCGCTGCGCGCTGCCACCAGCAGTGCTTCATTGTCATTGCTGATCAGGCTGCCCTGCACCCGCACCGTCTGCTGCCCGCCCTGCCCGTTCAGGCGCCAGTCGGGGAACGAACGCAAGCCGCTGAAGCCCAGGCAATTGTGCCCGGCCAGGTCGGATGGCCGTTGCGGTGCGCCGTGACGATGCAGGTAGGCCGGCGAAGCGCACAGGATGCGCGTGTGCTCGCACAGCTTGCGCGCCACCAGCCGGTTGTCGGCCAGCTCGCCGACGCGCACGGCCAAGTCGAAGCCTTCGCCCACGATATCGACGAAGCGGTCGGCATAGTCGACGTCGACGGTCACCTCGGGGTAGGCCAGGGAAAACCCGGCCACCAGCGGGCTCAGCCAGCGCCGGCCCATCGCCCCCGGCAGCGCCACGCGTAGACGCCCGCGCACCTGCGCCGCACCGTTGCAGGCCTCGAGTTCGGCCGTGCTGATCAGGCTGGCGGCATGCTGCAGGCGCTCCACCAGCCGCGTGCCCTCGTCGGTGAAGCGCAGTTGCCGGGTGGTTCGCTCCACCAGGCGGATACCCAGGCGCTGCTCCAGAGCCGCCAGGCGCTTGGACAGCACCGAGGCATGGCGTTGCAGCACCCGGCCGGCGGCAGCGAACGAGCCATGCTCGTGCAGCGCCAGCAAGGTGGCAAATTCATCGGCCTGACGGCTGTCGAAAGGGTCCATCGGTGAGGTCGGCCTCGTGCGCGTCGGTCAGGGGATCAGCACGACCGCCCCCTGGGACCGGCCTTGCTCGATGGCAGCATGGGCGCTGGCCACGTCGGCCAGGGGGTAGCGTTGCCATATGTGCGGCTGGATGATACCCGCCGCCAGTGCATCCAGCACATCCTGTGCGCGCTGCTGGTACTCCTGGGGGCTGGCGGTATGTGCCGCCAGTGACGGCCGGGTGAGGAACAGCGAGCCCTTGGCGTTCAGCGTGCCCACCTCGACCGCTGGGGGCGCGCCGCTGGTGGCGCCGAACGACACCAGCGTGCCGCGCGGGCGCAGGCTGTCCAGCGACGCCTCCCAGCTCACCCGGCCGACCGAGTCGTAGACCACATCGACCTTGTGGCCCTGGGTCAGCTCGCTCACCTGGGCCGCCAACGTGGCTGCGTCGAACACCAGCACCGCATTGCAGCCGGCCGCCTTGGCGCGCTCGACGCTTTGCGCCCTGGACACCACACCAATCACATGGGCGCCCAGGTGCCTGGCCCACGGCACCATGATCTGCCCTACCGCCCCCGCCGCACCGTAGATCAGCACACGCGTGCCGGGGCCTACCGGGTAGCTCGCCTTGAGCAGGTACTGGGCGGTGATGCCCTTGAACAGCACGGCAGCCGCGTCTTCGAACGACACGGCAGCGGGCAGCCTGACCAGGCGCTCGGCCGGGTACAGGCGTGCACCGGCATAGCCACCCAGCGGCCCGGTGGCATAGGCCACACGGTCGCCCACGGCCACCTCGGTCACGCCCGCCCCCAGCGCCCGCACGGTGCCGGCACCTTCCAGGCCCAGCGCGGACGGCAACGCAATCGGCACAGTGCCCTTGCGCTGGTTGATGTCCAGCGGGTTGACGCCGATCGCGGCCTGTTCAAGCCACACCTGGCCCGGGCCTGGCGCTTGCACGGCGCCGGCCTGAAGCTGCATCACCTCGGGGGCGCCTACCGCCTGGAGCGTGATTGAAGTCACCATGATGTTGCCTCTTGCAGTGGTTGAAGGTCTGCAAAGGCTAATTAGCGCACCCGTAAACGACAATACAGCGCCATTGCCGAACATATGTGCACCTGATGCAGCAATTCCAGGTGCCCTTCGCCCCCTACAGCGCCCGCACCAGCGCCGCTGCCACAATGCCTGCCGCAATCGCCGGCAGCGGCTTTTTCACCAGCAGCATCACCACCGCCGTGCTCAGCAGCGCCAGGCGTGCGCCGTTGTCGCCGTTCACCGCCAAAGGCGTCAGCACCGCCACCAGCACCGAGCCGGACATCGCGCTGATGAACTGCTGCACGCGGTAGTTGATGGGCACGAACGACATCACGAACACCCCCCCCCAACGGGTGGCCAGGGTCACCAGGCCCATGATCACCACCAGCAGCAGCGTGCCGGCGCCTGCAGTTTCAACGTTCATGCTTGTTCTCCATCCACACCACACCCAGAATGCCGCCCGCCAGCGCGCCCACCACCACGTGGCTGTTCTCCGGCAGGTACCAGTAGGCCAGCAGCGATGAACCGGCCGCCACGATCCAGATCATCAGCATGCGCAGGCTCTTGTGCCCGCCCAGCACCATCGCCAGCAGAAAGCAGCCCATCACCATGTCCAGGCCCAGGCTGACCGGGTCGTGGATCGCATTGCCGAAATGCAGCCCCAGCCAACTGCCCAGG
This sequence comes from Pseudomonas sp. 1176_21, assembly GCF_052850635.1. Classification (NCBI taxonomy): domain Bacteria; kingdom Pseudomonadati; phylum Pseudomonadota; class Gammaproteobacteria; order Pseudomonadales; family Pseudomonadaceae; genus Pseudomonas; species Pseudomonas sp. 1176_21. Next base: position 984,070 of record NZ_VXCV01000001.1, read on the forward strand.
CACCACGCCGACCACAGCGCGATACCGCCGCCCAGCACCAGGCCCAGGCCCGGCTTGCCGGCGTTCAATGCCTGCATGGCCATCGCCCAGTTGGCGTCGGACACCACCAGCATCACGCCGTAGCGCCGGGCAGTGGGCAGCTCGCGCAGCCAGGGGTACAGCGTGGCGCCCATCAGCAGGTGACGGGCATTGATGGCGAACACAGTGATAATCAGCGGCACCAGCGGTACCTGCTCGCCCCACAATTCCAGCGCGGCGAACTGCGAGGCGCCGGCGAACACCAGTGCGCTCATCAGCAGGGTCGCCGCGTCCCCCAGCCCGGTCTGGGCTGCAGCGAGGCCGAAGGCCACACCGAACACCACGACGAACAGGGAAATCGGCAAGAGTTGCTTGAAGCCAGCCCAGACGTCGCTCCACGCAAGCCTGGATAGATGCTTCTCTACGGTTGACAAGGCACAGCCTCCTTCGTGTGGCGATCTTGTCATGCACCGGCCCGAAGGGGCGCATGCCGAACCGCTCGTTTTATAGTGACGCACGCGCGCGCTGGCGTGCGGGCGCTACTATGCCCGCACACACGCGCGTCACAAAGCCTGTTGTGCAGTTGTCGGCGAATTTACTCTCGCGTCGGTGCCTGGGGGCGCAAGGCGGCCTCGATGGCGGCGATGTCTATCTTGTCCATCTGCATCATCGCGTCGAAGGCACGCTTGGCCGCAGCCGGGTCGGGGTGGCTGATCGCGGCGGTCAGCGCGCGCGGGGTGATCTGCCACGACAGCCCCCACTTGTCCTTGCACCAGCCGCACACGCTGGCCTGGCCGCCGTTGCCGATGATCGCCTGCCACAGGCGGTCGGTCTCGGCCTGGTCGTCGGTGGCCACCTGGAACGAGAACGCCTCGCTGTGATGGAAGGCCGAGCCGCCATTGAGGCCCAGGCACGGGATGCCCATGACCGTGAACTCCACGGTCAGCACATCGCCCTGCTTGCCGGCAGGGAAGTCGCCGGGGGCACGGTGCACGGCGCCCACCGCGCTGTCGGGAAAGATGCTGGCGTAAAAGGTGGCAGCCTCCAGCGCCGCGCCGTCGTACCAGAGGCAGATCGTGTTCTTGCTGTTCATCGTGGTTCTCCACAGAAAAGCGACAGACCTCTGCAGTCTAGTCGCCCGCGGCGCAACCCTTGAGCCAGTCGATCAGTACCTGCACCCGCCGGGGCAACGGGTCGCGCGGCGGGTGAACCAGAAAGTAGTCATAGCGCCCCGGCTGGGAAAACCCGCCGAACGGCAGCACCAGCTCGCCCTGGTCGATACGCGCCTGCACCAGGCGCTGGCGGCCGATGGCGATACCGGCGTGGTGGATGGCCGCCGTCACGCACAGGTCCGACCGATCGAAGGTCAGGCCGCGCTGCGGCAAGGCGTCCAGCAGCCCCTGCTGGCCTGCCCACAGTTGCCACTCGGCATCGAACACCGCGTTCTCCCAGGCCAGTGCATCGTGCAGCAAGGTGCACTGGCGCAGATTGGCGGGGTTGTCGAACAGCTGGTGCAGCTCGGCATAGCGCGGGCTGCACACCGGGGCGATGGTCTCGCTCATCAGCGCATGGCTGACCAGGCCGGGAAACTCGCCATTGGCGTACAGCAGCGCCAGGTCGATGTTGTGCGTGCGAAAGTCGACCGCATCGTTGCCCACCCGCACGTCCAGCGCGATGTTCGGGTAGCGCTGGTGGAAGTCGGCCAGGCGCGGCACCAGCCAGCATTGCGCTGCGGACGGGCGCGCGTACAACGCCACCGCCCCGCGCAGCTCGGCCTCGGGCGATGGCTCCAGGGCATCGCCCAGCTGCTCCATCACCCCCTGCAGTATCGCGAACACCCGCTCGCCCTCGGCTGTCAGGCGTATGCGCCGGGTCAGCCGCTCGAACAGGCGCAGCGCCAGGGCCTGCTCCAGGCGGGCGATACGGTGGCTCACCGCACTGGGGGTCAGGCACAGCTCCTCGGCTGCCTGGGCAAAGCTCAGGTGCCGCGCCGCCACCAGAAAGGTGTGCAGGTTGGCAAATTGCGAGCTGTTCAGGCGTGCGCTCAAACGCGGGGGCAGGTTCAGCATCGGTGCAGGTTCCGCTAGTGTCCGGCCAGCAGTGTACGGCCCTGCGCCAGATACGCCTGCATTTCATCGTCCGGCACCATGCTGCCGCCGGTGCCCCACACCAGGTGCGTGGCATTGGCCAGGCGCTGCGCGCTCAGGCCCAGGCGCTGGCGATAGCCCTGCCGTTCCCCGGTCACCCGCAGGAACCCCGGCAGCCCGGCCAGCGCCGAGGGTTCCAGGCGATGGCCCTCGATGGCTTCAAGTTGCGCCAGTTGCCGATACAGCTGCTCGTCGGGAACGGTGTAATAGCCGTCGATCAGGCGCTGCATGGAGCGCCCGACAAACCCGGACGGGCGCCCCACCGCCAGGCCGTCGGCGGCGGTGCGGTTGTCGATGCCGAAGTCGTACACGCTGACCTGCTCGTGCAGCCCGGTGTACACCCCCAGCAGCATGCAGGGCGAATGGGTCGGCTCGGCGAACACGCAGTGCACCGCGTCGGCGAAGATCTGCTTCAGACCGAATGCCACCCCGCCAGGGCCGCCACCAACGCCGCATGGCAGGTAGACGAACAGCGGGTGCTCGGCATCCACCCTGATGCCCGCCGCCTCGAGCTGGCGTTGCAGGCGACGCGCCGCCACCGCGTAGCCGAGGAACAGGTTGATGGAGTTCTCGTCATCGACGAAATGGCAGCGCGGGTCGGCCTCGGCCTGCTGGCGCCCCTGCTCCACCGCCACGCTGTAGTCGGACGCATACTCGATCACCTCCACCCCGCAACTGCGCAAGCGGTCCTTCTTCCACTGCCGGGCGTCGGCCGACATGTGCACGCTGGCCTTGAAGCCCAGGCGCGCACTCATGATGCCGATGGACAGGCCCAGGTTGCCGGTGGAGCCGACCGCCACGCTGTACTGGCCGAAAAATGCCCGCGCGCGGTCGCTGTCGAAGCTGGCGTAGTCATCCCCAGGCTGCAGGATGCCCGCCGCCAATGCGAGGTCTTCGGCGTGCTTGAGCACCTCGTAGATACCGCCACGCGCCTTGATCGAGCCGGAGATCGGCAGCAGGTTGTCGGCCTTGAGCCACAGCGCGCCCTGCACGGGTACCTGCGCTTCGGCGCACAGCGCGGCTTGCACCTGCGCCAACGGCAGCAGGGGCGACTCGATGATGCCCTTGCTCACCGCCGTCTGCGGGAAGGCCGAGGCAATGTAGCTGGCAAAACGTGCCAGCCGCGCGCTGGCGTCGTCCACATCGGCCAGGGTCAGCGGCACGTCGCCCAGCGCCTGCGCTGTCGAGGCCAGGCCCGGGTTGAACCAGGTGGTCGGTTGCAGGCGCACCAGGTCGGCGATCAAGGGGTGGCTGTGCTGCCACTGGTCCAGGGTCTTGTCGTGAATCATGCGGTTCTCCAGAAAAGTGACGGTAGTACGGGCAGGCTCATACCCAGTGCGACAGCAGCAGGGTCATGCCCAGGGCCACGACCGAAGCCAGCAGTGTCGCGGCGGTGAATTTTTTGAGCGCCTCGCCCAGCGACACGCCCAGGTACTCCTTGACCACCCAGAACGCCGAGTCGGTGACGGTAGTCCAGCCAATCGCGCCGGCGCCAATGGCAATGATCACGATCTCGCGGTTCTGCCCCGGCATCGCGTCCAGCAGCGGCAGCACCATGCCGGCGGCGCTGACCATTGCCACGGTGGCCGAGCCGACCGCCAGGTGCATCAGCCCGGCGACGAACCAGGCCAGCAGGATCGGGTTCAGGTCCCACTGCGACAGGGTGCTGGCCAGCACCTTGCCGACCCCGCTGTCGATCAGCACGCCATTGAAGGCACCGCCGGCACCGATGATCAACAGGATACTGGCCAGCGGGGTGAAGGAGCCGGCAGTCAGCGCCTGCAACCGGGCCATGCCCAGGCCACGGCGCAGGCCCAGCGCCCAGTAGGCGAAGCACACCGCGATGGCCAGGGCAGTGAGCGGGTTGCCGAGGAACATCATCAGCCGGTACAGCCCGGCCTCGGGCGCCAGGGTCATGCTGGCCAGGGTCTTGCCCACCATCAGCAGCAGCGGCAGCAGAATCACCAGCAGGGTCAGGCCCAGGCCCGGCATCGACCGGCCAGCGGCTGGCGTGGCGGCAGGCTCTGCCGCGGCCTGCGCGTCGGGCGCCGCGTGCCGCGGGCACACCAGCGTGGCCCATACCGGGCCGGCAATCACCGCGGTCGGCAGGCCGACGATCAGCCCGTACAGGATCACCTTGCCCACGTCGCCCCCCAGCAGCTGGGTGATGGCCATTGCCGCCGGGTGCGGCGGCAGCATGCAGTGCACGGTCATCAGCGATACGGCCAGTGGCAGGCCGACGTAGAGGATGTTGAGCCGGGTCTGGCGGGCCACCACGTAGATCAGTGGTATCAGCAACACGAAACCGACTTCGAAAAACACCGGTATGCCCACCACGAAGCCCACCAGCATCATGGCCCACGCCGTGCGCTGTTCACCCAGTGCGTCGAGCAGCGAGCGCGCAATGCGTTCGGCGCCGCCCGACACCTCCAGCAGTTTGCCCAGGATGCTGCCCAGGCCGATCACCGCCGCAAGAAAACCCAGGGTGCCGCCCATGCCCTTCTCGAACGAATCGGCGATGGCCGGCAGCGGCATGCCGGCCCCGGCGCCCACCACAAAACTGGCCAGCATCAGGGCCAGGAACGAGTGCACCCGAAACCTGACCACCAGCACCACGATCAGGCCGATGGCCGCCATCAATATCAGTAACAAACCTGCGTCTTCGTGCATGACTTCGCCTTTATTTGTTTTAGTGAGCGATTGCCGCGCAGGGCGCGGTCGGAGGCGATTAGGCGGCACGCAGGCAGGCCTTTACAAAGGATGGTTTTTCAGCGCACAGGTGATCTGAGGTCATCTGCCAGGGCCCTCGCCGGGCGGACACCTGAACCTTAAACCGCTATGATTCCCGCCATCACTTATGACCCCTTTGGCCGCTGGTAACCACCGCATGATCGAAGTCACCGAAGTTTCCATTGCGCAGCTGCGCGCCGCCCTCGAATCGGGCCAGACCACCTCGGTCGAGCTGGTGAAGGCCTACCTCGCCCGCATCGATGCCTACGACGGCGCAGACACGCCCACCGCGCTCAATGCGGTGGTGGTGCGCAACCCCGAAGCCCTGCGCGAAGCCCAGGCATCCGACGAGCGTCGTGCCCAGGGCAAACCCCTAGGCCCGCTCGACGGCATCCCCTACACCGCCAAGGACAGTTACCTGGTCAAGGGCATGACCGCCGCCTCCGGCAGCCCGGCCTTCGCCAACCTGGTGGCCTACCGCGACGCCTTCACCATCGAGCGCCTGCGCGGCGCCGGGGCGATCTGCCTGGGCAAGACCAACATGCCGCCCATGGCCAACGGCGGCATGCAGCGCGGCGTGTATGGCCGGGCCGAAAGCCCGTACAACGCCGCCTACCTCACCGCACCCTTCGCCTCGGGCTCGTCCAACGGCGCGGGCACGGCCACGGCGGCCAGCTTCGCTGCGTTCGGCCTGGCCGAGGAAACCTGGTCCAGCGGCCGCGGCCCGGCCTCCAACAATGGCCTGTGCGCCTACACCCCTTCGCGCGGGGTGATCTCGGTGCGCGGCAACTGGCCGCTGACGCCGACCATGGACGTGGTGGTGCCCTTCGCCCGCACCATGGCCGACCTGCTCGAAGTGCTCGACGTGGTGGTGGCCGAAGACCCCGACACCCGTGGCGACCTGTGGCGCCTGCAGCCCTGGGTGCCGATCCCCAGCGTGGCCTCGGTGCGCCCCGCCGCCTACCCGCAACTGGCGGCGGACAGCGCAGCGCTGGCCGGCAAGCGCTTCGGCATCCCGCGCATGTACATCAACAAGGACCCGGATGCCGGCACCTCGGACAGCCCCGGCATCGGCGGCCCGACCGGCCAGCGCATCAACACGCGGCCTTCGGTGATCGCACTGTGGGAGGCGGCGCGCAAGGCACTGGAAGCGGCCGGCGCCGAGGTGCTCGAAGTGGATTTCCCGCTGGTATCGAACTGCGAGGGCGACCGCCCAGGTGCGCCCACCGTGTTCAATCGCGGCCTGGTGTCCAAGGCATTCCTGCACCATGAACTGTGGGACCTGACGGCCTGGGCCTTCGACGACTTCCTGCAGGCCAACGGCGACCCGCAGCTCAACCGCCTGGTGGACGTGGACGGGCCGAAGATCTTCCCCCACGACCCCGGCACCCTGCCCAACCGCGAGGGCGACCTGGCGGCGGGCATGGACGAGTATGTGCGCATGGCCGAGCGCGGCATCACGCCGTGGGACCAGATCGCTACCCTGCCCGATGGCCTGCGCGGGCTGGAGCAGACGCGGCGCATCGACCTGGAAGACTGGATGGACAGGCTGGGGCTGGATGCGGTGCTGTTCCCGACGGTGGCCGATGTGGCCCCGGCCGATGCCGATGTGAACCCGGCCTCGGCGGATATTGCCTGGAGCAACGGGGTGTGGGTGGCCAACGGCAACCTGGCGATCCGTCACCTTGGGGTGCCGACGGTGACGGTGCCGATGGGGGTGATGGCGGACATCGGCATGCCGGTGGGGCTGACCTTCGCCGGGCGGGCGTATGATGACTCGGCATTGCTGCGCCTGGCCTCGGCGTTCGAGGCTACGGGTTCAAAGCGCTTGATACCGCCGCGAACCCCGATGCTGGCACGCCGTAAATAGATAGAGGTTGGTGCCTATCGCGGGTCAAGCCCGCTCCCACAGAGAACATCACTGGGTCCGAACCCAGCGCACATTTCCTGTGGGAGCGGGCTTGACCCGCGATCGAGCGCGCAGCGCTCGCAAGACCGATCGCCACGAACTATCAGACAAAAAAGGGGGACGCCATCACGGCGCCCCCCTTTTTTGTCAGCCTGAACCCGTCAGTTCCAGGGACGATCGCCGTTCTCGTCCTTGATGCGGGTCGGCAGGCCCATCACGTCCAGCGCCTTCAGGAACGGCTCGGCCGGCAGTTCCTCGACGTTGGCCATGCGCTGCACGTCCCACTCGCCACGGGCCACCAGCAGGGCCGCCGCCACCGGCGGCACGCCCGCGGTGTAGGAGATGCCCTGGCTGTCGGTCTCGGCATAGGCCTCTTCGTGATCAGCCACGTTGTAGATGAACACTTCGCGTGGCTGGCCGTCCTTGGTGCCCTTGACCAGGTCGCCAATGCAGGTCTTGCCGGTGTAGCCCGGCGCCAGCGAAGACGGATCCGGCAGCACGGCCTTGACCACCTTGAGCGGCACCACTTCCAGGCCCTCGGCGGTCTTCACCGGTTGCTCGGACAGCAGGCCCAGGTTCTTCAGTACGGTGAACACATTGATGTAGTGCTCGCCGAAGCTCATCCAGAAACGCACGTTCGGCACGTCGAGGTTCTTGGACAGCGAGTGCACTTCGTCATGGCCGGTCAGGTACAGGTTCTGCGAACCCACCACCGGCAGGTCGTCGGTACGCTTGACTTCGAACATGGTGTTGCTGGTCCACTGGCTGTTCTGCCAGCTCCACACCTGTCCGGTGAATTCGCGGAAATTGATTTCCGGGTCGAAATTGGTGGCGAAATACTTGCCATGGGAGCCGGCATTGACGTCGAGAATGTCGATCGAATCAATGCGGTCGAAATACTGTTGTTGCGCCAGTGCTGCATAGGCATTGACCACACCCGGGTCGAAGCCCACGCCAAGAATGGCGGTGATTTTCTTCTGCTGGCATTCCTCGAGGTGCTTCCACTCGTAGTTGCCATACCAGGGCGGCGTCTCGCAGATCTTGCCCGGTTCTTCGTGAATGGCAGTGTCCAGGTAGGCCACGCCGGTATCGATGCAGGCACGCAGCACCGACATGTTGAGGAAGGCGGAACCGACGTTGATCACGATCTGCGATTCGGTTTCGCGGATCAGCGCCTTGGTCGCCTCGACATCCAGAGCATTGAGCGAAAAGGCCGTGATGTCGGCGGGTACCTTCAGGCTACCCTTGGCCTTGACGCTGTCGATGATGGCCTGGCATTTGGAGATGTTGCGTGACGCGATGGCAATACGACCGAGTTCGTCGTTGTGCTGCGCGCACTTGTGGGCCACCACCTTGGCGACACCTCCTGCACCAATGATAAGAACGTTTTTCTTCAATTTCTTTATCTCTCCTTTCCGCCAGCTTACGAGAGGCTGGACAGGTAGTCGTCAAAACCAAATTCGCGAACCACCTCGACAGTACCGTCAAGTTGTTTCACTACGATGGATGGCATCTTCAAACCGTTGAACCAGTTTTTCTTGACCATGGTGTAGCCTGCCGCGTCGATGAACGACAGCCGATCGCCGATGGCCAGCGGACGATCGAATTGATACTCGCCGAAGATGTCCCCGGCCAGGCAGGATTTGCCGCATACCATGTAGGTGTGCTCACCCTCGCTGGGCGCCAGCTTGGCGTTGAGGCGATAGATCAGCAGGTCGAGCATGTGCGCCTCGATGGAGCTGTCGACCACGGCCAGGTGCTTGCCGTTGTACAGGGTGTCGAGCACGGTCACTTCCAGCGAAGCGCTCTGGGTGATCGCCGCTTCGCCCGGCTCCAGGTACACCTGCACGCCGTACTTGTGCGAGAACGCCTTCAGGCGCGCGCAGAATGCATCCAGTGCATAGTCTTCGCCGGTGAAGTGGATACCGCCGCCCAGGCTCACCCACTCGACCTTGTGCAGCAGCTCGCCGAAGCGCTCTTCGATGGTGTTGAGCATCTGGTCGAACAGGCCGAAATCGCCGTTCTCGCAGTTGTTGTGGAACATGAAGCCGGAGATCTGCGACATGACCGCATCGATCTTGACCGGGTCCCATTCGCCCAGGCGGCTGAACGGGCGCGCCGGGTCGGCCAGCAGGTAGTCCGAGCTGCTCACCTGCGGGTTGACGCGCAGGCCGCGCACCTTGCCTTCGGTGGCCTGGGCATAGCGCTGCAGCTGGCCGATGGAGTTGAAGATGATCTTGTCGCAGTTCTCGATCATCTCGTCGATTTCATCGTCGGCCCAGGCCACGCTGTAGGCGTGGGTCTCGCCTTCGAACTTCTGGCGGCCGAGCTTGAGCTCGTAGAGCGAGGACGAGGTGGTGCCGTCCATGTACTGCTGCATCAGGTCGAACACCGACCAGGTGGCGAAGCACTTGAGCGCCAGCAGGGCCTTGGCCCCGGACTGTTCGCGCACATAGGCGATCTTCTGCATGTTGTGCAGCAGCTTGGTTTTGTCGATGAGGTAGTACGGCGTCTTGATCATTTCGAGGCCCCCGGCAAGGCCGGCCAAAAAAAGGACACGCATTGTGCCTTCACTGCACGGGAATCGAAAGCTCGGAAGTGATTTTTGCCCGACGCGGATTTTTCGGGTGCACCCATCGCAGGTCGAACCCGCCCCCACACGGGAGCGGGCCTGGACGTCAGAAGTCCCAGCGAGTGCTGAACATCACGTTGCGCGGGTCACCGTAGTACGAGGAGTTATAGAAGCCGATGTTGGTGTAGTAGTACTTGTCGAACAGGTTGTAGACGTTGACCGACGCCGACAGGTGCTCGGTGAACTGGTAGCGCGCCATCAGGTCGACCAGCCAGTACGGGGTCTGGGTGAAGGTGTCATTGGCGCCCTTGGCGTAGTTGTTGAGGACCTGCCAGCCCTTGCCCTGCCAGCGTGCCCCACCGCCCACGGTGAGCTTGTCGAGGCGCCCGCCAAGTTTGTAGGTGGTGTAGAGGTTGAGCTGATCTTCGGGCTCCCAGGTAGCTACCTTGGCCCCGCCCTGGTCGCGGCTGACCTTGTGCGTGTAGCCGGCCTGCACCTGCCAGCCGGGCGCCAGTTCCCCGGACACCTCTGCCTCGTAGCCCTTGGTTCTGGACTTGATGCCCATGTAGGCGTAGTCGATGTCGGGGTTGGTTGGCCTGGCGTTGTAGAACGTGTCGGCCTGCGGGCGGTTATCTTCGTGCACTTCGAAGTAGGCCAGGCTGGTGTTCAGGCGACCGTCGTAGAACTCACCCTTGATGCCCACCTCGTAGTTCTGGCCCTCGTTGGGCTCGAGCATCCTGTTGCGGCTGTCACGGTAGGCCGTCTGCGGCAGGAAGATATCGGTGTAGCTGGCATACGCAGAGAAGTTGCTGTTGAGGTCGTACACCACCCCGGCATAGGGCACCAGCCGTCCGCTCTCCTGGCTGTCGCTGGTGCCGGTGACCTGAAAGTTTGCCAGGCGGCTGCCCAGCAGCAGCGAAAGGTCATCGGTGACACTGAAGCGCGCAGTCAGGTAGCCGCCACTTTGCCGGGTGGTTTCGTCGTTGCGCTTTGTCACCGAGCCCCAGTCCGGCTCGATGGCCTGACCGTGCCAGCTCTCCAGACCGTATTCGTTGTCGAAGTAGGTGACGTTGTTGTAGTTGTCGCCCTTCCAGTGCGAGCTGGACACCGAGCCACCCACCACCAGTTGGTGTTCGCGCCCGAACAGGCTGAACGGCCCGGTGGCGTAGAGGTCGCCGCTGTCGCTGGTGGTTTCGCCGGTGTACTTGCGCGAATAGATCGACGACACGGTCGGGGTGTCGGGCGACACCGAGCCCAGTGGCGCGTCATAACCATTGATCTGGTGGTTGTACTGACCCTTGATGACCCAGTCATTGGCCAGGCGATGCTCCAGGGTGGCGAACAGCGTGCGCGAGTACTGCTCCCAACTGCTCCACTTGGCGCCATTGTTGAACGAACGCGGCAGGCTGATGGGGTTGCCCTGGGAGTCGTACACCGGACGGCTGCCCGACCAGCCCGAGCCCCTGGGGTCGCTGTCCTGGTAGTCGGCGCCCAGGGTCAGCAGGGTGTCTTCGTCCAGGTCCACTTCCAGGATGCCGTAGTACACGCTGGTCTTGCGCTCGTAATGGTCCATGAACGAGTGCTTGTCCTGATAGGCGGCCACCGCCCGGCCCCGCACGTTGCCACTGTCGGTCAGCGGGCCGCTGAGGTCGATCTCCGAGCGGTAGTTGTCCCAGGAGCCGGCGCCCAGGTCCACATGCCCCCTGAAGTCGGCCGTCGGCTTCTTGCGGATCAGGTTGATCGTGCCACCGGGGCCGCCCGCGCCGGTGAGCAGGCCGGTGGCGCCCTTGAGCACCTCGACCCGGTCATAGATCGCCATGTCGGTAAGGGTCTGCCCGGCCGAGTACTGCGCGTCACGCAGGGTCGGGATGCCGTCGTACTGGAAGTTGACGATGGAGAAGCCGCGCGAATAGTAGTTGGTACGTTCACTGTCGTAGGTCGACACGGTGATGCCGGGGGTGTGGCGCATCACATCGTCGATGGCGTTCAGGCCGAAATCGTCCATGGCCTGGCGCGTGACCACAGAGATCGCCTGCGGGGTTTCCCGCGGGGTCAGCACCATGCGCGTGGCGGTGGCGATGGTGCCCGGCGTGTAGGAGCCGGTGCCTTCGGTGATGGTGCCCAGCTGGTTGGCGCTGACTTCGGTGGCCTGCAGCTCCAGCTGCGCACTGCCGGTGGCCAGCCTTGGCATTACCCGGTAGCCCTCGCCTTCGGGCATCGCCTGCAGGCCCTTGGGTGCGAGCAGCCGCTCCAGGCCCTCGGCGATGGCGTAGCTGCCGTCCAGGCCGCTGCTGTGGATGCCTTGGGTCAGGGCCGAGTCGACCGCGATCATCACCCCGGCCTGCTGGCCGAATGCGCCGAGCACGCGATCGAGGTTGCCGGCGTCGATATGGAAGGCGTGGGTGGCGTGGGCATCGGCGCCGGCCAGTACGCCCTGGCTGGCGCACACGAGGGAAAGCCCGAGGATGGCCGTGCGCAAGGCACCGGCAAGCGGAGTGAGGCGGCTGTGCATAAACAATTCCATGGGTTGAGGGTGTTGGCGATGCGCTGTTTTTCAGCGTCTTCCCTGGTCTTGATGCATGAGATGGAAAAAACTGCCGCCGCTGTTAAAAATAATCGTTCTCAGGCCACGACCACGTTTGCCCAGTAGCCGAACACACGCTGTACCCGTATCGGCAACACACTGGCCAGCAGGTCGAGGCTGGCATCGGGCCGATCGAGGGAGAACGAACCCGACACCTGCAAGGCCGCCACCGCCGGATCGCAGCGCAGTACGCCGCGCCGGTAGCGGTCGAGCTGGGCCAACACCCGGCCCAGTGGCATGCGCTCGGCAATCAGCAGGCCGTCAACCCAGGCCTGGGCGCCCGCGTCGAGGGGTTCGACACTGCCGACCCGCTGCCCGAACGCCACCTGCTGGCCGGCGCTCAAGGTCATGCGGGTGCTGCCGGCCCAGGCGATCGAGGCACTGCCTGCCAGCACCTGCACCTGTGTACCCGACAACCCGGGCAGGCCCTGGCTGACCACCAGCCGCGAGGCGGGCTCGGGGCGTACCCAGCCATTGGCGGTGCGCACCGCCAGCGAAGCACCTTGCCCCAGGGTGAGCATGATCCGCCCCAGGTTGAGCGCCAGCACGTCTGCGTGCGCATCCACGCCGGTGCGGGTATCCAGGGTCAGCTCCACCTCGCCAGACAACGCCACGTGATGACGCTCGCCGGTGGCGGTGCGGTAGTCACTGAACAGTTCCGGCAGCAGCACCCGCTCACGCACGCTCAGGCCAGCCGCCAGTACCACCCCCAGCCCGGCGAAGCCCTTGAGCACATTGCGCCGCGACGCAGTGCCACGTGCCTGCAGCAATCCGCGCGCGCCGGCGGCCGGTAACGTCCTGGTGCCCTGGCGCAGGTCATGGGTGAGCCCGGCAAGACGCTGCCAGGCCAGTTCATGCTGGGGGTTTTCATTGCGCCAGTGCTGGCAGGCCTGCTGCTCGGCCAGGCTGCTGACACCCGACTGCAGGGTGACCATCCACAGCATGGCCTGCTCTACCACGCCGGGGTCCAGCGGCTGGTTGTCGATCCGGGCGAAGCGGCTCATGCGCCGTAGACCGCCGCATAGCAGTGGCGGTAGGCCTTGAGCATGGCCTTTTGCACCATGTTCACCGTCAGGCCCTGGTGTTCGGCGATCTGCGCGTAGGTCAGGCCGTCAAGCTGTGACAGCAGGAAGATCTCGCGCACCTTGCTGCCCAGCCCATCGAGCACCTGGCCCACCGCGTCCAGCGCCTCGAGCACCAGCAGGCGAGTTTCCGGGGACGGCACCAGCGCCGGTTCAAGATGCGCCAGCGACTCCATGTAGGCCTTCTCCAGCGCATGGCGCCGAAAGTACTGGATGCACAGGCGGCTGGCCACGGTGGTGAGGTAGGCGCGCGGCTCGCGGTACACCGGCGGTGCCTCGCTGCGCAGGATGCGCACGAAGGTGTCCTGCGCCAGGTCCAGCGCCTGCTCCCGGTTGCCCAGCTTGCGGCGCAGCATCTGCGTCAACCAGCTGTGGTGTTGAACGTAGAGTTCGCCCACCGCATGGTGGGTGCTGGAAAGTGGATGCATCGGCAGGGTTCCGGGACGCAGGCTGACGGGAGTCGTGCATGGTAATACTTCTCATTAGCTTGCGGTGGATTTTTATGATTGCCGCCGAAACAACCTGCTTCACCGACACTGGCAGGCCGGCGCTCAGGTGCAGTACTGTGCGAGGCAGCCAAAGGGAGGGCTGCATATGGATCAAGCGACACTCACCACCTTGTTGACCAAGCTCCGCAATTGCGACCTCGAGGGCGCGGCCGCCGACCTGCAGGCCCAGGCAGTGGCACTGGCGGCCCGGGGGGAAGAGGCACTGTCCGACTTCCTCGCCCGCTATGCCTTCCGCTCGTTGCAGGGCAAGCACAGCCCGGACAAGACATCGCCGGCGCTGGCCCAGGCACTGCACGACAGCGAACAGCACCTGCAGCAGCTTCACGACGAGCGCAAGGCGCTGCTCGACGACATCCACACCTACTTTCTGGAGTTCGAGAAGATTGCCGTCAACCTGACCCCGGCACTGATCGAACCGGCGACCTTCAGTGAGCAGAACCGCGACAACCTGCCGTTCATCGAGGACTACCTGAGCGGCCGTCGCGAGGTGGTGGACGATCTCAACCTGCAGAGCGTGCTGAAAAAGCAGATCAAGTTCTACCTCAACCTCAACCTGCACGATGAACGCCCCACGTTGCAGGTCAGCTATCGCAAGACCCACATCCAGCCGGGCAAATCCTGGCGGTTCGTGGAGCTGAGCCAGCAGGCCGGGCAACGCAGCGAACAGTTGAACCGGCTGGTGCAACTGGATACCGAGTGCGATGCGGTGCAGCGCCAGGCATCACGCCTGAAATGGGAGCTGCGCTGCAACGAGGACACCGGCAACCAGCAGGTGGCCGACTTCCAGAAGAAACTGGGGTTGTTCATGGCCAGTGTGGCTGCACAGGCCTGAGGCCGACCGGGTGGCGGCACCGGCCCGGCACCCCCGCCCGGCCATTCGCGGATCAGCCCAGGCGGCCCCAGACCTGCACCAGCCCCACCAGGTGCACCACCCCGAACCCCAGGCACACCAGCGAGCTCACCACGATGAAGCGCTGGCTGCGCCCGGTATTGGCCAGCACGAAGGGCCCGGCGATACCGCGCAGCAAGTACACCAGCGTGATCGCGCACAACGCCGGCAGCAGCAACGGCAGCGGCGCGATCACGCCCGCCCCCGACAATGCAAAGGCCGCCCAGCTCAGCAGCACCAGCGCAATCGCTGCCGTGACCACCGCCGGAAAGGTCCGGCCCGCCTCCGCCGCCCGGATGAAGCGCTCACCCGCCCCGAACAGGCGATACCAGGACGGCCCCGCGATGATCGTACCCACGTGCAGCACGGCCGCCAGCGCGCTGAGCGCCGCGGCAATCACCAGCGCCAGATTGTATTCACCTGCCATAACGGTTCTTCCTTGTAGGAGCCGGCGTTGCCGGCGAAGCGGGCAACGCGTTACTTGGCCGAACCCTGCATGTACGTCGCAAAGTTGTTGATATGGTCGTCCAGGTTGTCTTCGAGCATCATCCGGTACTGGTCGCAGAAGTACGTGAGCATCGCCTCGCGTGCCTGCGCCATTTCTTCCCCCGACTTGAAGTTGCGCGCACTCACCCAGGCATTGAACCGGGTGGTGCCGAACATCATCGAGGCACTCACCTTGCCCAGGTCCTGGACCTGCCCGAGCTGCTCGTTGGACAGCTCTATATGGGCGTCGGCGCGGTCGTAGAACGAGTCGTCAGCATTTTGCGGCATTGCGTGTCCCTTTCTCATCACGTCTGGTTATTGCAGCCCCCTCCTGCCGTCCGGCCAACCGTCGGCGAGTGGATATCTGCGCGAAGCTGATTATGCTTCAAACGAGCGGGCAGCGCTGCGAGGTGTCTGTGCGCATTGCGTAGTCCGATGACATCAGCCCCAGGGCTTGGGTGAAGTGGCAGTGGGTGTTCCGGCCTACAACAACAATCCGGAGAAAACTCATGGCGACAATCGACAGCACTTCCACAGGCAGTGCGCCCAGGCGCGGGATCACCAAAGAGGAACGCAAGGTCATCTTTGCCTCGTCCCTGGGCACCGTGTTCGAGTGGTACGACTTCTATCTGTATGGCTCCCTGGCGGCGATCATCGCCAAGCACTTCTTTGCCGGGGTCAACGAAACCACTGCCTTCATCTTCGCCCTGCTCGCCTTCGCCGCCGGGTTTGCGGTAAGGCCGTTCGGCGCCATTGTGTTCGGCCGCCTGGGCGACATGATCGGGCGCAAGCACACCTTCCTCATCACCATCGTGATCATGGGCGTGTCCACCGCGGTGGTGGGCCTGTTGCCCAGCTACTCGAGCATCGGCGTGGCGGCCCCGGTGATCCTGATCACCCTGCGCCTGCTGCAAGGCCTGGCGCTGGGCGGTGAATACGGCGGCGCCGCCACCTACGTGGCCGAGCACGCACCGCCCGGCAAGCGCGGCTTCTTCACCTCGTGGATCCAGACCACCGCCACGCTGGGGCTGTTCCTGTCGCTGCTGGTGATTCTGGCGTGCCGTACCGTGCTGGGCACCGAGGCGTTCGAGGCGTGGGGCTGGCGCATACCATTCCTGCTGTCGATTCTGCTGCTGATCGTGTCGGTGTACATCCGCCTGCAACTGAGCGAGTCGCCGGTATTCAACCGGATGAAGGCCGAAGGCAAGGCATCCAAGGCACCGCTGACCGAGTCGTTCGCACGCTGGGACAACCTCAAGGTGGTGATCATGTCGCTGCTCGGCGGTACCGCCGGCCAGGCGGTGGTGTGGTACACCGGGCAGTTCTATGCGCTGTTCTTTCTGTTGCAGACGCTCAAGATCGACCCGCAGACCGCCAACCTGCTGATTGCCGGTTCGCTGCTGATCGGCACGCCGTTCTTCGTCATCTTCGGCAGCCTGTCCGACCGCATCGGGCGCAAGGGCATCATCATGGCCGGCTGCATCCTGGCGGCGCTGACCTACTTCCCGATCTTTCATGCGCTGACCCAGTACGGCAACCCCGACGTGTTCAGTGCCCAGGCACGCAACCCGGTGACGGTGGTCGCCGACCCGGCGCAGTGTTCGTTCCAGTTCGACCCGGTGGGCAAGGCGCGCTTCACCAGTTCGTGCGACGTGGCCAAGAGCGTGCTGGCCAAGCGCGCGATCCCCTACGTGAACGAAAAGGCCGAGCCCGGCAGCGTGGCGCAGGTGCGCATCGGCAGCACGGTGGTGCCCAGCTTCGACGGCAGCCGCCTGCCGGCCGCCGACTTCAAGACGCAGAACGATGCCTTCGCCGCCACCCTGGGCGCGGCCCTGAAGGACGCCGGCTACCCGGAAAAGGCCGACCCGAACAAGACCAACTACCCCATGGTGCTGTTGCTGCTGACCATCCTGGTGATCTACGTGACCATGGTCTACGGGCCGATCGCCGCGTGGCTGGTGGAGCTTTTCCCGGCGCGTATCCGCTACACCTCGATGTCGCTGCCCTACCATATCGGCAACGGCTGGTTCGGCGGCTTCCTGCCCACGGTGGCGTTCGCCATGGTCGCGGCCACGGGGGATATCTACTACGGGCTGTGGTACCCGATCGTGATCGCGGTGATGACCGCCATCCTGGGTACCTTCTTCCTGCCCGAGACCAAGGACCGCGACATCAACCACAGCTGAAGCCGCCCGCCCTCCCGGGTGCCGGGAGGGCGCGGTGCAGCCTACTGCGAGAGGTGCCGGATCATCGCCACCGTCAGGTACAGGCGCGGCGCGATGCTGGACAGTTCGATGTATTCATCGTCGGCGTGCAACCCGGCCCCGACCACGCCCATGGTTTCGAGCACCGCCGGCGTGGCGCTGCCGGGCACATAGGCATAGCCGGCGTCGGTGCCAAAACGCATGGCGATGGGTTCCAGGCTGCGATCGATCTGGCCATACAACTGCTGGGCAGTGCTGGCCAGGGCGGCGGAGCCTTCATTTCTGGCCAGCGGCGGGCGCCCCTTGCGCAGGGTCAGCGTGACCTGCGTGTCGGCGATGAGCCGGGCCTGGCTGATACGTTGCGCGTCGGCCAGCACGCGGTCGCTTTCGGACAGGTCGGCATAGCGCATGTCGGCTTCGGCGGTGGCCAGCGCCGGGATGATGTTGGCTTTCTCGCCGGCCTTGGCCAGGGTCCAGTTGACCGTGGTGCCTTTGGCCGGGTCGCCCAGGTCCTTGAGCTGCACCACCTGGTGCGCCAGCTCGGTCAAGGCGTTGCGCCCGTCTTCAGGGGCGGAGCCGGCGTGTGCCGAGCGACCGCGCACTTCCAGCAGCAGCTGGTTGATGCCGTTGGTGGCCACCGTCACCGCGTCCTTGTTCGGGGGCTCGTAGGAGAAGACGTAGTCATGCTTGCGCGCAAGCTCGGCAATGATCTGCCGGGAGCCGAGCGAGCCCATTTCTTCATCGGGGTTGAACAGCACGGTCAGGGTGGCGTAGTCGTTGAAGCGCACATCCTGCAGCAGCTTGATCGCATGCAGGATCATCGCCACCCCGCCCTTCGCGTCGGCCACCCCGGGGCCATAGGCACGCTCGCCCTCGATGCGAAACGGGCGCCTGGCGGCGGTGCCGGGGCCGAACACGGTGTCGTAATGCACCATCAGCATGAAGCGCTTGCTGCCGCTGCCCTTGAAGGTGCCGACGATGTTGTTGCCCACCGAGGGCGTGGCGGCGCTGGTCTGCACCGTGGCGCCCAGGGCCTCCAGGCGCTTGACCAGCAATGCGCCGATGTCGGTGAGGCCTTGCTGGGTGCCGGTACCGGTGTCCACCGATACCAGGGTTTTGAGGGTATCCAGGTAGCTCGACTGCTCGGCCTTGGCTTTTTCCAGCAGGTCCTGGGCGGGGGAAGCGATGGCGCCGGTACAGGCGAAGGACAGGCAGAGCGCCAGGGCGCTGGCGTAGGGAGGGCGAAACAACGGCATAGGGCGGGGCCTCGGTGCAGGGTGGCAAAAGGGTGTGTTGCATGACGGGCAAGGGATCAGCTTAGACTGTCGGCCCTGTATTGCGAGCAACCGGGTTGGACCTTCCATGACACACCAGTACCAGGGCAGCTGCCTGTGCGGCGCCATCCGTTATCAGCTCAGCGCGCCCCTCAAGGCGGTTTCGCACTGCCATTGCAGCCAGTGCCGCAAGGGCCACGGGGCGGCGTTCGCCAGCTACGCCAGCGTCAGGCGCGACGACCTGCAACTGCTGCAGGGAGGCGAGCGGCTCAAGTCGTACGCATCGTCCGAGTCGGTGGCGCGCCAGTTCTGTGGCGACTGCGGTTCATCGCTGTTCTGGTCGCGCTCACAGGGGGACCATGCCGACTGGATCTCGATTGCGCTGGGCACCCTGGACTCACCCCTGACGTTCGACAGGCAGCGCCATGTGGAGGTGGCTTCGAAGGCGCCGTGGTACGCAATCGAGGACCATTGGCCACAGGGTCGATAGGGTCTTTTGCACTGCCAGCGACAGGCTGGCCCAGGTTTGCGACAGCCGGCTGAAACGCTTCGCGCAAGCACTGCGAAAAACCGATTCAAACGCTTACAATCGCCGCTTTCCGTGCACTTCATGCAGGCCCGCTCGCCATGGCGCTAGACCCACCCACGATGCTCACCATCACGATCGCCCTCGCCGCGGCCGCCGCGCTGTACCTGGCGATCGAGTGGCGCAGCGTGCGTGAACCCTCGCTGCTGTTCTGGAGCGCCGGGTTCGCCACCATCACCGTGGGCTGTACCCTCGCGCTGCTGCGCAGCAGCGGCCTGCTGCTGATCGGTATCTGGTTCGCCAATGGCCTGCTGGTGACGGCGCACTGGCTGTTCCTGCTGGGTGTCGGGCGTTTCACGCAAACCCAGCTGTCGCGGGGCTGGTACCTGGTCTTCGTGGTATGGCTCGCGCTGCTGGTGGTACCCGAGGAGCCGCAATGGTCCAAGCTGATGCTGCTGGTCAACTCGCTGCTGGTGGCGCTGCTGGCGCTCAAGGCCAGTGCACTGCTGCGCCCGCATGGCAAGTCGCTGAGCGTGGGGGCGGTGCAACTGCGCTACGTGCTGCTGATGCACGGCCTGTTCTACGTGGCCAAGGCGATCACGGCGGTGGTGCCCGGCACGCTGATCGACCTGGCGGCGTTCCGCGGCCAGATCATCCAGATCTCGCTGGTGGAAGGCGCCATGGCAATCATGCTGATTGCGCTGTCGATGACCGGCACCGAGCGCTACCGGCGAGAAAAACGCATCGCCCGCCTGGCCGCCCGTGACCCGCTGACGGCCCTGTACAACCGCCGCGCCCTGGAAGTCCGTGCGCCGCGCCTGCTCGAAGACGTGTCGGCCACGCGGCCCGGAGCGTTGCTGCTGATCGATATCGACAACTTCAAGCTGGTCAACGACCTGTTCGGGCATAGCGCCGGTGACCGCCTGCTGGTCGACCTGAGCGAGATGATCCGCGCGGTGCTGCCCACCGGCGCCCTGGCGGCGCGACTGGGTGGCGATGAGTTCGTGATTCTGCTCAACAACGCCCCCACCGAACGT
Organism: Pseudomonas sp. 1176_21; assembly: GCF_052850635.1. NCBI lineage: Bacteria > Pseudomonadati > Pseudomonadota > Gammaproteobacteria > Pseudomonadales > Pseudomonadaceae > Pseudomonas > Pseudomonas sp. 1176_21. Next base: position 1,004,037 of record NZ_VXCV01000001.1, read on the forward strand.
ATCCTGGCGCTGGGCGGTGCCTTGCGCGAGCAGTTTCGGCAGGCCGCCGCGCAGCTGTTCCCCACGCCTGCGCCGGTGACCCTGAGCATCGGCGCCAACCTGTTCGACCAGCCGCCGGGCAGCCTCACTGCCCTGATCGAACAAAGCGACAGCGCGCTCTACGCCTCCAAGCGCGGTGGACGTGACAGTATTCGCGTGGTGGACCGCACCGCAGCCGCTGGCGACCCCCTGCACACGCCTTGAGGCAGTACCAATGGATAAGGTGAACAGCAGCATGATCGCCACAACAGCACTCGAACCCTCGCACTGGCCGCTGTACCGCGATCTGCGCCTGCAGTCACTGCAGGACTCGCCGGATGCGTTCGGCAGCACCTACGGCTCGGAGGCTACGCGCACCGATGAAGACTGGTCGGCGCGCTTGCAGGCGGCGGCAAGCTCCGGCCAGGGCCGTGCGTTTGTTGCGCTGGAGGGCGAAGCGCCCTGTGGGCTAGTGTGGTGCAAGCTGGCCGGTGCAGGGCCCGGCATTGCCGAGATATTCCAGATGTGGGTCGACCCGGCCCGCCGCGGGCGCGGCGCCGGACGGGCACTGCTGCGGGCAGCGCTGGACTGGGCCCGCCGCCACGACATGCAGCGGGTACGGCTGGGGGTCACGATTCAGGACAGCCCTGCCATGCACCTGTACACCGCGCTGGGCTTCAAGCCGATTGGGCCACCCGAACCGCTGCGCGCGGGCAGCGCGCTGATGTCCCAGGGCATGGAGCTGGTACTGGATACCGTGCAGGCCCGCAACGACTGACACCGCGCGCCCCTGGCAGAACAGGACCCCGAAACCTAATCGGCGGCAAACAGCTGCTGTTGCCGCGCATACGCCACCAGGCGCTCCTCCAGCTGGTCGGGGTCGAGGTAGAAGCGAGTATCCAGTGCATCCAGCGCGGCCTCGCAGGCCAGGTCGGGCTCATCGGCATAGGTGGGCATGCGCAACTGACGCTCGCCCTGCTCGGCAGGCACTGCCTGGGCGCCGAACAACAGGCCCTTGGCCTCCTCCAGCAGCGCGAGGGTCTGCAACGCGCCGAGCTCGCGCAACCCCGCGCACGCGCTGGCGTAGTGATCGCCCGAGGAGTTGCCGAAGTACTGGTCGAAACCGCCGTTGTACACCTCGCCCTGCAGCACGTTGACCGCGTAATAGTGCTGCTCGGCCAGTGCCAGCCCGGCAAAGCCCTGGGGCGTGCGGAACACCCGGTCGACCAGCGCAGACCAGTACAGCGCCTGCGGGCTGGCCAGGTACTGCTTGCGCTCCTGGGCGTAGCGCTTGCCGTTCTCGATGTTCTCCCGGTAGCCGCCCTTGCAGGGCATGCACAACCCGCCGGTGCGCGCTGCGGTGCTTGCCAGGATCACGTTGCCGCAGGCGCGGCAGGGTTGGTTGTCGCTCATGCGCCCCCCATGGTCATTGCGTGGTGAGGGCGCGCCCCTTGCGCGTCGCGCCCAACGTGGCGCACATGCTACAGCGTGCCGGCCTGCGCGATCCAATCGCCTTGGCGCATGGGTTTGGTTTACCCTCGGTGCCGACACCTTGCCCACCCTCGCCCACCCCATGCATTACCGCTTCGAGGCCAAGATGAACCGCATCCCTACCTTCACCACCGCGCGCCTGCAGCTCACGCCCCTGCAATTGAGCGACGCTGCGGCGATCCAGCAACTGTTCCCGCAGTGGGAGGTGGTGCGTTATCTCGACAGCCGCGTGCCTTGGCCGTACCCGGACGACGGCGCACTGACGTATGTGCGCGACCTGGCGCTGCCCGCCATGGCGCGTGGCGAGGAATGGCACTGGATGATCCGCCTGGTGCAGAACCCGCTGCAGTGCATCGGCAGCGTGTCGCTGCACGATACCCCCGGTAACCACCGCGGTTTCTGGCTGGCGCCGCAGTGGCAAGGCAAGGGCTACATGCGCGAGGTGTGCGAGGTGATCAACCGCTTCTGGTTCGACACCTTGAATCGCCCGACCCTGCAGGTGCCCAAGGCCGTGAGCAACCTGGCGTCACGGCGCATATCGCTGCGCGAGGGCATGCACCTGCTGCACGTGCAGCCCGGCAATTTCGTCAGTGGGCCGATGCCCCAGGAAACCTGGGAGCTGACGCAGGATGAATGGCGCAAGCGCCGCGGCGACGCCAGCCCCGCAACGCAACCCGCTGGCGAGCTGGAAGCCACCCTGCACTACCTGGAGCAACGCCTGCTGCAGCAGGACGTACGCAGCAACACGGCCTTGCTGTCGACGCTGCTGGCCGATGACTTCATGGAGATTGGCGCCAGCGGCAAGGCCTGGCACAAGGCGGATGTGCTCTCCAGCCTGCCCGTCCAGGCATTCAGGGTGCGCACGATCAGCGATTTTCAGGTACGCCCCCTGGCGCCGGACGTTGCGCTGGTGACCTATACCTGCCACAGCGACACCGCGTCGCTGCGCAGCTCGGTATGGCGCAGGCTCGATGGCCATTGGCAGATGACCTTTCATCAAGGCACCCCGGCCGCGTAATGCCGCAAACGGTGCGGCCCCACCCGCGCCGTTTGCCTGCGGCGCCCATGCGCGGCATCATCTGCCGCCCCTGTACAGCGAGCCACCTCGATGACCGATTACCGCGGGCTGATGCTCGAAGACACCCGGCAAGGCGCCAGCGACGCTGCGCTTGCACAGCTGGAGGCCAGCCTTGGCGCGCCCCTGCCGGCTGACTACCGTGAATTTCTCACGACCTGCAACGGCGCCTACCTCGAGTACGACGTGGCGGTCACCCTGGCCAGCGGCGAACGGGAGCTGATGAGCTTCTCGCTGTACGGGCTGGACCTGGACGGCGAATGGGAGTCGAACCCCTACGAGCTGGAACGCGCACGCCAGCGCCCTGGCTACCCTGCCCACGGCCTGCTGCCGATCGGGCGTGACGGCGGCGCCAGCCTGTTGCTGCTGGACCTGCGCGAGGGGCGCCAGCAGGTGGCCGCGATGGTCGCCGCCCTGCCCGCCTGGACCGGCCGCCGCCAGCAAGGCGACGAATACGTGGTGCTGGCCGAAAGCTTCAACGACTACATGGCCCTGCTGCATGTGGCCGAAGAGACCATCGTCAACCATATCGACAGCTTCATCATCAGCCAGGACAGTGTGCAGGCCACCCTCGCCTGGCTCGATTCCGGCAGCCGCGGCTGGCGCGAACGCCACCGTGAGCGCTGGAACGCACGGGTAAGCGACTGGCCAATATGACTCCCAGGGAAACACCGCAATGAAGCTGACCAGTCAGATCCGCCCCTACGACAACCAATGGCCCGAGCGCTACCTGGCCGCCAGGGCAGGCATCGCCCAGGGTTTTGGCAGTGAACTGATCGACATCCATCATGTGGGCAGCACGGGCGTACCCGGCCTTGCCGCCAAGCCGGAGATCGACGTGCTGGTGGTGGTTCAGGCGCATCGGGAAACCGCAGCACGCCACGCCCACATGCAGGCTCTGGGGTACGTGCGCGGCTCCGACCTGTCGCCGGGCCACCACTTCTACCGTCGTGATGTCGACGGTATCCGTACCCACAAGGTGCACGTGTGTGCCCAGGGCCACCCACAGATTGCCTGGATGCTGCGCTTTCGCGACCTGCTGCGCAGCGATGACGACCTTCGCCAGCGCTACCAGGCGTTGAAGCTTGAGCTTGAAGCGACCAATCGTGACGGTATCGGCGAGTACCTGGCCGGCAAGGCGCCATTCATCGAGGCCGCGATGCGTGGCCAGGTGCCGTCGCAGGGCGGCGTCTAACGGGCATATCCGCAATCAGTGGCTATGCTTTGCACGTGATCCACGCACGTTGCGTCATGCGTTGTTCCGCTCATTCAGCCATTACATGGAATGCAGGCTTATGAAATCGATTCGCTCCCTCGCCCACGCCGTTGCCCTCGCCTCACTCATGACCACTGCCAGCTTTGCGGCCCACGCCGCCGAACTGCCGCTGGGCAGCGAAGCGCTGCAAGACCACATCAGCACCCAGGTGCTGGCCGTGGACCCGGGCAACTTCCGGGTCACGATCGAAGGCCCGAACAACAGCCAGGTGCCTATCCAGCTGACCAAACAGGCCAAGGACCTGCACAACCTGAAGGTGGGCGACAAGGTCGACATCACGGTGACCCGTGCCGTGGCCTATGTGCTCAACACCAGTGAGGGCGGCGCGCCGAAGGTCACCGACGAGGCCGGCACCGTGCGCGCCACCAAGGACAACCCCAACCCGGGCGGCGAAGCTTTCCGCCAGGTGCGCGTCACCTCCAAGATCACCGCCATCGACCTCGACGCCCATGAAGTGACCCTGCTGCCGCCCCAGGGCAAGGTGAAGGTGGTGAAGGTCGAGGACCCCGAACTGCAGGCGCGCATGAAGAACCTCAAGGTCGGCCAGACGGTCGACGTGGTGTACACCGAAGTGCTGACCGTGAAAACCTCGCGCCCGTGAGGTATGCTCGCCGAGTCGACTGACTCGAACGGCTCTAGCGCGCCGTTCCCGGCCGGATTTCCCCGGCCAGGAACGCACCGCCCACCACCCGATGGCCAGCCGCGCCTGCCACGGGTATTCCATCGGAACACCCCCCTTTTTCACGTCGCTTGACCGTTGCACAGGGGAACCGGGATGAACGCAAAAACAGTGTCTGGCCGCTTGTCATGGGGCCTGCCCTGCCTGCTTGCATTCGCCCTGCTGCTGACCGGCGGCTGCGCCGGCAAGACGGCCGCCAATCGCTATGCCGCCCAGGGTTCCAACTGCTACGCAAAGGCGGTGCCCAGCGCTGGCGAAGGCGGCCTGGCCTGGGGCTCGACCCTGGGCCAGGCCCGCAAGAAATCCATGGACAACTGCATGCGCTACGCCAGCCGCTCCGGTGGCACGCCCAGGACCTGCCAGGTGGTACTGGCCCAGTGCAAGGGCCAGTAACGCATCGGCAAGGCGAACCTGTTTGAACGGACCACGCCCCATCGCACCACGTCTTCACTGCTAGGCTGGATTGATACCCACTGCCCAGGTCAGCCCCATGCCCTACTCCCCCGCCGCATTGCAGATGCTCGAACAGCTCGGCATACCGTTGAACGCAGTGATCGAGCGCCATCTGCAGGAGTTCGTCGAAGCCAGCCTGCTGCAGTGGGCCGAGACCGGCCAGGACAACCGAAAGCACGAACTGATCGCCGTGGCCGCTCAGGCCTGGCGCCAGTTGAAAGCGGCTGCCGGTGCCGAGGGCGTGGCGCTTTACCTGGTGTCGGCCTTCAGAAGCGTCGAACGGCAGAAGAGCATCATCCAGCGCAAGCTGGAAAAGGGGCAGAGCATCGAGCAGATCCTTGCGGTCTCGGCCCCGCCGTTCTTCAGCGAGCATCACACCGGGCGTGCCGTCGACATAGGCACCCCCGGCTGCACCGACCTGGAGCCCGAATTCGAAGCGACACCGGCATTCAGATGGTTGACCCGCAACGCAGCGACCTATGGCTTCGAGCTGTCGTACCCACGCGACAATGGCGCAGGCTACGTGTATGAGCCCTGGCACTGGCGCCATGTAGCCAGCTGATTCAGGCGGGCTGCGGCGCCGCCCGTGCAACCAGGCGCCGGTGGGCCCACACAGCCACCAGCAGCACCAGGGCACCGGCCACCAGCGCCACACCGAAGCCGGCCCGGGCGCCGCTGCCATCCACCACCTGCCCCGATACCGCCGCCCCCACGGCCACACCGATGTTCAAGCCGGCCAGCAGCCAGGTCATGCCCTCGGTCAGACGATGTTCGGGCACCAGCCGCTCGACCAGGGTCATGGCCACGATCAAGGTCGGCGCAAAGAACAGCCCCGCCACCAGCACCGCCACACCCAGGCCCGGCAGGCTGGCGACCAGCAACAGCGGCAGGGTCGTGGCAGCGGTTGCCAGCCCACCCAGCAACAGCAGGCGCGGCAAGGGCACCTGCAGCTTGAACGCACCGAACAGCAGCCCCGCCACGCACGACCCCACGGCATAGGCCGACAGCACCAGGCTGGCCGCCGCCGGCTGGCCGCGTTGCTCGGCAAAGGCCACGCTGACGATATCCACGGTGCCGACGATCATGCCCAACGCCACCATCAGCAGGGTCAGCAGGCGCACGTTGGCCAGGCGGATCACCGAGCCCGAACGATCCCCGGCAGCTTCCCGGGGCTGGATCGGCGGCTCGGTACTGCGCTGGATGACCAGTGCGAACACACCCAGCACCAGCAACAGTGCGGCCGCAAGCAGGCCCGCCTGGGGCATTACCACCACCGCCAGGCCCACCGACAGCGGCGGCCCGGCAATGAAGCTGACCTCATCGAACACCGTCTCCAGCGAATACGCCGCATGCAACTGCGGCTGGCCACGGTACAGGGCCGTCCAGCGCGCGCGCACCATTGCCGACACGCTCGGCATGCACCCTGCCAGCATCGCCCCGATGAACAGCGCCCAGTCGCCAGCCCGTTGCCAGGTGCTGGCCAGCACCAGCAGCAGGCCGAGGAGGCTGATGGCGGTGGCCGCAGGCAACACGCGGCGTTGCCCGAGGCGATCCACCAGGCGCGATACCTGTGGCGACAACAGCGCATAGCTCAGCACGAAGACCGCCGCCACTGCCCCGGCCAGTGCGTAGCTGCCACGCAATTGCGACAGCAAGGTGATGATGCCGATGCCTGTCATCGGCAGTGCGGTACGCGCCAGCAGCCCGGCCAAGGCAAAGCCCAGGGCGCCCGGCGCGGCAAAAAGGTCTCGATAAGGGTTGGCCATCTGATGCTCCAGGGCGGTGAATTGGCCGCTGACACGGCAGCGCGACAAGTTACATACGGCATGTATGTATAAAAAGCGTATATTCATACGCACCGAATGTAAATAATCATACGCACCGTATGTAAGGAGACATGCCCATGGCTCGCCGCACCCGTGCCGAAATGGAAGAAACCCGCGCCACCTTGCTCGCCACCGCCCGCAGCGTGTTCAGCGAACGCGGCTATGCCGATACCTCGATGGATGACCTGACCGCCCAGGCCGGGCTGACCCGCGGCGCGTTGTATCACCACTTCGGCGACAAGCAGGGGCTGCTGGCGGCCGTGGTGGCGTCGATCGACGCCGAGCTGGATGCACGCCTGCAGGCGCTCTCCGACACTGCCCAGACGCCCTGGGAAGGCTTTCGCCAGCGGTGCCGGGCCTATCTGGAAATGGCGCTGGAGCCGGATTACCAGCGCATCGTGCTGCGCGATGCCCCAGCCGTGCTGGGGGGCACCTCGACGGACGCGCAACGCCATTGCATCGCGTCGATCCAGGCACTGCTGGAACGGTTGATCGAACAAGGCGTGGTGGCCGAGGCCGACCCGCAGGCCCTGGCCTCGCTGGTCTACGGCAGCCTGGCCGAGGCTGCGGTGTGGATCGCCCAGGGTGATGACGGCGATGCGCGACTGGCGCGCAGCACCGGCGCACTGGAACTGCTGCTGCGCGGGCTGCTGGCCAAACCATAGGGCATCAAGGCCACGCGAGGGTGGCCCGATTGGGGTGACAGCGGCGCACTAGGCCCACTGCAGGTTGAACACCATGAAGTTCAGCACCACCCACACCACCAGCGCCAGGTGAGTGAGCTGCAGGCCCTCCTGGCGTATCCAGTAGCCGAACCACAGCCCCCCGAGCAGCATGGCGAAAAGAAAGCCCAGGGCTGCGCTAAGCGCCAGGTTCAACCAGGGCCGGGCTGCGTCCAGGCCGCTGCCCAGCAGCAGGTGGTAGCAGCCCGCCCAGGCGGCCAGCACCGCCCCCGCCTGCAGCAGCACGACGACCATCAATGCCGCCCTGTGCACAGCGGGCGAGTGAATGGCCCGCGAGCACAGGGGCAGGTCGATCGCCGGTGCCTGGCGCAGGGGCGCCATCGACAGCGTGCCCCCGACGGCCGCCGCCGAACTGGCAAAGGCCTGCAGGTTGTTGACCAGGGCGATGCTCAACCACAGGGTGAACCCTGCGGCCAGTACCATCTGAAACATCAGCAGTGAAGTTGCAGTATCCACGAAGCGGTCCTCATCAGTTGTTCAGGGTGTTTGCGCTAAGCGTCCTGCCGGAAGGCGCGCGCCAGGCCAGGGCCTTGTACAGGTCCACGGCGTTGCCATAGGAGGCGGCCTGTGCCCGCGCGATGTCCTGGCGCAGACGCAACAGGTCGCGCTGGCTGTCCTTGACCGCCAGGTAGCTGCCCGAACCTGCGCCATAGCGCTGCTGGGCGATGGCGAACGCCGCCTCGCCATGCCGCGCCGCCTGCACCAGGCCGAGCAGGTGGCGCTGGTGCTCGGCCAACTGCGTGACTGCGCCCTCTACCTCTTCCACCGCCACCAGCAGCACCTGCTCGAAGTGCGCTGCCTCACCCTGGGCCAGCGCCTGGGTACCGCGCAGGCGCGCCCGCACCGAGCCCAGGTCGAACGCTGGCCAGGTCAGGCCGGGCGTCAGCTCGAACGCCCGCGCCGCACTGCCCAGGTCGCCGTCACGCAAGGCAAAGAAGCCGATGAACCCACCCAGGTTCAAACGTGGGTACAGGTCGGCAGTGGCAGCGCCCACATCCTGCACACGGGCAGCCAGCAGCCGTTCGGCCTGGACCACATCGGGCCGGTTGCGGATCAGCTGATCCACATCCCCCAGTGGCAGCTGGCGCGCCAATGGCATCGGCGGCATGTCCCCCAGCGCGATGGCGAAGCTGCCGGGGCGCTGGCCTGTGAGCACCTGCAGCCGGTACAGGCGCCGCTGCAGCTGGCTGCGCAGTGGCGCCACAGTCGATTGCGCCAGCAGCAGGTTGCTCTGCGCGCTCTCCAGCGCTTCGGGCAGGCCGGCGCCGGCGTGCAACTGCGCCTGGGTCAACTGCACGGTCTCCTGCCAGCTGCGCACCGCCTCTTCGGCCAGCAGCCCTTGCTGGCGTAGCCCCTGGGCCTCGAAGTAGGCCTGGGCCACCTGGGCCGCGATGCTCAACTGCACCTGCTCCAGGTCGGCCGCGGAGGCCTGCGAACGGGATTGGGCGGCGCGCTCCAGGTGATCGAGGCGGCCGAACAGGTCAAGCTCCCACTGCAGGTCCAGCCCCGCCCGCCACGATTCGGACAGGCTGCGGGCCGGCGGCTGCCCCTGCCTGGCCTGCTGCGCCAGGCTGCGCTGGTAGCTCGCGCTGCTGGTCACCGTCGGCAGGCGCTCCAGCGCCTGTTCATCCACATGGGCACGGGCCAGCAGCAGGCTGGCATGCGCCTGCTCGATGGCGTGGTTGTGGGCCAGGGCGGTTGCGATCAGGCGTTCCAGCTGCGGGTCGTCGAAAAAGGTCCACCAGGCTGACGTCGGCTGCACCGGCGTCGCAGCGAAGGCCTGCGCCTGCGGGCTGACCACATGAATGGGCGCCACCTCGGGGGCGTGATATTGCGGCCCGACGCTACAGGCGGCCTGCAACGCCACGGCGCCCAGCAACAGCGGATAACGGCTGAACCCCTTCATGGCCTTGCCTCCCTGTGCCCAAGCGCAAGGCCCTGCTCGGCCTCCTCCAGTTGCTGCTTGCGCGGGCTGTGCACGCGATGGTCACGGGCCAGCCAGGCATACACCGTGGGCAGCACGAACAAGGTGAACAGCGTGCCTATCAACATGCCGCAGACAATGACCACACCCAGGCCGAAACGGCTGTTGGCACCGGCGCCGCTGGCGAACAGCAGCGGCATCACGCCGAAGGTCATCGCGGCGGTGGTCATCAGTACCGGGCGCAGGCGAATCTGCGCGGCGCGGATGATCGCCCCGGCACGGTCGAGGTTCTCGCGCAGCTGGATCTCGTTGGCGAACTCCACCATCAGAATGCCGTGCTTGCTGATCAGCCCGATCAGGGTCACCAGCCCGATCTGCGTGTAGATATTGAGGGTGGCCCAGCCCAGTGCGAGCGGCAGCAGTGCGCCGCAGATCGACAGCGGCACGGTGACCAGGATGATCAGCGGGTCCACCAGGCTTTCGTACTGGGCCGCGAGCACCAGGTAGATGACCACCATCGCGGCGAGAAACGCCAGCACCAGCGCATTGCCTTCCTGCACGTACTGGCGCGACTCGGACTGCCAGTCATGGCTGAACTCCGGCGGCAGTTCGCTGGCCAGTTGCTGCAGAAACGCCACCGCCTGCCCCTGGGAAACCCCCGGTGCCGGGATGGCCTGCAGCGTGCTCGCATTCTGCTGGTCGAACTGCAGCAGCCGGTTGGGCTCGACCGTCATCTGCAGCCGCACCACGGCAGACAACGGCACCAGTTGCCCCGCTTCGCTGCGCACATACTGGCGCTCGAGGGCCTGGGGCGTCAGGCGCTGATCCTGGGTGCTCTGCGGGATCACGTCATACGAGCGGCCATACAGCGCGAAGCGGTTGATGTACTGCTCGCCCACCAGCACGGCCAGGGAGTCGCCGAGGGCCTGCATGCCGATGCCCAGGCTGGCGGCCTTGGCGCGGTCGACCGTCACCTTGACCACCGGGTTGTTGTAGTCCAGGTCGCTGTCCACCACCGCGAACAGGCCGCTGTCGCGGGCACGCTGCTTGAGGGTTTCCATGGTCTGGTACAGCACCGGGTAGTCCTGCGCGCTGCGCAGCACCATCTGCACCGGCAAGCCACCGCTGGAGCCTGGCAGCGAGGCCACCTGGAAGGCAAAGATGCTGCTGCCCTCCACTTCGCTCACGGCCTGCTGCAGGTCGGCCTGGACCTGATCGGCCGAGCGCTCGCGGGCCTGCCACAGGCTGAGGTTGATACCGCCGAAGCTGCTGGCCGGCCCGTCGGTGCCGTTGATGATCCAGGTGTCAGTGGTTTCCGGCAGGCTGTGCATCACCTGGTCGAGCTTGCTGGCGAAGCGCTCGGCATAGTCGAGGCTGGCGTACTGCGGCGACTTGATGGCAGTGAGCACCGCGGCCTGGTCTTCGGGTGGCGCCAGCTCGCGTTGCGGCTGCAGGTACAGCCACGGCAGGCTCAGGCACACCAGCAAGGCGACGCCACCGCTGACCCAGCGACGCGACAGCGAGTGCGCCAGTGCCCGCCCGTAGGCGCTGGCCAGCCCGCCGAACACCTTCTCGGCAAGCCTGGCCATGCGCCCCTCCTGCTGGCCGGGCTTGAGCAGCAGCGAGCTCATCACCGGCGACAGGGTCAGGGCCACCACCCCCGAGACGATCACCGCCCCGGCCAGGGTCAGGGCGAACTCGCGAAACAGCGTGCCGGTGAGCCCGCCGATCAGGCCGATAGGGGCATACACGGCGGCCAGCGTGAGGGTCATGGCGATCACCGGCCCGGCGATCTCGCGGGCACCGACCAGCGCGGCGGCCACCGGCGTCTGGCCCTCCTCGATATGGCGGTGCACGTTCTCCACCACCACGATCGCGTCGTCCACCACCAGCCCGATGGCCAGCACCATCGCCAGCAGGGTCAGCAGGTTGAGGCTGAAGCCGAACGCCAGCATCAGCCCGGCCGCGCCGAGCATCGACAGCGGGATCGCCAGCACCGGGATGGCCACGCTGCGCAACGAGCCCAGGCACAACCAGATCACCAGCACCACGATCACGATCGCCTCGACCAGCGTGTGCAGCACTTCCTGGATCGAGGCCTCGATAAAGCGTGCAGTCTCGTAGGCCAGCGCCACGTTGACCCCTGGCGGCAGGGTCTGCTGGATCTGCGGCAGCAGCTTGCGAATGCCGTCGACGATCACCAGCGGGTTGCCCGCAGGCGTCGGGAACAGGCCTAGGTGCACCGCCGGGCGGCCATCCATGGTGGCGCTGGTCTGGGTGGCCGCGGCGCCCAGTTCGACCGTGCCCACATCGCGCAGGCGCACCAGCGCCGTGCCGTCATTGCGAATCACCAGGTCGCGAAAGGCCTCGACACTGGTCAGGTCGGTATCGATGCGTATGTCGGCCAGCACGAACTGGCCGCGTACCTGCCCGGGCGTGGCCTGGTAGTTGTTGCTGCGCACGGCATCGGCCACCTCGGCGGCGGTCACGCCGCGCCCGGCCATGCGTTCGCTGTCCAGCCACAGGCGCATGGCCAGGGTCTGGCCACCGAAGGTCTGGATCTTGGCCACGCCGTCGATGCCGGAAAGCTGCGGCTCGACCACCCGCGACAGGTAGTCGCTGAGTTCGGGAATCGACAGCGTGTCGCTGGCAAAGCCCACATAGGCCACGGCGGTGGAATCCCCGGCCGACAGCTCGACCACCGGGTCGTAGGCCTTGTCCGGCAGGCGGTAGCGCACCTGGTTGACCTTGGCCATGGTCTCGCTCAGCGCCTGGGTCGAGTCGCGGTTCAGTTCCATGCGCAGGGTCACCAGGCTGCGGCCCTGCACCGACGACGAAGACAGGTAGTCGATGCCTTCCACCGACGACACCGCCTGGGTGATCGGCTGGGTCACGAAGCCCTGCATCAGTTCGGCCGATGCACCCGGGTATTCGGTGCTGACGGTAATGGTGGCGGTTTCCAGCAACGGATACTGGCGGATGGGCAGCTTGCCCAGGGCGAACAGGCCGGCCAGCACGATCAGGCTGCTGACCACCAGGGCCAGCACCGGGCGACGCACAAAACTGTCGGTGAACCTCATGAGGCGTCGCCCCCGTCGGCGTTGTGCAGCGTGTCATTGGCCACCTGCTCCACCTGCATGCCGTCACTGAGCTTGAGCTGGCCCGAGACCACCACGCGGTCGCCCGCCTTGAGCCCGGAGGTGACTTCCACCTGGCCCTTCCAGCGCTCGCCGGTGGTCACCTGCACGCGGTGCACGCTCAGGCCGCGTTCCGGGTCGTGGTTGGCAATGAACACGGTCTGGCCGTAGGCGGTATAGGTGATGGCGGTTTCCGGCACGGCCATCACCCGGGTCGGCTGCGCCGCCGCGAGCTGCACGCTGGCGTACATGCCGGCCTGCAACTGCCCGTCCGGGTTGGCCAGGGTGGCCTGCACCCACACTGCGCGCGCCTTGCCCACCATCGGGTCGATGGCGTTGATGCGCGCCGCAAAGGTCTTTTGCGGCAGTGCATCCACCGCCAGGGCGGCGGTCTGCCCCACCTGCAAGCCCGGGGCGGCATGCTCGGCCAGCGAGAAGTTCACCCGCAGTTGCGTGGCGTCCACCAGGCTGGCCACGGCGTCACCGGCATTCAGGTACTGGCCTTGATGTACGCGGCGGATGCCCAGCTTGCCGGCAAAGGGGGCCCGGATCGCCTTCTGCGCAATCCGTGCATCGACCTGCTGCAGTTCGCCCTCGGCCATCTGCACGGCGGCGGTGGCGTTGTCGAGTTGCTCCTGGGTAGTGACATTGGCGGTGCGCAGCTTGCCGATGCGCTGATGCAGGGTGCGGGCATTGCGCAGCTGTGCGCTCAGGCGCACCCGGTCGGCCTGCTCGGGGGCATCGTTGAGCTGCACCAGCAGTTGCCCGGCCTTGACCCTTTGCCCCGACTCGAAGGCGATGCGCGTGATGCGCCCGGTGGTTTCCGCGGCCACCTGCACCTGGTGGGCGGCTTCCAGCTCGCCGGCGGCGAAGGTCTGGCGGGGCGCCTCACGCGAGGTGACGGTGGCCAGCGCGACCTTGGTCACCGGCCACGCCGCAGTGGCGTGCGCCGTCGAGTCCTTTCTGGTCAGCAGCATGACGACGGCCAGCACGCACACAACAGCGGCGCCCCCTCCCAACAGCATCCTCTTGCCCATCTTTGCTCCGCTCATCGGTGTGGTGTGTTCGCTGCACAGCGCATCCCGTGCCGACGGCTGGCATCGGCACGGCAAAGCGGTTGCAGGAAAGATCGGGCCGGACTATAAAACCTCAACTTAACTTGAGGTCAACACACGTGGCGGCAGAAAAGACGATGGATGGTGCGCGCTCGCTCACCATCGGCGAGGTGGCCAGACGCAGTGGCGTGCCGATTTCCACCTTGCACTTCTACGAGTCCAAGGGGTTGATCGCCAGCACGCGCAATGCCGGCAACCAGCGGCGATTTCCGGCGTTGGTGCTGCGCAGCATCGCGATCATCAAGGTGGCGCAGCGCACCGGGATTCCGCTGGAAGAGATCAAGCACGCGATGAGCCGCTACCCGCCCAACAGCAAATTGACGGCGGCGCAGTGGGGTGAGATGTCATCGGCCTGGCGCGAGAACCTGAATGCGCGCATCCGGACGCTGGAGGCATTGAGGGATAGCCTGGACAACTGCATCGGTTGTGGCTGCCTGTCGCTGGATGATTGCCCGTTGCGCAACCCGGGGGATGCGCTGGGGCAGGATGGACCGGGGCCGAGGATTCTGGAAGGGGCTGCCGAGGGTTAGGCGCAGGAGTTGCGGGTGGTCTGGCTGATGCACCGTGCACGCAGGTTCTGCGACCGCTTCGCGCTCGTTCGCCAGCAATGCTGGCTCCTACAGCGCTGGGGCTTCTGCCCGAAGGGCGTAGGAGCGGGCCTTGCCCGCGAACTGGCGCGCAGCGCCAGCAAAACCTGCGAACGCGATCTGGCTGATGCATCGCACACGCAGGTTCTGCGACCGCTTCGCGCTCGTTCGCCAGCAATGCTGGCTCCTACAGCGCTGGGGCTTCTGCCCGAAGGGCGTAGGAGCGGGCCTTGCCCCGCGAACTGGCGCGCAGCGCCAGCAAAACCTGCGAACGCGATCTGGCTGATGCACCGCACACGCAGGTTCTGCGACCGCTTCGCGCTCGTTCGCCAGCAATGCTGGCTCCTACAGCGCTGGGGCTTCTGCCCGGAGGGCGTAGGAGCGGGCCTTGCCCGCGAACTGGCGCGCAGCGCCAGCAAAACCTGCGAACGCGATCTGGCTGATGCACCGCGCACGATCGTCGGCCAGCAGCAGCCCACCTGCACGCCTGTGGTTGAGCTACCGCCTGAGCCCAGCCAGGTCAGTAAGGCACGTTGACCTGCAACTGCTGGATCTGTACCGAATGCGGGTGAATCAGGTGGGTCAACACGCGTCGCTCCTTGACCGCGGATTTTTCCGCGTAGTCGGCGAACCGGTCATTGCTGACGATGTAGGCGGCCTGGTCGAACTCGGCAGCGGCCAGCAGGGCCTCGTCCGCTTTCACATCGCGGGGCATCACCACCACCTTGGCCCCGGGGAACAGCGCCTGAAGCCCGGCATGGTTGCTCGACACCCGTGCATAGATGCCCGGGTCGAACATCACCGTCACCTTGTACCCCTGGCACAGGACCGGCACCAAGGCAATCAGTGCACCAAGCCCGATGAAGGTGCCCTTGCCGTTCTCCGAAGGCAGGTAGCACAGGTTGTTGCCATCGAGGATGAGCGTTTCGATGTGGTTTTCCATCAGCCGTGTGATGTCGCGCAGGCGTTCCTGGATTTTCTCGATATCCCGCTCGAGCTTGCGCCGCTTGGCATTCAACCCGCTCAGTACCATGCCCGGCTTGCTGTTTTCGAAGAAGCTCTCGCACTCTTGATGTATGAGCGCTTTTTCCCTGCCGCTCGACGCATTCGAGAGCGCCCACTCAAACCCTTGCGCCTTGGCGATGTCGTTGTCGATCTGCTGCAGTTGGCGCTGCTGGCGTTCCCATTGGCGCGACACGTCGCCGGCCATGGCTTCCCATTTTTCGCTGGCACTGCGGGTATGCTCGATCAACTGGTGCAGGTGCGCCAGTTCCTCGTTCAAGCCGGCGATGGTGGCCGTTGCTTCCAGCGGATTGAACTGGCGATACCGGCGCAAGTTCGCCGCCAGCCGGCGCTCTTCGGGCTCATGGCTGGCCAGCTCGGCCTGGGCCTCCTTGCGCGACAGCTCAAGCATCGCAAGGCGCTTGTCCAGTTCACTGGCCTGGTGCTGCGCCACCTTCTGCTCGGTGGAGCGCCACAGGCCCGACAGCCAGCCACCGGCCACGCCCTGGCAGGTCTGCTTGCTCTGGCTGGTGCTCTGCAGGGTGGCGCTGAGCTGATTGAGCCGTTGCTTGATATCCAGGGTGATGCGGTTGCGCTGGGCCAGTTGAGCGCTGGCGTGCTCGCAGTCGAATGCGTCGTACCACTGCATGTCGAGGGTCAACTTCTGGATATCCAGGTTGATCGATGCGGTCTTCTGGGTCAGGGCGACCACCCGGGCCGCGTGTTCATTCCTATACATGATCGTTCCTTGTAATCGACAGGCCAGGGTTACACGGGGTCTTGCGCATTGCGCTGCCCGCTGCGGTAGGCCGCCCTGCCCGCCCATTGCAATGCCAGTACGGTAACGGCACCGGCAGCAACGCAGATGGCATTGGTCAGCAGAAATTCGAGCGGCGAGATCGTGGTGTTCATGCCAGCCCCCTTTCACCCAGGCGTACGCCGCAGTGGCCGCAGAACCGGCTCGATGCCTCAACCGCTGTACCGCAGGCGGGGCACATCTTGGCAACCAGCATTTTCTGGCGCATATGGCCGATCTGGATAACGCAGGGCACAGTTACCCGGTAGGCCGGGCTGGCCAGGTCGAACGCGGTCCACAGACCCGTGATGGCCCAGCCGACCGGGCCTGCGAGCACGGCCAGCCCCCTGCCCAGGCCCGCACTACCTGCCAGCATCACGCCACGTCCCACCAGGCTGCTCATGGTCGCGCTGGCCACTACCGCGGCCAGGCGGTAGGAGGTCAGCCCGGAGGCGCTGAGGCTGGCGATCAAGCTTGCCAGTGCAGTGGGCCCCATGCCCGGCCGGTAACCCGCCCCGACCGATTCGAAGAAGGTCTTCTTGTCGTCTTCGCTCATGCGCCCCACCGACTGCTCGACCACCTTGGCGATGATCGCCATCTCCATACTGGCGCAGTCTCCGAGGCCGCTCTTGGCAACCCCGACGTGAGAAGCCACGTCGGTGAGCAGTTCCTTGTAGGGCACGCCGCTGCCACCGCGAAACACGTTCATCAGCGAGTTGCCGCCAAAGCGCGTGAGTTCCTCGACCACCAGGCCGCGATCAAGGTCGGTGATCTCACGCTCCTTAGCAGCGCTCAACTGGCGGCAGACCGAGGACGACAACGAGATGCGTCCCTTGCCGCTGTCGGTGATCACATCGATGAGCAGCCCGATATCGTCGCTGCTCGCGCTCATCATTACGTCTGCCAGGTCGGCATCTTGAATCATTGACATGGGGGGCTCCTTTGATGACCAGGGGTCAGTCGATGATGGTCGGGGCATGCGGGGTGCTGCGGCTGACGAAGGCCCCCGCAATGGCTGTCAGCCAGGCCCGGGGCTGGTCGGAGCGCACCTGGCGCAGCATCAGTGCGTCCAGTTTCAGGCAACTGCGCCGGCGCCATTCGTCACGGGCATTGACACGGCTGACTTCGGGCGACGCACCCACGCCGATGGGACGCACGTCGGGATGCACCTTGCATTCGCGCAGCACCTTCTCGACCGGGTTGCCCTGCTCGAGCTTGCCTTCGCTCTGCAGCTTGACTGCTGCCGCCAGGTAATCGCGGCTGCCACCCACCGCCTGCCCCAGCGCCAGCCAGTCTTGCGGGCGCATCAGCAGGAACGCAGGGGGTACTCCCAGTGCATCGGCAATGCGGCTGAGCGTGTGCAGGTCCGGGTTGGGGTCGAGCTGTTCGCGGGGTGACTTCAATGCCCTCAGCGTGCTGCGAGCGATGCCGGTTTCGCGTTGAATACAGGCGGCAGTGACAGGGCCTGGCCGGCCGTCCTCGCGCTGCTTGCCACCGATGGCAAGTACCGCGCTGAGGTTGTCACTGAAGTGCGCTCCCAAACTTTTCGGTGGTACGGAGACAGGACTGTTCATGGGGGCCTCTTGCGTGTGGCGATGACGGCAAGACTATCCATGGCAATGTGCCATATCAACCGCGAACGGAGCGACAGCGCTCCATCAATCGATCCATATGGAGCGCAGTCACTCCATATAACCAAGCCCCGCTGCGGCCAGTTTCGCCACCTCAAGGGTGCTGCCCGGCGGTTGATGGTCTTCGAGCAGCCAGCTGACCGACAGGCCCGTCCACGCAAGCACCCACTGCAACAACCGACGAGGTTCCATGCCGCTGGCCTTGGCGACGATCTCGACCCGGTGCGCGAAGCGCCCCGGTACCAGCGCCTGCTCACCATCGGGATTGCAGAAAATGTTCGCGTAATCGAAGCCCCGCTCGCCATACAGCCCCTTGGGGTCGATGGAGAGCCAGCCGGCTGCGCCGAAATCGAGCACGTTGCCGTGGTGGATGTCGCCATGCAGTACCCCCACATCGCGCGGCGCAGCCAGCAGTTCGCGGGCGGTGCTGGCGCAGTGCTGCAGAAGACCGCCGTGCCTGTCGGCCCCGTGCCACAACCCCTCGAACCACTGCTCCAGTGGCACCAGGGCGGGCATGGGCGTGGCGCGCGGTGCGTGCAGGCGGGCGGCAACCGCGCAAAGAATGCGCGTGGCCTGCTCGTCGTGCCCGTCCTTGACCATCTGCGTCAGTGCATCCGTACCTTGCGCGCGCACCATAAGAAGGGCTTGGCCGTCGTGAGCCAGTACCGGCGCTGCCCCCTCGCCCTGCCACCACGCCATGAGCAGGCTGCCCGCCTGTTCTTCGGCAACGTGCGAAATCTTCAGCATGGCTGGCCTGCCCTGCTGGCGCACCGGCAGCAGGGTGCCGTTCAGCGAGTCGAACGGCTCGCCATCGACAGTCAGTTGCCAGCGCTTGAGATAGTCGTCAAACATGCCGTGGCCTGGGTAGCGAGGCGATCATCTGGTCAAAGGCCTCCAGCGCATAGCGCCCTTCCAGGCGCTGCAACGTGGGCAACTGCGCGGGCAAACCGAATTGCACCCTGCCGGGCAGTACCTGCTCGATGGCGCCGTACCAGTTCAGCACTGCTTTCTGCAGGCGCACGTGCAGCTCGAACCTGCTGCGCCGACGCGTGCTGTCGGCCCGGGCCCGCTCCCGTGCCAGCTGCGGGTCGATGCGCGCAACCAGGTAGGCGTCGGCAAAGCCGATGCGCCCTTGCGCGAAGGTCTGCCGGGTGGCGTCCAGTTCCACCTGCCAGTCGCGCTCACTGGCCTCGCCGATCTGCCAAAGGCTCCAGATGTAATGCAGCTTGAGCGGGTCGCTGTCGCATACGGCCCGCGAATGGCGCTGCTCCATGGCCAGCGCCGCCTGCCAGCGATCGACGTTGCGTTCGGCCCAGAACGCAGCCGCCCCGAGCGGATCTGCCGCGCGATCGGGCTCGTTCTCAAAACGCCCGTTTTCGGCAATCAACTGTTGCTCGGCGTGACTTGTGCACCAGGTGGTCTTGCCACTGGCGCTGATACCTTCGACTACCACAATCATTGCAACTGCCACTCCGTTGAACAGGGCTTGCTGCAAAGCCCAAAACCGGCCGACATCATACAAGCCGCCGAGCGTGTGCAATACACAGGTGCGTGCACCACCCCATCCGCAGGATAAGAAGAACTGATAAGGCATGAGGCCTAATCATTGGATCTGATAAGGCTCACCGTTCAAGAATGCGCACCTGTTCTGCTCCCCCTGCCTTCTGGAGAAATACATGTCGTTTGTCGTGCCTGTTCTTGACCCGCAGATTGCAGAGATAGCACCGGGGTTCCGTGCCATGAGCATCTGCGTCAAAGCCACGCCGATCACCCGGCCCGAGGTGGCGACCAACGCCCTGACGCAGGCCTGTGAGGCGGTCACAGCCGGCGCCCCGGACTGGGCAGAGGCGCACCTTGCGGCATGGGCACACACCTTCCGGCTGTTCGGCGCCAAGCCGCAGCGCACGCCGTGCTCGGCCGAGGCACTGCGCAAGCGCGTGCTGCGCGACGCCGTGCTGCCGAGCATCGACCCCATTGTCGACCTGTACAACGCCATCAGCCTCAGGTTCGCCGTGCCGGTCGGCGGCGAGAATTTCGCTGCCTACATAGGTGTGCCGCGTTTGACCGTTGCCACCGGTACGGAGCTGTTCGACACCATCAAGGACGGCAGCGCCGCCAACGAATCGCCCGACAAGGGTGAAGTGATCTGGCGCGACGACCTGGGTGTGACGTGTCGGCGCTGGAACTGGCGTCAGGGAACCCGAACGCGCCTGGACGCCGATGCAGAACAGATGTGGTTCATCCTCGAAAGCCTGCCTGCAATGCCCCTGGAGGCACTGCAAGCTGCGGCTGACGAACTGGGCGCCGGGCTTTTGCAGATGATGCCGGGCGCCACGATCGACCGGCAGTTGATCGAACTCTACTGAGTTGTGCGCGCCGAGGGTCAGAGCCGGTGAACGCTGATCTCGACCCCCTCCTCGGGGTCGGGCACCCGAAAGTGGCTGGTGATCAGATCGAACTCGGCGTCGGTCGCGGCGAACTCATGCTCGGCGCGGCCGTTGCGAAGGTGCAGCCTGGCCCGGCAAGTCTCATCGCTTGCCTCGATGTAGTGAACGCAGTGCGGCACCTGTGCGGCGTCGGCCAGGGCGCGCAGCCATTGGCGATCGGCAGGCGTGTTGGCCGGAAAGTCCAGCACCACGCTGGTGCCCGCCCTGAGCATGTCGGTAACCAGCGGCCCCATCACCGCCCGCACCTGGCGGGCAAGGCGCACGTAGTCGGCCACCGAGTGGATCTGCTGCGGGTACAGCCTGGAGAGCCAGTGATCCTCGCTCAGCAAGATCGCCGCGTGTTCGGTTGCCAGGGCCTTGGCCAGTGTCGACTTGCCGGAGGCGATCTTGCCGCACATCAGATGAAGCGTCGGGGTGACCATGGCGTTGTCCTGATTGATGAACCGCCATGATGCCGTGCCGGCGCTAGCACCCACAACAGTAGAACGCGCTCAGAGGTTCATGCCGATGGCCAGCCGGTTGAACGCATTCATCAACGCCACGGCCAAGGTCAGGTCGGAAATCTCGACGTCGGAAAAATGGGCTTTCAAGGGCTCGTACAACGCATCGGGTGCGCCCTTTTCGCTGACATGGGTCAGCGTCTCGGCCCAGGCCAGTGCGGCGCGCTCGCGCTCGTTGAACAGCCCACTGATGCGCCAGCCGGCCAGGCAATCGAGCTTGGCTTGCGCCACCTCGCTGTCACGCAGGGTTTGCGAATGCTTGCCCAGGCAGAAGGCGCAGCCGTTGATCTGCGAAATGCGCAGGTACACCAGTTCGATCAATGGCAGGCCCAGGGAACTGGCGGCCAGTGCGTTGTTGGTGGCGAGCAGGCCTTGGTAGGCCTCAGGCGACAGGGAAGCGAACGGCAGTCTGAGTTGGCTCATGGTGAAACTCCAGTGAAGTGAAAGGGATCAGGCGCAAACCTGTGGGTTGAACAAGGGCTCCAGCGCCAGGCGCGCGCGGCCGGCGTCGATTGCGCTAAGCACCGCCTGCTCGCCGCCTACCAGGCCCTGCAGGTAGGTGAAGTGCAGGTCGAACAGCCCGAGGGTGTTGAGTACATGGCGCAGGTACGGCGTGAGAAAGTCCGGTTGGCGCGCCGCCTCGCCCTGGTGAATGCCACCGGAGCCCACCAGCACGTACACCGGGCGGTCGCGCAGCAAACCGACCTTGCCCTGCGGGCCGGCACTGAAGGTGCGGTGAATGCGCAGCACGTAGTCGATCCACAGCTTGAGCGCGGCCGGCAGCATGAAGTTGTGCATGGGCGTTGCAATCAGCAGCACATCGCTGCGCTCCAGTTCCTGGATCAACGCCTCGGACACCGCGAAAGTGGGTGCGTCGAATGGCGTGCGGGTGGTCAGGGCGCGGGCGTAATCGGTATCGAGCGGGGGCAGCGGGCTCGCGCCCAGATCACGCTCGATCAGTTGCAGCCCGGGGTGGCGCCGGCGCAAGGTGGCCACCAGCTCCAGCGCCAGTTGATTGGCATGGGACACCGCCCCCTGCGGGCTGGCGTTGAGCAGCAGTACGTTGTTCATTGCGGGCTCCCCGGCTTAAGGCTTTGGGTAAAGTGCATGCCACGGGCAAGCAACCCCTGGCGAAAATAGAAGCGCTGGGCCAGCGGCATGTGCAGGCCGGTATCCAGCACGAAGTGATCGCAACCGCGCTGCAGCGCCTCGTCACGCACGGCGCTCAGCAACTGCGCGCCCAGGCCGCCGCGTTGCAGGTCGGGGCTTACCACCAGGTCATCGACATAGATGAAGCGCCCGTACAACAGGTTTTCCAGCGGGCGGTAGCCCGCCAGGCCCACCACCTGCTCACCCTCCCACGCCGCCAACAAGCGGTAGCCCTGCGCCGACTGACGCTGTAGCTGCGCCACATAGTCGGCCAGGTCGTTGAGGTGCGGGCGCAGTACACGCATCAGTTCAAAGCTGGCTTCAAAGGCTGCGTGGCTTTCGAGGTGTTGAAGGGTGTAGGCCATGGTCGTCGTCCGCTTTTCAAGAGCGCCCACTTTAAGCAAGCAATGGCTTAAGCTACAGGGCCGAAAAATGAATAAACGACTAGGCCAAGATGCTTTCCTTCGAACTGGACCGCAGCCAGCAGGCGCCGATCTATCGCCAGCTCTACCAGCGCTTTCGCCAATCCATCGCCGACGGCCGCCTGCTCCCAGGTGATCGCGTGCCGGCCGTTCGCGCCCTGGCCGCCGAGCTGAACCTGGCGCGGGGCACCGTGGAGGCGGCCTACCAGTTGTTGATCGGCGAAGGCTACCTGATGGCGCGCGGCGCCGCCGGCACGGTGGTCACCCCGCAACTGACCCCGGTTGCCCCACCCCAGCTAGGCCCTGGCGTATCCGCCAGCACCTACCCGACCACCCATTCCGGCGAGCTGCCACTGCCCTTGCAGATGGGCCTGCCGGCCCTGGACGCCTTCCCGCGCAAGCTGTGGACGCGGCTGGCCGGCCGGCAACTGCGTCAAGGCGGCCTGGAAAGCCTGGTGTACCCGGACCCACGCGGCCACGCACCGCTACGGGCGGCGATTGCCACTTACCTGGGCATCTCGCGGGGCATCACCTGCCGCCCCGAGCAGGTGTTCGTGTGCGCCGGCTATCGCGCCTGCCTCGACCTGATTTGCCATACGCTGATGCAGCCGGGCGACCGCTGCTGGCTGGAGGAACCCGGCTACTTCATGGCCCGCAACGCCCTGCAGGAAGCCGGCGCGCAGCTGGTGCCCGTCAGCGTGGACGACCAGGGCCTGGATGTGGAACAGGGCATCGCCCGCGCGGTGGATGCGCGCTTTGCCGTGGTCACCCCCACCCACCAGAGCCCGCTGGGCGTGTCGCTGTCGCTGCCGCGCCGGCTGGCGCTGCTGGCGTGGGCCAACCGGCAAGGCAGCTGGATCATCGAGGACGACTACGACAGCGAATACCGTTATCGCGGCAAGCCCCTGCCCGCCCTCAAGAGCCTCGACCAGCAGGGCCGCGTGCTCTACACCGGCACCTTCAGCAAGGTGCTGTTCCCCGGATTGCGTCTGGCCTACCTGGTGGTGCCGGCGCAGCAATGCGAGGCCTTCGCCCGCCAGGCCGACCGGCTGCACAACCACTGCCCTCACCTGCTGCAGGCCACCGTGGCGGCGTTTATCAACGAAGGCCACTTTGCGCGGCACCTGAACAAGATGCGCAATCTGTACGCCCGGCGCCGGCAATGGCTGATCGAGGCATTGCAGCAGCAGTTGGGCGAGCGTTTGCTGATCGATACCCAGGCAGGCGGCATGCACCTGGTAGCCGGTTTGCCCGGCGTGGACGATGTAAAACTGGCCAAGCGCGCACGGGCCGCCGGGCTGGCGGTGGAGCCGCTATCGCAGTGGTACCTGGCAGGTGCGCCCAGGCACGGGCTGGTAATGGGGTTTACCAATGTTGCCAGTGCGCAGCAGGCGGCGATGGTGGCGCGGGAACTGGCTCGGCTTGCATAGGGGCAGCAACCCCTATCAGAGCAAACCCGGCTAGGCACGACGAGGGGGCAAAGGCGGATGCTATTGCTCACCGCATCTTCAGGAGGTTTTGTTCGGTGACCGACTCAAGCAACAGCCATGCCTACGCAAAACGGTTCGACGCCGTACTCGCCTATATCGATACCTGCCTCGAGGGCGATCTCTCGGTGAGTGCACTGAGCCGCGTCGCCAACTTCTCGGTGTTTCATTTTCACCGGCAATTCACGGCGTATGTAGGCGTGCCGGTTGCACAGTATGTGCAGTTGATGAGGCTTCGGCGCGCTGCGCATCAACTGGTCGGTTCACCGGGTCAGTCCGTGCTGGAGACAGCACTGGGTGCTGGCTTCGAAAGCCCCGAGGCCTTTTCAAGGGCGTTCAGGCGCGCCTTTGGCATGGCGCCGAGTGCGTTCGCCAAGGCACCGAGCTGGCAGGTCTGGAATGCGGTCTTCGTTGTCCCTCACTTTTCCAGGAGTATCACCATGCAGATCCGTATCGTGACGTTCGCCGAAACCCGCGTGGCGGCGCTTGAACATTGCGGGGCGCCCGGCCTCGTCAGTCAAAGCGTCAGTCGTTTTCGTCAGTGGCGCATGCAGAGCGGTCAGTCGCCAGTGGCCGTGAGCCGCTCGTTTGGCATCCCCTATGACAATCCCGATACCACGCCCGCAGAGGCCTTCAGGTTCGCGATTTGCGGCGAGATAGACGAGGCCGTGCTGCCCAACGAATTCGGCGTGCATGAACGGGTCATCCCGGCAGGGCGTTGCGCCGTGATTCGCCATACGGGGTCGCCTGACTACATCGGAGAATCCATCTACCCGCTTTACCGCGACTGGCTACCCTCCAGTAACGAAGAGCTTCGGGATCACCCGTTGTTCTTCCATTACCTGAGCGTGTTTCCCGAAACACCGCAGGATCAATGGCAGACGGATATCTACGTTCCGTTGAAATAGGCGAAGCTGGCGTGTGAAACGGGTTGCCGCTCGGTGGGTGAGTTGCCGGCCGAGCGGCAGTGGTGCCAAAAGCGGACCGTGCGAGCCGATGTCTGAGCCACCGGCCTTCGAAAGTCGTAAATCATCAAACCGGCAGGATGCGCGTCCAGTAACGGGTAATCTGCTGGATTCGGATGGGTAACGAACGGGCGATAGTGTTCAATGTCAGCTCGATGTTGCCAAGCGAATACGAGCCCGACACCCGCAAGTGGCTGACCTCCGAGGCGCAGCCCAGATAGCCGGGGCAATAGCGCTGCAACTCGTTGATGAGTGTATCCAGCCTCCAGCCCTCCACTACCAGCCGCCCCTGAGCCCAGGCCTCTTCGCCTTTTTTCAACGGCTGCGTGGCAAAGAGTCGCTGACGATCAAATGTCACCGATTGCCCTTGCTCGATCACGACCTCGCCTTCAGCCTGCTCAGGACGGACCGCAACGGCATGCTGGTAGACGCTGAGGCGTGTCAGCCCGTCGAGTTGGCGCACGGCGAAGCGAGTGCCCAATGCGCGCAGATCACCCTGTGCACTGCGCACCAGCAACGGACGTGAGTCCTTGCCGGTGGTTACATGGACCTCCCCCGCCCGAAGCACCAGCAAGCGCGTGCTGGCATTGAACAGTACATCCAGCGCGGTATCGGTATCCAACACCAGCAGGGTGCCGTCGGCAAGAGCCGCTTGGCGCTGTTCTCCGGTGCGCGTTCTGAGGTCGGCCATCCATCTGGGCGCAACGTCATATCCCTGCCATGCCAATGAACTGGCGCCGGCGCCCAGCAACAGCCCCTTGAGTAGCGTGCGGCGATTCGGGCCGCTTTCGCGCAGCGTGGACTTTTCCATGACGTTCCAGGCCAACTGCTGCGGCATGCCGCCCAGGCGCGCCTGCAATTCGGTCAACTGCTGCCATGCCCATTCATGCTCCGCCCTCCGGCAGTGCCAGCGTTGCCACTGCGCGCGCAGCGCCGCGTCTTCAGGGTTCGCGCACAGCTGCGCGAACCACTGCGCCGCATGGCGAAGTGCTTGGCGCTGGGCGTCGGTGGTCACCACGGATTGTCCACCAGGTACAGGAGGCAGCGTTCGGTGGCCCGGGCCATGTACTTGGTTACCGAGCTGGCGGACACCTGCAGGTGCTCGGCGATTTGAGGGTAGGTCAGCCCTTGCACTTGCGACAACAGGAACGCCGTTTTGGCCTTCACGCCCAGGCCGTCAAGCATGCGATCCAGCTCCAGAAGTGTCTGGAGCAACGAAAGCTGTTCTTCGGCAGAAATCTCGAACGACTCGGGCTGCGCGGCGAGCACTTCCAGATAGGCACGCTCCACCGACTGACGGCGAAAACTGTCGATCATTACCCGCTTGGCGATGGTTACCAGAAAATGCCGAGGTTCATTGAGCATGGCCGCCCGGGGCTCACGGCGCTCGGCGAGCAGCACGCGAACAAAGGTGTCCTGGGCGAAGTCTGCCGCCGCCTGCGAACACCCGGTGCGCTTGCGCAGCCAACTGATGAGCCAGGGTTGATGGTCGTTGTAGAGGGTCGCGATAAGGTTGCCAGACGGCATATCCAGGCCAAACAGTGAATAAGAATTAATCGCAATATAGTGAAATGATGGCCTGAGAGCAATCGACTTCTGGCCGTGAAAATCAGGCCAGGAAAAAATTTCGAAACGCGTTGTCACTTTCCTCTTGGCTACGCGACTCCTTTTGCAGACACCTCACAAAATGCCAACAACCGCATCAGGAGTAAGCATGCAGCATCCCCTTCCAGGCTTCTGCACCGCCACGTTGAACACCCCAAGCGCGCTATGCCTTGCCCTACTTGGCGCATCGTTGTTGATGGCCACTCCAGCACTTGGCCACGCTGCTGAAGGCCAGGTAACAGCCCGTACGCTGCATCAGCAGGAATTTGCCATTGAAGCCGGGGCGCTGGCCACTGTGCTGAACAGCTTTGCCACCGAAGCAGGCGTGGTGCTGTCGTTCGACAACGGGCTGACCGAAGGCAAGCAGAGCCGGGGCATCAATGGCCGCTACAGCATCGACCAGGGCTTTGCCGTGTTGCTGAGCGGGTCCGGGTTGCAGGCGGTTGCAGGTGGGGACAACAGCTATGTGCTGCTGCCGGCTGCACCGTCGGGTTCATTGCAACTGGACGCGACCAACGTGACAGGCTCGGGGCTGGGCGCCATCACCGAGGATTCGGGGTCGTACACCACAGGTAACACCACCACAGCGACGCGGATGAATCTCTCGCTGCGCGAAACGCCGCAGTCGATCAGCGTCGTCACGCGTCAGCAGATGGACGACCAGAACATGCAGTCCCTGGAAGACGTTGCAAGGGCAGCCACGGGCATCAGCACGGTCAAGGGGTTCGGCACTGAGCGTCCGCTTTACTACTCGCGAGGGTTCCAGGTCGACGACCTGCAATTCGACGGCCTGCCGAGCAGCGTCACGGAAAGCTTCTCGATGGACGTCATGTCGGTGAACAACATGGCCATGTATGACCGGGTGGAGATTGTCCGAGGCGCAAACGGCCTGATGCAAGGGGCAGGTAATCCGTCAGCGGCCATCAACATGGTTCGCAAGCGACCGACGCGTGAATACCGGCTCAAGGCAGAGATCGGTGCTGGCTCGTGGGACAACTACCGCACGCAACTCGACGTTGGCGGCCCCTTGAACGCAGAGGGCACCGTGCGTGGCCGTACGGTCCTGATGTACAACAGTCGAAACAGCTATCAGGACTACGCTGACAAGGACAACCAACTGTTCTACGCCATCGGCGAAGTCGACCTGAATGACTCGACCACGGTTGCAGTGGGGGCGTCCTTCCAGCAGGACAACAGTGGCGGCTACGATTGGGGCGGTTTGCCTACCCACCTGGATGGCAGCTCATACAACTTCTCGCGGTCGAAGTCGTTCGCTGGAAAGTGGGCGTACCTGGACAAGATCAACCGCAACGTCTTTGCCGATATCAAGCACAGCTTCAATGAGGACTGGAACCTCACCGTCGCCACCAACCTGATTTGGTCCAATTCGGATTTTCTCGCTCAGGTTGGGTACCACACCAAGGACACCGACTCGACGATGCAGTACTGGCCGAACAGCGCCCGCTACGATGATGAACAGATCAATCTCGACGCGGCGCTCAACGGTGCGTTCAACCTGCTGGGGCGCAAGCATGAGGTGGTGATCGGTACCAACTTGCGGCGTGACAGGCTGCAATACGTCACAGGCTCGTCCAGCGTGAACCCTATCGTCGACATTCTGGACTTCGATACCTCCACATTCCCGAAACCGCAGATAGTCGGCAGCCTGACGCCCAGTCGACATGTGCGCAAGGACAAGGGGATCTATGCAGCCACTCGCCTGAACCCATTCGATGATCTGCACGTGATCCTGGGCAGCCGCTTGAGTTGGGTCGACTACGACACCCAGGGCCCGTGGGAGACGGACCGCTTCAGGGAAAACCGCAAGATCATCCCCTACGGCGGCATCGTCTACGACGTCAATGACACTACCTCGGTGTATGCCAGCTATACCGAGATCTACAAGATGCAGAGCAACTACAGCGTCGACAACAAACTGCTCGAACCCACAACGGGCAGCAACTACGAAGTGGGCGTAAAAAACGAACTGTTCGATGGCAGGCTCAATACCTCCCTGGCGCTGTTCCAGGTGGATCAGACAGGCCTTGCGCAGGTCGTGCCCGAGGCTGGGCGCGTGTGTGGGCCCACGCGCGATTCGCGGTGCTACACCGAGGGCGCCAAAGTACGAAACCGCGGGTTCGATGCCGAGGTCTCGGGCGAGTTGATGCCCGGGTGGAATGCCTCCATGGGCTACACCTACAGCCATCCAGAATACGTGGCGGGTAGCAGGAGGGGTGACACCTATGGCACAGAGAACTCGCCACAGCGACTGTTCAAGGCCGCCACCACCTACCAGTTGCCAGGTAGCCTGGACCAATGGCGAGTCGGGACCAGCGTGTACCATCAGAGCAAGCTGTACCTGAACAGTATTTCGCAGAGTGCCTACAACCTTGTGGACTTGAATGCCAACTTCCGGATCGACCAGAACCTGAGCGTTCAGTTGAACCTCAACAACGTTTTCGACGAGAAGTACTACACCGCGATTTTCAGCCAGGACACCGGAAACTATTACGGCGAACCCCGCAACTTTGCCGTCACGCTGCGCTACGAGAACTAGCCGTGAGCAGTGGTCGGCAGGACGATTTCAAGCGGCTGTAACGGCCGCTTGGATGGACCCTATGCTCACCACGATTTTCATGTTGAACGGCCAGGCAGCTCGCGCTGGGTGAACCAGGTGGTGGGCGAGCGAAGTAACAGCTCCCCACGACCAGTCGCTTGCATCGAACTGGATCAGAAAGCCACCGAACGCTGACAGGCCGACGTCGCCACGATCTTCCCGCGCTTGAGCACCATCAACCGTGTGGGCAGGTCGAGAATCACGTCACCCACCGAATGCGTCTCCAGCAACACCACGTCAGCAGGCGCACCCGGCATCAACCCATAATCCTTCAACCCCAGCGCTTTCGCCGGATGGGTAGTGAGCATCGACAGTACCGTGGCCTGGTCATCCGCCCCGCCCAGGTGACAGGCCGGAATCGCCAATTGCGCGATGTTGAGCAAGTCGCCGGTGCCAAACGGGGTGAATGCGTTGCGAATATTGTTGGTGGCAAGGCACACATTCACGCCGCCATCACGCAGGGCCCGCACCGGCGTCAGGGTACGGCGCACGTCATGGCTGTCGCCGCGCGCACCGAGGTGCAAGTCGGTGGCGGGCAGGCACATGACGCTGATGCCAGCCTCGCGAATCAAGGCAATGATCTCCCGCTGTTTGTGCGGCGCCACGGCACCCAGGCTGGTCAGGTGACCGACGCATACGCGCCCTTGATAGCCTTGCTCGATGGTCTTGCGCGCCAGGTACTCAATGGTCATGTGTTCGGCGTTGTCGGCGAAGTCCTGATGGAAGTCGATGTCCTTGCCGTAGCGCCTGGCCAGGTTGAATACATAGTCGATGTGGTCATGGGCCGAGTCGTCGTTGTAGGGAATGCCGCCCACTACATCTGCGCCCTTCTCCATGGCCTCAACCATCATTGCCTGCATGCCCGGCAGTTTCAGTATTCCCTCCTGCGGGAAGGCCACCACCTGGATGTCGATGGCGTCGCGCAGCTTGTCGCGCAGTTCCAGCACCACATCAAAGCCGGTGAAGCCTTGCACCGGGTCGAATTCGGCGTGGGCGCGTACGTGGGTAGTGCCGGACTGCACCAACGCACGTAGTGCTTGAGTGGAGCGCGCGAGAATGTCGTCGCGAGTCAACGTGGGTTTGAGCTCGGCGGTAACCGCTATCGCCTCCTTCAACGTGCCGGAGCGATTGGCCTTGCGGTGCATGATGTTGGCTTTTTCCAGGTGCAGGTGCCCTTCGACAAAGCCCGGGATCAGCACGTGGCCGTGGCCCTGGATTTCCTGCACGGCCTGCACTGAAATTGTCGGCGCGATCTCGACAATCTTGCCGTGGTGCACCGCTACGTCCATCAGCGGTTTTGTATCGTCGATGCGCACATTGCGAAAGATCAGATCCATGACGTTGGCCCTCTATGATGCTGCCCCAAGGCGCATCGGTAAAAAACGAACCATGGGCAGTTCAACCGTTGGAACAGCCGTTACCCATCACTCGGTATTCAAGAATGTGTTTCTGGCCCTTGGAGTCTTCATACGTCATGAGCACAGGTACCACGGCGCAGACGTGCGCGACTTCGCTGATGGAAATGACGCGGGCGATGTCCAGGTGCTGGGCGTAGCTATATTGCTCAACCGGTATCGGTTCGTCGGCCATCGCCGCAGCACAGAAAAAGCCCGCTATCAGTACAGGTAACGCCTTCATGTTCAGAGGCCCTCCTCCACATTTTCAAGAACATGGAGCCCGGCAGCCATGCAGCGCCGGGCCCATGGGTGGGGTGATCAGAACGGTTTGGTCGGCAGGTACTTGCCATCCAGGGTGATCACCGCGCGGGAGCCGCCGTCTGGGTCATCGACCTTCTTGACGTCCAGTTTGAAGTTGATGGCGCTGATGATGCCGTCGCCGAACTTCTCGTGAACCAGCGCCTTGAGCGTGGTGCCGTAGACCTGAATCATTTCGTAGAAGCGGTAGATGGTCGGGTCGGTAGGAATGCCGTTGCCGATGCTGCCGCGCAGCGGAATGCTTTGCAGCAGGAGCACGGCATCGGCGTCGAGGCCCAGGGTGTCGGCAACCACCTGGGCTGCGTTGGCCGGCAGCGGGTGCTGACCAAGCAAGGCGGCGGTGACAAAAGCTTCGTGCAGGCCGGTGCCTTCTGCAATCTGAGCGAACGACAGGTCTTTGCGGGCCTTGGCCAACAGGATGACGTCGGTCAGGGCAAGGCGAGTGTCTTGGCTGATTTGTGATTGGATCATGGGGATATCTCCGTGGGTAGAAACGAGGGTTAGTGGGTAGCAACGCAAACGGTAGGGCTTTCGGCCAGCGACACGAACTTGCCGGTGCGGCTGTCGAAGGCCTGGATGCAGCCGCTTTCGATGTCGTAGACCCAGCCATGCAACGTCACGCGCTTTTCTTCCAGCGCGAGGCGTACCGAGGGGTGTGTCTGAATATTGGCCAACTGCGCGATGACGTTTTCGCGCACCATCGAGGCGACCTTGGCATGCTGGTCGACATGCTGGCGGGCCTCGTTGACCACCCGACCGGAATCGGCGTAGCGCAACCAGCCGGCCACGGCGGGCATGTTGTCCAGGCATTTGCAGGTGGCGATGGCGGTCATGGCGCCGCAGTCGGAATGCCCACAGATCACGATGTCGCTGACTTTCAAGGCTGCGACCGCGTACTCCACCGAGGCGGACACACCGCCTGGCTCAGGGCCGTAGGACGGCACGATGTTGCCCGCATTGCGGATGACGAACAGGTCGCCCGGCTCACGCTGTGTGACCAGCTCCGGCACCAGCCGGCTGTCGGAGCAGGAGATGAACAGCGCCCGCGGGCTCTGCTGGTTGGCCAGGTCTTTGAACAGGCCGGCACGTTCAGGAAAGGCATTGCGCTGGAATTTAAGGAAACCGTCGATGATGTCTTGCATGGTTGACTCCGTTGGTTCGCGATGCGATGAGGCAAAGGTTACGGAGGCCGTGCAATAAGGTAAAAGTCTCATATATGATTATCTGCATCAGATAAACTTATAGGTACAGGCATGCTGGCGCGTCATATTCAGTATTTTCTTGCGGTCGCCGAACATCAGGGCTTTACCAGTGCCGCGGCGGCACTGCATGTTTCGCAGCCCGCGCTGTCGCAGCAAGTGCGCCAGTTGGAGGAAAGCCTCGGGGCGCAGTTGTTCGATCGCTCAGGGCGCAAAACACGCCTGACCGATGCCGGGCAGGTGTACCTGCGTTATGCATTGCGGGCGGCGCAAGAGCTGCGCGAAGGCAAGCGGGCGATCCATGATGTGGGCGATCTCAGTCGAGGAACGCTGCGCATAGCGGTGACGCCAACCTTCACGACCTACCTGGTCGGGCCGTTGGTGGAAGCCTTTCACAGCCGTTACCCGAACATCACGCTGAACGTGCATGAACTGGCCCAGGAGCAGATGGAGAACCTGCTGCTGAGGGACGAACTGGATGTGGGGATTGCGTTTGATGAGGTGCATGCGCCAGACATCGAAGCCTATCCGCTACTGGTTGAAACGCTTGCCCTGGTCGTTGGTAGCCGACATCCGCTGGCCGGGGCGCGGGCTGTCGGCCTGGAGACGCTGAATGCGCAGTCGCTGATTCTGCTCAGCAAAGCGTTCGCCACCCGCGAACAGATCGACCGCTATTGCAACCAGCACGGCATTCGCCCGCGCGTGGTGATGGAGGCCAATGTAATTGGTGCGTTGATTGAGGTAGTGCGCAGAACCACGCTGTCGACCTTGCTGCCCGCCGCCCTAGCGCAGGAGCACCCAGAGTTGGTGTCTGTCGAGTTGGGGCCGCATCGGCTAGAGCGTACAGCGGTCTTGATGCAGCGCAAGAATGTCTATCAATCCGCGGCTGCCCGGGCGTTTATGGCGCTGGCCAAGGAAGTGGCCGGTGATCTGACGACCAAAACAGATGAGTAGCAGAATACGAAGGGCTTTCAGCGTGCCCGCAACCTCTTCCATGTCGCCATGTACCGACCCATGGCTCGGTACGCAGTACTTGCCCTGCCAGGGCTGCTAAAGTGGCTTATCCATAGGGTTCCGAGGGCTATCGTGTATGTCCGATGCAAGCGAGCTTGTCAATGACAGTGAGGTGTACAGAACCCTTCTGGAGTCGACCAAGGCGATTCCCTGGAAGATTGACTGGGCCTCGATGAAGTTCACCTACATCGGCCCTCAGATCGAGGCGTTGCTGGGCTGGAGCCCTGAAAGTTGGGTGAGCGTGGAAGACTGGGCCATGCGCATGCATGCAGAAGATCGCGAGCATGTGGTGAACTTCTGCGTGACGCAATCCAAGGCTGGCGTGGACCACGAGGCGGACTACCGAGCGCTGACCAAGGACAACGGCTATGTGTGGATCCGCGACGTTGTGCACGTGGTGCGCAATGACAGGGGCGAAGTCGAAGCGCTGATCGGCTTCATGTTCGACATCAGCGAACGCAAGAAGACCGAAGACCAGTTGCTCAGTTTGCAGAAGGAACTGGAGGTGCTCTCGTTCAAGGACGGCCTGACGAATATCGCCAACCGTCGTCGCTTCGACAACTGTTTCGAGTTGGAGTGGGAACGTGCGCGCCGCGAGCGCCGACCATTGTCGCTGCTGTTGCTGGACGTCGATTTTTTCAAGCAGTACAACGATTTGTACGGCCATATTCAAGGCGACAAATGTTTGATAGCGATTGCCCAGACCCTGAGTTTGGCGTTGGATGGCCCACGCGACCTTGTGGCTCGCTATGGCGGCGAAGAATTTATCGTGCTGCTGCCCGAAGCCGATGCCGAGGTGGCGCGTAAAGTGGCTGAGCGCTGCCAGCGGTTGATCCACAAGCAGTCCATCGTGCATGCGCTATCGCCACATGACCACCGCCTGACTGTCAGCGTAGGCGCGGGCTCGGTGGTGCCAGGCGAGCGGGACAGGCCTACAGACTTCATCAAAGCCGTGGACCAGCAGCTCTATGCGGCTAAAAACAACGGACGGCACCGCATTGAGTATGTGCAGTTGGAGGGGTTGTCGGGCTGTTCAGCAGTTGAAAGTGCAGAAGAACAAACAACTGCCCGTCCTTCATAGAGGGTCATCAGCAGCCACGGTGATGCTGGAGAAAAAGCTGCGGCGAGTGCGATTCGAGATTACTGGGCAAACACGGTCTCGGCCGTCGCTAACGGACCCAAGGCTGCCGGTGGTTAACGGCCGCAATCGGCCAGAAGCGGACTGTAGACAGATAGCTGGCATTCCTACGCTGGCATTCTAGTAATCTCACAACGCTAAAAAGGAACATTCATGTTGGTCATTCAAATTGATCGGGATAGCGTGCATGCAGGGGATGATCTGGAAAGTCACAGGACATCAATCAGGCTTGATCCAGCAGTAACACTGCGCGCTTTGTTCGAAGCGATCCAAGGTATGGGTTACCTGCCTGACATCAGTGGAGGCAAGGCGACGTGGATTATTTGTTCGTCTGGCAAACACATAGGTGTTTTAGCTCAGCAATGGCCAGAAACTAAATTGTTAATCCCCGCCGAGAGCCTCCTGAGTCAGTATTTTGGGGATACCGAACCTCGCCTTCTGTTCAGATATTGGTGCCAGGCAGATCCAGACCATGTCTTTTCACAGATCAAAGCTGGAAATGAACCGCCGTCTCGATTTTAGGACTGGCGGGGGCTACCTACTGATCCAGAAGCCAATATGCCTGCTTTGGGTTGTGGCGGCCTGTTGCAAAGGTGGGCTACCGAGCTATAGCTGCATCCTTTCGGGTTTGCTAGCCCGAGCACCTTAGGACGTGCAAGCGTCCATCCGTCTCAGCTGACACCTTTTTGCACCCGCTGTTTCGTTTTATGACGGCTGTACGCAGGGCGCATTCGTGCGCGCTGGGTTTCTGGAGTCCCGGTCTACCATCCTGCTTACGGCCGTCACCCTTTGTCGTCGGGTGTCATGGCGACTGTACGCGGGGCGCATTCATGCGCGCCGGGGTCCTTGATCCCTGGTCTGCTAACCCGCGTACAGCTGCCTCCCTTTCGTTCCGCGGGCCGCACACGCGGCCTACCGACCGTCCCCATTGTTACTGTTTCCCCAACAATGCTTTTCGACCTTGAGCATTTATCCGCCCCGCCTCGCCCGCCTAAACTGGCCACCGTTTTCAGGCAGCCCTACCGCGCCGACTCCGCAAAGGCCACCCCAACGCCAACACCCTTTCCCAGAGCCTTCGGCGCCCCCCGTATCGAATGATCGCGCACGCCCTTGCGCGCTGATCGCCACACCCCACGGGTTCGATCTTTACCGCTGCCGACTGAATGCCTTGACCCCTGCGCAGAGCTTGCGTGCACTTTCCATTGACTAACGGAACGTATGAAAAAAATGACGGATGACCATCAACCGCAAACTCGGAAGTTTGCACTCGGCACCACCGCAAGGGTGCTGTTTGCCCTGCTGGTGCTGCTCGTATCGCTGGCGATGATCTACGGCGGCTTCAAACTGGTAGCACTCGATGGCTCGCCGTACTACCTGATCGCAGGCGTTGCATACCTGCTGCTGGCAGCGCTGATGTTCCTGCGCAAAAGCGTCGGCATCGCCCTTTCGGTAGCCATCGCCCTGGCAACCTGTGTGTGGGCATTCTACGAAGTCGGCCAGTTCAGCTACTGGGAACTGCTGCCACGCCTGGTGGTACCGGCAATCATCCTGACCCTCAGCCTGTGGGTCGGCGCAGCCTTGCCCGGCACCTCGGCAAGCACCCGACGCCTGGCCAACCGCTTCGGCTTTGCGGTGTTCGCGGGGCTGATCGCGACCTTCGTGGCGGCGTTCTACCCGCACGGTGCAATCTCCACCCCGCTCGCCTCTACCGCCAAGCCTGCGCCAACCGAAGCCCCCGCCGCGCCGGAAAACTGGGAGTTCTTCGGCCGCAACGCCTCGGGCACGCGCTTTGCGCCGTTCAGCCAGATCACCCCGGCGAACGTCAAGGACCTGCAAGTGGCCTGGATCTACCGCACCGGCCGCAGAACCACGGGCGCCGGTGCCGGCGTGGACGAGAACACCCCGCTGCAGATCGGCAACGTGCTGTATTCATGCACGCCAGAAAACCTGATCACCGCCCTCGACGCCGACACGGGCAAGCCGATCTGGAAGTTCGACCCGCACGCGCGCAGCGCCGAGCACGTGACGTGCCGCGGCGTGGGCTACCACGACATCGACAAGGACGACAGCCTGAGCGCCGAGGTCAAGGCCTCGTATGGCGAGCAGCAGTGCCGCCAGCGCATCCTGGTGTCGTCGGTCGACGCACGCCTGTTTGCCCTGGACGCACACACCGGCACCCTGTGCCCGAGCTTTGGCGACAACGGTTATGTCGACCTGAAAAAAGGCATGGGCCCCACCGAGAACAGCAAGCGCTACCACCCCACCTCCCTGCCCGTGGTAATGGGCCACCTCACCGTGGTCGGCGGCTGGGTGCGCGACATCGTCGCCAAGGAGCCGTCGGGCGCCGTGCGTGCCTTCGACGTGCTGACCGGTGCGCTGGTGTGGGCCTGGGACATCGGTGCGCCTGAAGGCCAGGACGCAACCGCCAGCGACCACCAGTTCACCCTGGAAACCCCCAACGTGTGGACCGTGCCCACCTACGACAAGGCACTGAACCTGGTGTACCTGCCCACCGGCAACGGCCCGCCCGACTACTGGGGTGGCGACCGCAACCAGGCCAAGGAAAAGTACGGCTCGGCCGTGGTGGCCGTCGATGCCTCGACCGGCAAGGCCAAGTGGGTGTACCAGACCGTGCACCACGATGTGTGGGACTACGACCTGCCCTCGCAACCGGTGCTGTACGACATCAAGAACGCCCAGGGCGAAAAGACCCCGGTGCTGATCCAGACCACCAAGACCGGCAACATCTTCGTGCTGGACCGCCGCACCGGCCAGCCGGTGACTGAAGTTCAGGAGCTGCCCGTACCGACATCCCCCGCCGCCGAAGGCGAACACCTGGCACCGACCCAACCGCACTCGGTGGGCATGCCGGTGATTGGTGCCGAGCCCCTGACCGAGAAGTCCATGTGGGGCGTGAGCACCTTCGACCAGCTGTACTGCCGCATCATGTTCAAGGACTCGGTGTACGTGGGCCCCTTCACCCCGCCGACCGAAAAGCCCTACATCGAATGGCCGGGCCTGCTGGGTGGCATGAACTGGGGTGGCATCTCCATCGACGAAAACACCGGCATGATGTTCGTCAACGACATGCGCGTACCGCTGCGCATGGCGCTGGTCACCAAGGAAAACACCAGCAAGTTCAAGGTTTCCACCGATGAGGTGCCGGGCTTCATGGGTACGATTCGCCCACAAGTGGCGGGCATCTATGGCGGGGTAAAAATCGACATCCTGCAATCCCCCCTGGGCGTACCGTGCAACACCCCGCCGTTCGGCAGCATGAGCGCCATCGACCTGAACACCCAGAAACTGGTGTGGCAGGTACCGCTGGGCACCGTGCAGGACACCGGCCCCCTGGGCCTCAAGACCCACCTGCCGATCCCGCTGGGCATGCCGACGCTGGGCGGCCCTACCTCGACCGCCTCGGGGCTGGTGTTCTTTGCCGGCACCCAGGACTACTACCTGCGGGCTCTGGACTCGGCCACCGGCAAGGAGGTGTGGAAAGCCCGCCTGCCGGTAGGTGCAGTGGCAGCGCCGTTGATCTACCAGTCGCCGGCGACCGGCAAGCAGTATGTGGTGATCTCGGCGGGCGGCATGAGCCATTCGCCTGATGTGGGCGACTACATCATTGCCTATGCGTTGCCCGACGCTACTGAACAGCAGTAACACGCTGGTGGAAGCCGTATGAAAATAATCCCCGGTTTCGGGGATTATTTTTGCCTGATGGAAGGCTAGAGAGAGGCGCCGTCGCACGGCTGCCGGGCCTGCGCGCAGACTTCCCAGCCACCACCCAGCGCCTTGTAGATGCCCACAACCGCCAGGCGTTGTCGGGTACGTGCGGCGGTCAGGGCGCGTCGGCTGGCGTAATCGGCGCGCTCTGCCTCAAGCACATCCAGGTAGACGCCCTCGCCCTCCGAGAACCGCGCCCGGGCAAGCCGCGCCGCCTCGCCGTTGGCCGCCGATTCGAGCAATCGCAGCCTCAGGGTATTGCTCGCAGCCCCGTGGGCCTTGAAGGCATCATCGGTTTCCTGCAACGCGTGCAATACCGTCTGGTCGTACACGATCAACGCCTCCCTGGCGCGTGCCTCGCTGGCGGCAATGCGGGCACGTACACGCCCGGTGTCCAGCAGGGACCAGCGAATCATCGGGCCGATAAAGCTCGACAACGCGCCCGCGCCACTCATCCCGTCGAGGCTTCCGGTGACCACACCGATGGAGCCCTGCACCTGCACCTCGGGATAGAGGCCCGCCGTCTCGACCCCGATTTGCGCCGTGGCGGCCGCAAGGGCGCGTTCTGCCGCGGCAATGTCGGAGCGTCTCCAGAGCAACGCGGTGGGCTCGCCGACGGCGATCGTGCGCAGGGCCAGCGCCTGATCCCCAGGCTCGGCGGCCGGTGGTGTGAACCGCTGCGGCGGCTCGCCCAGCAGGATCGCCAGAGCGTTGACCGAGGCATCACGCCGACGCTCCAGCTCGGGCACGCTCACCTCGACCGAGCGCAACAGGGCTTCGGCGCGCAGCCGGTCGAACTCGGTGGCCGCCCCGGCGTTCACCTGGCGTTCGACCATGCTCAGGCTGTCGCGCTGGCTTTGGCGGGTATCGGCGGCAACCGCCAACTCGGCCTCGATGCCCCGCAGCTCGAACCAGGTGGCCGCCACCTCGGCCGCCACACTCGCCTGCACCCCGCGCAGCAACGCCTCGCGCGAACCGGCCTGGGCGCGTGCGGCCTCCACCGAGCGGCGCACGCGGCCGAACAGGTCGATTTCCCAGGACGCATCGACCGCCCCCCGATAGGTTTCGTTCTGCCGCGACTGGCCAGCCGGTGTCTGCACTTCGCTCCAGCGGCGGTTCTCGTAGCTGAGCGCAGGGCCGCCACGCGGAAGGAAACCCTGGCGGCTTTCGCGCAACATCGCCCTGGCTTCTTCGAGCCGCACGGCAGCAATCGCGATGTCATGGTTGGCGGCAAGCGCCCGCTGCACCAGCCCGGTCAATGCGGGCTCGTCAAAGGCACCCCACCACCGGGCCTCGACGCTGCCGGGGCCAAGCCCGGCAGGCAGCTCATCGAAGCGTGCGGGAAGCTGCGTTGCCGGCAGCGACGGCGCAACGTAGTCGGGGCCCACTGCAGCACACCCGGCCAGCAGCATGAGGGTGGCCAGGGGCGCCAGAACAGCTCGATAGCAAAGGTTCATGAACGGCGCTCCTCCAGGGCAGGCTGGGCTGTGGGCGTGTGCCGCTCGAAGCGGGCCGCCAGGCCACGGATCACCACATAGAAAACCGGGGTCAGGAACAACCCGAACAGCGTCACCCCGAGCATGCCGGCAAACACCGCCACCCCCATGGCCTGGCGCATCTCGGCACCTGCGCCGCTGGCAAGCACCAGCGGCACGACGCCGGCGACGAAGGCCAGGGACGTCATCACGATCGGGCGCAGGCGCAACCGGCATGCCTCCACAACCGCCTCCAGCACACTCGCCCCCCGCGCTTCCAGGGTGCGGGCGAACTCGACGATGAGGATCGCGTTCTTGGCGGCCAGGCCCACCAGCACGATCAGCCCGATCTGCACGAACACGTTGTTGTCGCCCTCCATCAGCCACACCCCGATGATCGCGCTCAACAGGCACATCGGCACAATCAGCAGCACCGCCAGGGGCAGCAGCCAGCTGTTGTACTGCGCCGCCAGAATCAGGTAGGCCAGCAACACACACAGCGGGAAGATGAACAGCGCCGAATCGCCGGCCAGCTTCTGCTGGTAGGTCAGGTCGGTCCATTCGAAGGTCATGCCTTCAGGCAGCATTTCCCCAGCCAGACGCTCCATCAGCGCAACCGCCTGCCCTGAACTCACGCCCGGCATTGCGCCCCCCGCAATGTCCGCCGAGGGGTAGCTGTTGTAGTGAATCACCCGGTCCGGGCCGGAGCTTGGCGTAACGCTGACAAACGCCGACAACGGCAGCATGGCCCCGGCCGCATTGCGCACCTGCAGGCGGCCGATGGCTTCGGCCTGCATGCGGTGGTCCGTGTCGGCCTGCGCCGTGACCTTGTAGGTGCGGCCAAAGCGGTTGAAGTCGTTGACGTACAGCGAGCCCAGGTACACCTGCAGTGCCTCGAACACATCGGTCAGGCGCACGCCCTGGCTCTTGACCTGGGCCCGGTCGATGACCACGTCGAGCTGCGGTGCATTGATATCGAGGCTGGTCATCAGCCCGGCCAACTGCCCCGACTCGGTGGCCTTCATCATCAGGATGCGGGTGTGCTGCACCAGGGCCTCCAGCCCCGCGCCGCTGCGGTCCTCGACTTGCATCTTGAAGCCGCCGGTGGCACCCAGGCCGGGCACCGGGGGTGGCGGGAACACCCCAAGAAAACCATCGGGAATACCCGCGAACCTGGCCTGCAGGCGCCCGGCGATGGCGGTTGCAGCCAGGTCCGGCGAGGCACGCTCCTTGAACGGGTCGAGCATGATGAACATCACCGCGGCGTTGGGCACGTTGACGAAACCGTTGATCGAAAGCCCCGGGAACGCCACCACGCTTTCGACGCCCGGCTCGGCCAGGGCCAATTGCGACATCTGCCTGGCCACCGCTTCGGTGCGGTCCAGCGACGACGCGTTGGGCAACTGGGCGATAGCCACCAGGTAGTACTTGTCCTGCATCGGTACAAAGCCCGGTGGCACGGCATTGAAGCCGAACGCGGTCAACCCGAGCAGGCCGACGTACACCACAAGCACCAGGCCGCTGAGCCGGACCACCTTGCGCACCGTGTTGCCATAGGCCTGCGGTGCACGCTGGAACGGCCGGCCAAGGGCGCCGAGCAACCGCCGGGCACGCCCGCGCAGGCTGCGGGGGTCGGGGGTGTTGCCGTGCTGGCGTGGCTGCAGCAGCAACCCGGCGAGTGCGGGGCTGAGGGTCAGCGAATTGACCGCCGACAGAATCGTCGAGATGGCAATGGTGAGTGCGAACTGGCGATAGAACTCGCCCTGCAGGCCGCTGAGGAACGCCGTGGGGATGAACACCGCAGCCAGCACCGAGGTGATCGCGATGATGGGCCCGGTCACCTCGTCCATGGCAAGCCTGGCGGCCTGGGCCGGCGCCTCGCCGTTCTCGATATGACGCTCGACGTTCTCCACCACCACGATGGCATCGTCCACCACAATCCCGATCGACAGCACCAGGCCGAACAACGACAGGGTGTTGAGCGAAAAGCCCATCAGGTGCATGACCGCAAAGGTGCCCACCAGCGACACCGGCACCGCCATCAGCGGGATGAGCGACGCGCGCCAGTTGTGCAGAAACAGCACCACCACGATCACCACCAGCATGATCGCCTCCAGCAAGGTGATGGCCACCGACTCCAGCGAGGCCTGCACGAACACCGTGGGGTCATAGGCAATGCGCGAGGTGAGCCCCGCCGGGAAGTTCGCCTCCAGCCGCTGCATGGTTTCGCGCACCGCCTGGGCAACGTCCAGGGCATTGGCGCCCGGGCTCTGGATGATCTGCAGCGCAACGGCCGGTTCGCCATCGAGCAGGCTGCGCAATGCGTAAGAGTCGGCGCCCATCTCGATACGGGCCACATCGCGCAGGCGCGTGACCTGACCGTCGTCGCCGGTGCGAATGATGATGTCGCCAAACTGCTGCTCATCGGTCAGCCGCCCCAGGGTGTTCACGGTTACCTGGAACGCGGCGGTGGCGTTGGGCGCCTGGCCGACCGACCCCGCTGCCACCTGCACGTTCTGCTCGCGCACCGCTTCGATCACCTCGCCTGCGGTGAGCCCGCGCGCGGCGATCAGGTCCGGGTCGAGCCACAGCCGCATGCTGTACTCCCCGGCGCCCCACACCAGCACATCGCTGATGCCGGGCAGGCGCGACAGTTCATCGCGCACCTGAAGGTAGGCGTAGTTGGACATGTAGAGCGGGTCGTAGCGTTTGTCGGGAGACAGCAGGTGAACCACCATCAGCATGTCCGGCGAGGTCTTCTGGGTGACCACGCCCTGGTGCTGCACCTCTGCCGGCAGGCGCGGCAGAACCCGCGAAACGCGGTTCTGCACCTGGATCTGCGCAATATCGGCATTGGTGCCCTGGGCGAAAGTGATGGTCAGTACCATCCGGCCATCGGTGGCAGACTGCGACGCCATGTACAGCATGCCCTCGACCCCGGTAATCGCCTGCTCCAGTGGCGCGGCCACGGTTTGTGCGATTACCTGGGGGTTGGCCCCCGGATAGGACGCCGTCACCTGCACGGTCGGCGGCGTGACCGCCGGGTACTCGCTCAGCGGCAGCTGGAAGAAGGCGACGATGCCGGCAATCATCATCAGTATCGAGAGGACGATGGCAAAAATCGGACGATCGATGAAGAAGCGCGGGAATGTCATTGCGCCGCCCCCAGGGTTTGCTGCGCCTTGACGGGCGAACCCTCGATCGAGGTGGGCTGCGGCGTAACCTGCATGTCCGGGCGCACCAGGCCCTTGACCACGATGCGCTCGCCGGGCTGCAGGCCTTTTTCGATCACGCGCAAGCCCTCCACCATCGGGCCGAGTTCGACCGGGCGGTACTGGGTCTTGTCGTCCTTGCCCACTACCAGTACGTAGCGGCTGCCCTGGTCGGTCGAAATCGACTGGTCCGAGATCAGCACCCTGGCCTGTGGCGTGCCGGTCTCAAGCTTCACCTTGGCAAACAAACCGGGCGTCAGCTGCCCGTCGGGGTTGTCGACCACCGCGCGAACACGCAGCGTGCCGGTGTTGCGATCGGCGGCGTTGGCCAGAAAATCGACGCGGCCGGGCCGCGCGTACTGCTTGTCGGTGGCCAGCGCCACCCTCACCTTCGCCGCCTGCGCGCCCGCGCCAGGGCGGCTTGATGCGAGCGAGCGCAGGTACGTGCGCTCATCCACATCGAAGTACACATGCAGGGGGTCGACAGAGACGATGGTGGTCAGTGGCGTCACCCCATTGGTGACGTAGTTGCCTTCGGTGACCAGGGTTTGCCCTACACGCCCACTGATCGGTGCAGTGACCCGTGTGAAGCTCAGGTCGAGCTTTGCAGCGTCCAGCGCGGCCTTTGCGGCATCGACCTGGGCCTGGCCCGCATCGAGCGCCGCAATCGCGCTGTCGAGCCGGTCCCGCGCAACGACCTTTTGCGCATACAGTTGCCGGGCTCGGGCATGGTCTGCCTGGGCCAGCAGCCACGCCGCCCGGGCCTCCTGCAGGCGTGCGGTGGCGGCGTCGAGCGCGGCCTGGAAGGGCCGCGGATCGATGACAAAGAGCTGGCTGCCCTTCTCTACCATGCGGCCCTCGGGCACGCTCACCGCCTGAATATAGCCGGCCACCCGCGGGCGCAGTTCGACCCGCTTGATCGCGGTCAGCGACCCGGTGAATTCGGCATGGGGCGTTACCGGGCGCACGATCACCTCGGCTACCGGAACACTGGGAGGCTTGGCGGGTTCAGTCGCGGGTGCCGTCTCCTTGCACCCGACGCTGGTGAGCGCGACGCTTAGCGCCGCAGTGAAAAGGGTTACGCGTTTGACGTTCATCACATGGCCTTTCGCACGAGTGTCGACCTGCTTTGCGGGGGCAAAGCAACGTTCGCGTACTTATCCGACTTGCCACGTCTGGAAGGTCAAGGGTTTTCTGACATTGGCCATACCCTGGCGTCAGAGCCACACAATCCGGTCCTTGCCCATGCTCTTGGCCACGTACAGGGCACGATCGGCCCGTTTCAAGGTGTCCTCGTAAGCGTGGTCCTCGGGCAGCATGGCCGTTGCGCCAATGCTCACGGTGACCACCGTGTCGCCTGCCCAATAGCGGCTCAGCTCTTTGCGAAAGCGCTCATGCAGACGCTCGGCAAGCTGCAGCGCCTGCTCTCGCTCGGTATTGGGCAGGCCCACCACAAACTCGTCGCCACCCAGGCGGCAGGCGAAATCCGTTGCGCGCAGCGCGCAACGACAGATCTCGGCCACCGCCTGGATGATCTGATCGCCGGCGTGGTGCCCCTGGGTATCATTGATTTTCTTGAGGTTGTCCAGATCGAACAGGAACACCGACGTCGGCACGCGATAGCGTGTCAGGGACTCGTGGTGCAGTTTCAGGTCATGTTCGAGCTTTCTGCGGTTGAACAGACCGGTGAGCTGGTCGGTATCGCTCAGTTCCCTGAGCCTGACTTCCAGTGTGTGCCGTTCGGAGA
The DNA here is from genome assembly GCF_052850635.1 of Pseudomonas sp. 1176_21. Classification (NCBI taxonomy): domain Bacteria; kingdom Pseudomonadati; phylum Pseudomonadota; class Gammaproteobacteria; order Pseudomonadales; family Pseudomonadaceae; genus Pseudomonas; species Pseudomonas sp. 1176_21. The sequence continues at coordinate 1,048,208 of NZ_VXCV01000001.1, forward strand.
TATTGCTGGCGACCCACAGCACGACCTCCTCTTCGTCCACCCTGAAGTTCAGGGCCTGGATGCGCCCCTCGAACCAGATGGGGTCCTTGGGGCCCTCATCGGGCAGGCCCTTTACGTCCCTGTTGCTCAGCTCGTACTCGGCGACCAGCAGGTTTCCCGTGGCCAGTGCCCGGGCAATCTGCTCCAGAAACCAGTTCGCCTTGTCGGCATTGATCAGGTCTGAAATATACAGGCCGATCAGGCCGGACCCATCGTGGTAATAACGCGCGTCGCGGCCACCAAACACCGCAACGTACTTGCCACTGCGCGACAGGATGAAGGCAGGGTCGGGCAGCGCATCAAGAATCAGGGCCATCTGTGCGGTGTCGATCATGAAGCACTTCTTCTGTGCCGATTGATGAATGGCGTAACGGTAGCCAACAATACCATTACGCCATCATCCGCAACATGGGCCTTGCGGATGCCACCAACGCCGCACGGCGCTTGCGACAGAACCGTTATCGCGTGTGCTGTGCCAAGCGTTTCCGGCCCCCTGCCCTACGTACAGACCCTAGATCGACACCAACACATCGCACTGCGATTCGCTCAGCACGTGCTTGGTGACGCTGCCCACCAGCAGCTCTTCCAGCGCGCTTTCGCCCTGCTTGCCGACCACGATCAGGTCGCAGTCCAGCTCCTGCTCGGTTTCCACGATCCGCCAGGCTGCGTCGCCGTGTGCAATGATCTGCCGAGCATTGGGCAGGCCGGCGGCTTCGCTCAGGGCCGCAAGTTGCTCCACGGCATCCTTCTTGATGGCGTTGCGGTAGTGCGTGAGGGTGTCCTGGTCGATGTAGGCAAAGCGCATGCTGCCCTCGAAGGGCGCTTCGAACGCGTGCATCAGAATGATTTCGGCCTGCGGGGCCACGGCTTTTGCCAGCTCGATGGCACGCAGCGACGAAGGCGAAAAATCAACCGGCACCAGCACGCGGCGGTACGCCTCGCGCGGGGCCTGTTTGACCACCAGCATCGGGCAGTGCATGCGGCTCAGCATGCGCTGCACGGTGGAGCCCAGCAGGCGGCGCGCCAGGTTCTGCCCCTTGGCTCCGCATACCAGCAGGTTGGTGTGTTTGTCTTGCACCACACGGGTGATTTCGGTAGCCACCGAACCGGGCGCGACCTGTGTGCCAGCGGAGATGGCGTAGCGGTGGAACAGCATGGCAGCCACTGCACGCAGGTTTTCGCCGGCACTTTCCAGCACGCGATTCAACAGGTTGTCATCGGGTACCACAACCTGCTTGAGGCGCTCGTAAGGCGCGGGGTTGGCAACGTAGAGCAGGTCCAGCGCGGCATGCTGCGCCTGGCTCAGGAGTGCGGCCCGCTCTGCTGCGTTGCGCGCAGAAGTGGACAAATCGGTGGCAACCAGTACGTGCTTCAACGGGCTCATGTGGGGCTCCTTATGCAATGTGGCGCATGCGGATCGAGGCGTTGGCCTGCTGTCGGTCCGCTCCTTTCGTGCCGCCATGGTCTCCCGAACGCTATAGGCGGCGGCTTGATTTGCGTCAACCTCAAGGCCAGGCATCTGGCTGCGGCAACAAACTGCAACATGTGGGCAGGGTTCATCAGTGTGCTGCCTGGTTTGTCCTGAACTTGGGAGGGAGGCAAAAACCCGGCAGAGCCGGATGGATGCTTTAAGATCGTGCAGTGTTGAAGGCAGCTGACATCGTTCAGCTTTCGACGCGCTCAACACTCAACAGCAATGAGCCAAGGGGAGAACAACATGGCAGTGGATAAAGCTTGCCCGGTGGTGCTGCGCAGCCGTGAAACGTTGGAGATTCTGGCGTTCGCGCATCCGTTGGCGGGCCTGCAGTTGGTCAAGGGAAGTGTGGAGCCAGGTGAGCCGAGCGAAGACGCTGCTGTACGAGAACTGTTCGAGGAAGCCGGAATTCAAGGCACGGTGGGACGAAATCTTGGCGTGTGGCGCGCTGAGGTAACCGGGCATGTGTGGGCATTTCATGAATGTCACGTCACCCACGAGCTTCCCGACACCTGGGTTCACTTTACCCAGGATGACGGAGGGCACGCGTTCAGGTTTTTCTGGCATCCACTCCATAGCGAGCCATCCGACGCATGGCACCCACTCTACAAGGATGCATTGAGCTTCCTTCGACTTGGCCTCACTGAAGCACCCGTGCCCGGCTAGGCGCCATGTCGGCTATTGGCCGAGCACAAACGGGCGGTAGACACGCTGATGGCAAAGTAAACAACGTCAACTACGCTGCTCGCAGTTGCCGCGTAATAGCCGGATCGAGTCCATCTTGTGGCGCCCTGCTACTTCAAACGTCGGCACCTTGGGAGGATTGATGAGTTGCTTACCCCGTCACGGCAGAGTCTCCTGCTCGCGTTGCCACACCGAGAGTGCGCCAGCATTCGATGTAGCCACTCGCACCGAGGGCGAGTGGCGTATTACGGCAAACCCGCTGGCATGGGGCAGTACTACGCCAGAGGTGGTTGTGCTGGGCTTCTCCAAGGGCCCCACTCAGGCGGGGGCACTTGCCAGCACACCTCACGACGACATCGCCTACAAGGGCAGTCGTCTCAATGTGGGCAAGATTCTGGCCCACGTGGGCCTTATCCCCGCCGCCCCGCCTGACAGGCTCAAGCAACAGGTGGACCGCCTTATTGCGGACAACGACGGGCGCTTTCATTTCGCATCGCTCATCCGTTGCACCGTAGAGCGCCACGACCGCAAGGCTGGTACCTGGAAAGGATCAGGCGGCGGGATGCTGGACAAGTTCATTGCCAGCCCGTTCGGCAAGTCGGTGGCCAGCAACTGTACAACGGCCTTTCTTCGCGACCTGCCGCAAGAGACCCGACTGATCGTGATGTTCGGCCTGGGCACGGGGATGAACTATGTCGCGTCTGCCTACGCGCTGTTGCGCCATGCCCGCCCCGGCGCATGGAAGATGATCAACGCCGTGGCCTACACAGACGGCAGAATCACCGTGGTGCATGTCGAGCACTTTGCGGCGCAAGGCGCCTTGATCCCCAACTGGCTTGGGGAAAGGGATCACCCGAGAAGCAGGCTTGGCCTGCTCTCGAAAGCGGCTGTTCAAGCATCAGGGGTCGGCAACTTCAGCGGGGGGAATGGGCATGGCTGATCAACCGGTGCTGGCGGGCAAACACTTCCAGGCGATTCTGGCAAGCGCACCGCTGAACCAGGCGACGTTCCTTTGCCAGGGTTCGAGCAGCATGCTGTTCGAGCACGGTACCAGGCTCTATCGCCTCACGCTCGAAGGTTGCGGCCACAATTTTCTTGCCCGGCAGTGGGCCCAGGGCAACCGTAATGTCGTCGAGGTCATTCACGACTATGGCGCCGTGGGGCCCTCTGACGCTTCATTCAGGGGAAGCGAAAACGAGTTCTACTGGCTGGCCGAAGTGGAAAGGTTGATAAGCGTGGATGAGGCCAGCGAGCCGTTGCTTGCCAGCCTGCTGTCGGGGTTGCTCGACGACAATGATGATCTGCCGGCCAACGCCGTGCTTGCTGAACAGTGCCTGGCCTTGGCCGGTGAACATCCCGCGCTGGCGGGGGTGTTGATCACACTCGCCAGGGCGGCGGAATTTGCGCAGCGCCATGAATGTGACGTGGATGCCAAGCTCGACAACCTGATGCGCCGCCCCGCTACCGGGGAGCTGGTGTGGACTGACCCGCTGGGCGGGTGTTTCTATGCGCCGTAGATCAGCAATGAAGTGCTGATTTGGGCTATCGAATCTCAGCGATCTGCAAGGCCGCACACGCGGCCCCATCAAGATTGACGTCAGCCCATGCGCCGGGCTGCTAGCAAGGCTGAACCGCCATTCGGTTACTGACCTTGCGCCCCAGCACCAGCACCGTGACAAACCCGCAGCCCACCAGTGCCGTGGCCAGGCTCAGCAGCACCGAGCTGCCCATCTGGTCGACGATGCGCCCGCCAAAGAACGACCCCAGCGCAATGATCACCTGAAACAAAGCCACGAACAGCGGCATGCCGCGCTCGACATCCTTGGGCGCCACCACGAACATCCAGATGCTGGCGCAGGCCGGAAAGGCACCGAAGGCAAAGCCCCACAGCGCGATCAGCATCACCGCACCGGTCATGCCGGTGGCGAAGTAAGGGAACAGCGCCGTGCTGACGGCAATCATCAGCGCCACCAGCATCAGCGTGTAACGCACGCTGCGGTTGGCGGCAAACCCGGCGAAGACATTCCCCAGCACCCCGGCCACGCCATACAGCAACAGCAGCGAGCCAATGGTCGGCCCATCGAAGCCGGCGCTTTGCTTGAAAAACGGTGCCACGTAGGTGTACGCGGCAAAGTGCGCCAGGCCGATCAGCAACACCGCAATCAGGCCGACCCGGGCTTGCGGATTGATGAACAGTGCCGGCAGGTCACTGATGCGAATGGCCTTGTCGGGGTTGAGCCGCGGCAGCAGGAACACCTGGGCCAGCAGCACCGGTACACCCACCAGCGCGGTCACCAGGAAGGTCATGCGCCAGCCCATCAGGCCGCTGAGCCAGGTGCCGACGGGCACGCCCAGCACGGTGGCCAGGGTCACACCCACCATGATGATCGAGGTAGCCTGGGCTACCCCAACACCCTTGGGGGCCAGGCGGCCGCTGAGGGCGATGGCCGTGGCCCAGAACCCGCCGATGCTCACCCCCAGCAGCACACGGCCGAACAGCAGCAGGCTGAAGTCGGTGGCGTAGGCCACCACCGCATTGGCGATGATCATGATCAGGGTCAGGCCGATCAGCAGGTAGCGCCGGTCCATCGCGCCGATGCCCACCGACAGCAAGGGCGCAGCGAGTGCGGCCATGATGCCGGGCAGCGTCACCATCAGGCCGGCATGACCGGCACTGATGCCCAGGTCGCTGGCGACATCGTTGAGTACGCCCACCGGCAGAAATTCGCTGGTCACCAGGGCAAAGGCGCCCACCGCGACCGAGAGAATCGCCAGCCACTGCTGTTTGACGCTCTGTTGATTGTGTTCGGGAAGGCCGCTAGGGGCCTGGCTTGCGCTTGGCATGGTGCTGGGTTCCATGGGGGAAATGACGCCTTGAGCAGGCGCGGGAAGCGGGGAAAAATCGAAGGCGATTATACAAGCGGGTTTTGCCGCGCCGACAGGCGGGCCCTTTGATAGTAATCATCAGCGCTATCGATGAAAGGCCCGTAGTAGAGCAACTGCTGCAGGCCCATGCAAGCTTGGCCCAGCTTGCCGGGCATGCCAAGCCCCGGTACCTGACGCAACACCCGCCAAGGCCCTGCCCAGCGCCTCAAATAATTTGAACCGCCTCTGGGCGAACTCGCCTAATGATCAGCATGTGGATGATCCCACATGCAACGTGCCAATACCGGCAAGCGCTATCAGAGGTGGTCAACGTGGCTAAGGACGAGAAGAAAAGCAAAGACGGGTCTTCAAAAGCCAGCAAGGATTTGAAAGACAAGAAGTCATCATCGGCAAAGAAATCAGCTGCGGCATCGGCTCTTTCCAAAGCCTCTGAAAAGAAAGAAAAGAAAGACAAGAAAAAAGATGCCGAACCCAAGAAATCTGCAAAAAAATCGGACAGCAAGCCCGAGAAGGCCAAGAAGTCGGACAAGGCAGATAAACCTGCGAAAAAGAAAAAGTGACGGTTGCGATTGGCCAGGGCTTCATGCCCTGGCCTTCTCACGCTGAATCGCGCTCCCTTCACTGAGAGATGATCGCCTTGGGTCCAGCGCCCTACAGCGACTCAAGAAACGCCCGAATCGCCGCCCGTTCCTTCGCCCCCAGCGTTACATAGCGCTGCCGGGCCACTTGCGCTTCACCTCCATGCCACACGATGGCTTCCTCCAGCGTGCGCGCTCGGCCGTCGTGCAGGTAGCCACTGCCGGGGTTGATCCGCTCACCCAACCCAAGCCCCCACAGCGCAGGGGTGCGCCACTCGCGGCCGTTGGCGAGAAAGTCCTCACGGCCATCGGCCAACCCCTCGCCCATGTCGTGCAACAACAAATCGGTGTACGGCGCGATCCGTTGCTGGCTCAGCGCCGGGTACAGCGGGTGTGTGCCCGTGACCAGTTCGGGCCGGTGACAGGCCGTGCAGCCAATCGCGGCAAACAGTTTTTTACCCTGCACAACAGCAGGCTCGGCCTGCTGCCGGCGCGCAGGCACGGCCAGGTGGGCGAGGTAGAAATGCAGGTCACCAAGCTGCATCGCGCCCAGCTCCGGCTCGCCGCCGTGGGGCGCCTGCGCGCAGGCCTGTTGGGCAGGGGTGCAGTTCTGCTCAGGAGCCAGCGTGGAGGTGATGCCCAGGTCGCCCAGCATGGCGTGGGCGATCTGTTGGCGCAGGTCGGGCTGGTTGGCCTTGAGGCCAAAGCGGCCCGCCTCGGCACGCTGTCGCTCCACACTCCACACCTGATTGACGCGCCCGGTCACGCCGTCGGGCTTGGCTTCAGCCGCCATGGCCTGCAGCGCGCTGGCCTCGATGGCCTCCAGCAAACCGAGGCCGAATACCGGCGAGCCCACCCGCGCCGAGGTCAACACCCCGTCCAGTGGCCCATAGGCCAGCTCGCGCAGTTCGACACGCGGCGTGCGCAGCATCACGGTTTCGCCATCGCCCAGCGGCACCGCGTGTTCCTCCCAGTACACATGGGCCCGCCCTTCCCCCGGCACGCCGGGCACACCTTGGTCGTTGAGCTGGTCGCCATACACAGGATGAGGCTTCGGCCCGCCGCGGGCATCGCGGCCCGGCACGGACAGGCGCAGCAACAGGCTGCGCATCGCCTCCCCCTGCTGCGGCGCCTGACCACGACCGTTCTTGGGGTGGCAGGCGATACACGACACCCGGTTGTACAACGGCCCGAGCCCATCCACCGCTTCGTCGCGAGACGGCGCGACCACCCACGCCTGCCGGAACAGGCTGCGCCCGCGAAAGAAGCGCTCCAACTGGCCTTCGTCCAGCCCGGCGAAGGGCTGGGCATAGGCTTCACGGTTGACCGCGGTGTGGGTGACATCGGCGCTGGCGAGCGCGCTTACCAGCAAACCGATCGACAGCCCGGCGATGCGCACAACGGTCACTGCCCCAGCCCCTCCAGCAACCGCGCCGCCTCTGCCCGCTGCAGCGCGGCCTGGAACTGCCAGGTGATCTCGGTGCGGCCCAGTGCATCCTGGTCGGTTGCCGGCTCGTGGGCCATGCCCTTGTCCTGACGTGCCGCGAACAGGCCCAGCAACGGCTTGGCCTCGGCTTGCCCGGCAGTCAGTGGCGGCGCGGTCAACAGCTGACGTATGGCGGCTACGTCATGCCCCGCCGCTTCGGCCGCGTGCAGCCGCGTCCAGAGTTCGTTCAACGCCTCGTGGGGCAGGCCCAGCCATTGGGTGAACAGCGAACTGATCAGCGCCAGGCGTTCGCGCGAGCTGCCGTTGCCGTAGTCATAGGCGCCGTGCCCTGCGGCAACGAACGGGTCGTGGTACTGCGCGGGCAGCTGCGCATACACGCTCGGGCGCACCGGCAGCTTGCGAATGTCGGCATCGGCCAGCAGCGCCTGCCCGGCGTCGGACAACACGTACCGTGCGAACGCCCGGGCACCGGCCGGCGCCTGAGTGCTTGCGGTAATGGCGATGAATGCCGGGTTGAGCCCACTGTGGGCCGGGTACACGAAGTCCACCGGCTCGCCGTTGGCCTTGGCCGAGGCGACGAAGAAGTCGATCGACAAGCCAACCGCTGCCCGCCCGCTGGTGACTTCGTCACTCACCAGCGTACCGCCGCGCGTGACCAGCCGCGCCTGCCCGGCCAGCTCGCTCCACAGGGCCCAGCCGCGCTCCCAGCCATAGGCGCGCAGCACGATATCCAGCAGCACCGGGGCAAACCCGACCCGGCCCGGGTCGGGCAGCGCCACCCGCCCGCGCAACCGGGCGTCGAGCAGGTCGGGCCAGTCCTTGGGCGTGGGCACGCCCAGCTCGGCGAGCGACGCGGCGTTGATGGCAAAGCCGTAACCTGACAGCTCGGTCGCCTGGTACAGGTTTTTTTGATCACGCAACGCCAGGCCGCCGATCTGCGCCGGCAGGCCCTCCAGGCTGATACCCAGCGGCTGCCAACTGCCCGCCTTCGCCAGCCGGGTGAAGTTGCCCGGCGACGGCGCCCAGTACACATCCACCCCGCCCTGTCTGGCTTGCAGCAGGTAGGGCAAGGCATCGAAGCCCTGGCGCCAGAGGACCTGCAGGCGATACTCCGGGTGGGCCTGGGCAAAGCCATCCTCCACCCGCGTCATCACCTCCTCGGGGTAGCTGGTCATCACCACCACGCTTTGCGGGGCCGCGCTCAGCAGGCCGCTGAACGCCAGCAGCAGGCCCGCCAGCCAGCGGTTACAGCGGCGCATTGAATTGCACGAAGTATTGGCGGCCCATTTCCGGGTAGCCCTCGCTGTACTCGTACAGGCGGTCGAACAGGTTGCGCACGCCGCCCTCGATCAGCACGTCGTTGCTGAAGCGGTAGCCGGTCTTGAGGTTGTACACCGCGTAGCCCGGTGCCATCTGGGTGGCGTCGGAGGTGTTGTAGCGACGCGAGGCCGCCTCCACGCTGGCGGTGTGCTTCCAGGCGTCGAGGTTCCACGAGGCCGAGCCGAACAGGCTGTGGCGCGGGGTGTCGGTGGGGTGCAGGTCGCGGTCGCTGCGGTTCTCGCGGTCGAGGAAGGTGTAGTTGGCTGCCAGCTCCCACTCGCCCAGGTCGCCGTTGATGCCCAGCTCCACCCCCTGGTTGCGCGCCTTGGCGATGTTCTGGAACTGGCCGCAGGGCGCGGCGCAGTTGTCCTGCGCGGGCACGGTGACCTTCTGGATGGAGTCTTCGATATTTGCCACGAACAGCGCCGCGTCCAGCTGCCATTGCGGGGCAACCTGGCCGCTGTAGCCGAACTCGTAGTGCGTGGCGCGTTCGGACTTCAGGTCCGGGCTGGGGATGACCGTACCGAAGCGAGTCGAGTAGCGGTCCTTGATGGTCGCAAAGCGGCTTTTGCGCGCCACGGTGAGGCGCAGTTGGCCGTTGTCATCGGTGCCCAGCAGCGGGTTGGTGTTGGCGAACAGGCCGAGCTGCGCGTTGACCGCGTCGTTGCTGCCGGTGGGTTCGTCGTACAGCACGGCCTGCTTGGGCGAGCTGGCGGTGGTGCCGTAGTTTTCGGCATCCAGGCTCTTGCGGTAGTTGTAGGAAACGCCGCCCACCACGCTGAAAATCTCGTTCAGGCGCAGGGTGTCTTCCAGGGCAATCGACTGGGTCTGGTCGCGAAAGTGGGTTTGCGGGCTGTCGCCATCGCGGGAGCGGTGCACGTCATCCTTGAAGTGGTAGGCGATGCCCAGGCGGTTGTTTTCGGTCAGGGCCAGGTCGGCTTCCACCGAGAAGCCGGTGCTCTCGTCGTCGTACTTGCTCGGGAAGCCCTTCTGCAGGTTACCCACCACGCCGTTGCGGTAGGCGAAGCTTTCCAGCGAGTTCTTGAAGGTGTCGTGGTACACGCGGGTTTTCAGAAAGTGCTCGCCAAAGCCGGTTTTGGTGGCGATGAACACACTGGTGTTGTCCGAGCGCGGCCACTCCCACCAGCGTGCGCGCTGGCCGGTCGGCGGCAGCTTGCCGGCATAGGTGGGCTGGCCCTTGCTGCCCTCCTGCTGAACGTAGCCGAGCACGTATTCATCGGTTTCGTTGGGGGTGAAGCCCAGCTTGAAGCTGAACTTGGTGTCGCGGTGGTCGCTGTTCTCGCGCCGGCCGGTGCCTTGCTGGTTGTTGGTGGGTTTGAAGTCGTCGGGCAGCAGGGTGTAGTCGTAATCCACATACGACACCCCGCCCTGCATCCACCACGCGCCCTGGTTGGAACCCACGTTGGCGTAGGTGCGGTAGGCGTTCACGTTGCCGTGATCGGTCAGCTCAAGCCCCCCGCCCACTTCGCCTTCGAATTCCTGCACCGGGCGCCGGGTAACCAGGTTGATCGCCCCGCCCAGGGTGTTGGGGCCGTACAGCAGCGAGGCAAAGCCCTTGTCCACCTGAATGCGCGACAGGTCGTAGGTGGTGAAGCGGCCCAGGTCGATGTTGCCGTCGTAGGGCACGTAGGTGGGGATGCCGTCGATATACACCGGCACCTGCAGACGATCGAAGCCGCGCACGAACACCACCTGCTCGGCGCGACCGCCGATATAGCCCAGGTTGACGCCGGGGGCCAGGGTGAGCGCGCTGGCGACGGTTTCGCGGTCGTGCAGGCGGATGTCCTTCAGGTCGATGACCGAGCCGCCGGTGGACAGGGTTTCGTCCTGGGGCGCGGAGATCTGAATTTCGCCGAGGGTGAAGGTGTTTTTCTGCTCCGCGAGGGCGGATTCACCGCCCAGGGCTGCGACGGCAACCAGCAGAGCGTGCGGTGTTAGCGGCTTCATTGCTGCTCCTGTGTCGGCCTTGACGTAGGCGGCGCCCGGGCGACGTTGTGTATTATTTTATATAGCGACCGACGGTTTTTCTGGTCACGACCTCCCCAGGAGGTGATCAGCCGGTGGTTGCTTTAGGGGGGAAAGCGGGATGGCGCAGGGCCAAACGGCAGGAATGCTAGCGTTGTTCACAGGACGTTACAACGCTGTACACAAAAATATATAGCGAATTGACCAACCCAGAAGCGGGGCTTCTAGCGGCTTTGCGCTCGATGGCAAGGTGTCAGCGGAGTGCCAGCAAGCGCATCGAACCCCCTACCCTCCAGGCGCGCTACATCGTCTGTCGAGGGATGGCATAAATACGTACAAGTTCCTCGTTGCAGGCGTGGTCAAAGAACCTGCTCTCTAGAAAAACGAAGCTCTCAACGAAGCCGCAGGTCGTGAACAGCTGCTTGACCGTGGTCATTTCCATTGAGTCCGTTTCAGGTTGATTCTTGATAAGCGTTTGGCGAAGTGCGCTGGCTGCGGTACTTGGGTATATGAAGAGTTGGGGCACCAACGTGGAGCCACCGCTGGCATCGAAGCGTGTGAAGGTGATGGCAGTCAGCTCTAACTGCCTTTGATTGCTGCGGGCGAGTGCACGTACGGTATTCAATACGAAAACAGCAAGCCCCAACAGAAAATCCGAGATGTCTTTTTTCTCAAGTTTCCTTTGTAATTTTTTTAATCTGCTGTCCCGTGAAATGATGGGGTATTCTTCAAATTCGTCGAACGCGCCTGCCAGGCAACGCAGATCATTGTAGGCTTCTTTTTTTATTATCTTTGCGTACAACCCGTGTAACTTCATCTATTTGAATCTCAGCATATGTATTTTTAATGTAAAACACCGGGGCGCGGCATTGCATATTCAATCCACGCGAACAACTAATCGGGCTCTGCCCACTAAATCGCCCTACCACGGATCATAGTACCGATACCGGTTGTAATGCAGCCTGGTCTCACCGTCGTAACCAACGGAAACTGCCACACGTTCTATTTAGTGTTGATTGAGGATTTGATTTTTTTCCTAGAAGCCTCCACGTCCCCAAAAACCGGATCGACAATAGAAATTCCTTCTTCAGCAAGGAACCTATCGACTTCACGATCAATAACCCCTAAAAAAACACGATAACTAGCTTCGGCAAAAAAACGACCCTGATAAAAAATAGAAAGCCTTTCTCCTTTAATCTTAAATAATAACGCAAAAGATGAATCAACTCCGATAAATTCAAAAGATTTTGTGCTTTTCAATTTCACCAAGCCATCAATTAAGGAGGTAATTGACAAATATATCATCATCCGAAGTCTTGAATCATCCTTGGAGTCTATACCTTGATCGCCAGAGGAAAGCCTCATATCCCCCAAGTCAAATCCTTCTGGCTCACCGCCCTCTTCGGATCTCGAAATGTAGAACTCCATAACTATTAGCCTCCTCTAACAGGGAAAACCGTAATTGTCCTATTTCCATCATGAGAGTCGAATACACCTCGAACCCGGTCGGTGCGACCATTTATTTTTATGCGCTTCTCATAGATTTGCATTCTGCTACTAGGATCAGAAACTCTATTACCCTTTTTCACAAGACACTCACATGCCGTCTGAATTTGTTCTTGCGTTGTCCCCTCAGGAAACAGGTCGCCATGGCCCCCTGGATGGGTGCCACTCACATGCCGCTCATCAATATGTTGCCAGCCTTCTTTTCGATTGCCAGGATCAATACGAGGTTTAGCTACTTTTCGCCCCGCCAAACCCAATGGATCAACGCAATCCGTCGGATTTAGTGCGTATTGGTACAGGTTCAACCCACCCGAATAACTAATCGGGTCCTTGCTAACAAACCGTCCAATCCCAGGATCATAGTACCGATACCGGTTGTAATGCAGCCCAGTCTCCCGGTCGTGATACTGGCCCTGAAACCGTAGCGGGTTACTCAGCCCTACCTGCTTTGCCCAGCCCGACCGCTCCTCATGCACCTCCCCCCACACCTTGTACTGCCCCGCCCACGCCACCTCACCCTTGTGGTCGGTCAGCTCCATCGGCGTGCCGAGGTGATCGCACTGGTACCACGCAATCGCATCAAACGCCTGCGGCTGCATGTGCGTGTGCCACAACGGGTCCTGGTCGAAGTCGTAACTGCGCTGGCTCCAGTCCGGCTGCTTGTGCAGCCGCACCGGCCCCCTGCGCAGGGCTTGGGCCACCGGCACAAAGCTGCCCGGCTCATACAGGTAA